>CAZDCK010000016.1:0-68158 GCA_964503965.1 uncultured Enterobacteriaceae bacterium | reverse complement strand
AGATTTCGGGGTTGGTCAATATCTGTCCCCTTGATTACTGCCACATGATAGGCAAGCAGCTGTAGAGGAACAGAATAAACAATCGGAGAGAGAAAATCTGAACAATGGGGAATATCTACCACAGTTGTATTTTCATCATTGCTGAAGCCGGCTTCCGCATCCGCAAAAACATAAAGACGTCCACCACGTGCACTCACTTCCTGTAGATTGGATTTGAGTTTTTCAAGAAGCTCATCATTGGGTGCCACGGCAATAACAGGCATTTCATCATCGACAAGGGCGAGCGGGCCATGCTTCAGTTCACCGGCCGGATAGGCTTCAGCATGGATATATGAAATTTCCTTGAGCTTGAGAGCTCCTTCTTTGGAAACCGGATACTGCACGCCTCGACCGAGAAACAGGGAATGCCGTTTATCGGCGAAATCAAGGGATATACGTCGAATCCGATCGTTAAGTGTCAAACAATTCCTGATCACTTCAGGTAATGAATGGAGGTCATGTACGAGCTCTTTTTCATTTTCCTCTGTCAGTCCGTTGCGGCGGGCCAGTGCTACACACAGAATTGACAGGATTGATAGCTGCGTTGTGAAGGCCTTGGTTGAAGCAACACCGATTTCCCTGCCTGCCTGGGTCATGATCGCGAAATCAGATTCCCTTTCTATAGAGCTGTTTGCCACATTACAAATAGTCATACAGCCGACATATCCGGCTTTTTTTGCCTCTCTCAGGGCTGCCAGCGTATCAGCAGTTTCTCCGGACTGGGAAATCGTGACAAAAAGACAATCTTTGGGAACCAGAATATTTCGATAACGGTACTCGCTGGCAATATCCACGGAGCAGGGCATACGCGCAATATTTTCAAACCAGAATTTAGCAATCATCCCGGCATGGTAACTGGTACCACAAGCAACAATCTGGACGCTTTTTGTCTGGTTAAATACCTCACTGGCATTGACGCCGAAGGCTTCCTCAAGCACGTGGGATTTTCCCAGCTTGCCTGCAAGTGTATTTCTGATCACCGCAGGCTGCTCATAAATTTCTTTCAGCATGAAGTGCCTGTACTGACCCTTTACGCTGTCCTCCAGGTTTTGGTTAAGCTGAACAATATGGCGCTTGACCTTCTCTCCCTTATTATAAATTTTGATTTTTTCCGCTTTTATTTCGGCGATGTCACCTTCTTCCAGATAAATAAATCGGTCAGTAACCTGGCCAAGCGCTGCCGGATCCGAAGCGATAAAATTTTCACCAATACCAACACCAATAATCAGGGGACTTCCACTGCGGGCCACAATGATGCGTTTGGGGTCTTCCCTGTCAATTGCAGCTAATCCATAAGCACCGTCGAGTAGATCAATGGTCTTTCTTACTGAGTCCAGGAAAGACATACTTTCTTCTGTCAGAAACATGTGAATCAGGTGGACAATGACCTCTGTATCCGTTTCCGTAGTAAAGGTATAACCCTTGCCAATCAACCCTTCTTTAAGATCCTTGAAGTTTTCAATGATCCCATTGTGAATGACAGCTACCCGATCATGGGAAATATGGGGATGGGCATTTTCCTGTGTTGGTTTTCCATGGGTTGCCCAGCGTGTATGGGCAATACCAATAGGCCCATCAATTAGTGATTTACAAATCTTGTCTTCCAGGGCCTGAACTTTACCTACCGTTTTGACACAGGAAAGGTCTTTCCCTTTCCTGCTGATCAGCGCAAGGCCGGCTGAATCATAACCACGATATTCCAGCCTTTTCAGACCCTCAACCAGGATACCTGTGACGTTTCTTTGTCCTATTGCACCGACTATTCCACACATATATTTTTTTGAACCTTCAGTTCCTTACTTCTTTACTGGTCGTTTCCAGTTTTCAATATTTTTCTGCCTGGATCTCGCAATGCCCAGGCTGTCTTTCTCTAAAGTTTCTGTGAGAGTAGATCCTGCGGCGACAAAACTGTCATCTTCAAGCGTTATCGGAGCAACAAGCACAGCATTGGAACCAATAAAAACATTATTGCCAATAATCGTTTTATGCTTATTTACACTATCATAATTGCAGGTAATCGTACCTGCGCCAACATTTACTTTGTCACCAAGCTCAGAATCACCAACATACGACAGATGATTGACCTTGCTACCCTGGCCAATCACCGAGTTTTTTATTTCAACGAAGTTGCCAAGTTTTGATGAGTCCTTCAGCTCAGTACCCGGCCTGACTCTGGCGAAAGGTCCAATTTGGCATTGATTGCCAATGACAGCCTCCTCAATAATAGTATAAGGATGAATTACGGTATTTTCTCCAATGGCACAATTTTTCAGTATCGACCCTGCACCGATCACTGAACCGGTTGCTATCCTGACCCGCCCTTCAAGGATGACGTTAATATCAATCTCTACATCACCGTCTATCTCAACATCACCCCGTATATCCACCCTTGAAGGATCCCGGATAGTAACACCGGATTTCATCAACGTTACATTTGTTTGCTGCTGATATTTCCGTTCAAGTTCCGCTAGCTGTGCACGATCATTGATTCCGGTAACTTCATCCTGGTCTGGACAAATAGTGGTCGCAACGCTATTACCGCTGTCCAGAGCAATCTCAACAAGATCAGTCAGGTAATATTCCTTCTGGGAATTATTTGCTTGAATTCCTGGTAGCCATTCCTTCAATCGACGGACAGGGATGGCCATGAAACCAGTATTAATTTCTGTAATGGCTTTCTGGGCTTCGGTTGCATCCTTTTCCTCAACGATCTGTGTAATCTGACCTTTTCCATCACGAATAATTCGGCCAAGACCAGCAGGATTATCCACAACACAGGTTAATACGCCCATCGTATTCCTGTCTGTTTTGGCAATTAATGTCCTGAGCGTTGAGGCTTTTATGAGTGGGACATCACCGTAAAGTACCAATACAATTGCATCATCATCCAAGGCATCTACTGTCTGTTGAACGGCATGGGCTGTACCCAGCTGTTCCGCCTGAAGGACAAATCGGCTTACATGACTGCCAAGCTCTTCCTTAACAGCTTCCGCACCAAAACCGGTGACGACCTGCAGGTTTTCACACGCCAGTGATTTTGCTGTTTCAAGAACATGCAGAAGAAGTGGCTTGCCAGCAAGTTTATGTAACACCTTGGGTAAGGAGGATTTCATCCTTGTTCCCTTGCCCGCAGCAAGCACCACGACATTCAGTTTCAATGTAATAACCTCAAGTTATTTGATGCTGCCTAGAATACCAAAAAAGGCAGCGAATGCTGCCTTTTTGAATCAAGCGATAAGCGTGCTGATCGGCTTGTTATTTGCTGAGCTTCCTTCTCAGTTGCTGTAGGGTTCTGATCTGGGCAGCTGCCTGGGCAAGCTGGGATGCTGCAGCGGCATAGTCCATCTCTCCAGTCTGCTTGAGAATCACATCCACTGCTTCCTGCTGGGCGCGGATAGCAGAGTCTTCATCAACGTCATCAGCCCGTGTTGCTGTATCTGCGAGAATATGAACTGTTCCCGGCTGAATTTCCAGAAATCCTCCGGAAACATAGTACACCTGCTCTTCCCCTGACTGAGTTACCAGCCTGACCGGACCCGGAATCAGCTCTGTCAGTAAAGGGGCATGGCCGGGATAGATACCCATATCACCCATGGTACCGGTTGCAACGAGCATTTCAACGCGACCGGAGAATAAACGCTCCTCCGCACTGGCAATATCGCAATGCATTGTCATGGCCATAATCAGTTACCTTACTCTAGTCCTGTAAAACCCAATATACTTTCAGTTTTTTTACAGGTTTTTCGCTTTCTCAACCGCTTCTTCGATACCACCAACCATATAAAATGCCTGTTCCGGCAGGTCGTCGTATTCACCGGCAAGAATAGCCTTGAAGCCAGTGATGGTATCTTTCAATGACACATATTTTCCGGGAGAGCCGGTAAATACTTCTGCCACTGTAAATGGCTGTGAGAAGAACCTTTCCACTTTACGAGCGCGGTTTACAGCCAGCTTGTCTTCTTCAGACAGCTCGTCCATACCCAGGATCGCAATAATATCCTTCAATTCTTTATAACGCTGCAGAATAGACTGCACACCACGAGCCACTTCATAATGCTCCTGACCAATGATCAGCGGATCCAGTTGACGTGAAGTGGAGTCCAGCGGGTCAATCGCAGGATAAATACCCAGCTGGGCAATATCACGGGAAAGTACTACCGTTGCATCAAGGTGAGCAAAGGTGGTTGCCGGTGATGGGTCAGTCAGGTCATCTGCAGGTACATATACCGCCTGGATGGAGGTAATGGAACCCGTTTTAGTAGATGTAATACGTTCCTGCAGGGCGCCCATTTCCTCAGCCAGTGTTGGCTGGTAACCCACCGCGGAAGGCATACGACCCAACAGTGCCGATACCTCGGTTCCAGCCAGTGTATAACGATAGATATTGTCAACGAACAACAGGACATCACGACCTTCATCACGGAATTTTTCCGCCATGGTCAGACCAGTCAGGGCAACACGCAGACGGTTACCAGGGGGCTCATTCATCTGGCCGTATACCATGGCAACTTTTGATTCGTCGAATTTATCTACGTTTACAACGCCGGACTCCTGCATTTCATGGTAGAAGTCATTACCTTCACGAGTACGTTCACCCACACCGGTAAATACTGACAGGCCACTATGCTCCGTGGCGATGTTGTTAATCAGCTCCATCATATTAACGGTCTTGCCTACACCGGCACCGCCGAACAGACCAACCTTACCACCCTTGGCGAAAGGACAAACCAGGTCGATAACCTTGATTCCGGTTTCGAGCAGTTCCTCTGAACCAGCCTGCTCATCATATGTCGGAGCTTTACGGTGAATTGGCATTCTTTCCTGTTCACCAATATCGCCACACTCATCAATGGGGTTACCCAGTACGTCCATGATGCGACCCAGGGTTTCCTTACCAACCGGTACGGAAATCGGTGCACCTGTATCATTGACATTCAGGCCGCGACGCAGACCCTCAGTAGAACCCAGGGCAATAGTACGGACTACGCCGTCACCCAGCTGCTGCTGAACTTCCAGCGTAATTTCGCTGTTATCCACTGCCAGTGCGTCATAAACCTTCGGTACGGAGTCGCGTGGAAATTCCACGTCGATAACAGCACCAATAATCTGAACGATACGACCGCTACTCATGTCCGGTTCCTCTTAAAATTTTCAAATATCAATATAATTCGTTAACAACAAATTCTTTTTATACAGCTGAAGCTCCACCCACAATCTCGGAGAGTTCCTGGGTGATGGCCGCCTGACGCGCCTTGTTATACACAAGCTGCAGCTCATTAATGAGCTCGCCTGCATTGTCTGTCGCACTCTTCATGGCAATCATTCTGGAGGCCTGTTCACAGGCATTATTTTCAACCACTGCCTGGTAAACCTGCGATTCAATGTAGCGTGTAAGCAGGCTGTCGAGAAGGCCTTTGGCATCTGGCTCGTAAATATAGTCCCAATGGTGTTGAAGCTCTTCTTTCTCAGCTGGCTGCAATGGCAACAACTGCTGGATAACAGGTTTCTGTGTCATGGTATTAATGAATTCATTGTTCACCAGGAACAATTTGTCATATTCGCCATCTACATATTTATCGAGCATAACCTTTACAGCACCAATGACATCTTCAACAGCAGGTTTTTCACCCAGGCCGCGTACACTGGCTACTACATTTCCACCAAAGCTTGAAAAAAATGAACCGGCCTTGGCGCCAACAGCACAAATTTCTGATTCAACACCTTCTTCGTCATGCCATGCTTTCATGGAATTGACGAGGGCTTTAAACAGGTTGATGTTCAGGCCACCACATAAGCCACGATCTGTGGATATAACGATGTAGCCAATTTTTTTGACTTCTCGCTGTTCCATGTAAATGTGCTGGTATTCAGGATTGGCATTGGAAATATGGCTGACCACATTACGAATAGTGGTCGCATAGGGTTTTCCCACTTCCATGGCATCCTGCGCCTTGCGCATTTTGCTCGCAGCCACCATTTCCATGGCGCTGGTGATCTTCTGAGTATTCTGGATACTCCCGATCTGGTTGCGAATTTCTTTACCGACTGCCATTGGTCTTTACCAGGTCTGTGTAGAGATGAATTTTTCCATAGCTTCCTTGAAGGACGCTTCAGTATCATCAGTGTAGTCACCAGACTCATTAATGCTGTTCATAAGATCAGCATATTCAGAGTTAATGAATGACAACAATGCGGCTTCAAAGTCACCAATCTTGTCCAGTTCAACTTCTTTCAGATACCCTTCGTTAGCGGCGTAAATGACTATAGCCATTTCAGCAACTGACAACGGTGAATATTGCTTCTGTTTCATCAGCTCGGTTACACGCTGACCGTGTTCCAGCTGGGCACGAGTGGCTTCATCAAGGTCAGAAGCAAACTGGGCAAAGGCTGCCAGCTCACGATACTGGGCCAGGGCAAGACGAATACCGCCGCCGAGTTTCTTGATCGCCTTGGTCTGAGCTGCACCTCCCACACGGGATACCGAAAGACCGGCGTTCATTGCCGGGCGAATACCGGCATTGAACAGACTGGTTTCAAGGAAGATCTGACCATCGGTAATGGAAATTACGTTGGTTGGTACGAAAGCGGATACGTCACCTGCCTGGGTTTCAATAATTGGAAGTGCAGTCAGGGATCCTGTCTGTCCTTTAACCTCACCATTGGTAAATGCCTCTACATAATCCGCATTTACACGAGCTGCCCTTTCCAGAAGACGTGAATGGAGATAGAAAACATCACCAGGATAGGCCTCACGTCCAGGCGGACGACGAAGCAGCAGGGAAATCTGACGATAAGCCCAGGCCTGCTTGGTCAGGTCGTCATAAATAATCAGGGCATCCTGTCCACGATCACGATAATACTCACCCATGGTACAACCGGCATAAGGAGCAAGGTACTGCATGGAAGCTGGATCTGATGCACCCGCTGCAACAACGATGGTGTGTTCCATCGCACCGTGCTCTTCCAGTTTACGCACAACGCTGGCAATGGAAGACTGTTTCTGGCCAACAGCAACATAGATACATTTAACACCAGTGCCTTTCTGGTTAATGATCGTGTCAACTGCAACGGCGGATTTACCTACCTGACGGTCACCAATAATCAGCTCACGCTGACCACGACCAATCGGTACCATGGAGTCAATGGCTTTCAGACCAGTCTGAACAGGCTGGGATACTGACTGACGGGCAATTACACCAGGTGCAACCTTTTCAACTGCATCAGTGACTTTCGCATTTACCGGACCTTTTCCGTCAATGGGATTACCCAGGGCATCCACTACACGGCCTTCCAGTTCAGGACCTACAGGAACCTCAAGAATACGCTGTGTACAGCGACAGGTCTGGCCTTCAGCCAGTCCCTGGTAGTCACCAAGTACTACGGCACCGACAGAGTCACGTTCCAGGTTCAGTGCCATACCGTATACACCGCCCTCGAACTCGATCATTTCACCGTACATGACGTCGGCTAAACCGTGAATACGTATGATACCGTCTGACACGCTGACAATCGTACCTTCGGTGCTCGGTTGGGCAGAGACATCCAGGCTTTCGATGCGCTGTTTGATAATTTCGCTAATTTCTGATGGGTTCAGTTGCTGCATTCTTTGTTCCTCAACTCTTTCCTATTTCCCGTGGAAACTCAGGAATTCATTGCCTCGGCTAATTTGTTTAATCTCCCTCGCAGTGAGCCATCGATGACCATGTCATCCGTTCTCAGGATGAGGCCCCCCAACAGGGACTGGTCAACACGGCTGCTCAGGGAGACTTCCCGCTGCAAGCGCTTTTTCAATGCTTCTTTCAGTTTGTTTTCCGCCGCTTCATCAAGCGCATAGGCCGAAATAACTTCAACGTCTACACGTTTTTCCTGAATCGCCTTCAGGGCATCAAACAGCTCGACTATTTCAGGCATAAGTGACAGGCGTTTATTTTCCGCCAGGATGGTAATGAAGCTTGCCACCTGTTTGTCAATTTCATCGCCACAAATCTCGACAACCCTAGCTGCCTGTTGCTCACCACTCTGACTCGGCAGGGAAAGCAATTCATTAACCTTGCTTGAAGTTACCACGGCAGACACCGTGTGCAGCATGGCAGACCAACTGGTCAGATCGCCCGACTGGTTAGCCACTTCAAACGCCGCTTTGGCATAGGGTCTTGCTAATGTTGTGTTTTGAGACATAAATAGCTCTGGTTTGTCATCACTTTCCGGTTATTACCGGAATCTTCATTACAGATTTGCTGCCAGTTGATCCAGCAGGTCTGAATGAGCCCTTTCATCAACAGAGGATTCCAGGATTTTTTCCGCGCCGGATACGGCAATGGCTGCCACCTGGGCGCGAAGCTGTTCCTTGGCTCGTTCTATTTCCTGCTCAATCTCTGCCTGGGCGGAAGCAATCATGCGTTGGCCTTCTTCACGGGCCTGCTCTTTGGCTTCATCCACAATCTGGGACGCACGCTTGTTTGCCTGGTCCAGGATTCCGGCAGAATCAGTCTTTGCTTCTTTCAGAAGTTCAGCTGCTTTTTCCTGGGCAAGCTCCAGGTCCTTTTCTGCGCGGCCTGCGGCCTCAAGGCCTTCAGCTATCTTCTTCTGTCTTTCGTCCAGAGCAGCTACGATCGGCGGCCAGACATAGTTCTTGCAGAACCACGCAAACACGAAGAATGCGATTATTTGACCGATGATAGTTGCGTTCAGATTCATAGTTTCCTCACCTAGGTTTGCAGTGCAAACTCAGCGCACTGCCATCACTTCGCAGAGCGCTCTCTGGGTTTTTATCGTCCGTTTATACCTGGAAAGGTACAGCGAAGATGAACAGCATTGCCATACCGACACCGATAATGGAAATGACGTCCACGAAACCGGCGACCAGGAAGAACTGGGTCTGAAGGCGTGGAGCAAGTTCAGGCTGACGAGCAGAACTTTCAATAAGTTTGCCACCAAGGTTACCAAAGGCGACGGCAGTACCGGCACCACAGATACCGAAAATCAGGGCAGCGGAAATCAGGGTGTAGGCGTAGATTGTTTCCATTTTTTATCTCCAGGGTTTTACGAGGTTTTTAACTAAATTAGCGTTATTGCTTGTCTTACTAAATTTCCATTAATGATCATTGTGTGCCTGGTTCAGATACACAATGGTAAGCATCATGAATAGGTAGGCCTGCAATGTAATTACCAGAATATGAAATACTGCCCATGCGAAATGCAGAGGAAGCTGGAACCAGCCCAGCAGGGCAATTACAAGGAAAATGACCTCACCGGCAAACAGGTTACCGAAAAGTCGCAGTGCCAGTGAAACGGGTTTGGCGAGGAAAGCCGGAAGCTCCATCACCAGGTTAAGAGGCAGCGCCCATTTACCGAACGGATGAAATGCCAGCTCTGCCAGAAAACCACCAACACCTTTCACCTTGATACTGTAGTAAATGATCATTAAAAAGACACTGATGGCGAGACCGGCAGTAATATTCACATCAGTCGATGGTACCGCTTTGAAATACAGGTGTGAGTCACCTGCAATGGTCTGTGCTATCAGAGGGATTACATCCACAGGGACAAGATCCATCAGATTCATCAGGAAGACCCAGCAGAATATTGTCAGTGACAGCGGGGCAATATAGTCATTTCTGGCATGGAAGGTAGTCTTAACATTGGTCTGTACCATTTCCACGATCATTTCAATAGCGTTCTGAAGGCCACCAGGAATGCCAGATGTGGCTTTTTTGCTAACCATTTTGAACAGTCCCAGAAAGATCAGACCCAGAACTATGGAGATGCCCATGGTGTCGACATTAATGGACCAGAATCCCATATCCTTGGCTTCCTGTTCACTGTGGGCAAAGCCCCAGTGACCATCTTCTTTTTGACCGAAAACGAGAAAACCCAGGTGATGCTGGATATATTCACCACCTGTGGCATATTGTTGTGCGTGCCCGTCAGCACCTTCAATCGCATGTTCTACGGCGTGTTCTTCAGCGGCCATTGGTTTTCATCTATCCTGTTTTATCTGTTTTTGACTGTTCAGGTGCCTTGTTTGTAGGCAAATTGCATTTTTGCTATCGCAAAAATGCCGCATCCGTGTGTCAGCACGAATCCGCAGAATAATACCAGGGGATTTAAAGAATCCACGAACTTGAATGCGAGTGCAAAACCGACACCCATCATAATCAACTTCACCGCCTCGGCAATATACGCCCGGCGGATGGTTCTCTGCATGGCCCGTGAGCCCGTCTCCCGAAAATACATATACCCGAAATAGGCACCGGGGATTATCGCTATCAATGCACCGATAATCACGGACTCCGCTTCAACCCAAGTCAAAGCTGTTCCAGCTATTGTTGCCAGTACTGCTGCAAACCCCACCTGCAGGGCCACAACCCTGATGACTGATAATTTATTAATCACAGTACCGAGACGTTTTTACGGACCATCTGCAAGGGCCGCGAATTATAGGGAATTTAACCCCAGCAGACAATATTTTGAGCACAATTTGTGCACTTTCGGTGCAAGTTTTTCAGATCAGGTGAAATTCTGCCGGATTATAAGGGCTAATCCCTTATTTGATGTGGTCCAGAATGCCGTCAAGCTGGTCCAGGGAGTTGTATTTAAGGATTAATTTTCCTTTTCCCTTAGCGGTGTGCTGGATCATTACCTGGGTACCCAGTTTTTCAGCCAGGTTATCCTGCAGATGACGGATATCCGGGTCAATCCTGTCTGCAGGTGATGTTTTGGTTTTTTCAGCCAGCATCCGTCGCACAAGTGCTTCAGTCTGGCGTACGGAGAGATCCTTGCCAACTACCTGTTTTGCCGCTTCCACCTGTTTTTCATTGGAAAGGGACAAAAGGGCCCGGGCATGCCCCATCTCAAGATCCCCATGTTCCAGGGATTTCATGACATCGGGAGTCAGGCTCATCAATCGAAGGAGGTTGGTCACTGTGGTTCTGGATTTTCCCACCGCATCAGCCACTTCCTGCTGTGTCAGGTCAAACTCATCGATCAGCCGCTGCAGGGCCATCGCTTCTTCAATAGGATTGAGGTTTTCACGCTGGATATTTTCGATAAGAGCCATCGCCACAGCAGCCTCATCGGGGACTTGCTTGATTATCACGGGTATCGTATCCAACCCGGCCATCTGGCTGGCGCGCCAACGTCTCTCCCCGGCAACAATTTCATATTTACTGCTGCTTATAGGCCTGACGACTATAGGCTGCATCACACCCTGGGCCCTGATTGAATTGGCCAACTCTTCCAGGGACTCTGGCCGCATATCCTGCCTGGGCTGGTATTTACCTGGCTGGATGAACTCAACCGGTAAATTTCTGAGCACATTATGCTCGCTGGCGACAGCTTCCCCAGACCTGGGCTGGACAGCTGGCAGATCAGAAGGCTGGTCAACTGGCTTTGGGGCCTGCTCCGGTGCTTTGGCGGCATTTCCTCCAAGAAGAGCATCAAGCCCCCTGCCGAGTCCGCGTTTTTTTGTACTCATCCGTTCACCTTACAGCCAGATCAATAAGAGGGAGGAGGCGATTCAGCCACTGTATTATCTGCTTCTGGCTGGTTAACCTCACTATGACGTCGGAGAATTTCACCGGCCAGGGCAATATAGGCCAAAGCCCCCCTGGAACTTTTATCATACACTATTACCGGCAACCCAAAACTGGGTGCTTCCGCAAGCCGCACATTTCTGGGGACAATAGTCCTGTACACAGTATCGTCAAAAAATCCGGTAAGTTGTTCAGACACTTCCTGGGACAGGCGGTTGCGCGGGTCATACATTGTTCTGAGAATTCCCTCAATTTTTAATCCGGGATTCAATGATGCCGATACGGCCTCAATAGTCTGCGACAGAGCTGTCAGGCCTTCCAGGGCATAATATTCACACTGCATGGGAATCAGCACGCCATCTGCAGCCACCAGGGCATTGACGGTCAGCATATTCAGAGATGGGGGGCAGTCAATCAGGATATAGTCATAACTGCTTCCTTGCTCTCTGAGACTGTCACGCAAGCGATGATCTCGTCCTTCCACATCCAGCAGCTCCACCTCAGCTGCAGTCAGATCCCCATTAGCCGGTAAAACATCAAAACCGGATTCGGGTGTTTTCATGGCTACCTGACTTACAGACAAGCGATCTACAAGTAGATCATAGACAGAATATTCAATACTGTTTTTTTCAATTCCGCTCCCCATGGTGGCATTTCCCTGAGGATCCAGGTCAACCATGAGCACTTTCTTGTTCATGCGTGCCAGGGAGGCAGACAGGTTCACAGTAGTGGTGGTTTTACCAACCCCACCTTTTTGATTTGCTACGGCAAATATGTGGCTCACTTCCTGATTCCTGTCATTTTTTCCCGGCAAGGACAATCTCTATAAGATGCCTGGATCCTTCTATACCGGGGACTTCGAGTTGCCATGACTGACGTACCCGGAATCTTTCCGGTAATGCGTCTATTTCATCCTGGGGATACTGCCCCTTCATGGCTAGCAGAGTGCTGTTCTCCGTCATCAGATGTTCCGTTTGGCGGGCGACCAGCTCCAGTGCAGCGTAAGCACGGCAGAGCACAATATCAATTTGCCGGGGGCTTTGAAAGTTTTCTGTTCTGTCATGAAATACGGTCAGATTATTCAAAGCCAATTCTGCTTTTACCTGGAAAAGGAATCTGGTTTTCTTGCCATTGCTGTCCAACAGCAAAAATTCTTTATCCGGATAACAGATAGCCAGTGGTATCCCAGGCAGGCCTGCACCGGTTCCTACGTCGAGCATTACCTGGCCATTGATATAAGGCACCACGGCAAGGCTATCTACCAGGTGGTAAGCCACCATCTTTTTGACATCCTTGATCCCGGACAGGTTGTAAGCCACATTCCATTTGTCCAGCAACATCAGGTAATCCAGAAGAGCATGGAATTTCTCCTGGCTAATATCCAGGCCTAGTCCAGCCACCCCCTGGCGCAACATGTCGGAAAGCTGGTCCCGCGAATCCATCAGGCAATCTTGTTTTTGCGGTTGACCGGGTGACCTTCCCTGTGTTTTTTCAGGTAGACAAGCAACAGGGATATTGCGGCTGGTGTAATTCCCGGAATCCGCGATGCCCTGCCGATGGTGTCCGGTTTGCTCTGCTGGAGTTTCTGGGTCAGCTCACTGGATAATCCTGGAATTTCACCATACTCAAAATCATCAGGTATTGGTGTATGTTCCTGATTCTTCAGCTTTTCTATTTCTGCCAGCTGCCGATCAATATAGCCCTGGTACTTGATACGTATTTCTACCTGTTCTGCCACCAGGGGATCGGGCAGTGTATCCAGTTTACCTGACCTGATGCATGCATCATTGAGATCAGCGACAGTGACTCGAGGGCGGGCAAGAATATCTGCCAGTGAATATTCATGGGAAAGCGGTTTTTCCAGCAAGGGATTAACCTGGTCCGCCAGATCACCAGCTGGCTGCACCCAGGTTGACCTTAGTCGCTTTTCTTCGAAGGCAACGCTTTCCTGTTTCTTACAAAAAGCCTGCCATCGGACATCATCCACGAGCCCAAACTTGCGCCCTTTTTCAGTCAGTCGAAAATCAGCATTATCCTGCCTGAGCATAAGCCGGTATTCCGCCCGGGATGTAAACATGCGATAGGGTTCCTGAGTACCGCGGGTGATAAGATCATCCACAAGAACACCAATATAGGCTTCATCACGCCCGGGGCACCAAGGTTCTTTTTCCTGTACAGCAAGTGCCGCATTGATTCCGGCAAGCAGTCCCTGGGCACCAGCTTCTTCATAGCCTGTTGTACCATTAATCTGGCCAGCAAAATACAGCCCCTTTATGAATTTGGTTTCCATGGAATATCGAAGATCCCTGGGATCAAAATAATCATATTCAATGGCGTATCCCGGACGCACGATACGGGCCTCTTCAAAACCGCTGATTGTGGCGACCAGTTTTTCCTGAACGTCATAGGGCAGACTGGTGGATATGCCGTTTGGGTATAATTCCCTGCTGCTAAGACCTTCCGGTTCTACAAAAATCTGATGGCTATTCTTGTCTGAAAAGCGAACTATCTTGTCTTCAATGGAAGGACAATAACGCGGACCAACACCCTCGATTTCTCCAGAATACATAGGGGAATACTGTAAACCTTCCCTGATTATGTCATGACTTTTTTCATTGGTGGCCGTAATAAAACAACTCACCTGATCCGGGTGGTCCATAGTGTTCCCAAGATAGGACATAACAGGTCTGGGGCTATCCCCGGGCTGTTCAGTCATTTTTTCAAAGTTTACCGAATCAGCATCGATTCTAGGCGGGGTTCCGGTTTTAAGCCGACCGACATTAAAGGGGAGTTCACGAAGCCTTTCGGCCAGGGCAATGGAAGGTGAGTCACCGGCACGCCCACCGGCATGGTTTTTCAGGCCTATGTGGATTTTTCCACCAAGGAATGTCCCGGCAGTCAAAATAACCCGATGGGCATAAAAGCGTAACCCCATCTGGGTAATCACACCCTTCACCTGCTCATTCTCGATAATCAGGTCATCAACACCTTGCTGAAAGATATTAAGGTTTTCCTGTGATTCCAGGAAATACCTGATAGCTGACTTGTACAATGCCCGGTCTGCCTGGGCACGAGTTGCCCTGACAGCTGGCCCCTTGCTGGCATTAAGTGTTCTGAAGTGGATACCGGCCAGGTCAGCCGCTTTAGCCATAACCCCACCAAGGGCATCAATTTCCTTGACCAGGTGAGTTTTACCAATCCCCCCAATAGCGGGGTTACAGGACATTTGCCCCAGAGTATCGATGTTATGGGTAATCAAAAGGGTTGAGGCACCCATACGGGCAGAAGCCAGAGCAGCTTCAGTTCCTGCATGTCCGCCACCAATAACGATGACATCAAATTTCTGCTTGTCGTTACCCTGTTTGGCCATGATCGGAATACCGGAGATTCATTTCCAGATGTCTTGAAAGAAAAAGGGCGCTAAGTATAAGCATTCCAAGGAAAAAATGAAGTGAAATGTGTCTGATCTGTTTTCAGGATATATAAAGAATATATATAAATATATATGTATATATAGAAGGAAGACTATTTAATGTTATTACTACTATTAGATAGCCTTTATTCTGTGTGTAAACCTGTTTCTGTCAGTAATTTCATAGGCTTGAAGTGATTTAAAGTCTGTGGGGCAAGTGCATTTAACCTGACAGTAAGGCGGTAGGACCAGGAGGATAAGATGTGATTATAATTTGGCATCCAGGCTTCCTGTTTTTTGTTAACCGAAGAATACACATTTTATCCCGGTAAATTGGCCAGTTTTCCACATCCTATGGTATCTGGTATCAATATGGGTGTGACCTGTTGGTAGCATGTGAAGAAGGCGTGATTATTTTCCAATGCAAAAGCTTGTAAATATCTCACCCAGCAAATCATCGGGAGTGAACTGTCCAGTAATGGACTCCAGGGCCATATGAGCCTCTCGAAGGTCTTCAGCCACCAGTTCCCCGGCTTTGTTATTTTCAAGTTGTGAAGCGGCGGCCAAGAGAAAATCTGAGGCTTTGTTAAGCGCATCAAGGTGTCTGCGGCGGGCAATAAATCCTCCCTCTACCGTGGTACTCAGGCCAGCATGTTTTTTCATTGCTTCTTTAAGCAAGTCGAGCCCTTCCTGATCTTTCACTGAAATATGGAAAGTCTGGTGAGGCCTTATTGTTTCAGTTTGCCCTGGTTTTGTGTCCAAGAGGTCAATTTTGTTAAAAACCAGAAACAAATTTCCAGGATCATCCATCTCTTTAATAAGTTCCTGGTAAAGAGAACTGGTTTGCACGTTGAACGAATTTGAAGAGTCAATCAGCAGCAACACCAGATCACCTTCCCTGATCGCCTCCCAGGCACGCCTGATTCCTTCCTGCTCTACCTCGTCTTCACTCTCATGAAGTCCTGCAGTATCAATGATATGCAGTGGCATACCATCTATGCTGATATGTTCGCGTAGGGTATCTCTCGTAGTTCCGGCGATGTCTGTTACTATGGCCCTGGACTGTCCTGCAAGGACATTCAGCAAACTGGATTTACCTGCATTGGGTTCTCCTGCAATGACTACTGTTAATCCATCTTTCATAATAGTGCCCTGGCGGGCCTTTAAAAGTACATCGTTTAACTGGTTACGAATACCAGACAGTTTATTTTCCACTTCGCCTGTGCCGAGAAAGTCCACTTCTTCTTCAGGAAAATCTATAGCTGCTTCAACGTACATTCTCAAGTGTATTATCGACTGGACCATATCGTTGATCAGTGCCGAGAATTCGCCCTGTAATGACCTTAAAGCAAAACGTGCAGCTTCTTCTGAATTTGAATCTATCAAATCGGCTATGGCTTCCGCCTGTGCGAGATCTATTTTGTCATTTAAAAAAGCGCGTTGTGAAAACTCACCAGGATCAGCAAGTCTTATATCCAGGGAAAGCAATTCCTGTAAGAGCATGTCCATGACATAGGGACCACCATGCGCCTGGAACTCTATAACGTCCTCGCCTGTGAATGAGTCAGGTGCTGGAAAATACAGAGCTATTCCAGTATCCAGGACATCGCCCAGGGTATTATGGAACGGACAGTAGTGAGCATGTCTCGGGGTCGGAGTGAAACCGAGAATGATTTCAGCAGCAGAAAGAGATTTTTGACCGGATAGTCTTATAATGCTGATGCCGCCACGACCGGCCGGTGTGGCGACAGCGCATATGGTTTCAGGTTGACCGGTCATATTCCGGACGCCTCGGTTATCAGGCAGGTTTTTGACGATGTTTTTTTTCAGTTGAACGGCTGATTATCCATTGCTGTAAAATACGAATCACCGTGTTGGCTGTGTAATAAAGTACCAGCCCAGCTGGAAACCAGAGAAAGAAAACAGAGAAAATAACCGGCATGAATTTCATCATCTTGGCCTGGGCAGGATCCGCTGTCTGCATAGGAGTCAGCTGTTGCTGGATAAACATTCCTGCTCCCATAAGAATTGGCAGGAGGAAGTAAGGATCCATTTTGGAGAGATCGTTATACCAGAGAATGAAGGAAGCCTGACGTAATTCCACACTTTCATTAAGTACCCAGTAGATACCAAGAAAGACTGGCATCTGTAAAAGCATCGGCAAACAGCCACCAAAAGGATTCACCTTTTCCTTACGCCATAACTCCATCTGGGCTTGCATAAATTTTTGTTTATCATCGCCACATCTATCCTTTAGCTCCTGTACCTTTGGTGCAAGCTGACGCATGCGAGCCATTGATCGATAGCTCTTGTAGGATAAAGGAAACAGGAGTGTATTGATTACAAGTGTGAGGACCAGAATGGAAAAACCATAGTTTCCTATTGCATCATTGATTTGTGTGAGGAGCCAGAAAATAGGGGCTGCAATGAAATAAAACCGTCCATAGTCGATAGTTAGACCCAAATTTGGTGAGATTTCCTCAAGCCTGTACTGGTCCTTAGGACCGGCCCAGAACTGGGCTTCCACACTGGCATTTTCACCAGGAGCAACAGATACAGCAGAATTTACAAAGGTCATCAAGTATTCACCCTGTGTATTCTGACGCATGGTGAATGTATTTTGTGAGTTACTATCCGGAATCCAGCTTGATACAAAGTAATGTTGGGAAAATGCTATCCAACCACCTGTATTTTCTATTGGGTCAACACCATCCTCTATGTCCTCAAGGTCCATCTTCACATACGGATCGTCTGCAGTATTGACTGCTGCACCCAGAAAAGTCCTCAAGCTAAAACTGCCAGTATCACTGGGATCGTTTGAACCATCCCTTTTTATCTGGCCAAACATATTGGCTTGCCAGGAAGCATTACTGTTGTTATTCACCAGGTATTGTACGCGGATCAGAAAATCATCAGGTGAGAAGATAAATCGTTTTGTTATCTGAACGTTATCCGCTGTGTTATAGACCAGATCTACTGACTGTTCTTCTGAATCAATAGTGAATGCTGTTCCGGATGTTGAATATAGTGGACGTCCGTTACTGCCCGCATCTGGCCCGTTACGCCCGATCATGCCACTTTGCGCCACGTACACCATGCCGGAATCCTGGCGAAGCAATGGAAATGGATCATTTGGCGAATCAATGGACACTGGGAAAGTTGGCAATGACAATCCCACGATATCTCCACCTAGCAAATCGATAGTAACAATTTGTTTGGGCGTTGTTACTGTTATGAGGCGTGATGCTTCAGTTTGCGCCGTAGCGACAGCATCTGCCGTCACTGCAGAAGCCACTGGCGCTGTTGGCAGATCATTATTATCCGTGGTTTCCGCTGATACAGGTATTTCACTGCCAGTAGCTGTGCCCTGTCCACTGATAGCCGTGGGAATTTCTCCTGTTGGGGCAGCTATTGACTCACTTTCCTGAGGGTAGTCTTCATTCCAGGCGAGGAGCATCAGATAACTGACTACAGCTAGGCCTACGAACAATAAATTACGTTTGATATCCATCGGAGTTAGGTATTCCTCAATTGCCGGAAAGTGCTTTAGTGGTTAAGGCTTTGACGTCGGCATGGTTACATTTTGGCACTGGATCATGGCCTCCTTCATTAAGGGGATGACAGCGACATATGCGCTTTAGGCCTAGCCACACACCTTTAAAGAAACCATGCTTCTCAAGAGCTTCAATGAAATAGCTGGAACAGGAGGGGTAAAATCTGCAGTTAGGCCCGAGAAAAGGGCTAAGCAGTCTTTTATAGCAGTGAATAAGAAAAATAAGGACTCTGACCATAGGGCATTTGTTCAGGGAGCTGTCCCTTTATTAACCTTTTTCTTTTCAATTTCATCAATCAGCGAGTTGAGATGAAAAACACATTCACTGTTATTCAGATTTTGTGGTCCTTTTCGTGATAGAACCACCAGGTCCGCAGTATGTAGCCTGTTTTTGCTCAGTCTGAATGACTCCCTGATTAACCGTTTTATGCGGTTTCGCTGGACTGCCTTGGCCACATTTTTCTTGGCAACAATCACCCCTAGCCGGGGTTCTTCAAAGTCAGACCAGCAGCCAAGAATCAGAAAATATCTATTGGAAACCCTGAAATCGGGTTTATTAAATACGTTCTCAAAGGCTTTTGAATCCAACAGGCGACAGGATCTGGGGAATCGCTGATCCACCTTCAACTAATCCTCCTGCTGGCAAGGCTGCCCTCTTCAGAGCATTAAAGAAAATGCCCTGAAATTCAGGCAGACAGTCGTGCGCGACCTTTGGCTCTTCTGCGGTTTAAAACCTGACGGCCGGCTTTTGTGGCCATACGAGACCTGAAACCGTGAGTTCTTTTGCGTTTAAGTACGCTTGGCTGAAAAGTTCTTTTCATGATATTTCCTGAAATTCATGCTATCGATTGACAGCTTAATCAGATATAACCTGTTTATGTTTAGTTGCCTCTTGCCTGAAAACCACTTTTCCGGTCATCTGACGGGGCCCCAAAAAAGGGATGCGAATTCTAATGGGTTTCGCGAGATATTGCAATTTAACAGGGGTTGATTTGAAGGCCAATTGACCCTTGGCTAAATTCCAGCCCATAGAACTAATGCTCTTTCTGGCAAGGGCTCTTTCCTCAACATTCCTGTTTCTATTTATAGGTAAATTTTATAGGTAAATTTATAGTACTAAACTCCATTAACAGGGTGTGCTTTTAATGGTTTGCAATATCACACTTCAGCTCACAAGTTATCCACAATTTACACACAAACCTGCGGCGTCTTGAGGCAATATTTTTCAGTGATTTTAAAGCTGTAAAATTAGACCTAATGTTTATAACTAAATGATAAATAAAGAAAATAAAAGATGCGAAAATAATGAGAAAAAGCTTGTTTTGTGTGGATAACAGGATGGGCACTGGGTAGAATTGTCGCATCTTTTCGCCAAAGAATAAAAACAATCAGGAGACTCTGAAGCTGTGATCGTCGCCACTTGGCAAAAATGCATTTACTGTCTGAAAAACGAACTGCCTTCTCAACAATTTAACACCTGGATCCGCCCTCTTCGGTTTATTAACGGCAATAATACCTTGTATTTGCTCGCCCCGAACAAATTTATCCTGGAATGGGTCAAGGACAATTTTTTGCCCCGCATTGAGGAAATTATTGAAGAGAACAGTCACGGCCGCTGTCCAGAAGTAGTTCTTGAAATCGCTAATGCTGAAAAACTCCCGGCTGATATATCCCTGGATCAGGCATTGAGCACTACTGACCTGACAAATGCCCTGGAACCGGATTCCAGTGAAGAGTCTTTTTCAGAAGCCAGGCAAGACAACAGGGCCGGTCATGCAAGAGTTCCTTCAGGTGCGAACTCCTATCGTATCAGCATTCCGGCGGACTCAATGGAGCCCGCCAAATCTGATTCCCGTGCAAAAAGTCAGCGGTACAAAGGGGAGCTTAATCCGGCATACACCTTTAATAACTTTATAGAAGGTAAATCCAACCAGATAGCCCGTGCTGCCGCCGCACAGGTAGCCGATAACCCCGGTGGTGCCTACAACCCCCTGTTTATTTATGGAGGTGTCGGTCTCGGTAAAACTCATTTAATGCATGCTATCGGCAACCATCTCAGGGACCAGAACCCCGAGGCTAATGTGGTCTACCTGCATTCCCAGACGTTCGTCGGGAGTATGGTGTCTGCGTTGCAGCTCAATGCGATTAATGAGTTCAAGCGTTATTATCATTCAGTGGATGCCCTGCTGATTGACGATATACAGTTTTTTGCCAACAAAGAGCGTTCACAGGAAGAATTTTTCCATACCTTCAATGCAATTTTTGAAGGAGGCCGCCAGATTATTATGACATGTGACAAATATCATAGTGAAATCAATGGCTTGGAAGAAAGGCTAAAGTCCCGGTTTGGCTGGGGGCTGTCAGTAGCTGTTGAGCCACCAGAATTGGAAACACGTGCTGCTATTCTTATAAACAAGGCAAATCATGAGCAGGTTTACCTGGCTAATGATGAAGCCATGTTCATGGCACAAAAGTTGCGATCCAATGTCAGGGAACTGGAGGGTGCACTAAAGAAAGTTATTGCCCATGCCCGTTTCATGGGATCAGATATTACAATTCCATTGATCAAGGAAGCATTGAAGGATCTGTTGGCAATTCAGAACAAGCTGATCAGTGTTGATAATATCCAACGCACTGTTGCTGAGTATTACAAAATCAAAATGGCGGATATGGTCTCCAAACGGAGAACCCGCTCTGTAGCCAGGCCAAGGCAGATAGCGATGTGCCTTTCAAAAGAGCTAACCAATCATAGTCTGCCCGAAATCGGCAATATGTATGGAGGCAGGGACCATACCACCGTGTTGCATGCCTGTCGCACCATAAATGACTTGCGAAAGTCCTCATCGGATATCAATGAAGACTATAAGAACCTGCTCAGGTCACTTTCTAGCTAAATATTCAATTAAAACAAAGGATTACATTTTATCATGCAATTCGAAATCTCCAGAGAAGCCCTTATCAAACCACTTCAGCTTGTCACAGGTGTAGTTGAAAGACGGCAGACTCTGCCAGTTCTTTCCAATGTCCTGCTATCCCTTGAAAAAGACCAGTTGTCCCTGACAGGGACAGATCTCGAAGTGGAGTTGATTGGCAGGGTCAACGTGGATGGTTCTTCCAGTGATGGCGAGATTACGGTGCCAGCCAGGAAACTCATGGATATCTGTAAATCCTTGCCTGACAGCGCAAGCCTGAAATTCAATCTGGATGATGACAAACTCAAGATACAATCAGGCCGAAGCCGATTCTCTTTGTCCACCCTGCCTTCTACCGACTTTCCTGGTGTTGATGAGTCTGCCGGCACGCTCGATTTCACGGCATCCAAAGAAATGCTCAGGGCCATGATCCAGAACACCGGATTTGCCATGGCGCAGCAGGATGTTCGTTATTACCTCAATGGCATGTTGATTGAAGTGAGCCCTGACTACCTTCGTGTGGTAGCGACAGACGGGCATCGGCTCGCGATGCAGACTGAAACCATGAAGGCATCAACAGCCGATACGGTCGGAGTTATTATTCCCAGAAAAGGGGTCCTGGAGCTGGGCCGACTCCTTTCCGATGGTGAAGACGAAGAGATAAACGTTGTGCTGGGCACAAATCATATCCGTGCCACCATGGCCAACTTTACCTTTACTTCAAAGCTGGTTGATGGAAAGTTTCCTGACTACAACCGCGTACTGCCCAAAGGAGGTGACAAAAATGTCATTGCTGGACGCGAGCAGTTACGTGATTCATTGAATAGAACGGCCATTCTTTCCAATGAAAAGTTTCGTGGGATACGGCTCATTCTATCCAATGACGAGCTCAAGATTATTGCCAATAACCCTGAACAGGAAGAAGCAGAAGAAACTGTGCCTGTTGAGTACAAAGGCGACTCTCTCGAGATAGGCTTCAATGTCGTTTACCTGGTGGATGTACTGAATGTCCTTAACTCGGATAATGTGCAGATCATTGTCTCAGACCCTAACAGCAGCGCATTGGTCCAGTCCTCAGAAGATAGCAGTGCCACCTATGTGGTAATGCCAATGAGGTTGTAGCGTCTGCAATTCCTGAGATGCAGGGGCCATAATGCCCAGCATTCATAAACTCCAGTTATCATCTTTCCGCAATATTAGCCAGGCAAGCTTGTCTCCTGCTGCAAGGGTTAATCTTGTCGCCGGAGAAAATGGTAGCGGTAAATCCAGCCTCCTTGAAGCTATCTACCTGCTAGGTATGGGGCGCTCTTTTCGCAATACCCAACAAACGCCTCTTATTCAGCAGGGGCAACGGACCTGTTCCGTTTTTGTACAGCTCAACACTGATTACGCCCTCGGTATTAGTCGCAGCCTGGATGATGCACCACAAATAAAAATACAGGGAGAAAAAGCCCAATCCACCGCAGAACTGGCTAAACACCTGCCTCTTCAATTGCTTAATGCGGAAGCATTTCACCTGTTAGAAGGTGGGCCAAAATCTAGGCGTCAATATCTGGATTGGGGAGTGTTTCACGTGGAACACGCTTTTTTTAATCACTGGCGCTCTTTCAGGCGTAGTCTTCAGAACAGAAACAGCCTGCTAAAGAAACATGCGCCTCTAAGTGAGCTTGTGCCCTGGACGCGGGAAATGGTCCGGCATGCCATGGAGATAGATAAATTTCGTAAAGAATACCTGGAGTCCTTTCTCCCCTTTCTTAGGAATATGCTGTCTTCCCTCATTACACTGGAAGATCTCAGCTTTCGCTATTACCGTGGATGGGCAGAAGAAGAAAGCCTGGAAGACGTTATCCTTCGTAATCAGGACCGGGATTTTAGCCTAGGATACACAACAGCCGGGCCACAGCGCGCCGACCTGAAAATCAGGATGGCTTCACAAAATGCATGTGACATCTTGTCTCGTGGGCAACAAAAGCTGGTTGTCAGTGCAATGAAGCTCGCCCAGGGAGCCTTTCTTTCTTCGCATTCGGGTCAGGAGTGTCTTTACCTGATAGATGACCTGCCTGCAGAGCTTGATCGGGTTAACAGACGTAAAGTCTGTATGTTACTAAAAGATCTTTCCGGGCAGATATTCATTACGGGTACGGACTCTGATGATCTTGCTCAGGCGTTGGAAGAAAGTGGCCTGGATAGCCAGGAATACAAGCTGTTTCACGTGGAACATGGTAAAATAAAGGAATTGGAGAGGTGACAAAACACCCCTTCTGGATAGTATAATAGGGCTTTTAAAATCAAGCGCTTACGTCAACCAGGGAATACCCCGTCATGTCAGAAAATGATAGCTATGATTCTTCGAGTATCAAGGTCCTGAAGGGGCTTGATGCGGTCAGAAAAAGACCCGGAATGTACATTGGCGATACCGATGATGGTACTGGTCTGCACCATATGGTATTTGAGCTGGTGGATAATTCCATTGATGAAGCATTGGCCGGCCACTGTGACCTTATCAAGATTGTAGTGCACAGTGATGAAACTATCAGTGTTTCCGATAACGGTCGCGGTATACCTACCGAGATTCACGATGAAGGGGTCTCTGCAGCGGAAGTTATCATGACTGTATTGCATGCTGGCGGCAAGTTTGATGATAATAGCTACAAGGTCAGTGGTGGATTGCATGGGGTTGGGGTTTCTGTCGTTAACGCCCTTTCCTCTTACCTTAAACTGACTATTCACCGGGGTGGAAAGACTCACGAGCAAATCTACCATCATGGTGTTCCTGAAGAACCACTGAAAGTTGTAGGTGATACTGATATCACCGGAACTTCCTGTCACTTCAAGCCTTCAGTGGATACATTCACTAATATTGAATTTGAATATGACATCCTGGCTAAAAAGCTGCGTGAACTGGCATTCCTGAATGCGGGCGTGGCTATTGAGTTGGTTGATGAGCGCACTGATAGGTCAGAAACCTTCAAGTATGATGGTGGTCTGGAAGCTTTCGTCGACTATCTCAATCAGAACAAGAGCCCGATTAACAAGATTTTCCACTTTTCATCAGAAAATGATGGCATTGGTATCGAGGTGGCTATGCAGTGGAATGATGGCTACCAGGAAAACATATATCCTTACACCAACAACATACCCCAGCGTGATGGTGGTACACACCTGGCGGGATTCCGTGGGGCCTTAACACGGGTTTTGAAAAATTATATCGATAAGGAAATGGAAAGCAAAAAGGGCAAGGAAATCACTACGTCCGGTGATGATGCCCGGGAAGGGCTCACCGCAATCATTTCCGTTAAGGTCCCTGATCCGAAGTTTTCCTCCCAGACCAAGGACAAACTGGTTTCCTCAGAAGTAAAAACGGCTGTAGAACAGGAAATGGGGCGTCAATTTGCCGATTTCATGCTGGAAAACCCACTGGAAGCCAAGAGTATTGTGAATAAGATGCTTGATGCTGCCAGGGCCAGGGAGGCCGCACGTAAAGCTCGCGAGATGACTCGCCGAAAAGGGGCTCTGGATGTGGCTGGACTACCAGGTAAATTGGCGGATTGTCAGGAAAAGGATCCGGCACTTTCCGAATTGTTTATCGTTGAGGGCGATTCAGCTGGCGGGTCAGCCAAGCAGGGACGAAATAGAAAAAACCAGGCCATTCTTCCCCTGAAGGGAAAAATTCTGAATGTGGAAAAGGCGCGGTTCGACAAGATGCTGAGCTCAGTTGAAATTGGCACAATGATCAAGGCCTTGGGCTGTGGCATTGGTAGCGAGGAGTTTAATGTCGATAATTTGCGGTACCACAGCATTATAATTATGACCGATGCTGATGTAGATGGCTCCCATATCAGGACCCTGCTTTTAACCTTCTTTTTTCGCCAGATGCGTGAGCTTGTAGACCGCGGGCATATTTTTATAGCTCAGCCACCACTCTACAAAATACGTAAAGGAAAACAGGAACAATACCTTAAGGATGATGAGGAGCTGGCACAATTCCAGACCCAGAATGCACTTGAAGGAGCCAGTCTGCATGTGAACGCAGAGGCACCGGGAATCAACAGGGGTGCACTTGAAGATATTGTCAATGAATACAGAAACGTTCGTTCTATTATAAAAAGACTGTCTCATCAATATCCTTCTGAAGTGCTGGAAGAGCTTATAAATAAAGAAGCGTTGAAGTTTGAGGATATGGCTGATGAGTCCAAAGTTGAGTCCTGGACCAGAGGGCTGGAAGCGGCAGTGGCAGAATCCTGTAAGTCTGGTTCTCTCTATATTTTCAGCGTGGTTTACGATGAAGAGGAAAAAGTTTACGAGCCCGTTGTGAAATCTTTTATTCATGGTGTTTCCAGGAAAACAACCCTGAGGCCCGAGTTGTTCAAGTCAGAAGAATATAAGTCAATGACAAGGCTGGGTGAAAACCTGTCCGGCTTGTTTGAAGCTGGAGCCTATATCAAGCGTGGTGAAAAAACACTGGAAGTCAAAGACTTCAAACAGGCACTGGAATGGCTGATGAAGGAAGGAATGCGTGGAATTTACCTGCAGCGTTATAAGGGATTGGGTGAAATGAACCCGGATCAGTTATGGGAAACAACCATGGATCCCGAATTCCGCCGAATGACCCGTGTCACCATAGATGATGCGATGAGTGCGGATCAGCTTTTCTATACCCTCATGGGTGACCAGGTCGAGCCGAGACGTGATTTCATTGAATCCAACGCGTTGAAAGTATCCAACCTGGATGTCTAAAGAGCCTGGCGTGTCCAGGCTTCTACTTCGCGTGTAACATCCCTGGCTTTTCTGCCAGTGGGATCAATAGGCTTTCCAATTACAACCCTGATTGTGCCTGCATGTTTGACAAACTTGTGAGCCGGCCAGAAAAGTCCTGCATTATGGGCAAGGGGGACAATCATCCTGCCGGATGCAATGGCTAGTTCGGCACCCCCGGCTGAATACTTCTTTTCTGAACCTGGCTCAACACGTGTGCCTTCAGGAAAGACAAGTACAGAAAAACCATCGTCCAGGTTTTCCCTGCCCTGCTCGAGTAACTGCTGTAATGCCTTTCCCCGTTTGGATCTGTCTATAGCAATGGGGCGTAGAAGCCTGAGGGCCCAGCCAAAAAAAGGAATTTTATAGAGCTCTCTTTTGAGGATGGCACAAATAGGAAGGAACTCCCAATAGAGGAAAAGAGTTTCCCAGGGGCTTTGATGATTGGCAAGCAATACAAAAGGGGCAGGTGGCACATTTTCCATACCTATAACTTCATGTTTGATGCCGCAGGTGATACGCAGCCACCAGAGACAGAAAGCATTCCAGACCAGAAAGTAGCGGTAGCGCATTTTAAGCGGCATGAAAATGCCCAGAATGACACAAAGTATCGCGTGGGGAACCAGTACGACAAAATATCCGAGATAAAAAAGCAAAGATCGCAGGAATTGCATATCAGTTACCTGATGCCGAAAGGTTTTCCTGATCAGCAATAATGAACATCGCCGCTGAGAACAGGTCATCAAAGACCGGAATATTTTCTAGCGCTTCAACTGCCATTGTATCCCGGGTATAGCTTCCCTTGCCGGTAAGCACCAAAATTGGTTTACAGCCTTTAGCCAGCGCGGCACCTATATCTTTTTGTGTATCGCCGACAAACCAGGAGCCTTTTACCGGCTTGTTAAATTGTGATTCGATCTGGTCAAGCAGACCTGTGGCAGGCTTTCGACACTGGCAATTATCAGATGGGGTATGTGGACAGTAAAAAATCCCATTAATCGTTCCGCCGGCATCCTCAACTAATGAGCACATTAGCCCATGCATGCGAGCCAGTGCGTACTCGTCATAAAGTCCCCTGCCAAGTCCGGATTGATTGGTAGCAACACAGACAGTAAAGCCCGCCTGGGATAAGTTACTGATAGCTTCTATGCTTCCGGCCAGTGGGATCCACTCTTCCTCATTCTTGATATAGTCATCGGAGTCGTGATTTATAACACCATCACGGTCAAGAATAATTAAAGGGGATTCCACCATATCTCCGGATCATGTCGACTGCAAATGGGAGATATCAGCAATTTGCAAAAAAAGCTGACGTAAATTATGTAGCAGGGTTTGCCTGTTAATTCGTAATGCCTCATTGTCTGTGTTGACCATGACAGTATCAAAAAATGCATCTACATCTTTTTGCAGACTGGCCATATTGGACAGCGCGGTGGTGTAGTCTTTTTTGTCGATTAACGGTTGGACTTGGGAGATCAGGGAGCCCAGATTGTCAGCTAATTGTTTTTCGGCGCCCTCTTCCAGTAATTTCGACTGAACGTTACCTGTTGGTTGATTGTCCAATTTGGCGAGAATATTAGAGACGCGTTTGTTTGCTGCTGAGAGGGCAAGAGCTTCATTCATGGTAGAAAATGACTGAACGGCTTTGATGCGCAAATCAAAATCATAGGGACTGGTTGAGCGGACAGCATCTACGGCCTGGAAAATATTGGCACGAATACCTTCATCAGCATACCAGGCACGAAAACGTTCAAAGATGAAATCTAGGACTTTATCCTGAAGACCATCAGGTTCGGGTAAATTGTTATAGCCATTAATCGCATTGGCAACACAATCAGAGAGATCCAGTGCTAGTTGTTTTTCGACAATTATTCGAAGGATACCAAGAGCGGCTCTTCTGAGTGCATAAGGATCCTTGGAACCAGTTGGCGGTTGGCCAATACCAAATAGTCCGACTATGGTATCGATTCTCTCAGCAAGCGCCAGGGCAATACCGATATCAGTTTCGGGAAGGGAATCGCCTGAAAATCCTGGGAGGTATTGTTCGTTAATAGCCTTGGCTACAATTT
Source organism: uncultured Enterobacteriaceae bacterium (assembly GCA_964503965.1). Taxonomy (GTDB): domain Bacteria; phylum Pseudomonadota; class Gammaproteobacteria; order Pseudomonadales; family Pseudohongiellaceae; genus Eutrophocola. The sequence goes on along the minus strand of CAZDCK010000016.1, from coordinate 39,884 downwards.
CATCCTCACCATCATGAATGGCATAGTAATAGCCCATGATGCCTTGCAGATCAGCAAATTCACCAACCATGCCAGTAAGCAAATCACACTTTGCCAGTTCAGCTGCCCGTTGGGTTTGCTCTGTACTGATTCCAAGTATTGAGGCGATGGAGACTGCCAATACAGACACGCGTTGGGACTTGTCATAAACCGTCCCAAGTGTCTGTTCAAAAATCACCGTCTGTAGTTTATCCCGCCGGGACATGAGAGATTGTTTCTTGTCCTGTTCAAAGAAAAATGCGGCATCCGCAAGACGTGGTCGGATAACGCGTTCGTTTCCTGAGATGACCTTGGAAGGGTCTTTACTCTCAATATTACTTAGGGTGATGAAAAAGGGCTTGATGTTGCCGTCGTTATCTTCAAGGGTGAAGCACTTTTGATGTTTCTTCATGGAAGAAATCAGGGCTTCCTTGGGTATGTCGAGAAACTTCTTGTCAAATGAACCGGTCAGGGCAACAGGCCATTCTACAAGGGCGTTAACTTCATCGAGCAGTACAGGATCAATTTCCACGCTTGCATCAATAGCAGCAGCCTGGGCGAGAATCTGTTCCTGTATTATGGTCCGGCGAGTAATGAAATCAGGAATGACATATGCAGTTTCTGTAAGGACCTGTTCATAACTGTCAGGGTTATCCAGAGTAATGGATTCAGGATGATGAAACCGGTGTCCATACGTACTGTTACCTGATTGAATCCCCATGATAGTAGCGGGTACAACCATATCGCCAAAAAGTATGAGGACCCAGTGGACTGGACGAACAAATTCTTCACGGGAGCTTCCCCAGCGCATCCTCTTTGGAATAGGCAGCGCTTCCAGCGCGGTTTCAATAATTCCGGGTATAAGCGAAATTGCACTTTCCCCTGCCCTAGTGTCTGAATAAAAAAGCTTGGTAACTTTACCATCAGACTTTTCCGACAGTTCGCCAACCTCTACGCCACATGAACGGGCAAACCCTTCTGCTGCTTTTGTAGGCTTTCCTGATTCATCATAAGCAGCTTTGGTTGCTGGCCCATATCGTTCTATGTAGACATCATCCTGTGTATCCTGCAGGGAGGAAACTCTCAGAGCTAATCTACGCGGGGTAGCAAAAGGGATGGATCCCTCAAAAGCCAGGTTAGCTGTTTTCAGGCCTTTTTCAATTTCCTGCTGAAAGGCTTTTGATAGGGGAAGCAAGGCTTTGGGAGGTAATTCCTCGGTGCCAATTTCAATAAGGAGATTCTGCTTATTCATTGTTGAATTTCTCCAAGGCGTCCTTTCTGAGTGCTTCGGGGGCAAGCGGAAAGCCCAGCCTGGCCCGGGAGTCGTAATAAGCCTGGGCTACAGACCGGGCAAGCGCCCTGACCCTCAGGATATAACGTTGGCGTTCAGTAACAGAAATGGCTGATCGTGCATCCAGCAAATTGAAATAATGTGAGGCTTTTAGCACCATTTCATAGGCAGGTAATACCAGCTGTTGCTCAATGAGGTACTGACATTGGGTTTCGCAGTCATCGAAATAGCGAAACAGATTGTCGATATTGGCATGTTCAAAATTATATCCAGACATTTCAACTTCATTTTGTTGAAAAACATCGCCGTATGTCACCGTGCCGTTGGGTGTTTCAGCCCAGACAATATCAAAAATACTATCGACTCCCTGCAAATACATGGCTATCCGCTCAATGCCATAGGTGATTTCACCACTGACAGGGAAACATTCGAGTCCACCAGCCTGCTGGAAATAGGTGAACTGGGTTACTTCCATTCCGTTTAACCAGACTTCCCAGCCAAGGCCCCAGGCACCGAGGGTCGGGGACTCCCAATTATCTTCTACAAAACGAACATCGTGCACGTTGGTGTCTATTCCCAGAAATTTAAGCGATTTTAGATACAAATCCTGAATATTATCTGGAGAAGGTTTCAATATGACCTGGAACTGGTAATAATGTTGCAGGCGCATGGGGTTTTCACCATAGCGGCTGTCTGTCGGGCGTCTGCAAGGCTGGATATAGGCACTGTTCCAGCTTTCTGGGCCAATAGCGCGCAAAAAAGTGGCGGTGTGGAAGGTGCCTGCACCAACCTCTATATCCAGGGGCTGGATAATCACGCAGCCATGGTCTGCCCAAAATTGTTGCAGGGCCAGAATCAGGCCCTGAAAAGTTGAAACATCTACGGGTGCCGGGTTGTTCAAAAAAGGCTCCTGGCTAAGTAAATTCAGCTAAAATGGCGGTTGGTTCGAAAAAGCGCTAATTATGCTAAAAACCTGCCTTGAACGCGAGAATTAAGTCCCTTCAGAGCAGAAAAACACTGGCTTGCAGGCATCCTGAACTTTGAAATCATTTTTAATCATTACTTTTCTCCGTGTTATGTCCCTGCTTCCGCTGGGCTGGGTAAGGAGGGTTGGTTCCCTTGTGGGCGCCCTTAGCTGGATGTTTTCATCCAGAATGGCAGATACAACAAAGAAAAATCTGGCCATCTGTTTTCCAGAGCTTTCTGAAAGTGAGCGCCAGCTTCTAGGCAAGCGCAGTGTTTCAAGCACTTTTCAAACGATCACTGAAAGTGGCCCTGCCTGGTTATGGGACAAGGAAAAGGTATTGGATCATGTGCATGAAGTCGAGGGACTGGAGCTGCTGCAGGAAATTATGACCAACGGTAAAGGTGCGATTATTATCGCGCCCCATATTGGTAACTGGGAAGTCTTTGGGTTGTACCTGAACTGTTGCGGATGTGGCCAGAGCAGCCAGCTTTACCAGGCACCCAGAGACAGGAAACTGGACAAGTTAATATTCAACGCCAGGAGCCGGGCCGGGGCCACCATGGTGGCAACGGATAACCGGGGCGTAGCTTCATTGTTAAAATCGCTTAAAAGCGGTGAAATTGTTGCTATCCTACCTGATCAGGTGCCAAATGATGCTGGAGGAGAGTTTGCCCCTTTTTTTGGCAAGCAGGTTCTTACCATGACACTTGTCAGCAGGCTTATCCAGAAAACAGGGGCAAGTGCACTGGTTGGTATGGCGGTAAAATACCAGGCAGAAAACCGACATGGATGGAAAATTATTTTCAGTCGCCCTGATGACAATATATATGCCGAGCATATGCCAGAGTCCCTTCAAGGATTGAATGCTAGTGTCGAAGCTGTTGTCAGGAAATATCCAGCTGAATATCAGTGGGAATATAAACGATTCAAGCGTGTTCCTGAGGGCGAAAAACGGCCCTATTGAGAAACCCATCAATAGATACATGATTTAGGTGTATGCTTCTTGAATGCAATGTTGGTTCACGAAATAATTTCATCATTAATGATAAGAGAGAATCCATGAGCAGTATTCTTGATCTTAAAGCAGTATCCGATGCCCGAATCAATTCGGATCCATTCCCTTTTTTTGTGGTGGAAAACGTCATTGCCCCTGAATCTGTTGACAGTGTCCACCGCGCATTTCCGGAAATTTCTGCCGGAGGGAGTTTTGCACTAACTGAAGTAAACCCGGGACGGGCATTTAATAATTTGCTTGAAGAGCTTAACCAACCTGAGTTCAGGGAGATAATTTCCAGCAAACTGGGTTTGGATCTGAGAGACAGGCCAATGGTAATTACACTACGAGGGCAGTCCAGGGCAAAAGACGGAAGAATTCACACTGATTCAAAATCAAAAATGGCGACGATCCTTATCTATTTCAATGAGCAGTGGGAATCAGAAACAGGTCGGTTAAGAATTCTACGTAGTGAAAATATGGAAGATTTTGTCTCCGAGGTGGCACCGAATGTGGGAACCATGATCGCATTTAAAGTGACTGATAATTGCTGGCATGGATATCCGGCATTTGAGGGTTTGCGGCAATCTATACAGATTAACTTCGTGGAAGATGACAGAGCAGCCAATAAACACGGCAAACGCCATGGATGGACTGCAAAATTGAAAAAACTGTTTTCCTGAATTTTTCTCCATCAATGAATACTTAACTCTCTGGGGATCAGCTATCAAACGCATGCGTGTTCTTGTCATCAAATTGACGTCGATGGGAGATCTTATGCATGCACTGCCAGCGTTGACTGATGCGTGCCAGGAATTCCCTGGAATTGAGTTTGACTGGATAGTTGATGAAACTTTCGCTGAAGTTCCATCATGGCACCCCTCCGTAAAAAATATATACACAAGTGCCCATCGGCGATGGAAAAAGACTTTTTGGAAATCCCTGGCAGATGGGGAATTCAAAAAATTTTATCGTCAGATCAATTTAAATAATTATGATTGCATCATTGATGCCCAGAATAATGTTAAAAGTTCTTTTATCAGTTTTCTGAGAAGAGGGTCAATCCATGGAATGGATAGAGAAAGTGTTGCTGAACAACCTGCCTGGTTAGCGTATAGGTATAAGCATTGTATAGACCGGAAAAATCATGCTATAGCTCGACAACGTGAACTTTTTGCTAGGGCATTGTCATACAGGCTACCTGAAACAATTCCGGAATACGGATTGAAAAACGATGCATTTAGATTACCGGACATTCAAATAAAAAATCCATTTCTTGTACTGGTGCATAATGCGAGTTGGTCGACAAAACTCTGGCCTGAAAAATACTGGCATGATGTGATCAAATTGGCGGAGACGGCAGGATATGATGTTCTACTCCCGGGTGGAAACAAGGAAGAATTGGAACGCGCACAAAGAATTGCAAATAGTCATGACAATGCTATTTCATTACCAAAAATGACCCTGTCAGAAATAGGCGGTCTACTGAAAGAAGCCAGAGGAGCTATTTGTTGTGATACAGGACTTGCGCACCTGTCAGCTATGACAGGTACCCCGGCGGTTACATTGTATGGACCTACCAGCGCTGACTTGATTGGGACTACCGGATCTAACCAGTCCTGGATTACAGCGAGTAAACCACCTTATACCTGTGCACCATGCTATAAAAGAGTCTGCAATTTTGAAAACAGGAAAACAAAAATGTCATCATGTATGCATTCGTTTACACCAGAGAAGGTGTGGCAGAAGCTGGAAGCTAAATTGATGGGGTAGTGAGTAATAGTCAGCTAACAGCAAAGTATAGAAAGTCTATATTGGGTAGATAAAAAAGGGTAAGGCTGTAAAAATTTATTATCCAGATTTTGATTTAGCTGCGCCAGAAATGTGGTGACAGTATGACAAGGAGAGTAAATACCTCCAGGCGACCAAGCAACATCCCAAGGCATAAAATCCATTTCCCGGCAGTAGGGATGTCCCCATAAGTTTCAGTAACCCCGCCTAGTCCTGGGCCAAGGTTGTTGATACTGGCGCCTACAGCCGTGAATGCTGTCGTAATATCAAGATCAACAGCCAGCAAGGCGAGCAGCATGGCCATATAGGCCATGACATATACCGAGAAAAATCCCCAGACAGATTCAAGTACTCGATCTGGTACACGTTGCTCCCCAAGCTTGATGGGGATGACGGCATTCGGATGAATAAGTTTTTCGATTTCCCTAAAGCCTTGTTTGATGATTAACAGGATTCGAATGACCTTCATTCCTCCTCCGGTGGAACCGGCACAACTGCCAATGATGGCCATGTAAAAAAGCAGGAAAGGAAGAAATGTTGGCCAGGCACTGAAGTCAGCCGTACTGAAGCCAGTGGTCGTGGTTATGGAAACAACCTCAAAGAGACCTTTGAAAAAGGCATCCCTGAAATCATAGGTTCCTGAAAATACCAGGAAAAGTATGGCGATGAATGCAACAGTACCTAACATGCCAATGTAGAAAGTACATTCACTATCCCTGAAATAATGTTTATAGCTTTTATGTTCCCAGGCAAAAAAATGTAGAGCGAAATTGATACCGGAAATAAACATGAAAATGACCGCTATCATTTCAATAGCTTCAGAGCTGAAATAGCCAATGCTTGCATCATGGGTAGAGAAGCCACCGATAGCAATAGTCGCAAAGCTGTGTCCTATCGCATCAAAAAATGTCATACCCGCCAGGTAATAGGCAAGAGCACAGGCTATGGTAAGTGAAATATAAATAAACAGAAGTGCCTTGGCTGTTTGTGTCACACGGGGCAGCAACTTATTGTCTTTAACAGGACCAGGACTTTCAGCGCGATACAGTTGCATCCCCCCGATACCCAGCATGGGCAGGATGGCGACTGCAATGGCGATGATACCTAAACCGCCAAGCCACTGGAGTTGTTGCCGATAGTAAAGAATGGATCTGGGCAGATCGTCCAGGCCGGATAATACCGTAGCGCCGGTAGTGGTGAGACCGGATATGGATTCAAAAAAAGCATCAGTAGTGCTCATCTGCAATGAATCTGCCAATAGGAAAGGGATGCTTCCGAAAGAGCCCAGGACGGTCCAGAACAGTATCACCACAAGAAAACAGTCCCGTATACGTAGCTCTTTATTGTTGTGCATCACCGGGGCCCACAGAACAAAACCACTGAGCAGGGTAATCAGGAAGGTGAACAGGAAAGAGAAGTGGATGCCGTCTCCGTAATACAGCGATACCATGATTGGTGGCAAGTGTGTGATGCTGAATAACATCAGTAACACGCCAAGGATGCGAAGTATTACTGGCAGGTTCATGGGCATTGGTGTATCTCTTTCAGTGAGTTACGACTGTTAGAAGAAGGTGAGGCCAACCTGGAAGAGACGCTCAAGTTCAGGCAAACGTTTCTTGTCAACGACAAATAGGATCACATGATCATCTGTTTCAATGACAATGTTATCGTGGGCGATAAACACTTTGTTGTCTCGGACGATAGCCCCGATTGTTGTTCCTTCCGGTAGAGGAATATCCTCAATCGCGCGCCCGACTACCTTGGAGGTATTTTTGTCACCATGGGCAATGGCCTCCATGGCTTCAGCTGCTCCACGTCGAAGTGAGTACACATTAACAATATCGCCTCGTCGCACATGGGTCAGCAAACTGCCAATAGTTGCCTGCTGCGGAGAAATGGCGATATCGATATCACCGCTCTGGATCAGGTCTACATAGGCCGGATTGGCTATAAGTGTCATGACCTTTGCTGCACCCATACGCTTCGCCAGTAATGAAGACATAATATTTGCATCATCATTATTGGTCAGAGCCAGGAAGACATCTGTATCTTCAATGTTCTCATCGATGAGTATTTCCTTGCCCGAAGCATCACCGTGCAGGACTGTTGTTGATTTGAGCTTTTCTGTCAGGTCCTTGCACCGTTCGAAATCCACTTCGATGATCTTGGTCCTGTACTGATCTTCCAGCTGTTTTGCCAGGCGTTCACCAATATTGCCCCCACCAGCAATCATGATGTTCTTGTAGGGTTTGTCCACTTCGCGCAGTTCGCTCATCACATCACGGATGTCTTCCTTGGCGGCGATAAAGAACACCTCATCGCCCTCTTCTATGATGGTATCACCGGCAGGCATGATGGGTCTGTTCTTGCGATAAATGGCTGCAACGCGTGTGTCAACATTGGGCATATGTTCGCGCAGCGTCTTAATTTCCTGGTTAACCAGTAAACCTCCCCGAGTTGCCCTGACACCAACCAGTTGTACAAGGCCGTTAGCAAAATCCAGAACCTGGAGCGATCCTGGCAGATCGATAAGACTCTTGATGTAATGGGATACTTCCTGTTCAGGACTGATCACAAAATCGATGGGAATGGCTTCCGGGCTAAAAAGTGTCTCTGCTGTCACGTAGGAGTTGGAGCGCAGGCGGCAGATTTTTTTAGGGGTTCTGAACAGTGAGTAGGCAACCTGGCAGGCTACCAGGTTTACTTCATCACTTTCAGTGATGGCGATCAGCATATCAGCATCGCGTGCGCCGGCACTTTCCAGAATATTTGGGTAGGACACCTGGCCTTCAACCGTTGCGATATCCAAACGGTCCTTGAGTTCGCGAAGACTGACGGCATCCAGATCAACAACTGTAATGTCGTTTGCTTCTTTCGCCAGATTTTCAGCCAGCGCGGCACCAACCTTATTGGCGCCGAGAATAATGATTTTCATGGGTTGAAACAGCTCCTGCTGGCTTCAGGAAAAAACTGACGCTATTATAGTGCTTCTCAGGCAGATACTTAAATGTCTGCAGAACCTGGCTGTTTGAATCACTCATTTCATGCTTTTTGCAGCAATGCATAGTAAAAGCCGTCGAACCCACCTGCGACAGGGAAAAACTGGATACCGGCAGTACAGGAACCGGCGCCTGGTAAGGCCAGGGGTAGCAGGCTGGCATCGGGTTTTTCATTAATAAAACGGCTTATTTGTTCTTCATTTTCCACTTTCAGGAGGGAGCAGGTGGAATAGAGGAGTTTGCCTCCCGAGGCCAGGATGGGCCACATTGCCATTAGCAGCTGATACTGAATGTCTACCAGTCGGGATATATCCCCTTTTTTCCTCAGCAGTTTGATATCCGGGTGTCGCCTTATAACACCGGTTCCCGAGCAGGGTGCATCCAGCAAGATCGCATTAAACTGTTTGCCATCGCACCAGCTTTGTGTGTCGGTACCGTCGGCACAAATAACATTGGCGTTGAGCCCAAGTCTTGCCAGGTTTTCATGGACTTTGGCCAGGCGACGCTCGCTGCTGTCCAATGCTGTCATGGCCAGGTTTCCTGCGGCCTCTTCCAACAGGGCGCAGGTTTTGCCCCCGGGAGCTGCACAGACATCAAGCACACGTGAACCTGGTTCAGGGGCAAGAATCTGTGCAGACAACTGGGAAGCTTCATCCTGAACACTCACCATCCCATCACTAAAGCCAGGGAGGGTTTTGGTATCGCAGGGAGTCTCGAGCACGATGGCCGATCTGGCGGAATGTCCTGCTGTTGCCTGGATACCAGCCATCTCAAGCGTCTTGAGATAGTCATCGCGACTGTTGCGGGTTGTGTTAACACGCAAAGTCATGGGGGCCTGGATATTGCTGGCATCCATGATGGGATTGGCATCATCGCCCCAATCCTGCTGAATTTGTTCTGCCAGCCATGCAGGAAATGAGACCCGGGCAAATTCATCCTCTTTTATGGCGGCCTCAAGGGAATCACGCTCTCTCTGGGCTCTTCTCAACAGGGCATTGACCAGCCCCCTGGCCCAGGGTTTTTTCAAGGCCCTGGTCAGGGCGACTGTTTCATTTATAGCGGCATGGTCAGGTATGCGCATGTGTAAAAGCTGGTACAGGCCAAGCATGACCAGCAAGTGGATATCGCGATCCTTGGTTCTTAGGGGTTTTTCGAGGAGTCGTGACATAAAAAAGTCCAGGCGGTAGTACCAACGACAGACACCGTAAACCAGCTCCCTGATCAGTGAAAGGTTGGCTTCGGGCTGCTTTCGGGCAAGGTCTTCCAGAATAGAGGATAGGGAGCCCTGTTCCGACAGCAGGGAACTTAATGCCTTTAAAGAAAGTAAGCGGTCACTCTCATTTTTCATGAGGCGGGTGCAGGCTCAGCCAATGTGGCTCCGGGTGTAAACAGCGTGCGGTGGCCATTGAGGATATCCCTGGCAGTTGCCGGCTTTTTGCCTGCTAGCTGAAGACGTGTAACAGACAGGACTCCAGTGCCACAGGCAATCTCTATAGCATCATCGCGTGTGGTGATGACGGTCCCCGGTTGACTGGCAGTATCATTGTTCAAGGCAAGGGCTTTCAGGATCCTCATTCTCTCTCCGTTTTTCCAGAAGTAAGCGGGAGAACGGGGGAAAAATGCCTGGACCTGATGCTGTATCGCCAGGGCGTTATTTTGCCAGTCAATACAGGCTTCTTCCTTGGCAAGCTTGGCGGCATAGGTGGAAAAGTGATCATTCTGGGGCTTTGCGTTGGCCTGAAAGAATGCAAGGTTTTCAAGTACTGTTTCCAGTCCCTGGTTGCCAAGAGTCGACAACCTTTGAGTCACTGTACCGGCATCATCTTCGTCGCTGATCGGCGTAGACAAGGTCAGCAGGACATCCCCGGTATCGAGCCCGGCATCCATCTGCATAATGGAAATACCCGTTTCCCTGTCTCCGTCAAGAATGGCCCGCTCAACCGGAGCTGCTCCCCGCCAGCGCGGAAGCAAAGAGGCATGTACATTTATACAACCGTGGCGCGGTATGGCAAGAATGTCCCTCCCAAGAATCTGGCCATAGGCAACCACTACCATCACATCGGCAGAAAGTGCGGCGAGCTGTTCAGCCGAATGCTGGTCCAGTTTCGGCGGCTGAAATACAGGAATATCGTGGGCGATAGCGACTTCTTTCACCGGTGTTGGCCGAATTTGTTTGCCGCGTCCTACAGGTCTGTCAGGCTGGGTAAAAACCCCGACCACCGTGGCGCCAACATCAACCAGATGGGCAAGATGACCTGCAGCAAAGGCTGGGGTACCGGCGAAAACAAGGCGCAGGGGAGAATCAGACATAGATTATGGCGTGATCAGGCCGAGGATGCGGCTTTCTGGAGGCGATGCTCTTTTTCCAGCTTTGATTTGATACGCTGGCGCTTTAGGACAGAAATATAATCGACAAACAACTTGCCGTTGAGGTGGTCCAGCTCGTGCTGGATACATACGGCAAGAATTCCCTCAGCTTCCATTTCAAAAGGTTGCCCATCCCTGTCAATGGCATTGATTTTAACCCGGCGGGGACGGTTCACCTCTTCATAGTAGCCGGGAACGGACAGGCAGCCTTCCTCATGACCCAGCAGTTCCGGGTCCAGCACAGTGATTTCCGGGTTGATGAAGATCATTGGATCATTGCGATCTTCAGAGATGTCGATAACCAGCATGCGTTTATGAACATTGACCTGGGTGGCCGCAAGGCCAATTCCTTCGGCGTCATACATGGTTTCTACCATGTTATCGAGGATTTCCCTGAGTTCATCTGTTACCTGTTCTACGGGCTCTGCCACCTTGCGCAGGCGCGGATCAGGAAATTCTAGAATGGTCATCAAGCTCATAGCACTAATATCGGATCATTATTGTCATTACACAAGGGTAATATGATACGTCATATAGGAATGGTTTTTTACGGTTCTTTTACAGGTAAAGATCCACAAACCTTTATGCATGTCACAATTTACCTAAAATAACATTCCTAACTGTATATAATTCATGAAGTTATTGTTACTATTCGTCAATATATCAGCTCGCCGGTCAGTGTAATCTGCCTAACGAGGTAAACCATGACGAATGTGTTCAAGAAAATTATACCGGTATTCCTGACACTGGTTACCATCTCTTTGGGCATTCTTGCTGCAGACCAGATCCGGATTCGCCCGGATGCGCCCGCCCAGTATGAAGTGGTTCGTGGTGACACCCTCTGGGACATTTCAGGCCGTTTTCTTGAAGACCCCTGGTTATGGCTTGAGGTCTGGGAACTCAACCCCCAGATTGAAAACCCCCATCTGATTTATCCCGGTGACATAATTGCACTGGAATACTCTGAGGACGGCCCCATGCTGACATTGCGCCGGGGTGGAGCGGGCAGCAGCTCGGATACCAATGGCTTGAGAACAGTCAGGCTTTCACCTCAAATTAAACGTGAGCCACTTGCGGCGATTCCAGCAATACCCCTGGATCAAATAAGTTCAGTACTGAGTGGAAATATTGTTGTTCCTGCCAGCACACTTGAATCAGCCCCTTACATAATGGATAACCGGGCGGGCAACCTGTTTGCGAGCAACGATGATGATCTGTTTGCCAAAGGGGAATGGATAAACAATGTCGTTCAGTACGATATCGTTAGACAGGGGCGCGAATATCGCGATCCGGAAACGGATGACGTCATCGGTGTTGAAGGAAAGCTTATCGGTTCTGCGACACTCCGGGAACGAACAGGGGATACCGCTGTCCTGGAAGCTATTAACGTCAAGGAAGAAATTCGCAGGGGCGACAGGCTGGTTCCCACCGCAGGAAACCGCATTGATGCCAATTATTTTCCAGAGCCTCCAAATTTTGACGTCCAGGGTCGAATTATTGATATCAATTCAGGCAGGAGAATTGGCAGTCAATACGACACTATTGTGATCAACAAGGGTCTTAGTGACAGGATTCGCTCAGGAGACCTGTTGGCTCTGCAGAAACCGGACCTGGTTGTGAATGATGAACAGGATGCACCCGATGTGATTGAACGTTTCAAGCGTGCACTCGGGGTGAGCGAGGAACACATCGAAACCTTTGCTGGCGAAAAATATGCTTCGGTACTAGTCTACAGAGTATTCGACAACGCCAGTCTCGGTATTATTCTGGAAACAGATCAAATCGTGCGCCTTGAGGACAAGGTTGTTACGCCATAGTAATCCCGGGTCCTGGCCAACCAGGTCAGGTAGCCCAGCATTTTGTCAGACACGGAACGTCAGCTACTCTATTCAACTTTCTTCAGGAACGAGCAGTCATTAATTAACTGGCTGGCTTTTTGCCTGTCACAAAAAATCTCTCCTGCAAACCGCCGGCTACTGATTTCCTGTTGTTCCAACCCCACTGAAATCCTTGATGTCACAGCCGATTATCGAGGTGAAAATCAACCAGATGTCAAACTGGTTAAACACCTGGAAGACCTGAAAAACCAGTGTTATCCGGAGCAGCTGAAACGTGATATCGGGAAATGTCTCGAGTGGCTGGTTGTAGACGGACAAGGTTTACTTGTACCGGGTTTTCCAGATTATCCTTCCTTGCTCATGGAGGTTCCGGATAAGCCTCTGCTTCTCTTTTACAAAGGGAATACTGATCTTTTACATTTACCCATGGTGGCGATAGTTGGGAGTCGCCGTCCTACTGTCGATGGCAGGCGAATAGCACGACATTTTGCGATACAGCTCGCTCAGTCCGGGTTGGGTATTTGTAGTGGTCTAGCCCTGGGTATTGATGCGTGTAGTCACGAAGGCGCTCTTTCAGTGGGTGGAAACACGGTGGCAGTACTTGGTACGGGAACGGACAGATGTTACCCGGAGGCTAACCGTGGATTGTATGAACGTATTGGTGAGCAGGGTGTCATGATCAGTGAATTTCTTCCCGGAACACCCCCCAGGGCGGAGAATTTTCCCAGGCGCAACAGGATAATCAGCGGGCTTGCCCTCGGGACCCTTGTTGTGGAGGCTGGCGTGAGGAGCGGATCCATGATAACTGCAAGGCTAGCACTGGAGCAGGGCAGAGAGGTCTTCGCCATTCCAGGCTCTATTCAAAATCCCATGTCCAGGGGCTGCCATCGCCTCATCAGGCAGGGAGCAAAACTTACCGAGGAAATCTCCGATATCATTGAGGAATGCGGGAGTTTGCTGGCGGGGTTATCTGTCTCTCCCCCGGAAACTTCTGTAGCAAGCAGAAAACATTTTCCGGGGAAAACAGGAAGAATCCAGAAGCTGTTGGGCATGGACAGGGTAACCCTTGATACCCTCGTGGCAGAAAGCGGTTTGGCGACAGAGGAGGTTATTACTGTTCTTACAGAGCTGGAACTGAAGGGGCAGGTACGTCGGGAGGCAGGGGGTTATGTGAGCCATCAGGGTGATTAGTGGGATCAGGTAAAAGATGCGAGAATATGCCGCCTGCAATGGCGGTTTGTTAGCTGACCAATCAGAATTTACGGGACAAGAATATTTTAAATCGAAACAGAAAAAGCGGAGCAAAGTGTGTCAGAAGTAAACAGTGAAGCAGTCAAATCCTACCTGCTGGATCTGCAAGACAGGATATGTAGTGGGTTGGAAGACATAGATGGAGGTGCGAGCTTTCATGAAGATAAATGGGACCGGGAAAAAGGGGGTAGCGGGAGAACCCGTGTTATCACTGGTGATGTTCTGCAAAAAGGTGGCGTCGCCTTTTCCCATGTCTTCGGTGATTCCATGCCTGCATCAGCCACTGCAAACCGTCCGGAACTTGCTGAAAGTTCTTATCAGGCGATGGGTGTTTCCCTGGTGATTCATCCGGATAATCCCTATGTGCCCACATCCCATGCCAATGTCCGGTTTTTTATTGCTGAAAAAGATGGTCAGGCTCCAGTGTGGTGGTTTGGAGGAGGGTATGACCTGACTCCCTACTATGGTTTTGAGGAAGACTGTGTCCACTGGCATCAGGTGGCAAAAGAGGCGTGTGCCAGTTTTGGTGAAGATGTCTATGACCGATACAAGAAGTGGTGTGATGAGTACTTTTATCTGGGTCACCGCAAGGAAGCCAGGGGAGTAGGCGGCCTTTTTTTTGATGATCTCAACGAGTGGGATTTTGAGACCAGCTTTGCCTTCATGCGTGCAGTGGGCGACAGTTACCTGAAGGCCTATTTACCCCTTGTTGAAAAACGTAAAAACACGCCGTTCGGGGAACGTGAAAAATGGTTCCAGGAGTATCGTCGAGGTCGCTATGCTGAATTCAATCTCGTTTATGACAGAGGTACGGTTTTTGGCCTGCGCTCTGGTGTTGGCCGGACTGAATCCATTCTCATGTCACTTCCTCCCCAGGTACGCTGGGAGTATGACTGGACCCCTGAAACCGGCAGCCCGGAAGAAAAGCTGTACACTGACTTTCTTCCCGAACGGGACTGGCTCGCCTGACTATCGTGTTGTTGGCCATGGCTGTCTGAATGACTGTCGGCGTCATTGAACAGACGCCATTTTTGAATCGGTAATTAAAGCAAGAGGACTATTGCGTGGACCGTTATGTCGTTGTTGGCAACCCCGTAAGCCATAGCAAATCTCCCCTGATACATACCTGCTTTGCGGAACAGACCGGCCAGGCTCTGGAGTACTCGGCGCTGCTTGCCGAGGAAGGTCATTTTGTTGAAACCATGCAGGGCTTTTTTGAGGCTGGTGGCAAAGGGGCCAATGTAACAGTGCCGTTCAAACAGGAAGCATTCGCCCTGGTTGATAAAACTACTCCGGAGGCTGAAACGGCCCGGGCTGTTAATACCCTGTACCTGGATGAAACCGGATGCCTGTGCGGTCATAACACGGATGGGTTGGGGCTGGTGAGGGATGTCACAGCCAACTTCGGGGGAACGCTCAAGGACAGGTCCGTACTGATACTGGGTGCAGGAGGGGCTACCCGGGGGATTCTCCAGCCTTTCCTGAAGCAGGCCCCGGCTGAAATTGTTATTGCCAACAGGACAGCCAGCAAAGCGGAAGCCCTGGCAGAGGTGTTTTCCAGGCTTGCCAGGGAAATGGGCCAGCATACCGAGGTTACCGGATGCGGTTTTGATGGTTTGGGCAGCAAATCCTATGATTGGCTTTTTAATGCCACCTCAGCCAGTCTGCAAGGGGAAATGCCGCCCCTGCCAACGGCAATGGTCAGCGAAGCTTCGGTCTGTTATGACCTGATGTACAGCAGCCAGACAACACCCTTTTGTCAGTGGGCAAAAAATCTGGGAGCGGGCCAGGTGATGGATGGTCTGGGCATGCTGGTTGAACAGGCAGCCGAATCCTTCCTTGTCTGGCGTGGAATCAGACCGGAAACCGGGTCTGTACTCAAATTGTTAAAAAGCGCCTGAAGCTTTCGCTTTTATTTCAATACCTCTGAAGAATTCAGATGCATGTCCTTGAGTTTTGCATAGTGTTTGGCGCTATATAAAAGAAAGTCAATTTCTTCCTGTCTGAGATCCCGCACTCTTTGCGCAGGTGACCCCACATACAGACCGCCGCTGGTCAGCGTCTTACCGGGAGATACTATGCTGCCACCCCCCAGGATAATATCCGGTTCAATAACGGCACCATCCATCACGATGGCTCCCATGCCGATCAGCACCCTGTCCTGAATGGAACAACCATGCAGTATCGCCCGGTGGCCCACGGTCACATCATTGCCAATAGTCAGGGAAAAACCATCAGGGCCGAACGACTCTGGAGAGGTTACATGGAGCACGGATCCGTCCTGTATATTGGTCCTGTCTCCAATTCGAATACTATGAACATCGCCGCGGATAACTGACATTGGCCAGACCGAGGAGTCGACGCCGAGGCTGACATTTCCGATGACGATAGCACTGGTATCTATAAAGGCCCTGTCGCCAATTTTGGGAGTGTACTCCATGTAACTGCGAATGGTCATGGCATCTTCCTTCGAGAAGCGGAGTGAATTTGAGTATATGGTTGATTATTTTCCATATTTTCCTGTTTAACAAGGGAGAGTAAATGGCAAATTGCAAAAAATTGCTGGTATAATGCGCGCCCCAATTTTGCAGCCCGTAATCAGAGTCTGTTGTGACTGTATCTACCTGATGAGACTGTTGCCCAAGGGGCTTGCAGGATGGGAACCATAGCGTTGGTCTGCGCAGTTCTGCCGGGTGCAGGAAGCCATCACCCATAAAAAAACAGGGTGCAGGATTCATCGAACAAGCGGTGTATCCCGTACAAAGATGGGCAACATGACAGGGTTATTGTGACTAACGATATGAATGTGTTGATTTTCTGGATTTGCGTAGCAATCGGTACGATTGTGTATGCAATCATCATCTGGTCGTTGGTGGTGTACAGGAAATCCAGGGAACAGGAAGACTCCTTTCACAAGAGTACGGCAGCTGAAATCGCCTGGACGGTAATTCCACTGCTTATCATTATTGCCATGACAATACCGGCGGCGAAGCTGCTCACCCGGATTTACCAGGGTGGAGCAAATGACTACGGCGCAATATATGAGATGACCTCAAGCGCAGAAATGCTGGCCTATACAGCAACAATTACCCGGGAAAACACCCCCGAACGGAAAAAGAACTGAACTACTGATGAAAAGCGGTAAGCCTTCATATTCACTCGTGCTATTTGCCACGTTTTTTGCCATGTGCGTGGTTGTGCTCGGTGCATGGACCCGCCTGGAGGACGCTGGGCTGGGGTGTCCTGATTGGCCTGGCTGTTATGGCTTTATATCTGTGCCGGATACACCGGAAGAAATAGCCCAGGCTGAAGCCGCTTACCCGGATGCACCATTTGAAGCAGACAAGGCCTGGCCCGAGATGATTCATCGCTTTTTCGCGGGAACGCTCGGATTATTGGTGATAGCCATTAATGTGATTGCCTGGAGAAACAGGCACAATTCGGATCAGCCATTCAAGCTGCCCCTTTTTCTATTATTTCTTGTCATTGCCCAGGGTATGTTTGGTATGTGGACAGTGACGCTGAAACTCTGGCCGCAGGTGGTCACAACCCACTTGCTTGGAGGATTTACCACCCTGAGCCTGTTATGGTTGCTGAGTCTCAGACTGGATAACAGGCCATGGCCTCAACCCAATATTCCGTTGCGTCGATGGATCAGCCTTAAGCCATTGGCAGCCACAGCGCTCATATTACTGATATGCCAGATAAGCCTGGGTGGCTGGACCAGCTCCAATTACGCGGCACTTGCCTGTCCCGATTTGCCCACCTGCCAGGGAAGCTGGATACCGGATATGGATTTTGCCAATGGCTTCAACGTGACCCAGGAAATTGGTCCAAACTATCTCGGTGGACAACTGGATGGACAATCCCGGGTTGCCATTCATATGGCCCACAGAATAGGCGCACTGCTGGTGACGATTGTCATTGGGTTCCTCATCTTCAAGCTCTTTCGCAATGCCGGTGGCAGGGAAATGAACAACCTAGCGAGTATTTTGCTGGCCCTGTTGATTATTCAGGTCAGCCTTGGTTTGAGTAATGTAATTTTCTCACTGCCCCTCTGGGTTGCAGTTGCACATAATGCGGGGGGTGCTTTACTATTGCTCACCCTCGTCAACGTCAATTACCGATTAAGCAGAGTTTCGGCATTCTAGGTATGACTCAAACCACTTTCCAGGAACAGAACAAGCAGGTCTACAAGGCCGCCGGCTGGCGCGACTATTACGAAATGTGCAAGCCGCGCGTCGTCATGATGATGATACTGACATCACTCGTGGGTATGTTTCTGGCTGTCCCGGGAATGGTGCCCATGAATGCCCTGATCTGGGGAAACCTGGGAATTGCCCTGGTGGCCAGTGCTGGTGCCGTGGTAAATCACCTTATTGATCACCGGGTGGATACCATCATGCAGCGGACGATCAAGCGGCCGATACCACAGGGTAAGGTATCCCCGACACAAGCCCTGCTGTTTGCACTGGCTATTTGTATCGCGGGCATGGCCATACTGCTCTTCCTGGTGAATCCGCTTTGTGCCTGGCTAACCCTGGCTTCCTTTGTTGGGTATGCCATTATCTATACGGGATTCCTGAAAAGAGCGACACCACAGAATATAGTTATTGGTGGACTTTCGGGAGCGATGCCACCACTGCTTGGCTGGACAGCTGTTACCGGCACGGTGGATGCGAACGGCCTTTTGCTGGTGCTGATTATTTTTGCCTGGACGCCGCCACATTTCTGGCCGTTAGCGATTCACCGTAAAACGGATTACGCCAAGACAGATATTCCCATGCTGCCAGTGACTCATGGAGATCCGCTGACCAAACTGCATACATTGCTTTACACCATTATTATGTGCCTGGTGACCATCCTACCTTACCTGACGGGTATGAGCGGCCTGGTTTACCTTGTCTCTGCTGTGCTTCTCGGTGGTGGGTTCATGTTTTATTCCCTGCAACTTTTGCTGACAGAAAATCCCCGTGCAGCACTGACTACTTTCCGTTATTCCATCGTCTACCTGATTGCGCTGTTTATCGCATTACTGATAGATCATTACATTTAACGCTTGGCCGAAGTCGCTGAGACGACAAACAGGCAGTAAAGCCGTGGAAAAGTTCTCCCTCAAATTATTCATCCTGCTATTCGCCGGCGTTTCAGTGCTTTCCGGATCAGTATTGCTTTACCTGCTTCTGGGTGGGGAAAAGGTCACCCCTGAATCCCTTCGAAATGATGGTTTTTTTCTTTATGACAACCCCATCACACTAAATCCATTCGAGCTCCAGGATCACAATCAAAACGCGTTTACCAACCAGTCATTAGGTGGGCACTGGAGCATGGTATTTTTTGGCTATACCTACTGCCCGGATATTTGTCCGTTAACCATGGCCAGCCTGAAGCAATTTCATGACTTGCTTGAACGGGTCGGGGAATCTGTCGATGTCAGGGTTGTCATGATCAGCGTGGATCCGGAGCGCGACACCCTACCAAAAATGAAAGACTATGTGACATATTTCAATCCGGGTTTCATTGGGGCCACCGGTGAATATGCTCAAGTGTTAAGTCTGACAAAACAGGTCAATATTTCCTTCAGCTACACTCGCATTGATGATGAGAACTACCTGGTGAATCACAATGGCGAAATCATGCTCTTTGATCCACAGGGAAATAACGTGGGATTCTTCAAAGCGCCTTACCAGCCTGAAAACATGCTCGACAACTTTCGCCGGGTAAAAACCTATTTCGGGTACTGATCCAGTCAGGTTGATTCCTGGCCGCTGATCAGCCTGCTCACAATAAACAGCATACTTGCGGTCACTACAACACTGGGTCCAGTCGGTGTATCCCAGAACCATGAACCTGCCAGCCCTCCACAAACAGCAATGCAGCCGGTAATTGCTGACAGTATCGCCATTTTTTCAGGCGTATTGGAAAAGCCCCTGGCACAGGCGGGGGGAATGATCAGCAGTGAAGTGATCAGCAGAACACCAACGACTTTCATGGATGCTGCAACAATCAGGGCAATCAGCAACATCAGCAACAGACGAATCCGCATGATGTTAAGCCCTTCAACCTGGGCTAGCTCGGCATGCAGGGTAATCGTTAAAAGCTTATTCCAGTTTATGAATAAAAGCCCTAGCACGACAATGGTTGCTGTGCCTATCCAGACCAGGTTTTGTGTGGATACAGTGAGCAGGTCACCAAACAAATAGGCCATCAGGTTTACCTGATTATCGGTAAAACTGATGATGACAAGACCCAGGGCAAGTGAGCTATGTGCCAGTATGCCAAGGATGGTATCAGTGGAAAGATCCCGACGGTTTTCCATCAGCACAAGCGCAAATGCAAGCACTATACAAGCCAGTAATACGGCCAGCTCGAGGTTGATATCCATTACGAGACCCAGCGCTATACCAAATAGCGCCGAGTGTGCAAGAGTATCCCCAAAATAAGACATCCGGCGCCATACAACAAAACAGCCAAGGGGACCGGCAATTATTGCAACCATAAGTCCGGCCATTAGCGCGCGTGCTATAAAGTCACCCATCAGTCGGATTGCCCTTGCTGGCCTTTAACAATATCCCCGGCCAGGTCATGACTGTGATTGTGATGATGTGTATAGACGGCAAGTGTTTCTGCATCCCTTTTACCGAATAGTTCAAGATAGGCAGGGTCATTACTTACCTGTTCAGGGTGACCATGACAGCAAACATGCTGGTTCAGACAGATTACTTCATCGGTGGCAGACATCACCAGGTGCAGGTCGTGGGAGACCAGGAGAATGCCACAGTGATGTTCATCGCGGATATCCGTAATAAGTCGATACAGCTCTGCCTGACCATTTACATCCACGCCCTGGGCCGGTTCATCCAGGACAAGCAGCTGTGGATCCTGGATGAGAGCCCGTGCAAGCAGCACTCTCTGCATTTCTCCACCGGAAAGGGAATGGAGCTGACTGTTTTTAAGACTGGTCGCACCGACTTCTTCCAGGGCGGAATCCATCTTGCCGTGGTTAACATTGACAGCAAGGGACAGAAACCGTTCAACGGAAACGGGCATGCTTTGGTCAATGTGCAGTCGCTGGGGCATATAACCGACCCGAAGCCCCTTGCGCGTCACAACTTTGCCAGTTGACGGACGAAGAAGGCCCAGCACAATCTTCACCAGTGAGGTTTTACCGGCGCCGTTTGGTCCGATCAGGGTCAGGATCTGTTTTTCGGCAATCTGCAGGGAAATATGCTGAAGAATATGCCGCTGGTCTATTTGCAGGGATATATCCCTGGCATTGATAAGGAGTTTGTCGTCCACGGGATCAACAGCCAGGGAGGAATTCAGGGATTACCTTGATGCAGGATGCTGAAAATAGTCTGATGAAGACCGGCATGTGGAGAGTCCTGTGGTATTTTAGGTCAGTGATATATCATAGCACCTTTCTTGAATCCCGGCTTGCCGGGGAACCGTTTTCTACGTTGCTGAATATCTGTTTGATGCGTTCATTTATTGCAAAAATTTGTACTGCCCTGATCTTTCTGTTGACCGGGATAACAAGTCTAAATGCCCAGCCGGATGTTGTAGCGACCATACGGCCGTTACAATTGATTGCCATGGCCGTTACTGATGGTGTCTCTGAGCCAGCCTCTCTCTTCGACCAGACTCAGGATCCCCATCATCCCTCCCTGCGACCATCACAAAGAAGGACCCTGGATAATGCAGACATACTGTTCTGGGTTGGTACTGAGCTGGAAACGGGCCTGGAAAAAGTCATTGGCGAGATAGACGCCAGGGTGATTGCCGCTCTGGACATAAACGGTGTCACCATTCAGGTATCAGGCAACAGGACCGACCCCCATGTGTGGCTGGATACACGAAATACGGCCGCCATTGCGGTTGAACTGGCCAATGTCCTATCGGAAATCGATGGTGGAAACAGTGGCCGTTACACAAGTAATCTCGATGAATTTCTGAAAGGTTTAGATGTACTGGAGAACAGGATAGGGGAGCTGGTCAGTCACGGTGATGGTCACGCCTATGCGATCTACCATAACGGTTACCAATATTTTGAAAAGCAGTTTGGGTTGGAGCATGCCGCCAGTTTTACCAACAATGAAGAAGTTAGTCCGGGAATCCGTCATATCCTGTCCGTCAAATCCATTCTTGAGGAAAACGACGTAAACTGTATCCTCGCAGGGCCGTCAGTCAATACCCGGCAGCTGGCAAACCAGCTGGACAGAAAAGATATTCAATTTGTAGATATCGACATCCTGGCAATTAATGCCGGTGCTGGCAAAGAAGCCTATTTCAGGTTCTTGGAAGACGTGGCAGTGGCTTTCAACACCTGCCTGAACTGAATAACAAGAGATACGGAAAAACCGATGGCTGAGAAAAATCCCCTGGTGCTCGTAGATGGTTCCTCCTATCTATTCAGGGCGTTCCATGCACTGCCTCCACTGACTTCCAGTAAAGGGCAACCAACTGGCGCCGTGAAAGGGGTAATCAATATGATCAGAAGCCTGATCAATGCGTACCCTGATAGCCATGTTGCCGTTATCTTTGATGCGAAGGGCAAGACCTTCCGCAATGACATGTTTGCAGACTACAAGGCTCACAGGCCCCCCATGCCTGATGACCTTCGTTCCCAGATTGAGCCGATTCACCAGATTATCAAAGCGATGGGATTGCCCCTTCTTGCCATAGAAGGCGTTGAAGCCGATGACGTAATCGGCACACTTGCCCGGCAGGCCTGGGAGCAGAACATACCTACCCTCATATCTACCGGTGACAAGGATCTGGCTCAACTGGTGAATGAACATGTGACCTTGCTCAATACGATGACCAACGAAACACTGGATATCGAGGGAGTCAAAAGCAAGTTTGGCTTGCCGCCGGAAAAAATCATTGATTACCTGGCCTTGATGGGTGACAAGTCCGATAACATTCCCGGTGTTACCGGTGTGGGGCCCAAGACCGCAGTCAAATGGCTTGATCAGTATGGCTCCCTGGATGAGCTCATCGCTCATGCAGGTGAAATCAAGGGAAAGATCGGTGAAAAGTTGCGAGACAACATTGAAATGGCAAAGTTGTCCAGAGAGCTTGCAACGATCAAGCTGGATGTCGAGCTGGAATTTGGCCCGAAGGACCTTGTTCACAAGGAGCCGGAAAACGCAGAACTGCTTGCGCTGTACAAACTCCTTGAATTCAGAAGCTGGGTCAAGGAACTGGAAAATGAAGGTGTGGAAGCGGCGGATATTCCGGGCCTGGATAATGCGGGCAATGGTGATGAGACAGAAGAAGAGTTTCAGGCACCAGAAGAGCTGGCCTACAGCATCATTCTCGACGAGATTTCCCTGAAAAACGTCCTGGAAAAGGCGAAAGCAGCCGGGAAACTGGCGATCAGTATTGAAACCCAGGGCGGTCACTACAAGGGGGCTGAAATTATAGGGTTTTCGCTGTGTAGCGAGCCTGGTGTGTCGGCCTATCTTCCGCTGCGCCATACCGGGCTTGAAAATGCCCCGCAACTCCCGGTGGAAACAGCCATAACAATGCTCAAGCCGGTGCTTGAGGACAAGCATGTGTTCAAGATTGGCCATGATCTAAAGACCGCGTCTCATGTTCTGGGCAATGTAGACATCGCTCTTAAGGGGCGACGCTTCGATATCATGCTCCAGTCCTATGTCGTTAATTCAGTAGCGCATAAACATACCCTGGACCGGATTGTCTCGATGTATCTCGAGCTGGACAAGGCCTCCCGGGACGAGCTGCTCGGTAAGGGGCGGAACAGGATTGACTATGCCGACCTGGAGATCGACAAGGCCGCACAGTGGTCAGCAGAAAACGCAGATTTCTGTTTTCGGCTGCACCAGGTGCTTGGGAAAAAACTGGAGGATACCGGCAGTCTTGCAGATGTTTATCGTTATTTTGAAATTTCGCTATTACCGGTACTCACGGACATGGAAGCCGCAGGCGTCAGTCTTGATACAGCGACGTTGTCCAAGCAAAGTGAAGAAATTACGATCAGGCTGGATGCCCTGGAAAAGGAAGCCTATTCCCTGGCAGGTGAAGAGTTCAATCTGGGCTCACCAAAACAGCTTCAGCAGATTTTTTATGAAAAGCTGGAATATCCCGTAATCAGCAAGACTGCCAAGGGCCAGCCTTCAACGGCAGAGCCCGTATTGCAGGAACTGGCCCTGGAATATCCCTTGCCCAAAGTCATTCTCGAACATCGCGGGCTGAGTAAACTCAAATCCACTTATACAGACAAGCTGCCGCAGGATATCAATCCTGCTACAGGCCGGGTACACAGCACATTCCAGCAGGCTATCGCGGCTACGGGCAGACTCTCTTCCACCGAGCCCAACCTGCAGAATATCCCTATCAGGACCGAGGAAGGCCGAAAGGTGCGGCAGGCCTTTGTAGCCAGTCCAGGTAAAGTCTTGATGGCGGCCGACTACTCCCAGGTGGAATTGCGTATCATGGCGCACCTTTCCGGCGATGAAGGTTTGTGTAATGCCTTCAGGGATGGTCTTGATGTCCATCAGGCTACCGCCAGTGAAATTTTCTCAGTGGCCCTGGACAAGGTTGAACACGAGCAGCGTCGAAGTGCCAAGGCCATTAACTTCGGATTGATTTATGGCATGTCAGCTTTTGGGTTGGCCAAGCAGCTTGGAATTGGCCGGGCTGAAGCCCAGGAATATGTTGAGCGCTATTTCCAGCGTTATCCCGGTGTCAGGCAATATATGGATGAAACACGCATGCTCGCCAGTGAACAGGGATACGTGGAAACGTTATTTGGTCGCCGTCTGTATCTACCAGACATCAAGGCCAGCAATGGCATGCTCAGAAAAGCGGCTGAACGTACTGCGATCAATGCCCCCATGCAGGGGACAGCAGCCGATATCATCAAGCAGGCCATGGTGGACATTGACCACTGGCTGGGAGTGGCCAATCTGGATGCAACCATGATTATGCAGGTTCATGATGAACTGGTATTCGAGGTGGCTGAACAGGATCTGGACCTGCTTTCAGAGGGGGTGAAATTCCGGATGGTGTCGGCAGCGTCTCTGAATGTGCCTCTGGTTGTGGATATCGGGTCAGGGCCGAACTGGCATACAGCCCATTAGGGGATGAGTTTTGGTTGTGTCATTGTCCGTACAGGAAAAATTTCAATTTCGGAGAAACTTTTTTGAACTATTGACCGACCTGCTGGTCAATAAGTACAGCAGGATGGTTTTCTCCCCGATTTTTCCAGCCTGCTGATTGAAGATAACTCTCCTGGTTAATTAGGAGCGCGTTGGGCCCTGGTTGTTTTCTCCTACGACCAGGGCCCGCTTTCTTTTTAGCGGTCCTGCGGTACTGGTCATCGGCCCTTTTGCTAAATTTATATTTCAGGCCCCTGACACTATCTGATTTCTGTTTCTATACCATTTACTCCCCTGCTTCCGTTTCACTGGAGAGTCCAATAGGACTTAACCAGGCCTGCAGACGCCCCATCAGTTCACCTGCGCCCTCATTTTTGAGGGCAGAGAATAGCTGGATACTAACAAGGTCCCCATAATTGGCCAGGGTTCTTCTGGTTTCTAAAAGCACCTTATTCCTGGCTCCTGACTTTAGCTTGTCACATTTGGTTAGGAGAATATGCACGGGCATGTCCGAGCGGGCACACCACTCAATCATCTGGTAATCAAACTCCCGCAGCGGATGGCGGCAATCCATCAGCAAAACGAGACCTTGCAGGGACTGCCGCTCCACCAGATAGGCTTCAAGCTGCCTCTCCCACTTCATTTTTACTTTTGGCGGGACCTTTGCATATCCAAAACCGGGCAGGTCCACCAGGAATTTACCTTCAGCGACCTGGAAAAAATTCAACAACTGGGTTCTCCCGGGGGTTTTACTGGTACGGGCAAGCTTGGGTTGTCGGGCCAGGGCATTGATGGCACTGGACTTTCCGGCATTGGAGCGACCCACAAAAGCGACCTCCGTACCATTATCGGGTGGGCACTGGTCCAGGGTCTCTGCGCTTTGCAGGAAGTGTAGTCCGGTAAAGTCCAGCCTCTGAGTCTTTGGGGTTGTATTCATATAACGGCTTTCTGCTTGGGATTGGGCATGCGGTTAAGGTATAATCGCGCGCTCCTGACGGCAGGAGATTGTAACAGCCCCTGCCTGTAATAGTGATTACTATCTAGACTTGGCTAGATTTGATCGGTTCCTGAATATCGAAGTTTACCTTTGTCAGATTAAGAGAATCGAGGCCTGGAACCATGTTGGCCGGGTTTGCACACAGTCCCGATTGGAAATGAGAATGATGAAAAACGTAGTTGTAACAGTAAAAACACTTTCCGCTTCTGTCCTTATAATGTCCTCAATGCTGATGAGCATTGTGGTGTCAGCCCAGGGAAACGCTGAAGCGGGCGCCGACAAAATAACAGTCTGCCTGGCCTGTCATGGCCAGGATGGCAATATGAGCCAACTGGACAATGTGCCAAAAATAGGTGGCCAGAACGAGAAATACCTGCTTAAACAAATGCTTGATATTAAAAGCGGTGTTCGTTCCGCGCCCCTGATGACGGGCATGCTCAATGCCCTCAACGAACAGGACTTGGCTGATGTGGCGGCTTATTATGCCTCACAGCCTATAGCTACAGGTGCGGCAGACCCAGAAAAAGTGGCTATGGGCCAGGAGCTGTACCGTGCCGGTAATGCCGAGATTGGCGTTGCAGCTTGCAGCGCTTGTCACTCTCCCGATGGTCAGGGTCTGGCATCTGCCGGATATCCTGCCCTGAGTGGCCAGGATCCAGCCTATACTGAAATGCAGCTCAAGGCGTTCAGGGATGGTGTGAGAATGAATGATGATTCGGAAATTATGCGCAGCATTGCTGCTCGTTTGAGAGATGATGAAATTTCAGCCTTGGCTTCTTACGTGTCAGGGTTGAGGTAATTCAGCGCCGATTAAGGCTGGTCGGGTAAAACTGCAAGAAATAAGAAAGTGAAATAAGGGTCCCTGTATTCACTGCCAGTTTTTCCGGGCAGTATGGCATACTCGTCGCCACTGCTGACAAGATTACCAAAAATAGCTCGTTAAACAGCCGCCAAGCTGAATAAAAAAGACAGAGGGAGAAATTCATGACTTTGATTAAACGCACCTTCATGCTGGTTGCCCTGGCCCTGACACTTGGTCAGGCTGCGTCATTATTTGCCCAGCCATCACTGTATGTTGAAGGTACTCATTACGAGGAAATCGCCAGTCCCGTGAGGACATCAGACCCTAACAAGGTCGAGGTGACCGAAATATTCTGGTACGGGTGCCCGCACTGCTTTGCCTTCGAGCCCCTGATTCACAGCTGGGAAGAAAAATTGCCTTCAGATGTGGCCTTCGTTCGTAGCCCCGGGATGTGGAACAAGACCATGGAAGTGCATGCCCAGATCTTTTATGCCGCAGAAGCCCTTGGTGTGCTTGATGACATCCATCCTGCTGCTTTCTCTGAAATTCACCAGAGTCGAAACTATCTGCAGACAGAAGACGCAGTAAAAGAGATGTTCCTGGGTGAAGGTGTGTCTGGTGACGATTTTGACAAGGCGTGGAAATCTTTCTCCGTATCTTCGGCTGTAAAACGTGCGGGAACACGGATGCGTGATTATGGTGTTCGCGGCGTACCAAGTATGGTTGTTAATGGAAAATACCTGGTTTCCGTGGGTGGCTCTGTCCCTACCCAGACTGAAATGTTGAAAATTGTGGATTTCCTTGTACAGAAGGAAAGAAGCGGAAGCTGATATTCCTGCAAACCGAGTTCAGGGCGCCCATGTTGTTTCAACGTGGGCGTTTTTTATGTGGATAAGGAATATTTTTCCAGGCAAAAATTCTTTTTTTATCGAAAATTTAAGAAGTTACGGTAAAATCCTAGGATCTGATTAAACTTTTTCCCCTAACCCCTGTCATAGTACAGACCCCGGGGCCAGAAAGCCGTGGGCAAGTCACTCCTGATACTGGGGGTAACGGGCACAATGGCCTATAATTCACCGTTTTTTGGAAGCAGTAAAAGCCGCTAACAGCAATGAACCTGGGCATTCCATTCCTCGATAAGATTCCTGCCAGGGAGCTGGGCCTCAAAATCCAGTCACTGATCCCGTCCGGCAGAAAGCTGGATATCCTGACCCGGATAGATGCCAGCCTGTTACTTTTTGATAATACCCTGATCAACACGGCTAACGGGATGAGCAGGGAAGTCCTGCTGGACGTAGAGAAGCCGTTTGCTGAAGTCCTGGCCCAGGCTGCCAGACAGCTAGCAAAGAAAGATGATCATGTCCTGCTGTTGTTGCCCACCTCTGATTTTGTGGCTACGTCCTATAGTATGAGCATTTCCGGGGAGAAGATGCTTCGCTCAGCCCTTGAATTGCAGGCACATTCCCTGATTCCTGCCTACGATGAAAAACTGCAGCTGGCGGTAAATGCGCGAAGCCAGGAAGGCGTAGCGCTCTGGTTCAATGAAAACAAGGCGAACCGGTTATTTCGTGCCTTTGAAAGTGAAAATCTGTTTCTCAGTGCCATTATGCCCCGAAGCCTGGCCTTGTTTGAGCCGGAACAGGACAGTGAGATCGAGACATCACTGCTAATTAATGATGAAGAGAATGATGATATTTCATTCGTGCAGGTCAGGGGAGATGTCATCCGCCGCCTGCTGACGGTGAACAAGGTCGACCTGGAGCAGGAAGTATTTTCTAAACAGTGGGAACTGGAAACCAGTCAGCTGAAGGGAGAGTCGGGCAAAGACATGACCACACTGGACGACTGGCAGGCACTCAGACAAACAGTGACACCGGTGCCTGAATACTGCTTTTTGCCAGCGGGCGCCATCCAGGAAGAGAAACGTATCAGTTTTGCCCGCCGCAGCAGGATCGGAGCGGCGGCTGCCGTGTGCCTAGTTCTATTGTTGTTTGCACCTTTCATCTCGGCCTGGAATACCTTGCGTCAACTGGAAAGCGAACTTGAGCGGGTTCGGGAGATGACCGTTGAGCCAAGACGCTTGCAGGCGTCCATCTTTGATATGGAAGAGGAATGGGGTGCTCTTTATGAATACCCTGATCAGCAAGTGGCGGAAGTACTGATGACCCTGAACTCCGTTATCCAGAGTTCCCTGACTTCTTTTTCAATCAATGAAGGCGTGGTGGATATTACCGGTTCCACCGATGATCCGGCCTACCTGGTAGAACTCCTGGCTGGCAAGGAAGAGTTCTATAACGTAGGCCAAAGTACCAACACCCGGGGTGGTGGATCCCAGTTTGGAATTCGCATGAACCTGAGCAGCGTTGACTTTGAAGCATATGAAGAAAAGTTCCCGATTATTACGCAGGGACGACAGTAGCAACCATGAAAAATAATGAAAAAACATTGATAGGATTTGCTATTGGACTGTTTCTGGTCGTGCTTGTGGTCAGGGGAATCCCATGGCTGAGAGAGTCCTACAGTGAGAGTCTGGAAGAAATAGAATTTACCCAGCAGCAAATTGATCGCCTGAGAATGTTGGTGGAAGAAGCCCCATTTATCCAGGACGAGGAAGCGGCGAAGAAACAGGAAGTAGCCGCGTTGGAAAGCTGGGTTTTCACCGGAGAGGACCCAAATCTTATCGGCAGTGGTGTCCAGCGACAATTGCGCCAGGCCGTGGAAGAAGCAGGGGTTATCGCCCGCTCCTACAACACGCCCCGGTTTGCCGAAATAGAAGGTTGGTTGATGGTGACCCAGGAGATGGATTTTGTCATTGAACAGGAAAAGATCTTGCCATTTCTTGAGTTGTTGAAAAATTCAGAGCCAAAATTGCATATCACTGAATTCAGTATTAATCGCAACCGGCGCCAGTTCACCGGATCAATAACGGTCACCGGTTTCAGTAAAAACGGTTAAAAACCGCAGAGCTTTATGGAAAACGCACAACTGACATTACCCGTATTCAGCCAGCTTCTGGAGCCAGAAGGGATGGCCCCTGCCCAGAATTTCAGTGACAGTTTTGAACTGGTCTGTCATCGGGTACCCAGTATTGAGAGTCGGGCCAAGGTCAGGTTTATTATTGGTGAGCAGGTTCGCTTTCGCATTGGTAATACCGATGAGGTCGCTCGGCTGACCAAGTTCTGGCGTGCCGAGCTTTCTCCTGAAATCGCTGACCCCGAAGATGCCTTTGTTTCCGGATTTGGTGATGACGATGAATTTTCAGACCTGGATTCTGAAGCGCCAATTATACGCCTGGTAAATCACCTTTTTGCCCGGGCACTTGACCTCAATGCCAGTGACATCCATTTTGAGCCCACGGAGCACCATCTCGAAGTACGCTGTCGTGTGGACGGCATTATGACCCGTATTGAGAAACTGCCTGTAAAAATCCAGTCAGCGGTGGCGTCCCGCCTGAAGCTGATGGCAAAACTGGATATTGGAGAAAAGCGCCTGCCCCAGGATGGAAGAATCGATTATCGCATTGGTGATCGAGAACTGGATATGCGTGTATCAACCCTGCCGGGTGTACTCGGTGAATCCGTAGTTCTTCGTATTCTGGATCGAAGTGATATCAGCATTGATCTTGCCGAGCTGGGCATGCCTGAGCAGATACTGCGGGACTACACACGAGTGATTTCACAGCCCCACGGCCTGATTCTTATTACAGGTCCAACCGGTAGCGGTAAGACGACAACCCTGTACGGTACGCTGGAAAAAATTCATGATGAGAAGCACAAGATTATCACTGTGGAAGATCCTGTAGAGTACCAGCTCGATGGAATTACACAGATCCAGGTGAACTCCCGGATCGGACTGGATTTTGCGTCAGGCTTGCGATCAATTGTGAGGCAGGACCCGGACATACTGATGATTGGTGAGATCCGCGACCATGAAACGGCAGAGATCGCGATCGAATCAGCATTAACCGGACACCTTGTTTTTTCAACCCTGCATACTAATGATGCCGCTGGTGCAGTAACCCGTTTGCAGGACATGGGAGTAGAAAGCTACCTGATAAGTTCCAGCTTGCTGGGTATTCAGGCACAGCGCCTGGTGAGGCGTGTATGTACAGACTGCGCTGAAGAGGTTGTATTAACCGATGATGAGGCCAATGTACTGGATATCAAGGCTTCGGAATTTCCTGTTATCAAGCGTGGAACCGGATGTGAGCGCTGTGGTGGTACGGGTTACCGGGGACGTGTCGGCCTTTATGAGCTCCTGCTGATGTCTGATGAAATCAGGCATCTTATTACCAGTGGTGCAGATGCAAATGTGATTCGTCAGCAGGGTGTTTCTGAAGGGATGAAAACCTTGCGCGAAGATGCATTGGAAAAGCTCAGGTCCGGAATGACAACACCGGAAGAAGTGGTGAGGGTGACACGCGCGGTATGAGTGTCAATTATTACCAGTACCAGGCCTGTGATACGCAGGGCAATATCTCGACAGGTCAGCTTAGCGCTGATTCCGAGCGTGAGGCTATTGCGATGCTTCAGGCTCGAAAACTGGTCCCTGTAAAACTCAAGTTAACGTCACGCAGTAGCCTTAAAAGTACTGGTGGCAAGATCAAGAATGCCGACCTTGTGGATTTTACCAATGGACTTAGTACGCTGGTTGAAGCACGCATACCCATTGACAAGGCATTGAACCTTCTTGAGGGCATCACAGAAAAAGAGCATATGAAGCGGCTGGTGGTTTCCCTTCGTCGCGATGTCAAGGAAGGTAAGAGTCTTGCCGATGCCATGGAATCCAGGCCGGATGTTTTTTCCAAACTGTATATCAATATCATTCGTGCCGGCGAAACCGGTGGCATACTGGATCAGCTGCTACCTGACCTGTTGAATTTTCTGGAGTCAGCAGAAGAAACTAAAAAGCAGATCATCTCCGCCCTGACTTATCCGCTGGTCCTTCTTATCACTGGAATTATTTCAGTAGTCTTGCTGCTGATTTATGTTGTGCCGCAATTTACGGCCATGTTTGAAGATGTGGGATCTGACATTCCACCTTCTGCTGAGTTTTTATTAAGCCTGAGTACCAATATCCAGCTTTATGGCTGGTTGATCATTCCGCTCGTGATGCTGGCCATGTACTGGTGGCACTGGGTAAATGACGATAAAGAGCGTAAACGGAAAAAAGATGCTTTCATGTTGCAGCTTCCCATAGCCGGCAAGTTGATGGTTCATCGTGATGTTGCCATTTTTTCCCGAACGCTGGGCGCCTTACTTGGGGCAGGTATACCATTGATCAGGGGATTGCGGGTTGCCCGTGAAGTGATCAGTAACGAGGAACTGATTCATCATCTTGAGGTCGTAGAAGAGGATGTTCGCAGCGGTGCGGGTTTAGGCATATCACTGGAGAAAACCGGCAAATTTCCAATACTCCTGCATCAGCTTGTTACCGTGGGTGAGGAATCCGGCAGGACAGGCCCGATTCTTAAAAAATTAGCCAAAACCTTTGATGCCAATGTCAGGGATGACATGACAAGGCTTGTAGGTGCGCTGCAACCGATATTGATTCTGTTACTGGGTATCGCTGTTGGTGGGATTATTATTGTCATGCTCTCTGCGGTGTTCAGTATGAATACTGTAGATTTCTAACTGGAGTTGAAGTGTGAATTACACAGGTAGATTAATAAACAAATACTTGCCCAGGGGCATAGTGCTGCTTTGTATGGTATCGCTATTGTCATCCTGTGCAACGATGCAGGGCGAGCCTGACAGCTCAACTTCCACTGTAGCTAATGCACGGCAGAATGATGGACAGGGTAACCGGGAAGAATCCAGTGCTCCTTCTGCTGCCAGCGCATCAGTAACTGCGAGCGATACCGACTCAAATGAAGATCCGGGTATCAACCGCACAGGCAGAATCATCCAGCTTGGTCGTTTTTCTGAAGAGCGGCCCCAGGTGGAAGTCCCTGAAGGAACAACAATTGAACTCAATTATGAACAGGAGGACCTGCGGCTGGTATTTGAACAGCTGGGTGATCAGTTACAGATAAACATGGTTATAGATCCGACTATTGATGACAGGGTAAGTCTGAGATCCTCGCCGGATAATCCTCTGGAATATGATGATCTCTGGCCATTGATGCGGATGCTGGCCAGTAATGCGGGCGTGACTATTGAGCATGCCGGAAATGTTTACCGGTTCATGAAAAACAATTCCAGTATTCCTGCCGAAATTGTGATGCCGGAGTGGCTCAATGATGCGACTTCTTCCGAGGTGCTTCAGGTAACTCCACTGACCTATATCTCTGTTGATGCCGCTCTTCAGGTACTCAACCCACTTATTCAGCCGGAAGGATCCATTGTAAGACTTGGACAGGCAAATCTGATCGGTATAAGTGGTACGCCTGGACAGTTACAGCGCGTCAATGCCATGCTGGATGTCATAGATGATGATCCGTTCCAGAATCAGGGGATTCATCTGTATGAGCTGCTTAATTCCCAGGCGGCTGATGTTGCCCAGGAACTGATAAATATTCTTTCAGCAATTGAAGGGGAACAGTCAGCCTATCAGGTATTGGGACTTGAGCGTATTAATGCGGTTCTCGTACTTGCACCGGCCAATCGTGGATTTGAAGAAGTGACACGCTGGATTCGTATCCTGGATGCGGAAAGTCAGGAACAGGTGGAGCAACTGTTTTTTTACAAGGTTAAAAACCTGAACGCCACAACATTGGCACAGACCCTAACCAATGTTTTCCAGCAGGATGAAGAAGCCAGACCCGCTGCTGCATCTACAGAAGATAGTGACAATGGTGATAGTGAAGGTGAAGCTGCCGCAGAGGTTGAAGTAGAGAGCCCGGTAGGGGAAGGAGTTGTGTCAGCCAATTTGTCTGTTACCATCGTTGCCGATGAAGATACGAACAGCCTGCTTGTCAGGAGTACTCCCAGGGATTACAGGCAATTATTAACCACGATCAATAACCTGGATACACCGCCGCCCCAGGTACTGATCAATGCTGTCATAGGCCAGGTTACCCTTACCGATAGCAATGAATTTGGTGTGGATTGGGTGCGTGTGTCACAGAATGCCAGCACCGGTAACGTGTCATCGCGTTTTCTCCCGATCAATCCTGTAAATGAAGCCACCGGACTGGGTGCCCAGGGTGCCGGTCTTGTCATGACTCGTTCTTTCAATG
The DNA here is from genome assembly GCA_964503965.1 of uncultured Enterobacteriaceae bacterium. Lineage (GTDB taxonomy): Bacteria > Pseudomonadota > Gammaproteobacteria > Pseudomonadales > Pseudohongiellaceae > Eutrophocola. The sequence goes on along the minus strand of CAZDCK010000016.1, from coordinate 6,263 downwards.
ATGGCACATCAATCATTGATGCCACTCTTAATGCGATTGCCCAGGATAATGAAGTAAGGCTGCTGGCAAGACCTACCATACTGGCTACCAATAACCAGGAAGGCGAAATAAAGGTAGGCCAGGCAGTTCCTATTGACCAGGGACAGACGGTATCCGGTAATGGTGTTGTGACGTCAAATGTGGCTTACAGGGATGTTGGTATTGTGCTGACGATTACACCTCATATTAATGATGACGGCTTTATTAACCTGGAAATCTTTCAGAGCCTCTCCTCAATTGAAGATGGTACAGGAGTGGCTGGCAACCCGGTGTTTTCAAACCAGGAAATCACCACGACAGCGGTGGTATCCGACGAGTCCACCATTACTCTCGGTGGTCTCATCCAGGAAGACAACTCGGACCAGAACAACGGCGTCCCAGGATTACAGCGTATTCCGGTAGTCGGCGGCCTGTTTTCCTACCAGCAGATGCGTGCGGTACGACGGGAACTGTTTGTTATTCTCAGGCCACAGATTATCAATGGGGATGAAAGTGACTTAGTCCTGATGCAGACATTCAGGGATAGTTTTGATGAAGTCTCGGCCCTGTTCGATGAAGCAGGCCTGTAAGAAATAGATCAAGCGGAGTTTATAGATGAAGAAACAGATTGGATTCACCCTGATAGAACTGCTGGTAGTCATGGCAATTCTGGGGATGCTGGCAGCACTCGTCGGACCAGCCCTGTTCGGTAACCTGAGCAAGGGCCAGAGGACGACGGCCGCGTCCCAGATCAGCAACCTTGAGGCTGCTCTGGATACCTACCGCCTTGATGTGGGCAGTTATCCTGACTCTCTGCGAGGCCTGGTCGAGAATGATGATGGCAGCTCTCGATGGAATGGTCCTTATATCCGTGATGAAGAAGTGCCGCTGGATCCCTGGGACAACCCGTATCAATACGAACCTGAAGGCAGGGATTTTTCCCTGATGTCTTATGGTGCTGACGGTCAACCGGGCGGCGAAGGTGATGACGCCGATATCGGAGGGTGATTACGCTCTCGTTGTGAAATCGAATAACCAACAGGGATTTACCCTGCTGGAGCTTCTTGTTGTGCTGGGTATTATCCTGCTGGCCTCAACTGTTGTTATTCCCAATATCACCAGTACTGAAAGCAATCTCCTGGCCGCACAGGTCAGGCAGACGGCATCCGCATTTAATTATGCCCGCCGAATCGCCATCGTAGAAGGCTCTCCCCAGGTTGCCACACTCATCCAGCTCGATCCAAATGACCCGGACTATCCGCTGCTTCGTGGCGAAGTAATCCAAAGAGGTAGCGTCCCACCGCTGGAAAGGCTTGATGCCCAGGTCTCCTACCAGGCAGATATCAATGATGAACCGGAAGTACTGGATATTATTGAGATCGAATTCTTTCCCCAGGGCGGAAGCACCGGGGGAATCCTGCATTTCACCATGGAAGAGCTGACCGCCAGCATCGTGATTGACCCGATTACAGGCAGAATTAGCACCTTCTATCCCGGCGAAGACTGGGAGGCTGAACTGTACTAGGGTTCAGGCATTTATGAATTATCGAAAAACGATTACAGTAAAAAAGACCTGTGGATTTACATTACTTGAAGTGCTTGTAGCGCTCACCATCACTGGCATGGCACTCGGAGGCCTCTTTAGTGTTATTGCTGGTAACAAGCGCCTTGCCTGGGAATCAGAAGCATCACTGGAACATACCATGCAGGCGCGAAGCCTGATTAATTTCTCCCAGTTGGATGATGAACAGGGTGATCTTTTTCTTGTACTTGAAAATGATGACCTCATTATAGAAAACGATATCGAACTTGACCCTCCCGAACGAAAAACCCAGGCGATGACCAGAGCATTGAAAGCCTACGAAGTTTTCGATGAATTCGGTGAGGTCATTACTTCCGGTACCTATTGGGTCGAGTTGGAGCTGCCCGAGTGAGGATTGTATACGGTCACAGGCAGCAGGCAGGATTCACCCTGCTTGAAATCATGGTATCCATGACACTGACGGCCATGCTGCTAGGTATGCTTAGTGCTGGTGTCTATACGGTCGTCAATGACTGGCAGAGAGAGACGTCTGTGCTTGATGAGACACTCGACAAATCCCTCGTACTGCTTCAGCTCGAAAGGGCACTTTTTGCCGCATTCCCCCATAGCTATATTGATTATGATTCACTGGATCACAATGTGTATTTTTATGGGGACGAAACTGAAATGCGCTGGGTTTCTACTGTCTCGCCCCAGCGTAAATCCGGGTTGACGGCATGGCGGCTGACCTCAGATATCGATAGTGGCGTAGAGCTGACCTTGACGCCTGCTTACAGTGATAATCCCGACACCCGACTGGATGAACTTGAGGCAACAAGGTTGCTTCCCGATTACACTGCAGAATTTCGATATCTGGTTCAGCGTAATGAAGAGGAGAAAGAGTGGATAGATGAATGGCTTGGTGAAGAGATGCGCAGCCTGCCGATTGCTGTGCATATTATACTTACACCAATTGATGATGAGTTTGATGAGGGAGTGCTGGAAGTGCTTGCGGCCGTGAAAAACTGGAAGCATGAAGACATTCAGCCCACGATACCGCCAATATGATGAGAAATATCCAGCGCGGTTCTGTCATCGTGGTCACCTTGTGGACCGTCATATTACTGACCATTCTGATTACTGTTATTGCCAGCCAGATTCGGCTGTCATCAAGGGCTGCTTTTTACCACAAGGAAGAACTGGAGGACTGGTCCAATATCATTTCTGCGGTCAATCAGGCAGAAATGGAGCTCATGCTTGAAAGAATGCCGCGTCCACCGGAAAGTGTTGAGGAGCTGGATGAAATTAATCGCAACCCGATGTTTCGCTTTAATGGACAAAAGTTGGAGCTTCATTATCCCCATGCAGAAGGTATTACTGTCAGAATTTATGACCATGCCGGGAAAATTAATCTTCGGGAGCTGGGGCGTCCGAGAATGCGAGCCCTGCTTGAAAAAAGACTTGGCGAGGATGCCGATGACCAGATTGATGAATTAATTGCTGCCTGGGGTGACTGGGTTGATCTGAATGACAACGCTGCTATTAATGGCGCGGAGCGGGACTATTACGAAAATCTTGACGACCCCTATGTGCCCAGAAACGGTAAGCTGCAGACAGTGGAAGAAATATTGTTGATTCGGGGGTTTGATGAAGTATTTGGCGATCTGGATCTTGATGCCGCGTTCACCTTGTATTCAGAGGATGAGTTGATCAATCTCAACCTGGCGACGGTTGAAGCCATGCAGCTTTTACCAGGGCTGGATGATGAGCTGATAGAACAGATTCTGGCGTTCAGGCAAAACAATGAATTCAGGGGAAACGGTGACGTTGCCCAGATAGTGCCGGCAGAAAATATGGCAGAACTTCGGCCCTGGCTGAACTCTCGAAGAACCACCAGTTTCTATACCATAATGGCATACAGGGAGCAGTTAGGTGAGATCTATCCCTTTGGTGATGATGAGCCTGTGCAGGTGGATTCCAGTACAACCGCATTTGCGGAAACCGTACAGATAAGCTCTTTTAACCAGCCACCTGTTATATTGAAAATAAATCCCTATCAACGCATTCCGCAGCGTCCGTTGATAATCACAGAAGACGAGTTTCTACAGTGAATTTTGTTCAGGGTTATGCCCGTAATATCTGGTCAGGTTTTCTGACACCCTGTAGGTCGGTGTTCAGTCACTGGTCCCTGTACAGGATTCTGGTAAAGCGGGATATCGTCAACCGGACTTCAGGCACCATGCTTGGAAAGCTCTGGCCTGTTGTGCAACCCGGGCTGCAGATGCTCGGTTACTGGTTTCTTTTTGATATTGTCTTTGCCATGCGTGCCAATCGTGGGCCGGGTTATCTTGAGTATCTGCTCACAGGTATGTTGCCTTGGCTATGCATCGCTGAAATTCTGGGCCGGTCTACAAATATGTTTCGGGAGTTCAGTTCACTTTACCGGCGCAATCCGTTTCCACTGGAAATTCTGCCGTTGCTAGTCATGACTATTCCATGTGTCGTCTATGGCGCCGTCTATTTTGTGCTGAATTTTTTCCTGGGAGGCGCAGAACGGGCCTTAATGTCACTTATGGTGTTGCCTATGTTCATGTTGTGGCTGCTCCCACTGGCAATGATTCTTCCTGTACTCGGACTCTTCATCAAGGACTTTACCCAGGCTATTCCATTTTTACTCATGATTACAATGTTCCTGACCCCCATCCTGTATTTTCCCTCCATGCTGCCGGATGGCGTTAGACAGATAATCTGGATTAATCCATTTTCAGACCTGATGGCCGTGGTTCATGGCGTATTACAGGGGATGGAATTTTCATTAATCAATCTTGTACGACCGTTCCTTATCTGGCTGCTTTTAATGGGGCCGGCATGGCTGGTTTTTAAAAGAAGTATTCCCCATATCAGGGAGGTACTCTGATGCCAGAGCCGGCTATAGTTCTCAACGATGTGTCCAAGTACTACAAGTTCTATGAAAGAGAGTTTGATCGTGTTCGTGAAATATTCAGCGGGAAATCCCATTTCAAGAAAATTGAAGCCCTCAAGCCGGTTTCCCTGGAAGTTGGTAAAGGGGAAGTACTGGGAATCATAGGACAGAATGGTGCTGGTAAAAGTACCTTGCTCAAAGTGCTGGCCAATACAATCCTTCCATCCAGCGGCAACTTTTCTATTAATGGACGTGTTGCTGCACTGCTGGAACTGGGTGCAAGTTTCCACCCGGAAATGACAGGTCATGAAAATGTGTATCTGAGTTGCGCTATCCAGGGGTTGAAGCAGCAAGAGATTGATGAGGTCTATCAAGAGATAGTCAGCTTCGCTGAAATTGGTGATTTTATTCACAGGCCGGTAAAAACCTATTCCAGTGGCATGTTTGTTCGGCTGGCATTCTCCATTGCGACACATATTGATCCTGAAATCCTCATCATTGATGAAGCGCTTTCTGTGGGTGATGGCGCATTCTCAAGAAAGTCCTTTGACAGAATCATGGATTTCAAGAATGCCGGTAAAACGATACTTTTCTGTTCCCACTCCATGTACCAGGTTGAAGTCCTATGCGACCGCGTAGTCTGGCTTGAAAATGGCAGTATTCGTAAATCCGGTGAACCTGTTGATGTAATCACTGAATACAGTGAACTAATGCGTATGTCGGCACCGAAAGAGGAATCACTGGAAAGGTCCAGCGTCGAGGAAAAAGACAATTTCCAGCATCAGGCCGAAGATGCAAACATAAAGTCACTACCCAGAATTCTCGATATTCAGGTGTCGGTAGATGGCAATGTTTCGAAAGTACATAAGCTTGTTACCGGGGAATCAGATCTTGAAATCACTGTCTTGTTTGATCCTGGCGAAGGAGTTCCCATGGCCAGTGTTGCCGTGGGAATTTCCGGCGGGGACGGCAGGCTCATAACCAGTGCAGGTACGGTCAATGAAGGCATTACTCTCCTGGCCAACGAAAAAGGCCATGGTGTCGCGAGGATTATATTTCCCAAGCTTTCCCTCTTGCGTGGAAACTATTTTCTGGATGTTGCCCTGTTATGTGAGCGGGGCATTCACCTCTATGAAACAGTAAGGCAGGTAGCCGAATTCAACGTTCAGCAGTCTGGTCTCGAAAGAGGGATAGTATTGCTTCCCCATGAGTGGCTCGACTAGCAGGCCCTGGTGGAGCGCCGGAAATTTGGAAGAGTTGACTGATCATTTAATTACACGATTTGCCACGCCTGAGGATGCTGAGGGGATCTGTGCACTCTTTAAAAAAGTGTTCAGAGAAGATATGAGCATTGAACATTGGCGCTGGAAGTATGACCGGGAACATAGTCATGCCGTGGTTGTGTTTCGTGATGATGTTCTAGTAGCCCATTACGGCGGTGTCGGAATTGATATCTGCTACAAGGGAGCTGATCGAACGGCCATACAGATTACTGACCTGATGGTTGACCCAGATGCCCGGCAGGGTGTTCGAAGCCGAAGTCCCTTTAACCTGGCGGCCCAAAAGTTTCTGGAGAGTCTTGTAGGCTTTGATAAACCTTTTCTGCTGGCGTTTGGTTTTCCCAGTGTCAGAGCTATGGGTCTGTCGGAGAAAATGCGTTATTTTGCAACTGCAGGCACCATGGTAGAGATTGAATGGTGCAGACCGGAAAGCTGTGAAAAAGGATTCAGCAAGGTCGTTGAATTAACCAGTGAAAACTTTGCCGCCTACGCATCATCAATTAATCGTCTCTGGAGCAAA
>CAZDCK010000015.1:0-70175 GCA_964503965.1 uncultured Enterobacteriaceae bacterium | reverse complement strand
GCATCGGCCTTCTAAGCCGAGGGTAGCAGGTTCGAGTCCTGCCGGGCGTGCCAGATTACCAACCCTGTCTGGCCGCACCGAACCGTTGGTTCGGTGTCTCACAACCGTTTATGGTGGCCGTAGCTCAGTTGGTAGAGCCCCTGACTGTGACTCAGGTTGTCGTGGGTTCGAGCCCCATCGGCCACCCCATCCAAGTGGTTCACAACCACAATAAAAAACCCCGCATTAGCGGGGTTTTTTATTGCCTGGAGTTATTCAGGAAGCCTGGGCTTTGCGCCGTTTTTTGCGGCAGATACTACTGGATGAAATGCCGAGCAATGAGGCCGCCTGAGCCTGGCTGCCCTGACTGATATGGACAGCATGCTCGACAATCAGGTTTTCTATGGTTCCCGTGAGGCTTTTCAAGGAAAGCTGGGCTTCATTTCGTAACGCCTCTTTTGTTTTTGTTGTGCCGGATTCTTCGGTTCTAGCCAATTCCGCGTTGATGATGAACTGTTTAACCTCTGCGGAAATCTGCTTGAGAGATTGTCTTTCTTTCGAAAAGGGAATTTTCATCAGCATGGACAGTAGCGATTCTTCTTTTTCGATATGTGTCAGCATCACAAGGAAATAGCTGATAAATAGTGGAAATGCCATCGATGCATTGATTTTGATACCTGCCTGCATCAATAGGATCAGGCCCATACCAAAGAGGAGGATGGGGGATATGGATATCAGCAGAACCCTGGATTTTGCTGAACTGAGACGGTCACTGGTGTTCACTGTTCCGGAAACAAGAAATGCCAGTGTGGCAAAACAGAGAGAGAACAGGTAAAGCTGAATCAGCACATAGTATTCACCCGGAACCCTGGTATAGGAATAGGAAATTTTTTCGATGCCTGTGACGTAAGCGTCGGTAAACACCATGGTAGCTGTGGTTAAGATACAGAGCGAAAGCAAAACCCCGGGTAGCAGTGAACTTCCGGAAAGCTTGCTACCAGAATTTTTCACAGCCTGGCTCAACAAGCCTGTGAGTCCGATAAAACAGCTTGCGTAAAACAGCTTCATGCTAAGAATGCTTGCAGATATCAGTTGTGTATAGGTTGCAAACTCAATCAGGCTGATACCAAAGAGCGCTGAAAAAAGCATTTGAATTGGCCAGTTGGTTTTAATTGCAAGACGCTTATCCTTTTTAAGAAAAAGCCATAACAGAATAAGCAGGGAAGTCAGGGAAGGGAGAGCAAGCCAGGTATTTTCTGTCATTGTAAATTCCTTTTAATTTTACTACTTACCTTACTTACCAGAGAATGCCGCCTTGAAAACTGGAGAGTCCACTGCCGCCACCCATTAGTAAAATTCTATCACCCCTTGAGGGCTTTGCAATATTTAATCCGAGCGGGATGGTGCAAGTTGCTGTATTTCCGTATTTTTTATAGGTAACAGGTACTTTATTTTCAGGTATTTCTGCTATTTCGCATAGTGAGCCGACTGATTTTTTTCCTACCTGATGGCAAACAAGATAATCTACCATGTCTGGCGTCCATCCCAGATAATGGTAGCAGTTTGATATCATTCCAAGGTGGATTTCATCGATTTTGTCAGTAATACCCTTCATCAGCATCTGTCCTTCAACATCACCATCTTCGGTATATTTGTAATAGCAGTATTGAGCATACTCACCGCGGGAATCGAAAAGCAGGTTTTGTATGCCTGAGTTGCTGTCTTTACGGGTCAATATGATAGCACTGCCAGCGTCACCAACTGTCATGACACCCAGGCGATCACGAAGATAATCATTATCCGCAGTTTTGATTTTTTGAAGGAATTTGCGTACCGATTTACTGGCGAGTTCACCGGAGCACACCAAGGCACTATCAACGGCACCAGAAGCAATAAATGAATTGGCGACAGAAATACCGGAAATAATTCCCTGGCAGGCATTACTGACATCCATGCAGACACCGTTTGACCCGAGTTTATGCTGGACAATATGTGCTGTACCGGGTTCCATGAAGTCTTTCTCAATTCCGCAATAAATGATCATGGCTATGTGTTCAGGTTTGATATTGGCCTGGTCAAGTGCATTGAAAGCGGCCTCTGTCGCCAGGTCTGACGGTTCTGTGCCGGGTTCCGCAAATCGTCTTTTTTCAATGCCTATTTTTTTATCGACCCAGTTAAGCGGAATTCCGAAGCGAGTATCCGCCTGAATTTCTGCCATCAGGCTCTGGGATGTAACTATCTGGGGGGGAATTGCTACACCGACTCCGGAAATTTTTGCTTGCCCATTGATAACCATGAAAACCTCTCCTTTTGATTGAGCATCCGATAAAGTATTGAAATGAAGAGGGAAAAATAACATTTCATTTCTGAAACTATCGTTATATTAACCTTTTTTAACATTGCAAAAAAGAAATTCACGCGTCGCAAAATAATCGTTTGACGATGATTTTGACTGTTGTTATCAGTACGCTCAGACACTTCCAAAGTGAGTGTGATAGATATCTTTCATGAGGTATCAAATACCCGGCTTCTTCGAGCTAAAAGAAGCTGAAATGTCTGGTTAAAAACTGGTAGATGATTTCCGGGTAAAGGGGGCAAGTCCCGACGTGAAAAGCCGAAAACGTTTCCAGTAATTTACGCTTTATGAACCGGACGTGGATTGTCACTTTTCGTGATAAAGGTTTCATTGGTAGGTATCAGCAGGAATCGGAAATCAGTAAAACCTGCAGGCAACAGGCGCCAGCGCTGGGAAAAAAGATGATGAGTGATTCATCCGCATTGAAAATAACGCTTGATCTGGACCAGGAATACAACCTGGATGACATGATGGCGGAGCTTTACCTCATGAAGAGTTCCATGGTGAAGAGTTCCATGACAGCATCTGGTCGGGAATCCCAGGAATTATCAGACCTGGTGGACTTCTCCATCCATCACGGGGAGTTGTCCCCGAATAGTCAGTAAGAGATAGTTATTTGGTCCTGAATACTGTTTGCGCTGGGTTTTCTTACTGTCCCGCATTGTCTGTGATTATGTTACCTACTGAAGTCCTTGTTTCGACACCCACGTATACAGGCATGATGTAATTCAGGCTAAGGCTAATTGATTTTCTGGTATCTGTCCTTCAGGCATTCGTAGAGGTTATGCTGAAAGTCATCGTGACTGGCATCCAGGGAAGCCATGGCTTCCACGAGGTGCTCATTGTCTTCCTTACCGTCCCACATTTTCTGATATGTTCCATCCTTGTAGCCATTGTCCTGGCGGAAAAAGTTCAGGACATTCTTGCCTACGTACTGACAAAAGAGTTCATTCCAGTCCATGTCACAGTCTTTGAGCAGGGCTGCAAAAAGTGGAATACTGATTCTGCCTGACGAGGCGAGTCCAATCGTCAGCTCTAGTTTTTCGAGAGTCCCGATAGTCTTTATGTGATAGGTCCGGCTGTCGAATTGGATTTTGTCATCATCAGTGTACAGGGAGGCCAGTTGAATAAAACTTGCTTCCTCATTTCCCTTATTTTCAAGCAGGATATGGGACAACATGAAATGCCAGATATCGACAAGTTCCATCTGAAGCTGCTCCATGTCGCATTCCTGCTTTTTCCACCATTTCCAGCCATGATGCTCCATGGCTTCGGACCCTTCGACCACGACAGCTCTCAGGTACGGGTAGGCTGCCTCAACCCATTGCGGATTCACTTTTTCATTCATCCTGGCCTGCAGTGAAAGCATGATTTTCGCCTGGTTTTCTTTAACCATGAAATATGTCCTGTCTGTGAGTCGATGTCAGTATCTGTTCCGGTAAGTTGTGATTCTTTGGTTCACCCCATCGGGCAACCATGCGCCGACGGTCGGTCTTCGTCAGCAGTGGCAATTTTTCGTAACCAAGGTTTGGCCAGTAATGGCTGGTATCATCAGGTAAATCCAGGGATGCCTGGATGTTTCCCGTTTCCTGCGAGGTCTTTTGATGCCTGGCAAGTTCTGCCTGTATGGCTGCCCTGTATATGGCTTGAAGAGTCTCTTCTTCCTGTTGTCCTTCGTTTAGACTGCTTCGCAGGGTAATCATGGTCTGCCGGAAGGCCAGCATTCGTGGATATTGCCGTTTACAAAGAGAAAGCGCCGCCTGGAACTGCCCATTGTCTCTTAACTGCTTGACTTCTTCCTGCCACGGCATGGCAGTAAGGCAGGAGGTGGCCGGACTGTCAGTGACATTGACCGGTTCGCTTGCAGAATTCAGGCTGGATGCAGCGTCAAGAGGGGGAAGAGGAGCAGTCTGGTCTGCAAGTTCACCAGACTTTCTTATCTGGAGTCTGTGAAGGAAATAGATGAGCCCGGCCAAGAATGCGGTTATTGCCATTAGCAGGATCAGGGTGCTCATATCAGGTTACTCTTCATCGGGAGATGGATTCTATCAGGGCGTGTTTTTGTGGTCGAGAAGGAAGAGAGAACTAGAACTGGCAGCATTCGTGATATGTGTCTATTCTGAATGCTGACACAGGGACGTGTCAGCTTTCGAAAGCACGTATTACTGCCAGAGTCTGATTGTGCCTGGCAGGAATACATTTCATGAAAGAGACAGCGCTTGCTGTCTCTTTTTTGTTATAATCTCCCCTTTTTGATAGCCGTATTCTGAATGACTCCCGCAATTTCCATCAAGGACCTGACCAAGACCTACGATAACGGTTTCCAGGCACTCAAAGGTATCAGCCTGGATGTCGCTGAAGGGGACTTTTTTGCTCTCCTGGGCGCCAATGGGGCTGGTAAATCCACCACCATTGGCGTCCTATCGACCCTCGTTCGCAAAACTGGTGGTACAGTTCAGGTCTTTGGCAAAAATGTTGATACCAACAGTTACGAAACCAAAGTGAATCTCGGGGTTGTCCCGCAAGAGGTCAATTTCAATCATTTTGAAAAAGTCTTTGATATTGTGGTTACGCAGGGAGGGTATTATGGTCTACCGGTTAAGCTGGCCAAGGAAAGGGCTGAGAAATACCTGAAAAAACTTGGTTTGTGGGAAAAGCAGGATCAGCAGGCCAGGAACCTATCCGGTGGCATGAAACGACGCCTCCTTATTGCCAGAGCCCTTGTCCATGAGCCGCGATTATTGCTGCTGGATGAACCTACTGCAGGTGTGGATATTGAGCTCAGACGTTCCACTTGGGATTTTCTGCAGGAGATAAACCGCTCCGGCACAACGATTGTCCTGACGACCCACTATCTGGAAGAGGCAGAATCCCTTTGCCGGAATATCGCCATGATTGATGGTGGGCAGATCGTTGAAAATACCAGTATGAAGGACTTGTTTAGAAAGCTTCACAAGGAGCATTTCCTGCTCGATGTTCGAGCCGAATTACATGAAGTTCCTTCACTTAACGGTTTTGAGTGCTCCCTGGTTGATCCCAATACCCTTGAAGTGGCGCTGGAAAGCAGCCAGGACCTCAATGATGTGTTTAAACAGCTTCAGTCCATGGATATTCTCGTAAAAAGCATGCGTAATAAATCGAATCGCCTCGAACAGTTGTTTATTTCTCTGCTGGACCGGGATGACTAGGTAAGGGGATATCCGGAATGATACTTGATTATAAATTTACAGCATTCAAAACCATCGTATGGAAAGAGGTACGCCGTTTCCTGCGTATCTGGGTGCAGACCCTTGTTCCCCCGGTTATCACTATTTCACTGTATTTTGTGATCTTCGGCAATCTGATTGGTCGTCGTATAGGAGACATGGGTGGCTACTCCTACATGGAATTTATTGTTCCGGGCCTGATTATGATGGCTGTAATTAACAATTCCTATGCCAATGTGGTGTCCTCATTCTTCAGCCAGAAATACCAGCGCAGTATTGAGGAATTACTGGTATCGCCCGTGCCTAATTACGTCATTCTCTCCGGTTTTATCATCGGGGGTGTTTCCCGTGGACTGGCTATTGGTGTTATTGCCACATTTGTCTCCCTGTTTTTCAGTGGTCTGCATATGCATAATCTTTTTATCACCATGATGGTGGTGATGATGTCCTCCATCGTTTTTTCGCTTGGCGGTTTCATCAATGCAATATATGCGAATAAATTTGACGATATAACGATTATTCCGACCTTTGTCCTGACTCCCCTTATATACCTTGGTGGTGTGTTTTATTCGGTGGAATTATTGCCTGATTTCTGGCGCGTGGTCTCACAACTGAATCCGATTTTCTACATGGTGAATGCATTTCGGTATGGGATTCTTGGGGTATCAGATGTCAATGTGCTGTATGCATTCATGATGCTGGTCATCTTTACAGTAGTACTGTTCCTGTTTTCACTTTTTCTTCTTCGCCGTGGTAAAGGGCTGCGCCACTGATACGGAACATATATGCCTGAGAATCCACTGGGAAAAGCGACAGAATATCCGGACAAATATCAGCCTGATCTGCTCGTAAGTATGCCGCGGCAGAAAAACAGACAGGCGCTAGGGCTGGCCAGTGACAATCTTCCCTTTACTGGAGCTGATGTCTGGAATGCCTATGAGTTGTCCTGCCTTGATCCAGCGGGGAAGCCAATGGTGTTTATCGGACGTTTTGTGTTTTCCGCAGACTCCGGGTTTCTGGTTGAGTCAAAATCCATGAAACTGTACCTGAATTCCCTAAACCAGGAGAAGTTTGACAATCCCGAGGATTTTGCAGAAACACTTCAAAAGGATCTGGGCAAGGCTTCCGGGGCTGATGTAGGCGTTTTGGTTTTTTCTCCTGATGATAGTGCAATGCCTGATATACCCGGCGGAATCTGTCTGGATCAAATCGATATTGATGTGGATTGCTATGAAGTGGACAGGTCACTTCTTGAACAGGAAGCGGAGATTTTTGAAGAGATTACGGATGAAGTGCTGTACACCCATCTCTTTCGTTCAAATTGCCCAATAACCAACCAGCCAGACTGGGCCACCATCACGGTGTGCTACAGGGGGCGGAAAATCCCCCATGATTGTCTGCTGAAATACCTGGTTTCTTACAGGAAGCACAACGATTATCATGAAAATTGTGTTGAGCGGATATTTTGCGACCTTCAGGATGTTTACAATCCGGCTGCATTGACAGTAGAAGCCAATTTCCTGCGCCGCGGAGGCCTGGATATCAATCCGGTAAGAACAACGCAAACAGGCCTTAATTTTGAAGCCTACCCCCGTTACAGCAGGCAATGAATTTACCTCGTATAACCACTAACACAGAAAGGATCTATTTTGGACGCACTTGAAGCTCTACAAAATCGCACCGCTTCCCCGAGACTGGTAGAACCAGCGCCTACCCCGGAAGAGTTGGCAGATATTTACAAAGCCGGAGTCAGGGCCCCGGATCACGGTATGTTGCGCCCATGGCGTTTCCTGACTATTACGGGAGAAGGGCGGGAGGCCTTTGGTCAGGTGCTTGCGGAAAATCTTGCACCGGAAAGTGAAGAGCAAAAGAACAAACTGCTCAATGCTCCCATGAGAGCACCGATGATCATTGCAGCAATCGCAGAAATCCAGGACCATCCGAAGATCCCGCGTATAGAGCAGGTATGTGCCGTGGCGGCTGCCGTCCAGAACATGTCTGTTGCCATTCATGCACTGGGTTACTCTTCAATCTGGCGAACCGGTAAGGGCGCTTTTAATGATGGGGTTAAAACTGCTCTTGGATTTGCACCCAAGGATGAAATTGTCGGCTTTCTTTATGTTGGAACACCTACCCTTGCTGACAGGCCCGTTCCGGTGAACAACATTGAGGATTATGTCAGTACCTGGGGATAAGACTTGCTCTTGTAATTGGAGCGGTGTTTCGATAAAGTGCCGCCTCTTTCGCAACCTTGCAAGTATATTTATTTCAGGTGTGAAAATTATAGGTGAGGTGTCCGGATGATATCTCGCTGGAAACAAACCAGAGGCATTCAGGAAGGCGTTTACTGCAATAAGCCTGCTGGTAATTAAGTATCAAAAAGGGGCATGCCCGCGTGCTGCTAAACTGGCCATTAAGCGCATGGTCAGGCATGAAAGTTATAGGTGAGGTGTCCGAGTGGTCGAAGGAGCACGCCTGGAAAGTGTGTATACGGCAACGTATCGAGGGTTCGAATCCCTCCCTCACCGCCATATAACCGCCATAAAAAAGCCCGGTCATGACCGGGCTTTTTTATGGGTAGATATTGCTCACATCAAAACATCGATCCACCTTCAACAACAGGTGTGCCATCTTCCCGAGTAGGAATTCTCCCTCCACCTTCCATCAGGAGACCATACACACCGGCTTTTTTGGCAGGATGTCCCTTCACAGTAATAGTCTCTCCGGCCTTGAAAGTGTCTTTGGTGTAACCCTGCCGTTTTAAATGAACAACAGCAGCCCCGCCATAGCTGATATCCCAGTCTCTCATGACGCCGTCCTGATCTGGTGCCGAAATAGTGAGATAGGGGTGGGGGTTGATAAAGGCCCACTCCTTGACCATGCCGGTCAATTCCAGATCCTGGTCCTCATGGTAGATACCGCGAGTACTATGGTGGGCAAAGGCCTGGGAGGCCAGTATTAAAACGCCCGTAAGGGATAAGAGGATTTTTTGGAAAGCGTTCATTGACTTGGCTCCTGTCAATCAGTAATCAATCCGGACCGGTTCCGGATCATCGGGGTATTTCGATACTTCAAACATCAGGCTACGACGCGCGCCTTTCAGTTCGCAGGTCCAGGCATCACCCATATCTTCGGCCGGAGCAGAAGTTACCTGGAATTCCCAGGGCTCTTTCAGAAAGAACGTATCTATCGTGCTGGCTTCGAGCACCAGCTTGTCTCCATTCCTGGAGAAGCGTTCGGTTACCTGTTTCTGTGTGGAAGAGGGAATCCTGAAATCGGCATTTAATCCCTGCGGATCAAAGGTAAAGCGATTGGTGGTTATGATGAGGGCACCGTTTTCATATTTACCCGTGGCATGCCCGAAATAAAAAAATTCGTTCATTGCAGGCTCCGGGTGTCCATGTCCTTCCAGCCAGACTGTACGAACGACATCATCCTTGCCGTAGTAAATCCTGACGCGATCATCGAGTTGCTCAATCCTGTAGTTGTAGGGGTCAGTCCACATATGAGGTATTGGCATGGGGGCACAGTCATATTTTGGCTGGGCCATCTCATCTATAGCGGCCTGATAGGCGAGAGCACGGTCGGTCAGTTTAGGGTCATTTTCATCGAGCACCATGCATCTGAGAAAGCCTCCTCCAGGACATTGCCCAAAAGACCAGAGCCCATCAAGGTCAGGAATTTCTTCTGATGCTGAAAGTGCAGTGGTGCCGAACAGACTCAGTGAAATAGCCGCAACAAGGCGGCTGCAGGACTTCACTGTTGTCCTTTTATTTAGTGGATTGGTCATGCCCGGTTGTAACCCCCATAGTAAATTGCAAAGTAATGTCACTCATTAAAGCATCTTATTCTTTTCAGTGACGTCCGTGAGTATAAAAGCCCCCACTGGTATTGACTACTGTTTGCACAATTATTCCACAGGCCCTGAAAATCAAGAGCCTGGCGATGTCAGTTGTTGGGAGACTGTTTTACCCATTACACTGGTCCCATGTGCGGCAGATTCCAGATACAGAAAAACAACAGATCCAGGCAGTTACTTAGCAGACTGGATGTCGATGAGGTCGATATTCTCTTTTCCCGGGACAAGGCTCCCGGGAGCCGTATTTCGATTATTCACCGGGACAAGGACCGTAATGTCGTCACGCCAGCTATCTGGTGGCTTCTGATTGATCCCGTAACTGGAAAACCCAATTATAAATATGCCTCATTCAACTCTCGCTCGGATAAGCTGAATATGCCGCGGTCAATTGCCTATGAGCCGTTCCGTGAATCACGCTGTATTATTCCGGCAACGGCTTTTATTGAAGGGAAAGGCGACAGGAAAACCTACCACAAGATTGAGCTTGAGGGGCAGGGTATCGCTTTTGGTGGTTTGCACAGGGAAACCATTCACAAGGAGACAGGAGAGATAATCCATAGTGCGTCTATTATAACCTTGCCACCTGTGCCTGAATGGGAAGCCATTCACCCGAAGTCCATGCCGTTGATGCTTCCACTGGAAAATGACACCCTGATAAACCAGTGGCTGGCTCCTTCCTTTCATCACGTACAAGCTTTTGATGAGGTATTACAGCCCGCAGTACGTACTCCCCAGGTGCTGACGCCCATTGAAAAACCAAGTCTCTGGAATGCTATAGGGGACTCTTTTACTATTCCTGCCAATCAGGATTAATGGGAGAACGGGCACAAAAAAACCGGGATTTTAAATCCCGGTCAATAGCGTCGCTGCTCAAGACCATTCAGGCGTTTTGTTTGCCCTCTACAAACCCTGTTCCTTCCAGCCCACCCACCCGACAGAGTTCTGTTACCTGATCAACCGGTTTTATCAAATGGCACTTCCTCCAACTCGCTTCTGGCCTGATCCAGCCACCATTCCAGATGGGGATTAGACAGGAGCCTGTCCATATACAAATTGGTTTTCCAGCTCAACTCGGCACCATAGGCGCGTAACGCGATAGCTACCGGTGCGAGGAAGCAGTCAGCGATAGAGAAGCTGCCAAAGAGGTAATCTCCTCCATCACCAAACTTTCGTCTGCAGCAGTACATGATCGCATCCAGTCTGGCAATTTCCCTTTCCAGCAGGTCATCGGGTTTCATTTTCACATTTAGCTGGCAATTCATCGGCCATTCCCGCTTAAAATGCTGGAAATCACTATGTATTTCGGCCACAACAGAGCGGGCAGCAGCCCGTTTTTTCATGTGGGTGGGCCACGCACGATTTTCAAGAAATGTCTCGGACAGGTACTCACAAATCGGCAGTGAGTCCCAGACCTTGATATCGTCATGAATCAGGACCGGGACTTTGAGGGAGGGCGAGTATATACCCAGTTTCTCTGCCGAGTCGGGTTTGAAAAGGTCAATGGCAATTTCCATGAATGGCACTTCAAACTCCTGCAGCAATAACCAGGGCCGTAGTGAGCTCGGTGAAAAATTCTTGTTTCCTGTAATGAGTTGTAAATCAGTCATGGCAGCATTCCTGTTATAAAAAGTTTGTTTCAGGTGTCAGTCATCAGCGCTGGTCAGGTTTAGTTTGCCGGTATCAAGTACCTTGAGTATCACGCGCCGGTCATAAAAATTATGTTCAAGAGAGTCGCCAGGGGTTGAAGGACGGCTTTCACCAAATGCACTGGTCTGCATCGATATATTCGTTGCTCCATGAGTGCGGAGCCTTTTTTTTACGGCTTGTACTCGCTGCTGTGATAAAGCCAGATTGGCGTCTGGATTGCCCCGGCGATCTGCATACCCGGTAATTTCTATAACAGCGTTTGGCCACTCTTTTACCATGTGCGCAAAGGCCTTGAGCCTGTCTTCATAAAGTGGCATCACGCTGGCAGAACCGGTCATAAAGTGCAGGTGTATTTCTGTATCATTGCAGCAATCTCTGGCTTTGTTGGATATCCCTGCTGTCGTGTTGAGACTGGTTTTCCTTGACCTGATGCTGCGCGACTCCCTGTTTGCAACCTGGTAACGTGCCTGTAGGGATCGGTACTCAGCCTGCAAGGCAGTCAGCTGGCGGCGTTCACGTTCCAGACTGCTTTCCAGTTGTTCATTCTCCTTTTTTGACAGGGTGAGATCACTGACCCATGCACCAAGGCCTGCTGAGATGACGGCACCGACTGGACCGCCCAGTGCGCCCCCGATCACTGCACCGCCAATTACCCCGGTAGATTCATGACGTAAACGATCTGTTTCATTGACGGCATATTCATGGTTTTCTGCGGCAATGAGGGGAGTTGTTCCCAGACCCAGGATCAGTGCATATGTGATGTTCGTTAAAATGTGTGTTTTCGACATTGGTTTCTCCTCATGAAGATATGGGTAGTCACGGATAATCTGGTTGTCTATTTAAGGTGTTTTATCTAGCGATTCGAGGGAGGAAAAAAGGCGTGGGGCTGATGAATTATGGCAGGAAAATGGCATTTCACCCGATAAGGGGGCAGGCACTGCAGACTGGGAATTTTTTAGGGTATTCTGACTCCAAATGGAAGGTGGCATTAAATCAAACTGGTTCTGCTCCCGGCATGTGAAAGGAAAGTAATGTCTAATCGGGCTCTGGCACATACAAAACTGCCGGAGTCCTTTCAAAGTCACTGAAGAATTATTATGAGTAAACGCATTGCTATCGTCGAAGATGAAGCGGCTATCCGTGAAAACTATGCGGATGTTCTGCGCAAGCAGGGCTATGACGTCTCCACATATCCCAATCGTAGAAAGGCTCAGGATGCCTTTGCGACCCGCTTGCCGGACCTGGCTATTATTGACATCGGCCTTGAAGAGGAAATTGATGGCGGTTTCGTTCTGTGCCAGTCCCTGCGTTCGATGTCCCGAACACTGCCAATTATCTTTCTGACGGCAAGGGACAATGACTTTGATACGGTAAGCGGATTAAGAATGGGGGCTGATGACTACCTGACCAAGGATATAAGCCTGCCGCACCTGACCGCCCGAATTGCTGCCCTGTTCCGGCGGCAGGATGCTATCAATCAGCCAACAACGCCGGAAAACCTGCTAGAACGTGGAGATCTGAAAATGGACCTGAGTCGACTGACAGTGACCTGGCAGGAAGACACCATACCCTTGACTGTAACTGAGTTCTGGATGCTCCATGCCCTGGTCAAGTTTCCTGGCCATGTTAAGAGCAGGGATGCGTTGATGCAGGAGTCTAAAATATTTGTGGATAACAGTACTATCACTTCCCATGTCAAACGGATGCGAAAGAAGTTTATACAGAGTGATCCCGAATTTGACTGTATCGACACGGTCTATGGCATGGGTTACCGTTGGAGCAAATAGGATCCCATCTCGTCTAAATATTACCCCTGAGTCATCATGCCCGCTTTTTTGAAATTGCTGCTGAGTATACGTGCCAAGCTACTGCTCCTGTCAGGCTTTCTGCTGGTGCTGCCCTGGCTTGGTTACCAGTATATTCTGGAGATGGAGCAATACCTCTCCCGCGGGCAGGAACAGACTGTACTGGGCACAGCTCGAGCCCTTGCTACGGCATTGAGTGAACGACCGGAGCTGTTCAATAACAGTAGCTACAGCCGTGCAGGAGTACAGGAATCCGGCCAGGATCTTTATGTCTATCCGGTTTTTCAGCCCCTGAGTATTGAAGATGGTAGTCTTCTGGACTGGCAGGACTATCGCCAATATGAACAGCATTATCGGGAATCAAGCCTGATACCCAACCCGCAAAATCAGCTGTCCAGTTTTCGTGACGCAGAAAATATGGGAGACCCGCTGAGTTACCGATTGATGCTGGGTGAACATAATCATTCCCTGTTTATCTATTTCAGGGTCCTTGATGAGCATGTTGTCCTGCGTAGCCAGGATGGCCTGAGGGTGGATCGCAGTGACTCTTTGAGACTTTCCCTTGTTAACAGGGACGGCGTATTTGAGCGTTATGTGATTGCCCCTTATGAGGATCAGCTGATTTATCCATACCGGATCGGGGAGGATGTATCCGACTTTTCATCCCTGATGCATGATCCCCGAATAGAAGGCCGGTGGCGCCGCATTCCTGAAGGATACGAAGTGGAATTGCAGCTACCCCTGGAAATGGCGGGCAACAAAATGGGCTTTGCCGTGTATGACGTGGATAATCCGGACTCCAGAATGGTGGCTGCCATTGTCTCCACCTCTGGTATGAATACCCCGATAGAACTTGGTTCACTGCGTCGTCCTACACCTGAGATCGATCGCATTGTAGAAGGCATGGGTCATACCAATTCCAGGGTCCAGGTGGTGGACCGGAGTCAACGTGTGTTGTTGAGTGTCGGGGATATACAGACAGCTTCCGGGTTGGTGCTTGAAAGTACGCCGTCACCTGCTTCAGGTGTACTGGGATGGCTTGAAGAAAATCTCCTTCATCCACTGTATTACCAGGTACTGACCAGACCAACGACGGAATTTGTGGATGAGTTGTACACCAACGGCATTGTGGGTGGTGATCATCTGGTCACAGCCTTGACGGGACAGGCCTTTACTCGTTATCGGACCCTGGGTAATCAGGGAGATGCTGGCGAGACGCGCATCCTGGAAGCTGTCTATCCGATTCTGGCAGATGGACAGGTCCATGGGGCCGTGGTTGTGGATCAAAATATGAACGGCATACGCACATTTCGTAACCAGGCCATGGAAACGTTATTCAATACCATGCTGACGGTGCTTTTGCTTACCCTGGCGGCCTTGTTTTTCTTTGCTTCGGCCTTGTCCAATCGTATCCGGGGCCTGGCCGGGCAGGCGGAAAAAATAATTGATGATGCTGGTCGTATCACTAATACTATTGAGCCTTCTCGAAGCGCTGATGAACTGGGTGAACTGTCACGTTCATTTGCCGGCATTGTTGATCGCCTTAGCCAGTACACCAACTATCTGGAAAATATGTCTTCACGGCTTTCTCATGAATTACGAACACCAGTGACAGTTGTGCGTTCATCGCTTGAAAACCTGGCCATGGTGACAGACTCGGAGGATGCGCAGATATATATTCAGCGAGCAGAGGAAGGTATTACACGTTTGAACCTGATTCTCACCAACATGAGTGAGGCAGCCAGACTCGAACAGATTCTGCAATCATCTGACAAGGAAGTCACTGATCTTTGCCGGGTCATTGATGCCTGTGTACAGGAGTACCAGCAGATTTATCCCATGGTCCGCTTTGAAAGCAAAATTGCCATCACACCGGTGAGGATTCTGGGTAACGCAGACTATATAGCGCAGTTGATGGACAAGGTGATTGCCAATGCCGTGGAATTCTCCGAAGCGGAAAAACCAATTCGTGTTGCCTGTTATGAGGATAATGGGGAAGCGGTAGTCAGTATAGCCAACTCAGGACCCTACCTGGATCATGACATGAAAGACCGGATTTTTGACTCCATGGTCAGTGTCAGGCCTGAAAGTAAAAAGAAACAACCACATCTGGGGATGGGGCTGCATATTGCCAGGATGATTGCAGAGTTTCACCAGGGATATATTTATGCTGATAACCTGCTGGAAGAGGAGGGTGTTATTGTTGTCCTGAGAATGCCGATAGTCTCTCATTCCGCTCGTTAATCATTCAGCCATAACCGCGGTGAGTCGATCCGGGTCCCGCCATCGATTTCCCCACAGCCTGCCCAGGAAGACCAGGCAGATTGCCAGAATCATCAACACAAATCCCATCCAGGACACCCTGGGCCCATAATCAAGCACGCGAATCACGAAAAACTGGGCTACCAGCATGATCCAGTGCAGGGTAACCGAAGCCACCATGACCCATCGAGTATCACCGGCACCACGCAACACGCCTGCGGCAACTTGAAGAACACCTTCGCAAAAGGCATAGATTCCAAGTCCGATCATCATGAATCGGGACAGGCTGCGTATTTCCTCCGCCTCTTCGTCGAAGAAAATAAACACCTCCACCAGCTGATTGCGAAATACCAGGAAACAGGTGGCGAGGAGCAGGGAATAACCCAGGCCGAGAATATAACCTGCCGTAATGACCTCATTTGCCTTGTCCATATCATCCGCGCCTACGAATCGACCAATCATACTCATGACAGCGATATTAAGGCCAAGGAGCGGGACAAACGACAGAATATCCCAGTTGAACACGATCGTGGCTGATGCAGCTGCAGCAATACCATATCCCTGGAACATCAGCAGGAAACCGCTAAACGCGGCGATATTGAGAAAGACTTCTGTTCCGGAAGGAAGTCCCAGCCGTATATAGCGACGCATGATTCCCTGATCAAATCCAAGAGAGGCCGTTGTTGCAAACTGCCGGGTATATTCCGGTTTGAGATAAAACAGCAAATAAATCGCAATTGAAAAAGCCGTACTGAGGATAGTCCCCAGTGCGGCCCCGGCAATCCCCATGGCAGGCAGACCAAAATGTCCAAAGACAAGGGCCCAGGTCAGGGGAATATTGACGAGGATGCCCAGGACATCGCAGGTCATGACAATACGTGTCCGGCCAATGCCGGAATAAAAAGATGCAAGCGCCACCTTCACCAGGGTAAGTACGCCCCCGGCCATCATGATGGTGTAATAGCTTTTTTCCAGTGCTTCCTGTTGGGCCGTGTGTCCCATCCAGCCAAACAGGTTTCGCAGAATCAGGGTCAGAATGACAAGAGCTGGTATCAGGAAAATGGCTATTAATATGCCCTGGGTAATCACCTTGGTGCATTTATGAAATTCTCCGGCACCGAAATACTGGGCGACCAGGGCATTGGCATAGGCAATAATTCCCTGGAAAAGGGAAATTGAGAGATAGAAAGTCACGCCACCACCCAGGGCTGCGGCCATATGCGTGGGACTTAGTTGTGCAAGAAACCAGCGGTCCGTAAAAATCATGACCGCAAAAGCTCCCTGTGACACCACCATGGGTAGTGCCATTCTGAGTAATCGGGACAGGGTCTCTGGATTGTATTGCCAGTCTTTCATGGGGGATGAGTGAAATCAGGAAACGTCGATTTTATACGGATAGGGGAAGCAGGGATACCGAACGGTGACAGGTAAATGACGTATGGGAAGAGTACTCTTGAAAAAGGGGTAAAAGCTTCAACGGTCAAATGACGGACAGAAAGTTAAGTTGAATCCCTGGATGTTGACCAACATGCTGAATAGACCAGTAATCTTTGAGGGCGCTTGATTACCTAAAAAGGGGAGGGATCCTCGGACAGTGATGCCCGGTCATGGGGTGCATTGAAATCCAGTTCCGGACCGATGGGTATTATCAGGTGCGGGTTAACCGTGTCGTGGCTGCCATAGTAATGCGTCTTGTTGTAGTCAATATCTACTGTGTTGGCAATACCCGGGAGCTGGTAGATGTCCCGGGTATAAGCCCACAGGTTGGGATAGTCCACAATACGCCTGAGAGCGCACTTGAAATGTGATACATAGACCGAATCGAATCGGACCAGTGTCGGGAACAGGCGAATGTCAGCTTCGGTTAGTTTGTCTCCTGACAGGAAGCGCTGGCTGGAAAGCATGGTGTCGAGTTTATCCAGTGTTTCAAATAACGGAATGACAGCTTCTTCATAGGCATCCTGGGTGGTTGCAAATCCCGCCCTGTAAACACCATTGTTTACATTGGGATAAATCCATTCATTAAGCCTGTCGATTTCTTCAAGGAGAGTGTCCGGACAGAAATTTCGGGTACGTGCCTGCTCATCATCGATAAGGGCATTAAACTCGGTGTTGAGCATACGCATGATTTCGGAGGACTCATTACTGACAATGGTCTGTTGTGCCTTGTCCCACAGTACCGGTACGGTCGCCCGGTCGTCATAACCGGGATCTACCAACCGGTAGAGCTCGAAGAGATATTCGACATATTCATCCTCCTCCTCTTGCCCTGAAAAAATCCGGCCCTGTTCGGGATCAAAGGTCCAGCTGTCCGGGCCCATATAGGGTTTTGTGTTGGATACGCTGATGATGTCCTGCAGATTTTTTAGGGTGCGAATGATGAGAGTGCGATGTGCCCAGGGGCAGGCCAGAGAGATAAAAAGGTGATATCGGCCTGTCTCGGCCTTGAATCCCCCTCTGCCTGTCGGTCCTGCCTTGCCGTCAGCAGTAATCCAGTTGCGAAAAAGGGAATCATGGCGTTCAAACCTCCCACCGGTGGACTCTGTATCATACCAGTCGTTATTCCAGTCCCTTGCCGATCTGAGGCTTACCTTTTTCACCTAACCCCCGTATTCGAAAATGTCGCTGCCATGGGATAGTGTGAGTCGATTACTGCCTTCACATCCCTCGGTCCTGCCAACAATACGGGCATCTATGCCGAAGTGGCCGGCTGCCGCAATAACCGTCCCGGCTTGTCCAGGTTCGCAATAGACTTCCATGCGGTGCCCCATATTGAAGACTTTATACATCTCTTTCCAGTCTGTTTTTGAGGCTTCCTGTATTGCCTGGAAGACTGGCGGCGTGGGGAAGAGGTTATCCTTGATGAAATGAATGCCCCTACCAAACTTCATGCACTTGGTCTGTGCACCGCCAGAACAATGTATCAGCCCCTGAATCAGGCCAGGATTTTCATCGAGCAGCTTGTAAATTACCGGAGCATAGGTTCTGGTTGGGCTGAGTATGGCTTCCCCAACGGTCAATGTAGAGTCGGGCAGGGGATCGTCCAGTCTGTAAGGCCCGCAATACATAAGACTCTCATCTACATTGTCATCGAACGATTCAGGGTAATTTTCCGCATAGTAATGGCTGAGCATGTCGTGGCGGGCACTGGTCAGTCCATTGCTACCAATGCCACTGTTCTCCTTATCTTCATAGCTGGCCTGTCCTGTGGAAGAGAGGCCGACGATAACAAGCCCTGGTCGAATATTGTCGCCTGTGATCACGTCATTTTTCTTCATCACAGAGACGGCCACACTGTCCACGACGATGGTACCGGTCAGATCCCCCACATCGGCAGTCTCACCGCCCCCTGAATAGATGCTGACGCCGAATTCACGGAGTTGGGACAGGAACTGTTCACTCCCCTGGATGAGCGCACCGACAACTTCTCCCGGGCAGTTCAGGGCATTGCGATTCACGGTGTTGGAAATCAGGATTCTGCCATTGACTCCAACACACAACAGGTCATCCAGGTTCATGACGATAGAGTCCTGGGAAATGCCATGGAATACCGATGTATCCCCGGTTTCCTTGTAATGTAGATAGGCAATGATGGACTTGGTGCCGCTGCCATCGGCATGGATGACATTACACATTTCCGGATTTCCGGTGAGGTAGTCCTCGGTCATTTTGCAAAAAGCATTGCTGAAAAGACCATGATCCAGGTTGTCTACGACATCATGCACTTCGGTTTTATCAGATGAGACTCCCCGTGCCTGGTAGCGCGAGGCATTATCTGCTGCGCCAGCGACAAGGTAGCCGCTGCGTTCCTGGGAAACAATCAGGCCGCGAAATTCCAGTTGCCGCATGGCTTTGGCGACAGTATTGGCAGCAAGATCATAATCAGCAGCGAGGGAGCGAATGGAAGGCAGTTTTTCGCCGGGTTTCAACTCGCCTGTATTAATCAGAAAGTGAATCTGATCGATAATTTGCTGGAATACGGGACTTGGGGCTGATGGATCGATTTTCAATTTCATGGCGGGATTCCGGGTTAATCTGTATCACAGGCATGATACAGATTGATAGGTCCGCTCTCAATAAAAACCGACAGAAATCATTCGATGGGCATCCTGTGTGGTCGGTCTGCCGGGATGTGCTGGTCAATGGCATGTAAAATAATTGCCGCCATGGCGTAGTCACCCATAATAGCGGCAATTTCCAGGGCACCTTGCTGTCCAAACAGTGACACAGCTTCTGCCCAGGTTTCAGAGCGGAGTTTGTGCTCCCTGAAAAGCTCCCGGCCATACCTCACTATCAGGCTTTCTTTCGCTGGCAGGCCATCTGTAGAACGATGATGCTTTATCACATCGATATAATCCTGTGGCACATTTTCCTGGAGTGCCAGGGCCTCATGGGCTGCCCATTCATATTGCTGGTCCAGTTCACGGGCTGCCACCAGGATGGCATATTCAATCAGGGGACGGCCGATGAGGCTGTCATAGCGCAGGTATTTATTGATCAGGTCCATACCATCGGCGACTCGTGGCATATGTACCGAAAACATGGCGGGGCCGTAGACAGGACCCTCATTGCCCAGGCCAACAACACGGTCATAGATTTCCCGACCATAATCATCGAGTTCGGCGGGATTTACAGGCGTGAGCCTTGAGAGAGTTTCTTCGCGAATATCTGCAGGTAGATCCTGTGCATACAGGGGTGATGTGGTCATGAACATTACCATCAGATAGCTAATACTTTTGTGCATGGCATTATCCTCGCTGGGTTGAAATTTTCTATGGCAGTCAGGAAAGAGGCTATTAAAGCAGGGTAGAAGGTCTTTGTCAGTAACAGGGCTTGTACTGACTTGATACCCGTCAACCTTAAAGCATGAAACCGGTATGCGGGAAAAATTCCTGTTGCAGTGGCAATGCCTTGTTATTAGGAAAATTGTAGTAGTGTAAATTATCTTTTTTTCCCGATGAAGGTTATATCATGTCTATTAAAATGAGTTTGACAGCCTCTCTGGTTGCGATTTGTCTGTCACTGCCAGGTACGGCATTGGCCGCCAAAAATGAAAACCAGGGTTCGAAAAAAGAAACACCGGCAGAGGACAAGATCATGGTCTGCCATAAAATGAAGAAAGCCGAGCAAGATTACTTCCCCATCGAAGTCAGTGGCAATTCCCTGGCAGGGCATCTGGCCCATGGAGATTCGGTTGCAACTCCACCACCGCCACCGCCACCTGGACCTGGACCTTCACCTGAATAATAATTCAGAAGTTTGAGGGCTTGTTCATTGAAACTGCCCATGCGCTACTGTAAAAAACCGGTCTTGGACCGGTTTTTTTGGGTGATAATATAATAGGTTTCCTGTCCACAAGGACATCTATGCTCACTCATCAGCGCATTCAGCAGTTGCTCGACACGGCTCTTGAATTATCAGTGCCTATCGAAGGTTATCGGGCTGCCATAGGCGGCAGTATCAATGAAGCTTACCTGGTATCGCTTCGCGACGGTCGCAGGCTGTTTCTCAAGACTCACCGCAATGGATCGATTCCGGGCATGTATGCGGCTGAATTCCGCGCCCTTGAGCTCCTGAGTGAACCGGGCCATATTACCGTCCCAAGGCCATTGTATGCCGATGAGGATTTCCTGGTCATGGAAGCCTTCGAGGAAGGGGTTCCGGCATACGACTGGCAGGAACAAGTTGGACGGGGTCTGGCCAGGCTTCACCAGGCAACACGACAAAAACATTTTGGCTTTGATACCGATAACTATCTTGGTCAAACCCTGCAACCCAATACCTGGCAGGAACAATGGATCCTGTTCTGGCAGCAGCAGCGTCTTGGATATCAGCTGGAGTTATTGAGGGGGAAGGTTTCCAAAGAAGACCCTCTGGTTATCGCCGTCATGCGACTACTGGATGCCCTTGATGACGTGCTTGCCAGTGATCAGGAACCTGCCGTGCTCCTGCATGGGGATCTCTGGTCAGGAAATGCCGCCGCGAACACCAAAGGCCAGCCGGTCATATTTGATCCAGCCAGTTACTATGGGCACAGGGAGGCAGAACTTGGCATGATGCGATTATTTGGGGGATTTGGAGTGCACTGTGAGGCCGCCTACCAGGAAGTCTGGCCCTTCCAACCCGGTTTCAATCGCCGTATAGACGTCTATCGCCTGTATCACCAGCTAAATCACCTGAACCTGTTCGGCGGCGGCTATTATAGCGGCTGCCTGGATACGGCAAGAGGTCTGTTCTAACTTACCGTTTACCCTTTTCAGACGGTGAGAGCCCTTTTTACCCTGTCCGGGGTGAAGGGGTACATAGTCATCCGTTTACCTGTTGCGTCAAAAAAGGCATTGGCAATGGCCGCTGCCGCCGCGGCCATGACTTCTTCACCTGCGCCGGAGGGGGCTTCGTCAAGACGCTGGACAATAACCGGCGTCACTTCTGGGCATTGTTCGAACCTGAGGATGGGGTAACTGGCCCAGTCCAGTGACGTGACATGCTGGGTATTAAAGGTCACCTCTTCCAGCAACATGCGACTGGCTGTTTGTACAAGTTGCCCAATCAGCTGGTTTTCCACATTGGAGGTATTGACGACCAGCCCGGCATCTATGGCACCAACAAGATGCAGTATCCTTACTTCACCGGTTTGGATATTCACCTCTATTTCAGCGACAGCGCCACCGTAGGAGGCCAGGTGTGTCCCCAGGCCGATACCGCGACCGCGGACGATTCCGCTTTGCGAGGCATTGACAGCTGCTACCCGAGGCTCCCAGTTTGCGGCATTCGCGGCGGCATCGAGCACATCACGCCAGTGATAGTCTGTAATATTGCGTTGCCTGAAATGCCAGGGGTCCAACCCTGACTGGTAAGCCAGATCATCGATAGCCTGTTCAGACACAAAGGCAAAGGAGAGGTCGACCGGGGATCGCAGCCAGGCACCTTTAAGATAGTCCAGCCCTGGAACATGGTGGTTGAGCAGAAATCTGTTTGGTATATCGTACATGCCCCCAAGGGTCAGCGGGTTGATCTGCTGGGCAGGGAAGGGAGGCCATTCAGCGGCCGGTGTGCCCTTGGCGGTCTGTTCACTGGTCTCAATCAGGCTCCAGTGATGCTGCCAGCCTTCATATTCATAGCTTACCAGTTTTCCTTGGCTGTCAGCGGCGACGCGGGCTTTACCGATGTGGGCTGGACCATAGGTGTCCCAGCCATGTTCATCCCAGCGCATTAGCTGCACACGCACCGGTTGGCCAGCCATGCTGGACAAAAGTGCTGCCGCCTGAGCGACATCATCCCAGCAGGAGTGGCCAAAGGTGCCGGCGGCCTCATGGTACTGAACACGAACCTGATCTGCCTCCATCCCAAGCAGGTTGGCAATACTGGTCCGGGTGTTATACACATCCTGTGTTGAGCACATGACGAGTGCCGAGTCTGAACGGACATCGGCCAATGCGCAGTTCGGTGCAAAGGGCACATGCGCCTGGTAGGGACCTGTCCCATTAAACTGTGACTGAATCGCAGCATTATCAAAGGCGCTGACGTCACCTTCTTCCAATGCAATTCGCTCATTGGTATGCCCGTTTTCCATTTGCTGAAATAGATTGTCGTTGCCAGGAAGATTTTCTGGCTGATTCCATTCGACGTCCAGTTGCCCGGCAGCCCTGACAGCATCCCATTCGCGTTCGGCGACAACCCCGACGAAGTTGCCCATTCTCAAGACTCGGGCTCCGGGTATGTTGGAAATAGAGGACTCATCGATGCTGATCACCTGGACACCATCCCTGTAAGCCCCCTGACCGCGCGGACGTACTATGCGCCCATGCAACATGCCTGGCAGTCTCATGTGCTGGATATAGCTGTAAGTGCCCGCGGCTTTCAGGGGTATATCATTTCTGGGATAGGGAGTTGCAACGATGGAGTAGGTAGATGGGTCTTTGAGTGGGGCATTGCCTGTAAAAGGTTGGTTGAAAAGCTGATTGCCGATGAGTTGGCCATAGGTCACGGACCTGGCAGGGTCATCAAGGGTCGAGACAACCCCGTTGCTGACAAGAAGACTCTCAGCCGGGACCCGGAATTGAACCGCGGCCATCTGGAGTAATGCCTGGCGGGCTTCTGCAGCAGCACGCTGAACCTGGGGTCCACCCCGGCGCATGGCAGAACTGGAATAGGTCCCTCCCTGGTTTGGTGTGATGTGGGTATCCAGACCAACAGTGCTGACCTGATTCATAGCCAGATCAAGTTCCTCGGCTGCGACCTGTAGCAGTGCGGTGGAACAGCCCTGGCCCAGTTCCGCGAATCCGATATAGACGGTTGCCGTATTGTCATTATGAATGGCAATCCAGCTATCAATTTGCTCAGGGTCGGGTGGGCCGGCTACTGGTGAACGGGACTGGGCTGAGACAACCGGGTGAAAAGCAAAACTCACCACCAAGGCACCACTGCCCTTGAGGAGGTCCCGACGCCTGATCGGTAAAAACCGTTTCATTGTGCTCATGCCGACTCCTCCCGGCCATTTTCGGGGGTTACACCTGCTGTTTGCATGCGCTCACCAGCTGTCTGAATGGCACGGATAATTCGTGGATAGGTTCCGCAGCGACAAAGATGCCCATTCATGGCTGTCCTGATTTCACTTTCAGTAGGGGAGGGATTGTCCAACAGCAATTCTGTTCCCTTGATTATCATGCCGTTATAGCAATAGCCGCATTGCAGTGCCTGTTGTTCTATCAAGGCATCCTGCAAAGGGGTGCTTTCGGCAATGGCTTGGCCTGTAGCTGCGGCGTAGAAAGCTGTTATGCCTTCCAGTGTGGTGACGGACTTGCCTTGTAGCGCTGAAATTGGGGTAACACAGGAACGTGTTTCCACACCATCCACCAGAACAGAACATGAACCGCATTGGGCAAGTCCACAGCCGAATCTTGGCCCTTTGAGTTGCAGTTCATCAGTCAGGACATAAAGCAGGGGTGTGTCTGCTGCAGCATCTGTTTGTATCACCGTATTGTTAATCGTAATCTCTGCCATGGGTTTCTCCGAATAGCGTTGCTACAGATACTAATATGAAACCGGGGGGAGTTCACCCATTCGCTGTCATCACATCACAGGCTGAAAAGCGCCAGTAAAGGCAGGGTCAGGCCTGCTGCGAGCAGGGCATAGGGCAGCTGGGTTTTAACATGATCCAGGTGGTCGCATCCCGCAGCAAGTGATGCCAGTACCGTGGAGTCCGAGATGGGGGAACAGTGATCACCAAATACTCCACCACCCAACGCGGCGGCCAGCATTAGTGAGGGGGAAAGGTCGGAACCCGTTGCTAAAGGCATGGCGACGGGAATAAGAATGCCAAAAGTGCCCCAGGAAGTACCAGTGGTAAAGGAGATAATCCCGGCAGTAACAAAAACTGCCGGAGCGATCAGCCAGGTTGGAATGGTGTTGGAGATCATACCGGCAATGAACTCTCCGGTGCCCAGTGCCTGCATACTGCTGCCCAGTGCAAAGGCCATCAAGATTATAGTCACGGCTGGTAGTAGTTCAGTCATTCCCCTATAGCTGATCGTTATCAGCTTTTTCAAAGACATGGAAGCGCCAATATGCAACTGCAGGCATGAGATGGAAATCGCCAGAATAACGGCATACAGGAATGATGCTGATCCGGAACCATCGATGATATGGCCTTGTCCGGTTCTTGCCATAAAAGCAAGAAAGGCCAGTATCAGGCTGCCAAGAGGGAGAATGAAGTAGCTTGCTCTTCCACGGGGAATATTCTGATCAAATTCCTGCCTTTTGCTGATATTCTGTTTCTCCTGGGTAGCCAGACTGAAGAGTACTTGGCCAGACCAACAGGTCCAGATAACAATGGCAAGGGTTATCAGTGCATAGAGATTCAGGGGAATGCTGGACAGCATAACCTGCATTGGATTTTCCAGGCCATATCCATCCAGCAATCCCAGGATATAGGCCCCCCAACCATTCAGAAGAATCAGCACACTAACCGGTGAACAGGTAGAATCGATGATATAGGCCAGGCGTTCGCGACTCATTCTGTAACGGTCAAACAGACTCTGGGCAAATATCCCTGATGCAAGCACGCTCAGGTAGCTTTCAATAAAAATGCTTATGCCAAGACCTGTCGTCAACATGCCGACTCAGCGGGGTGTTCTGGCAATATTGCGCTTAAGCAGCCAATCGACGAATCCGTTGACACCGCCACTGAGCTTTACCAGTGCCAGAAAAGCACCTATGAGTAGGCTGAAGAGGAGTATCCGGGTGTTGCTGGTGGAGGAAAATACACTGGTGAGGCGGTCAATACTTGCTGGAAAGGCCAGGAGGGGGTTGGTCGTCATAATCCAATCTGCTGTAAATAGAGCGGCAAATAGGGCCGGGATAACTGCCTTTTTCCAGACAGCAATGGTGACGGCAATGAGGGGAGGAAGAACAGTGAGCCAGTCCATAATGGTCATTCATACCGGTTTAATTCCACAGTAGCCGGTAAAATGCTCAAGCACAATCTGGAAAATTAATCGTAAAGACTGGGCTGCTTTGATTATCTTGGCACCATAACGTGATTACCGGGATCAGCTATTGGCCGCCGGCAAGAGTTCGATACGGTTATTGTCGTTGACGGTAAAACCTTTTCTGCGGTACCAGCTTTTCAATACCCTGAGATCACCCTTGATTTCGCCGGTGATACGGCAGATATTGCTGTTCTGGCAATAACGAATAACTTCATTGAGCAGACTTGTGCCTACGCCACGCTGGCGATAATTCTGGGCAACCTCGATCATCTTCAGCTCGTAGGAGTCGACACCATTGGGGTCAAACATGTCTATTGTGTTTGAAGATATTATTTTTCGACTCCTGACCTTTTTCAGACGGGCATAGCCAATGGGGGAGGCGTTGTCATACACACGAAACAGCAACCTGTCCCCGTTGGTGGCAGGGGACTGGATATGAATAGTCTGATTATGTGTGGCAGATAATTCCATATAATATATATAAAACAGAAAGTTACATATGAAACTTAAAGTATAATATTGATAAGCGCATCACAAATTAAAGAATAATGCAGATCTATTTACATTTATGTGATCCAGATACCACTTTTGATCTTGACGACTATACGGATATCAATGGGTTACGGGTCATAGGTGGAAAGGATGAAATTCCTGTAAGCTATACTTTCCCTTATTTATGCGTTGATCGCAATGGTCTTTCACTGGTATCCCCCACGGAAGACAAGGCAGCACCAACCCGGGTGGATTTCCTGGATGCAAGGCTTGCTTATCGGCTTGAAACATCCCGCCGCTCTGATGGTCTGCCCAAGGCAGTTGGGCTCGATAAGTCGCCCGATAGCTTGAGTGTATTGGATTGTACAGCCGGAATGGGGGTGGATGCCTATATTCTTGCTGCCATGGGCTGCGATGTGGTCATGCTGGAAAAGAATCCGCTGATGGCCGCATTACTTCGCGATGGACTGAATCGGGCAACCCCAGGCAG
The DNA here is from genome assembly GCA_964503965.1 of uncultured Enterobacteriaceae bacterium. Classification (GTDB taxonomy): domain Bacteria; phylum Pseudomonadota; class Gammaproteobacteria; order Pseudomonadales; family Pseudohongiellaceae; genus Eutrophocola. Next base: position 43,589 of record CAZDCK010000015.1, on the reverse strand, counting down.
GAATAGTCAGCTAAAAGCGACGATGCAACGTTTGTCATTCATTCACATTGATGCCCACCAGTATCTTGATAACCCTGCATCTATTCCCGATGTTATCTACCTGGATCCCATGTTTCCGTTTCGCCAGAAATCGGCTAGAGTCAAGAAAGACATGGCGTTGATGCAGCAATTTCTGGAGCCTAATCAGGATGTGGATGTACTCATGACCAGGGCACTTGCAGTTGCAGGCCGCCGGGTGGTGCTCAAGCGCCCTGGCAAACCGGACAGGAAGGCATCTCTGCCCAACGGCAGAAAGCCGGATTTTCAGGTACCCGGCAAGGCCTGTCATTTTCAGGTGTATATCAAGGTGTGATGCCGTGGATAAGGCTGTAAGGTCAGCCAAGTAAAAGGCCGAGACTTTCCTCGTATATTGCAGACAAGCGGTCAAGATCATCCACAAGCACTTCTTCGTTAACCTTGTGAATGGTTTTATTGACAGGACCTACCTCAACCACCTGGGCGCCGGTTGGGGCAATGAATCTGCCGTCGCTGGTACCACCACTCGTGGAAAGCTCGGTGTCCAGGCCAGTTACCGTCTTGATGGCATGACTGACGGCTTCTGTCAGGACCCCTTTTTCTGTGATAAAAGGGCTGCCGGATAACTGCCAGTCCAGTGAGTAGTTGGTGTAGTGCTTGTCAAATATGGCTTCCGTTCTTTCCCTGATATCAGCCTCTGTCAGCTCCGATGAGAAGCGAAAGTTGAAAAGCGCTTTCATGAAGCCGGGGACAACATTATTTGTACCTTCACCGGCATGAATATTAGATATCTGGAAGGAAGTTGGCGGAAAATAATCATTACCTGAATCCCACTGGGCGGCACATAACTCAGACAGGGCTGGCATGAACTGATGAATGGGGTTATTGGCAAGCTCCGGATAGGCGACGTGGCCTTCGATTCCATGGACTGTGAGTGTGCCATTAAGTGAACCCCGGCGACCATTGCGAATAACATCACCGAGGGATTTACTGCTCGATGGCTCACCAACAATGCAATAGTCTATGTTCTCATCACGAGCCTGAAGGGCAGCGACTACTTTTCGGGTACCATCCACTGCAATACTTTCCTCATCACTGGTGATCAGGAAAGCAATACTTCCTTTGTGATCCGGATTACCTTGAACAAATCGTTCACAGGCGGTAATCATGGCAGCCAGGCTGCCTTTCATATCAGCAACACCCCGGCCATAAAGTTTCCCGTCTCTTATTTCCGGTTCAAAGGGGTCAGAAAGCCATTGCGCAGAATCCCCGGGCGGCACTACATCTGTATGCCCGGCAAAGCAGACCAGCGGTGAGCTGTCACCACGCCTTGCCCAGAAGTTGCTGACATCACCAAAGGGCATATGTTCTATGGTGAAACCCAGGGCCTGAAGACATGTGCACATAAGCTCCTGGCATCCGGCATCTTCAGGACTGACGGAATGTCTGCTGATTAGGTTTTTGCAAAGTGCCAGAGTGTCTGTCATTTGTTGGGCCCTTAGTTATTGGCATGAAGCTCTTCGTTCAGCTCTATTTTGGAGCGATTGGTCCGGCATTCCACAACACCGGTCGAGGAGTTTCTCAGGAATAGCAGGTCATTTTTATAGGAAAGTTCTCGAGCCTTGATCACTTCGACCGGGTTCAGGTCACTGTCCATTACTGTTACCTTGCTGCCAGCACTGACATAGAGGCCAGCCTCTATAGTGCATCGGTCACCCAGCGGAAAACCAAGACCTGCATTTGCACCGATCAGGCAGTTTTCACCGACAGAAATCACTTCTGTTCCACCGCCGGAAAGAGTACCCATGATACTGCAGCCACCGCCAAGATCACTGTTGTTACCGACAAAAACGCCGGCTGATATGCGACCTTCAACCATGGCTGTGCCTTCGGTACCGGCATTAAAATTGACGAAACCTTCGTGCATGATGGTTGTACCCTTGCCAATATAGGCGCCAAGCCTGACACGGGCAGTATCGGCAATACGAACCCCGTCAGGTACGATGTAGTTGGTCATTTTCGGGAACTTGTCCACAGAGAGCACATCAATGGTCTCCCCTTTTAACCGAGCCTGAAGCTGGTTGACTGCCAGGTCCTCAACGGCCATGGCGCCGCGGTTTGTCCATGCGACATTCTGCAGCAGCCCAAAGATGCCTTCCAGGTTAATGCCATGTGGTTTCACAAGACGGTGGGAAAGCAGGTGCAGTTTCAGATAGGCTTCAGGGACGCTCTGGGGTTTGTCATCTGTCTCAAGCATGACTGCAACCAGGGGTTCATGATGCTCCTGCATGATGCCAAGCAAACGGGAGATGTCGGGATCCTTGATCTGGTCTGCAAGAACGGAGACCTGCACTGATGGTATCTCCACCACGACATTGCCGCCCTGGTACTTAAGACTATCAAACAATGGGGCCAGAACTTCTCTCGAAGGATTAATCCAGGGATCCGGGTAATACACTTCCAGCCAATTGCCGTTTGAATCTTTGGTGCCGACACCGAGCGCAAAACTAAACATGGTTATTTATATTCCTGATTAAATTGTGTATTTGATATGCGTGTGTAAACAGGGAGGCGAATTATAGCAGGCTTTTATATTTATCCTCGTCAAAACCAAGGATGTTTTTCCTGTCTGATACAAGGACGGGGCGTTTGATAACAGAATGATGCGTACTCATGATATCTATGGCTTTGGCTTCATCCAGATCAGCTTTAACGGCGTCTTCCAGTTTCCGCCATGTAGTACCCCGTTTATTGACCAGTGTTTCATAACCGAATTCATTGCACCAGTTCTGGAGTGAGTCACGGTCAATGCCCAGTTTCTTGTAGTCATGAAAGGTATAGTCGATACCATTATCCTGGAGCCACTTTCTGGCTTTTTTAACAGTGTCACAATTACTGATACCGTAGAGGGTGGTCATTTTTTTCCCCTGATTCAAGTTGATTAATGTCCGGTATGCAATGTCTGAAAGCGTCAGTGAGCAATTTCTGCGTCAAGTTGCTTTCGGATTTCTTCCTGCAATACCTGCCCGATTTCGTCAGTGTCAATGGGGTGATTGTTCGAGTCGGTAATGAAGAAAACATCCTCGACATTTTCACCCAGTGTTGTGATCTTTGCATTGTGCAGGCGTATATCCATATCGACAAAAATGCTTGCCACCTTGGCCAACAGACCCGGGCGATCCGGACAGAGCACTTCCAGGATGGAGTAGGGGATATTGCTGTTGTTGTTCAGGGATGTGTGCGTGTTCCTGGTGAACTGTCTGTGTATGCGTGAGGGTCGATGATTGTTGTTGGCCTTTCTGGCCGTCTGTGCGCTCACATATTCCTTGAGGATTTTGTTGATCTCCTCTCGTCGCTGGGGATTCTTGCCAATTGGCTCACCATTGCTTTCCAGCACCATGAATGAGGTCATGGAATAATCGCTGTCAGTGGTATAAATCCGTGCATCCTGGATATTCAGGTTGAGCCTGTCCAGGGCGGTTACGATATTGGCAAACAGGAAGTCAGAGTTATGCGTGTATATAAAGACCTGTGAAGCACCCTCATAGCGGTTTTCTGCACTGTTCTTTATAAGAATGAGGGGTTCCACGTTACTGGTGTGATTGGCAATGGCTTCAGTTGTCCATGCAATTTTTTCCGGCGTTTCCCGCAGGAAGTATTCCTCGCTGGGATTGTTCCAGATTTCCTTGACCTGTTTTCCGGTGAATCCTGATTCCTCAAGAATAGAGATGGCACTGTTCTGATTTTGCTTGATGAGGTCAGATTTGCCTACAACTTCTCCCTGTTCCTGTGAGATGACCCGTTTCGTTTGCTGATACAGATTGCTCAGCAGGGAAGCCCGCCAGGTATTCCAGAGGGTTGAGTTGGTCCCGTAAATATCCGCCACGGTCAGAACGTATAGATAGTCCAGGTGGGTCTGGTCACCGACCAGTTTGGCAAAGCGGTTGACCACTTCGGGATCCTGAATGTCTTCCCGCTGGGCAATACTGGACATCAGCAGGTGATGTTCGACCAGCCAGCCGACCAGGGCCGTATCCCATTTACCGAGGCGATGCCTGCGGCAGAATAATTCGGCATCCCGCTTGCCAAGAACAGAATGATCGCCGCCACGGCCCTTGGCGACATCATGGTAAAGGCCGGCGATATAAAGCAGTTCAATTTTTGGCAGGCGATGGAAAAGCTGGGCGGCAATCGGGAACTTTTCAGCAGCTTCCGGATGGCGGAATCTGCGCATATTCTCCATCACCTGTAGTGTATGATCATCTACGGTATAGACATGAAACAGATCGTACTGCATCTGGCCGACGATTCTCCCAAATTCCGGCAGGTAGGCAGGCAAAATGCCATAGCGTTTCATCTGGCGCAGCCTGCCAACCATATAGTGGGGGGACCGCAGCAGTTCCATGAACATGGAAATATTTCTGATGTCTTTTCGGAACTCATTATCTATGAGATAGCGACTGTTTCGAATCAGGCGAATGGTAGAGGCGCGAATCCCTTCCAGTGATTTGTCCTGTGCTAACAGGACAAATACTTCGATCAAGGCAAAAGGCGTTCTTTCAAACACCTCGTTGTTCTTAACCTCTATGTAATTGTTTCTGACCTGGAAGCGATTGTTGATAGACCTGATTTTGGATCGCTCTTTTGATCGTATGATCTCCTCGTCGAATAACTGCAGCAATACATCATTAAGTTCGCGCAAGGTCAGAACGACCCGATAGTACTGTTTCATCAGTTTTTCAATGGCCAGACTTTTCTTGTCGTCCTTGTAACCAAAAATTTCTGCGAGTTTGCGCTGGTGTTCAAAGAGAAGTTTGTCTTCACGCCGGCCATTAATCATGTGTAGGCCATAACGTATTTTCCACAGAAAATTCCGCCCCTTGATCAGGTCCCTGTATTCTCCCTGTTCCAGGAATTTTCTTTCCACCAGGTCATGAAAATCCGACGCTCCGAAATGGCGTTTGGAAATCCAGCCGATTGTCTGTATGTCTCGTAACCCACCGGGTGCTTCCTTGATATTGGGCTCCAACGCCGATTCAATATCATTCTGCTTGCCATGGCGGATTGACTGTTCTTCTTTCTTGGCTTCAAAGAACTGTTTTGGTTTCCAGACTTTTTTTCGCTCTATCTGCGACATGACCGTATCCAATAATTGGGTGTTACCGGTCAGGGTTCTGGATTCGATCAGGGCAGTGGCAACGGTGATGTCCCTGGCCGCTTCCTGCTGGTTCTCCTTGATGGATCGGACACTTTGTCCGATTTCCAGATTGATATCCCATAAAAAGGTCAGGAATGACTCGATATCAGCTTTGTACTTGTCCTTGTTGTTTTTTGCGAGAAGAATCTGGATGTCAATGTCGGAGTAGGGGTGGAGTTCGCCTCGGCCATAGCCGCCCACTGCGATGAGGCTGATATCGTTGGCGTCTTTCCAGGCAAATTGCTGCCAGGCTGTGATCAGGATCTGATCAACAAACCAGGTCTGGTCTTCGATGAGTGCTTCAATATTTCCTTTCTGGATAAAGCGTTCGTCGAGGATTTTTCTGGCATTTTGAACAGCTTCTCTGTAACACCTCAACGCAGAAGTGCTCTGTTCGATATCCTTGAGAAATGCCGCTTTGTCGAAAAGCTTTTTACGGGATCTTGAAACCGGGGATTTCATGACTGGTTCTGGGTGGTCTGGGTGTTCAAAACTCCTCTTCCTTACGACGAGTCAGCACTTCACAGCCGTCTGAGGTAACAGCCAGGGTATGTTCCCACTGGGCAGAAAGCCTGCGGTCACGCGTTGTCACTGTCCAGCCATCCTTACGTGACAGTTTTGTGTGGCGGGTGCCGGCATTGATCATTGGCTCGATGGTGAAGGTCATGCCTTCCTCAATTCTCATTCCGGTATTGGGGAGGCCGTAGTGAAGTACCTGGGGCTCTTCATGAAAGATTTGCCCAATACCGTGTCCACAGTATTCCCTGACGACCGAATAGTGATTTGATTCGGCATACTGCTGAATGATGTGTCCTATGTCCCCAAGTGTAACCCCTGGCTTGACGATATCGATGGCCATATAAAGGCATTCCTGGGTAACAGTGACAAGTTTTCTGGCATGTGGCGCGACTTCACCTACAAGGAACATTTTGCTGGTATCGCCATGGTAACCATCCTTGATAACCGTTATGTCGATATTAAGGATATCGCCTTTTTTTAGTATTACGTTGTCATTGGGTATCCCGTGACAAATAACGTAGTTGGGTGAAGTGCAAATGGACTTCGGAAAACCGTTATAGTCCAGAGGGGCAGGGATGGCATCCTGTTCATTGACTATATAGTCATGACAGATCCTGTCGAGTTCACCTGTACTGATACCAGGAACGACATGTGGTTCGATCATTTCCAGCACTTCAGCTGCAAGACGACCGGCGATACGCATTTTCGCAATTTCGTCGGGGGTTTTGATTGTTACTGCCATGAGAGGTTTGTGAGGATGAAAAATGGCTATTTTATTTCATGTTGGGCAGCAAAGGAATTGCAGGAAGGCAATTAGATGGAATCCCCGCTTAACTTGCGGAAAACAAAAGAAAATCTTTAAGTCATTTGTGTCTTATGGTATAAAGCCGCACGTTTTGCCAGCCAGGCAGGACGCAAAGCAGGTAAAAGCCTGTTTTTTAATTGATAACTTTATTGTCGCACATACATCAGCACTTCAGGCTGGGTGCCATAAACCTGTTTATTTTCAACAGGTTGCCGGTTAGATCTGAAGGGTGTATGGAGGCTTAACCCAAGGACATATTATGACCTCTGTAAGCATGAAAGACATGTTGCAGGCAGGTGTGCATTTCGGACACCAATGCCGCTACTGGAACCCCAAAATGGATCAGTACATTTTCGGGGCCCGCAATAAAATCCATATCATCAATCTCGAACATACCCTGCCCGCATTGACCGATGCCATGTCTCTGGTTCGCCAGATGAGTGAGCGCAACCAGAAAGTACTCTTTGTCGGTACCAAGCGAGCAGCCAGCAAGATCATAAAAGAAGAAGCGATCCGCGCTTCCATGCCTTATGTTGATCAACGTTGGCTTGGCGGTATGCTGACCAACTACAAAACCATCCGGGCCTCCATCAAGAAGCTCAAAGATCTTGAAGTCCAGGCAACGGACGGCACTTTTGAGAAGCTGACCAAGAAAGAAGCCCTGATGCGTACTCGTGAGCAGGAAAAGCTTGAGAAAAGTATAGGCGGTATCAAGGACATGGGCGGTCTGCCCGATGCCCTTTTCGTAATCGATGTAGATCATGAGCGTATCGCTGTGACTGAAGCTAACAAGTTGGGGATCCCCGTTATAGGTGTGGTTGATACCAATAGTGACCCTGATGGAATTGATGCTGTTATTCCCGGTAATGATGACGCTATTCGCGCAATCAAGCTTTATGTTTCTGCCATCGCCAATGCCTGTGTTGATGGACACGGTAAAGCTGCGAAGGAAGCGGAAGCAAAAAAAGGTGAGTTTGTCGAAGTCGACGAGGAGTCTGCTGAGCCCAAAATCAAGGTCAAGGCAACGAAGGCCAAGGCCGAAGAGCCTGCAGAAGACGCACCTGCCGAGGAAGCTGCTGCAGAAGCACCCGTAGCAGAAACAGAGACAGCCGAAACAGCTCCGGAAGCTCCAGCTGAGACAGAAGCCAAGGAAGAAGCAGCCCCTAAAGCTAAAGCCAAGGCCAAAACCAAAGCTGAGCCGAAAGCCAAAGCTGAGCCGAAAGCTAAAGCCAAAGCCAAAGCCAAAGCTGCGCCCAAGGCAAAAGCAAAAGCAAAAGCTGAGTAATCCGGTTCCATTTCGGAATTTCAAACATATACCGGCAGTCCTTGCGGGCTGCCGTGTTGCTGATACAGATCAAGAATACGTGAGGGAGGCCAGACATGGCACAAATTACATCTTCATTAGTTAAGGAACTGCGTGAGCGTACCGGCCTGGGCATGATGGACTGCAAGAAAGCCCTGGAAGCCGCTGAAGGCGATATCGATAAAGCGATTGAAGACTTGCGCAAGGAAAGCGGCCTGAAGGCTGCCAAAAAAGCCGGCAGAACTGCCGCTGAAGGACTGGTTCTGACCAAGGTTGCCGATGATGGCAGCTACGGAGTCATGGTAGAGGTCAACAGTGAAACTGACTTTGCTGCAAAGGATTCCAACTTCGTCGATTTTGCAGGTTTTGTCCTGGATACCGTTTTTTCCAAAAAAGAGTCTGATATAGATGCCTTGCTGGCAGCAGGTCTTGAGCAGACTCGCCAGGAACTGGTGCAGAAAATTGGTGAGAACATTACCGTACGCCGAGCAGTGCTCGTTGAGGAAGACGGCGCTACTGTTGGTGCATACGTGCACGCCGGTAGCAAGATTGCCGTGATGGTAGCACTTCGTGGCGGTGATGAAGAACTGGCCAAGGACATTGCCATGCATGTAGCTGCAGTCAACCCGATGGTTGTAAAAGCAGAGGATGTACCGGCGGAAGTCCTGAATAAGGAAAGCGAAATATACACTGCCCAGGCTGCTGAAAGTGGCAAGCCCGCTGATATCGTTGAAAAAATGGTCAGCGGTCGTCTTCGCAAGTTTGTTGAGGAAGTCAGCCTCATGGAGCAGGCCTTTATCAAGGATCCCGATGTCAAAATTGGCAAACTGGCCAAAGATGCCGGTGCTGATGTAATTTCGTTTATCCGGTTTGAGGTAGGCGAAGGTATCGAGAAGAAGGAAGAAGATTTTGCTGCAGAAGTCGCTGCCCAGCTGAAGGGTGAAGGCTAATACAGTAAGATTGATACCGGTAGAATAACAAGAGGGCTTCAGAGCATGGGTACAAAAATCCGTAAATATGACAGGATTCTGTTAAAGCTCAGTGGTGAAGCTCTCACCGGTAATGCCGATTTCGGTATAGATCCAAAAGTGCTCGACCGCATGGCCACTGAAATTGGCCAGCTTATGGAAATAGGTGTGCAGGTTGGCCTTGTCATCGGTGGTGGTAACCTTTTCCGCGGTGCGGAACTTCATGCCGCAGGCATGGAAAGGGTTACCGGAGACCACATGGGTATGCTGGCTACTGTCATGAATGCCTTGGCCATGAGGGACGCCCTGGAAAGAGCGAATATACCTACCCGCGTGATGTCCGCTATCCCAATGAGTGGAGTTGTTGAACATTACGATCGTCGAACTGCCATTCGTCACCTCAAAGATGGCGATGTGGTCATATTTTCTGCCGGTACCGGCAATCCATTTTTTACCACTGACTCATCAGCCTGCCTGCGAGGCATAGAAATCAATGCTGACCTTGTTCTCAAGGCAACCAAGGTAGATGGTGTATATTCCGCAGACCCTGTGAAGGATCCGGATGCCGAGAAATTTGACTGTCTCACGTTTGATGAAGTGCTGGACAGGAAATTGGGAGTCATGGATCTTACGGCTATTTGCCTGAGCAGGGATCATGATTTGCCGGTACGCGTTTTTAACATGAACAAACCCGAGGCCCTGTTCAATATAATTGTCGGGAAAAATGAGGGTACTCTGATAGAGAAGGGAGAGTGACATGATTGATGAAATTATCGCTGATGCCGCCGAGCGCATGGAAAAATCACTCCATAGCCTTGAGGTCGCATTCAACAAGATCAGAACTGGCAGGGCTCATCCTGGTATTCTGGACAGTGTTATGGTGCCTTACTACGGGACTGATACACCGATTCAGCAGGTTGCGAATGTTACAATTGAAGACTCCAGAACTATTGCTGTTTCTCCCTGGGAAAAGCATTTAATGGGTGATGTGGAAAAGGCCATCATGAAATCTGATCTTGGCCTCAATCCCTCCAATAACGGCGAGGTAATTCGTATTCCCATGCCGGCACTGACTGAGGAAACCCGCAAGGAATATACCAAACAGGCCAAACAGGAGGCTGAAAATGCCCGTATTGCTGTGCGAAATATTCGTCGCGATGCGAACAGCAGTACCAAAGACCTGTTGAAAGAAAAAGAGATCAGCGAAGATGAAGAGCGTAAAGCAGAGCAGGACATCCAGAAGCTGACTGACAAGTTTATCGAAAAGATCGATGCCAAGTATGATGAGAAAGAAACCGATCTTCTGACTATCTGATTGACTGGCTGTTGCCTCTATGTGCCCCGAAAAAAATGCAGCATCCAGGGCTGACAAAAATAATCAGAAACTTCCTCGCCATATAGCGGTGATCATGGACGGTAATAACCGCTGGTCCAGAGATCATGAGAAAAGCGGCATGTCCGGCCACAGAGCCGGAGCCGTATCGGCCAGGAAACTGGTTGATGAGTGTTTACGCAAAAACATTTCCATCCTCACATTGTTTGTCTTTAGCAGCGAAAACTGGCTGCGTCCCAAAAAAGAAGTTAACAGTCTCATGGCTCTTTTTCTGAATGTCCTTCAAAAAAACGAGATCGCCAAGCTTCACAAACAAAATATAAAGATCAGATTCATCGGTAACAGGAAACGGTTTTCACCGAAATTACTGGGCCTGATGGAAGAGGCTGAAAAACTTACGGGTGAAAACACGGGCATGACAGTCGTCATTGCGGCTGATTATGGTGGTCGTTGGGATATTGCGAATGCCGCCCGGGAACTGGCAAAACGTGTTGAGAATAAAGAACTCAAGGCCAGTGATATTGATGAGGACAGTGTACAGGAATGTATTTCAGCGGGTGATCTGCCCATGCCGGATCTGTGTATTCGCACTGGGGGGGAACAGCGTATCAGTAATTTTCTGCTCTGGCAGTTCGCCTATACAGAGTTCTACTTTACGGATGTTTTCTGGCCCGATTTTGATGCGGCAGAGTTTGAAAAAGCACTCAAGGATTTTGCCGGGCGGCAGCGCCGATTTGGCAAGGTAAGTGAGCAGGTGGAGCAAGACTAACATGCTGTTTCAACGAGTATTAACGGCGTTTGCCTTGCTTTTTATCATACTCGGTGCCGTATTCGGTTTGTCGCCAACACTTTTTAAGGTCTTCATCGGCATTGTCATTGGTCTCGCCATCTGGGAATGGTCGTCGTTGGCAGGCCTCAAGGCCAAAATGAGCCGTGTGGTTTATCTGGCTGTGATGATCATTATTTTCATACTTGTTGAGCGCTTTCTGTCAGCCAATAGCCTGATGATGGGGGGTGCCATTTGTTTCTGGTTCGTGATTTTTTACCTGGTTTGCCGATTTCCAGCAGGATCGGCGGGATGGGGTAACCGCCATGTGTTGATGCTGATCGGGTTGCCGCTATTTCTGCCAGGATGGATTGCTTTTGCATTGCTGCGCGATGAGCCGTATTTTGCTTTCCATATTCTTTTCATGCTGGGTCTGGTTGCTTCCGCCGATATCGGGGCCTACTTTGCCGGGAGACACTTTGGCCGTCATAAACTGGCCAGTGAAGTCAGTCCAAACAAGACATGGGAAGGTGTGGCAGGTGGTCTGGCCGGGGCATGTCTGCTGATGGTCATGATATCCCTGTTGTTTATTAATCCCCGTATCTCTATGACACCGACTCTCTGGTTGTCCCTTGTAGGTGCAGCGTTGTGTATTGCTGCCGTCAGTGTCGTAGGAGACCTTTTCGAAAGCATGGTCAAGCGTTTCAGGAATGTGAAAGACAGTGGCAATATATTGCCTGGCCATGGAGGTATGCTGGATCGCATTGACGGATTGACGGCAGCTGCACCCATTTATGCGCTGTTTGTGTTGGTCCTGTCACCGGTGTTCTCCTGATGAGTGTGAAGTCAGTCACCATACTCGGGTCAACCGGCTCAATTGGTTCCAATACCCTGGATGTTATCGCAAGGCATCCGCAACACTATTGCGTGCATGCACTTTCCGCCTCAACCAATGTCGATATGTTACTTGAACAGTGTCGGCGGTTTACTCCTGACTATGCGGTGATGTATGACAGTAACTGTGCACAACAGTTGCGTCATTTACTCAACGGTGAAAAAACACAGGTCCTTGAGGGGATGGAAGGACTTGAATACATCGCCAGTCATGAAGGCTCAGATACGGTTATGGCGGCAATTGTAGGGGGGGTAGGCCTGGCGCCCACTTATGCCGCCGTAAAATCAGGAAAGAAAGTCCTGCTGGCAAACAAGGAAGCACTGGTGATGGCCGGAAGTCTTTTTATGCAAGCCGTGGCAGAGTCAGGAGCTACTCTCCTGCCTATTGATAGTGAACATAATGCCATGTTCCAGTGTCTGCCAGTCAATGACAATGGACGCTTTGACAATGCCCCCGGCCAGGGTTTCCGTAAAATCGTGCTGACCGGTTCCGGGGGGCCGTTCCTGCATACGAGTCCAGCAGACTTTCCCGATGTAACACCGGACCAGGCCTGCGCGCATCCTAACTGGAGCATGGGCAGGAAGATTTCGGTGGATTCGGCCACTATGGTCAACAAGGCTCTCGAACTGATTGAAGCCTGCTTCTTGTTTGGTCTTGACCAGTCAGCTGTTGAAATCATGGTTCATCCACAGAGTATTATCCACTCGATGGTGTATTACCGGGATGGCTCTGTACTGGCTCAAATGGGTAATCCGGACATGCGTACGCCCATTTCCTATGGCCTGGCCTGGCCCGACCGTATTGATGCTGGAGTGGCTGAGCTTGATCTCTTGGAAGCGGCCCGCCTCGATTTTCTGCCTCCGGATAGCGAGAAATTTCCCTGTCTTTCACTGGGAAGAGCGGCAGCTGCAGAACGCAAGTCCGCCCCGGTAATACTCAATGCTGCCAATGAAGTAGCGGTTGAGGCCTTTCTGGCTGGAAATCTCGGATTTGACCAAATACCTGTTATCATAGATTCGGCATTACAGGCGCAGCCAGTGGTGCCTCTGGGAGACCTTGATGAAGTACTGGCAGAGGACGGAAAAGCCAGGTTACTGGCGAAAGGGTTGATCAAAAAGCTCAAAGGGTAACAATTGAATTAAATACGCGCTGTTCCGGATAATTCCGTCACTTCCAGTTGTCCAAATCTCCGTGTAAATCGAGTAAAATCCCCTGATTAACAGTCAGTTGGCTATATTTTACAACGAAACCTGAAACCGGCATTTATATTCATTCATGGAATTTATCGGCAACATTATTTTTGACGTACTCGCCATGCTGGTCACCCTTGGTATTCTGGTGACATTCCATGAGTTCGGGCATTTCTGGGTGGCGCGTAAATGTGGTGTCAAGGTTGAAAAGTTTTCCATAGGGTTTGGGAAGCCACTTTTACGCTGGCGGGGTAAACCGGATCCTGAACATACTGTGCATCTGGCTGGGGAAAATCAAGAGGCCACCAGGGATAGCGGGACCATTGCGTTAGCGCAGGGAACAGAATTTGTGCTGGCGGCAATTCCGTTGGGTGGTTATGTAAAAATGCTCGGGGAGCAGGATAACGACATTCCTGAAGACTGTAAAAAATTCGCCTTTAACCACAAATCCCTTTCACAACGTGCAGCCATCGTGGCAGCTGGTCCCATCGCCAATTTTCTTCTCGCTATCTTTCTGTACTGGCTCATGTTCATGGCCGGAGTGCGGGACTTTGCGCCTGTGGTCGGGCATATAGAAGTGGACACCCCTGCAGGAGTCGCCGGATTGGTAAAAGGTGATGAGATTATAGCTGTCGATGATTCTCCAACACGGACCTGGCAGGACGTCAGGAAACAGCTCCTGGATAGACTGGGTGAAAGTGGCGATCTTTCCCTCACAGTCAAATCCGGGAACGAAACGGTGACAAGGGACATTCTGATCAGGCTTGATGCCTGGCTGGCTGGTGACAGCGAGCCAGAAATACTGGGATCTTTGGGTATTACGCCGGTGTATATGGATATACCACCTAAAATAGGACAGTTGGTTGAAAATGGCAGGGCGGAGCAGGGGGGCATGCAGCCTGGTGATCTCATACTCGCTGTGAATGATCAAGTCATTAACAGCTGGGAGCAGTGGGTTGAATTTATCAGGGACAACCCTGAGAACGATCTGGATGTACTCGTGGAAAGAGATTTCGGTACGACGGCATTAGTCGTTCGTCCGGGTATCCGCATGGATGACAATGGCAACAGGGCCCTGGATGAGGCGGGAAGAACCCAGGGATATATTGGCGCAGGTGTTGAACTGCCTGTCCTTGATGAGAGTCTCATCCGCCATATTCGTTTCTCCCCGATTGCAGCCATTCCAGAAGCTGTCTCTGAAACCTGGAACAACAGTCTCTTTGTACTGGTGGCTATCAAGAAAATGCTCATTGGCCTCATGTCAGTCAACAATATCAGCGGACCGATCACTATAGCGCAGATTGCAGGTGATACTGCGAGCGATGGGTTTGAATATTTTATCGGTTTTCTTGCCATTCTCAGTATCAGCCTCGGGGTAATGAACCTGTTACCCATTCCGGTACTTGATGGTGGGCATCTCTTTTACTATGCCATTGAGGCTGTGACCCGGAAACCTCTTCCCGAACATGTCCAGGAAATGGGCTTGCGATTCGGGCTTATCATCATCGCAGGCATCATGTTCATTGCGTTTTACAATGATCTGAACCGTCTCTTTTAAACAAGGCTAAAAATGATTTCGAAGTTCAATAACAATGCTTTGTCATGTCTACTTACTGGCTTGATATTATTTTTCATGTCGGTAAATGTCAGTGCACAGGTGTTGGCTCCGGTAAATGATGGCTCATTTACTGTGTCGGATATCAGGCTGGAGGGGCTGCAGCGCATTTCTCCCACAAATGTATTCGCGCTCCTCAATATCAATGTCGGTGACCGCCTGACTCCACAGGATCATGCCAACATTATTCGTGACATCGCATCGTCAGAAAACTTTGACGAGGTGGAGTTACTGCGAGAAGACAATGTGTTGATTATTAGACTGAAAGAAAGGCCGACAATTACTGACATTCAGGTGGAAGGCAACAAGCTTATTCCTACCGAGGCATTGATGGAAAATCTCACAGAAGCGGGTTTGGCCATCGGCCAGGTATTCCAGCCTTCTACCCTGGATGGTATGCGCTTGGCTTTACAGGGACAGTATGTGGGGCAGGGACGATACGGTGCCAGTGTTGATGTTGAGGTTATTGAACAGGAGCGTAACCGTGTAGCCATTGATATCCAGATCAATGAAGGGGACCCCTCGAAGATTGTTCATATCAACATTGTTGGCAATACGGTTTTTGAAGATGAGGTGTTGCTCGAACTTTTCGAAGTGCAGACAACTAACTGGTTATCGTGGTTGCGCAAGGATGACCAGTATGCCAGAGAAAAGATTAATGGTGACCTGGAGCGTCTTACTTCCTATTACATGGACCAGGGCTATATCAATTTTGAGATTACCTCAACGCAGGTATCCGTGACCCCGGAAAAAGATCAGGTCTATATCACCATGAATATTGATGAAGGTGATATTTACACAATTAATGAAGTAGAGCTTGCCGGTGACCTTGTAGGATCTGAAGAGTTGTTACGCCTCATGATCCAGCTAAGGGAGGGGCAGGTTTTTTCCCAGCAACTGGTTACATCAACGTCAGAATTCATGACCCAGCTGCTCGGGAATCGGGGGTACTTTTTTGCTGAAGTGGAAGGCGTACCGCTTATTAATGAGGATGACAAAACCGTCGATGTGACCTTTTTCGTCATTCCGGGCAACAGAACCTACGTAAATCGTATCAGTTTTTATGGAAACACTAATACGGCCGATGAAGTGCTAAGGCGGGAAATGCGCCAGATGGAAGGGGCACCTGCTTCCAGCGTTGCTCTGGAGCAGTCAAAGGTCCGTCTGCAACAACTGGGTTACTTTGCTGAAGTTGAATATGAAACCAGTGAAGTGCCTGGCACGGCTGACCAGATTGATGTGGATTTCTCAGTATCCGAGCAGTTGTCCGGTACAATTGGCGGCAGCATCGGTTATGGACAGGTCCAGGGACTCGTTCTCTCTGCCAACCTGCAACAGCAGAACTTCCTTGGCACAGGCAAAAGTGTCGGCATTGGTGTAAACACCAGTGCTTTCAGTACAAGTTATCAATTCAACTATTTTGATCCTTATTACACCATTGACCAGATAAGCCGTGGATTTGGTGTTTCCTACACCAAGTCGGACTTCGCAGAACTGAACCTGGCTTCCTACAGCACCAACCAGTTCAATGCGAATGTGACCTATGGTTACCAGTTGAATGAAAACCAGTCCCTCTCATTCAATTTCGGTTTTTCCAATACCCAGATTGATGAGGGCTTTGGCCCGGTTCAGGAAATCAAATCCAGCCCGGACCTGATTCCGGGTATCACGAACTATATGCTAGTGCCTCCTCGATCACAGTCCTTTTTCGATCCGAATACCGGACAGATATTCCCCATCGCAGATGCCGTGGTATCTCCGATTGATAATCTTCCAGCAAATGCCTTCAATCAGGAAGAAGGATTTCTGGATAGAGATGGCAGTAAATTCAACAACCTGAACCTGTCAATCACCTGGAGTGAGTCCACTTTAAACCTTGGACTATTCCCCACACGAGGTATGGCCCAGAGTCTTGGACTGGAACTGGTCATTCCGGGCAGCGATCTTTCCTTCTATCGCCTGCGCTATTTCCGTGAACATTACTGGCCGCTTTTCCCGGAATGGATCGTGCATTTCCGGACAGATCTTGGCTATGGAGATGGCTATGGAGATACTGATCAGTTACCGTTTTTCCAGCATTTCTATGCCGGGGGACTGGGTACTGTTCGTGGATTTGAGCGAAATACGCTGGGTCCGAGAGCAACATTTCCTGAGCGTTACCGCACCTCCAATACCCAGTTCCTGAGAGATGAAAACGGCAATATAGCCCTTGATGTCCAGGGCAATCCCCGACTCGATGCCCGGTCCAATGTGGCCTATGTCCTGCAACAGGCGCTAGATGCTGATGGCAACCCTTTGTTTGATGAAACGGGCTTGCCGGTACTGGATGAAGTTCTGGCCTCTGAACCTCTCTACAGTGGCAGATCTCAACCCTTTGGCGGCAATATTCAGGCAACCGGTACCCTTGAGCTGTTATTTCCGCTGCCTTTCCTGGAAGACAGAAGCCGGGTTCGTTCTGCCGTTTTTGTGGATGCGGGTAATGTATTTTCCTCCTACTGTACGGAAGAACAGGAGAGATCCAGTAACTGTTCCGGTTTTGATATTGGGGAATTCCGTTACTCAGCGGGTATTTCGGTAAGTTGGTTCTCAGGAGCATTCGGTATTATGTCTTTCAGCCTCGCGAAACCTTTCAACACGACGATAATAGATGAAACCGAGGTATTCCAGTTCACACTGGGTAATACATTCTGAGCGAATTGCCGGGCCCCAGGAAAGATTCGAAGTAGGTAAAAAAACCGGGTAGAATACGCCGCTATTCCGGCATCTGCCCCGGGTTTGCTAAATCAGGGGAATGAAACAGGGCCATAGGCTGTCTAATTCCGGTAGTCGATAAATAGAAAATAACTGGAGAAACATGTGAAAAAGATTTTTGGTTGTTTGGTAGTTGCCTCAGCGTTAATCCTGGGAACAGGCTCTGTGTATGCCCAGGATGGAGGGCTCAAGATTGCTGTACTGGATATGGCTACAGCACTGCTCAATTCCGAAGTCGCGAAAGGCGTTGATGAAGAACTTCAGCAGGAAACATCCCAGGATCAGGAAAAGGTCAGGAACCTTGCAGAACAGGCCCAGGCCCTGCAAGACCAGTTGCAGCAGGATGCAGAAGTGATGAGTGAATCAGAACAGCGTCGCATCGTCGGAGAACTACAGGAACTTCAGAATCAGTACCAGTTTCTTGTTCAGAAAATCCAGACGCTGATTCAGGAGCGTCGTCAGCAGTTCCAGCAGACCTATGCTCCAAACCTGGTACAGGCCATCAGTGAAATAGTAGAAGAAGAAGATTACGATATTGTATTTCGTTCTGAAGTTGCACTGCATTTCAAGAGCGCCTATGACATTACCGCCCGGGTTACAGAAAAACTGAATCAGCAGTAAGCTACTTCGGGCTACTGTGGCGGATCCCAGTGGACAACAAGACTGACAAGAATAGTGGCAGGAGCGGGTATACACTGGAGCAACTGGCAGAACTGCTGGGACTCACCTTTGAAGGCAACCCCGAGACCCAAATATCGGGGATTGCCACCCTCAATTCAGCAACCCAGACTGATCTGAGTTTCTACCATAACCAGAGGTATTTTTCCGACCTTGAAAAAACCTCCGCTGGAGCAGTGATTGTTTCACCAGACTCAGCGGCAGACTGTCCAGTAAATGTCCTGTTGTCTGAGAATCCGTATCTGGCCTATGCCCGGGCAAGCATGCTCTTCGCCCGAGGGAATTCTTTGCCCGCCACTGTTCACCCCTCAGCGATCATAGACCCCTCGGTTGAACTCGGCCAGGACGTCGCCATTGGACCTAATGTGGTGATCGGGGCGGATTGTGAGATAGGTGACCGTGTCTCCATAGGGCCAAATACGTCCATAGCCCAGCATTGTAGTATTGGCGCGGACAGCCAATTGCAATCCAATGTGGTCTTTTACGCTGATGTCAGTGTGGGCGAGCGTGCCATTATTCATTCAGGTGTGGTGATTGGTGGTGATGGTTTCGGTTTTGCTAGGGACGGGGAGAAACAGGTCAAGATTGCCCAGCTTGGAGGCGTCCAGATTGGCAACGATGTTGAAATCGGGGCAGGTACAACCATTGACCGGGGAGCGCTTGAAGATACCTGTATTGATGATGGTGTCAAAATCGATAATCAGGTACAGATTGCACACAATGTGAAGGTGGGGGCCAATTCAGTCATCTGTGGTTGCAGTGCTATCGCTGGTAGCTCTACATTGGGTAAAAACTGTATCATTGCTGGCGCTGTAGGCATAATCAATCATGTCACAATAGCTGATGGTGTAACAGTGACAGCCATGTCGCTGGTGAACCGTTCCATCCGGGAAAAGGGCGTTTACTCGTCAGGAACGGGGCTGGTTGAGACAGCTACATGGAAAAAGAATATTGTTCACTTCAGACAGCTTGATTCGCTGAACAGTCGGGTCAGGCACCTGGAAAAACAGAACAGGGACAATTGACCGACGGTATGGTCGGGCCAATCAACAGTGCAGCAAACTGGCCAGGCCGGTACGCCGTACATTAATCGGAGTTTGCAGGAAATCGGTATGATGGATGTACAAGATATCAAGGAATACCTACCCCAGAGGTATCCTTTTCTGATGGTTGACAGGGTGCTGGAAATGGAACCCGGCAAACGCATCAAGGCCTATAAGAATGTCACTACTAATGAAGAGTTCTTCGAGGGACATTTTCCCCATAAACCGATCATGCCCGGTGTAATGATCATTGAAGCCCTTGCCCAGGCGGCGGGTATTCTCGGTTTCAAGAGCCAGGAGAAAAAACCCAAAGACGGCTATCTGTATTATTTCGTGGGTGCCGACAAGGTACGCCTCAAACGTCCAGTAGTGCCTGGAGATCAACTGGTCCTTGAGGCTGAAATGGGCCCCGTACGTCGTGGCATTTACAAGTTTGAATGTCGAGCCTCTGTTGATGGTAAAACTGCTGTTGAGGCGACAATTCTCTGCGCTGAAAGGAAGGAATAATGATTGGCGCTGAGCCTCTTATCGATCCCTCTGCCAAAATTGGCAAGGATGTCACCATAGGTCCATGGACAGTGATTGGGCCGGAGGTAGAGATAGGTGATGGTTCAGTCATTGATTCCCATGTGGTCATTCGAAGCCATACCCGCATAGGTAAGAATAACCGTATTTTCCAGTTTGCCTCTGTCGGCGAAGATCCCTCCGATAAAAAATACCATGGTGAAATTACCTGGCTGGAGATCGGGGATAACAACATAATACGTGAAGGTGCGACCTTGCATCGGGGAACGGAAGTAGGTGGCGGTGTCACCCGCATTGGCTCTGATAACCTGTTTATGCCCTACACCCATGTTGCCCATGACTGTATTGTTGGCAATCATACTATTTTCTCCAATAACGCGGCCATTAGTGGCCATGTCATTGTCGAAGACTGGGCAATACTCAGTGGTTATGCAGGCGTTTACCAGTTTCTGAGAATAGGCGCTCACAGCTTCGTCGGTGGGCTGACACATATCAATATGGATGTACCTGCCTACGTCATGGTAAAGGGAACTCCGGCCCAGGCGAAAGGAATCAATGTTACCGGGCTGGAACGTCGCGGTTTTTCCAGGGAAGCTATCAAGGCAATTCGTCAGGGCTACAAACTGTTGTACAGGAAAGGATTAACTGTAGACCAGGCTCTGAAGGAAATGGAAATTCTCGCCGAAGATTACAGTGAGCTGCATAAACTCATTCATTCCGTTAAAGCTTCACAGAAAGGCATTATTCGCTGACTGTGATTTGTCTTTCTGCCATCAGGTGACAGCCAATGGACAAGCCTCTGCATGTTGCCATTCTGGCTGGTGAAACCTCTGGAGATATCCTTGGTTCTGGCCTGATGAGGGCAATCAGGCAACGTCATTCCGCCGTTCGCTTTACCGGGATTGGTGGAGACATCATGACCCGGGAAGGACTTGACTCCCGGGTTCCTATGGAGCGACTTTCTGTCATGGGACTGGTAGAGCCGCTCAAACGATTACCAGAACTTCTGCGCATTCGTCGTGAATTTTTCCATGCCATGGAAAAAGATAAACCTGATGTGTTTATCGGTATAGATTCGCCTGACTTTAACCTGGATCTTGAGAAAAAAGTCCGCGGACTGGGTATCCCTACAGTTCATTATGTCAGCCCGTCAGTGTGGGCGTGGCGTCAAGGTAGAATTCGGAAAATCCGGCAGTCAGTCGATTTGATGCTTACGCTGTTTCCCTTTGAAGAGCATTTTTATCAAGACCAGGGGGTGCCGGTGTGCTGTGTCGGCCATCCCTTGGCTGACGAACTTCCGCTGGACACAGATACAGATGCAGCACGAGCTGCCCTGAATTTGCCTGTAGATGGTAAAGTGCTGGTACTAATGCCTGGATCAAGGGAGGGTGAAGTAGCCCGAATTGGACCTGTCTTCCTTGAGACAGCGCGTTTGTGCAAACAGCAATGGCCTGAGCTACAGTTGGTCATACCCTGTGCCGGAGAAGCCAGGAAGGATCAAATACAGAGGCTGCTGGATAATGATTTTAATGATCTGCATGTCATGACAGTCACGGGTAATTCCCGGCAGGTTATGGCGACAGCAGACTGTCTGTTGATGGCATCAGGCACGGCGGCCCTGGAAGGCATGTTATTGAAAAAGCCGATGGTTGTTGCCTATAAAATGGCCGCCATGTCCTATGCGATAATTTCGCGAATGCTCAAGGCTCCCTATGTTTCCCTGCCTAATCTGCTCGCCGGCAAAGCACTTGTGCCGGAGCTGTTGCAGGATGCAGCGACATCAAAAGCCCTGTTCCAGGAGATCCAAAAGATACTGACCAATACACCAGATCTTGTGGCTATGACCGAGACCTGGAAAGCACTTCATCTACAGCTGCGTCGAAATGCCAGCGAAACAGCTGCCCGGGCCGTACTGGATCTATGCAGAAAATAGCCCTTGAGTTTTCTCTTGATGAGCGTCACCTGGGGACACTGGTAGCGGGTGTTGACGAAGTCGGCCGTGGTCCCCTGGCCGGAGATGTGGTTGCGGCGGCTGTCATCCTTGATCCAGAAAGGCCAATATCCGGCCTGGCCGATTCCAAGAAGATATCTGCGAAACGACGCGATACTCTCGCACTGGAAATTGAGGAAGTGGCAATTGCCAGTGCAGTAGCAAGGGCCAGTGTTGATGAAATAGATTCAATCAATATCCTCAGGGCGAGTCTACTGGCCATGACTCGTGCGGCGTTAGCCCTGTCGGAGTCTCCTGGGTATGTCTACGTGGATGGAAACAGATGCCCGGACTGGGATTTTTCGTCGGAAGCGGTGATCAAAGGGGATAGCCGTATAGCCTCAATAGCGGCAGCTTCAATACTTGCCAAGGTAACCCGGGATCGGGAAATGATGGCCATGGATGAAATATATCCTGGGTATGGATTTGCTCAGCACAAGGGATATCCTACGCCAACCCATTTGGCTGCTTTACAAAAACTGGGACCTTGTCTGATTCATCGAAAATCCTTTTCTCCAGTGGCCCGCCTGCTGAAGTAGGGCTTTGCAGACTGTCCTTGCCGGCTTAATCTCGGTAAACTCACCGTTAAAACTATGACAGGTGCTGGTGCCTAAAATTGCTCCCTTTTACCAATAAAATTCGCTGTTTCCTATGACTCAAGAAGCCGGCTTTGTTCACCTGCGAGTGCATTCCGAGTATTCGGTTATTGACGGGCTTGTCCGTGTCAAAAATCTCACACGCAAGGTAGCCGATTTGAATATGCCGGCTGTGGCAGTTACGGATCATGTTAATTTCTACGCCCTCATCAAGTTCTATACCGCGGCCAATCAGGCAGGAGTGAAACCCATATGCGGCTGCGATCTTCTGGTGGTTGATGACGATAATCCAGAGCAGTTTAGTGTCATGGTACTTCTGGCAAAAAACCTTGAAGGCTATAAAAACCTGACAGAGCTGATTTCCCGTGCTCATCTGGAGGGGCAGTATCGGGGTAACCCCTGTATCAAACGAGACTGGCTGAAAGATAAGTCCGCCGGGTTAATTGCCCTTTCCGGTGGACGCAAGGGTGATATCGGCAGGGCCATTCTGGATGAGGACCTGGAGAGGGCAGAGGCTATACTCAGGGATTGGCAGGACACATTCCCGGACTCTTTCTATCTTGAATTACATCGTACTGGACGCCCCGGTGAAGAAGAATATATCCGGGGTGCTGTTCTCCTTGCGGGCAAGACAGATTGCCCCGTAGTAGCTACGAACGATGTCCGTTTTCTTGAGTCCGATGAGTTTGAAGCCCACGAAGCACGCGTGTGCATCAATGAAAGGCGTACGCTGGATGATCCCCGCCGGCCACGTAACTATTCCGAGTATCAGTATTTGCGCACTGCGGAAGAAATGCAGGAACTCTTCAGCGATATACCGGAGACGCTTGAAAACAGTGTTGAAATTGCACGGCGCTGTTCACTGACACTGGAACTGGGTAAGCCATTCCTGCCCAATTACCCGATACCGGAAGGAATGACCATTGATGAGTTTTTCCGCGCAGAAAGCGAAAAGGGTCTGGCGGAACGTCTTGAAACTCTTTTTGACACGAGTTCACCAGAGTTTCTACAAATCAGAAAGACTTACCAGGAACGCCTGGACTTTGAGCTGAATATTATCAACCAGATGGGTTTCCCCGGGTATTTTTTGATCGTGATGGAATTTATTCAGTGGGCTAAGAATAATGATATTCCGGTAGGTCCAGGCAGGGGATCCGGTGCAGGCTCACTCGTAGCCTATGTGCTAAAAATCACTGATCTTGACCCGTTGGAATATGACCTGCTCTTCGAACGTTTTCTCAACCCTGAACGAGTCTCTATGCCGGACTTTGATGTCGACTTCTGTATGGATGGCAGGGACAGGGTGATTGAGCATGTCGCCGATCTGTATGGACAGGAAGCCGTATCGCAGATTATTACCTTTGGCACCATGGCAGCCAAGGCTGTTATCCGAGATGTGGGCAGGGTTCAGGGCAAGTCCTATGCCCTGGCAGACAAACTGTCCAAGTTGGTTCCGTTTGAAGTGGGAATGACCCTGGAGAAGGCTCTGGAGGAGGAAAAACAGCTCCAGGAAATGATTGCAACGGACGAAGAAGCCGAAGAAATCATGGAAATGGCTTTCAAGCTTGAGGGGGTCATCCGGAATGTGGGTAAACATGCCGGTGGGGTGGTTATTGCCCCGACGAGGCTAACCGACTTTTCTCCCCTGTACTGTGATGAGAATGGCGCCAATCTGGTTACCCAGTACGACAAAAATGATGTGGAAAGTGCCGGACTGGTCAAGTTTGACTTCCTGGGGCTTCGTACCCTGACAATCATTGACTGGGCTGTAAAAATGATCAACCAGGAACCCGGCAGGGAACCTGTAGATATCAATGCTATTCCGCTTGAGGATCCGGCGGTTTACAAATTGCTGGAACAAGGGGAAACCACGGCGGTGTTCCAGCTTGAATCACGGGGTATGAAGGACCTCATTAAACGGCTCAGACCGAGTACTTTCGAGGATATCATCGCCCTGGTTGCCCTGTTCAGACCTGGTCCGCTTGGCTCAGGCATGGTGGATGACTTTATTAACCGCAAACATGGAAAAAGCTCCGTCAGTTATCCGCATCCTGACCTTGAACCCGTCCTGCAAAATACCTATGGGGTTATTCTCTACCAGGAACAAGTGATGCAGATTGCCCAGGTACTTGCCAATTACACGCTGGGTGGAGCGGATATGCTGCGCCGGGCAATGGGCAAGAAAAAGCCCCAGGAAATGCAGAAGCAACGTGAAATCTTTCTTGCTGGTGCCGCAAATAACAATATTGATGCAAAGCAGGCTGAATCCATCTTTGATCTGATGGAGAAATTTGCGGATTACGGCTTCAATAAATCCCACTCCGCTGCCTATGCCCTGGTTTCCTACCAGACAGCCTGGCTCAAGTATTATTATCCAGCTCATTTTATGGCGGCGGTCCTGTCAGCGGATATGCAGAATACTGACAAGATTGTGATCCTGGTTGAAGAGTGCCGGCGGATGAAATTGCCATTGATTTCACCCGATGTTAACAGTGGGCTGTTTTCATTCACGGTGGATGAAAACGGGAATATTATCTATGGACTGGGCGCTATCAAGGGGCTTGGCGAAGGGCCGATAGAAAATATCATTGCCGTGCGACAGGAGAGCGGTTCTTTTACGAACCTGTTTGATTTCTGCAGCCGAGTAAACATGTCTGTGATCAACAAACGGGCAATCGAAGCGCTCATTCGCTCAGGGGCTATGGACTCCTTTGGAGCGGACAGGGCTGTATTGCTTGCCAGTATGAATGAAGCTATCAAGACCGCTGAGCAGAATGACCGAACCCAGGCCAGCGGAGTAGATGATATGTTTGGCGACCTCGTTTCGGCAGAAACCACAGATGATGTTTACGGAAATTACAAGCATGTGAAGCCCTGGAGTGAACAACGTCGCCTGCAGGAGGAAAAGGACGCCCTGGGGTTATATCTTTCAGGTCATCCTATTGAGGAGTATTTGCCAGAGATCAGGCGTATTACCAAAAATCGTATTGCCAGCCTGAAGGCGGACAAGGGCAATCAACTGGTCATTGGGCTCATCCATGACATGCGGATCATCAAAAGCAAGCGTGGGGATACGATCGCCATTCTCACTCTTGACGATCGCAGTGCCCGTATCGAAGTCTCTCTTTTTGGCGAGGTCTATGACAGTTGCAGGGAAGTACTCAGCAAGGATATTGTGGTGCTGGTTGAAGGGGCGGTCAGTCTGGATGAATACAGCGGAAATGGACAACTCCAGATCAGGGCCCGCAAGGTAACCACGTTCAAGGAAGCCCGTCAGCACTATGTGCGGAATATCACACTTGACTTGCAACAGGATAATTTGCCGGTAGAATCCCTGCAAATTTTGCAGGGCATTCTTTCAGACTATAACAATGGCAGCAATGGCCAATTTGAAGCTGGCTCAGCTTGTGACATTGTGGTCAATTATTCCCGGGAAGGGGTAAAAGGGAGTATCCTGTTGGGTGAACAATGGCGTGTTCACCTTGAAGATGAATTACTGCATCGGCTAAGGGAGCAATACGGACGTGGTCAGATCAGTGTCAATTATGAATAGTGACCGGTAATTTTGCCATTATCCATGACATTGCAATATGACTTTTAATTATTGCCTTTTTCCACTTTTGTAACCATTAACCTGATTAATAAAGCGTATATATACCAGCATGAATCCTGATTACCTGGACTTTGAACAACCCATCGCTGACCTTGAGGTCAAAATCAATGAGCTGCGTCACGTCGGATCAGACAATAAGCTCAACCTTAGTGAGGAAGTTGCTAAGCTTGAGGACAAGAGCAGGAAACTCACAAAAAAAATATTCTCATCTCTGACACCCTGGCAGATTTCCCTGATGGCCAGGCATCCCCTGCGCCCCTATACAGAAGATTACATCAATCAAATTTTTACTGATTTTGACGAGTTGCATGGTGATCGCCTGTTTGCCGATGACAAGGCATTGATTGGCGGAGTTGCTCGCATCGATGACAAACCTGTGATAGTCATTGGTCACCAAAAAGGAAGAAGTACCACTGAGAAGGTAAAACGCAATTTCGGCATGCCCAAACCGGAAGGATACCGTAAGGCAAGGCGTCTGATGTTACTTGCAGAACGTTACCAGATGCCGGTACTGACCTTTATTGATACACCGGGTGCCTATCCGGGTATTGATTCTGAAGCCCGGGGGATTAATGAAGCGATTGCCGAGAATCTGGCGATTATGTCACGGCTCAAAGTGCCTGTTATTGCAACCGTTACAGGAGAAGGAAATTCCGGTGGAGCGATTGCTATTGGGGTATGTGATCATTTGAACATGCTCCAGTACTCTACTTACTTTGTAATTTCACCGGAAGGATGTGCCACGATCCTATGGAAATCTGCTGACCATAAGGCAGACGCCGCAAAAGCCATGGGGGTGACCTCTGAACGTCTTGAAGAACTTGGTATTGTGGATACCACAATAGAGGAACCTCTCGGGGGAGCACACAGAAATATCAAGCTGATGTCTGAACGTATCAGGGAGAAACTCCTTGAGCAGATTCAGCAATTCAGTAACATGGATACTGATGATCTGCTTCAGCGCCGCTATAAACGACTGATGAGCCATGGCAGCTCCCAGTAATCGTCCTCTCTGATTTTCATGGCCTTCCAGCCAGAATCCCTTCTCGTACATATTCCTGGTCAGGGGCAGAGATATTTCGTGGCCTTCAGTGGTGGCCTGGATTCTCATGTTTTAATTCATGCGATGGTTGCTCTCCGGGATTCTGGATTTATCGCAGGGGAAGTCAGGGCAATTCATGTTAATCATGGCCTGAATACCCAATCGGATGCCTGGGCAACTCATTGCCAGGCTATCTGCAAGCTACTGGATGTGCCACTGGACATGGTCAGCATCAAGATCAATGCAGGAAAAATGGGGCTTGAGAATGCAGCCCGTGAGGCCCGTTACAGGGTCTTTGCTGCTCATGTCAAATCGGGTGATTGTCTCCTGACCGCCCATCATCTTGATGACCAGGTGGAAACTCAGTTATTCCGGTTAATGCGGGGAACCGGGATTCGTGGCATGGGGGGGATTCCCCGGCAGCGGGTCGTCGGTGGTGGCATCCTGCTTCGGCCTATGCTGGATTTTTCAAGAGATCAAATTCATGCCTATGCCTATGAGCAGAAGCTGTCCTGGGTAGAAGATGACAGTAATGCCGATAGCGGGTTTGACCGTAATTATCTCAGGCATGATGTCATCCCGGTTATCATGCAGCGTTGGCCCGGTTTTCGGAAAAACATGCAGCGTCTGGCAGAAATCGCCGGAGAAACCCAGGCCGTGCTTGAGGAGACTGGATTCAAGGATCTGGAAGCAGTAAGAACAGGCATTCACCGGCTCTCCATTTCCGGATTATCGGAATTAAGCCTTTCCCGGCAAAAAAATCTGTTGCGAACGTGGTTCCTGTCTCTTGAAAGGGAAGTCGGTATTCCAGTGCCAGATCATTACGTAATCGAAAAAACTTTTTCGGAATTGATTCCAGCTGCCAGGGACGCCATGCCTGTGGTCTCATGGCATAAAGAAGATATGTATCAGGAAATAAGACGCCATGGCGATCACCTGTATATTGTTCAGCCTGTAGAGGTAGATCGTGAAGTCATGCCATTGCACTGGTCAATACATTCTCCTCTGGAGTTACAAGGGCTTGGCAGACTTGAACTGGAAGAAACCGATGAGCCCGGGTTTTCCTTGCCTGCTGACGGCAGCTTGGAAGTACGCTTTCGCCATGAGGGAGAATCCTGTAAACCTGCCGGTCGCAAAACCCGTTCACTCAAAAAAATTTTTCAGGATTATGGCGTCCCACCGTGGCTCCGGGATCAGATTCCACTGATTTGCAAAGATGGTCAGATCGTTGCTGTCGCAGATTTGTTTGTCACCGACCAGCACCAGGTAGCAGGCCGGTCACCGGGAGTGAAAAAAAACGGCAGAATCAGGTGGGTTAGGGAAGATTTACATTGTGGCTACTAAGCCTTTACTTTAAACTGTAGTTCCATCAGAAACATAGACTGATGGACCCTGAATGACACGGTTTATATTTATTACCGGTGGTGTAGTCTCCTCCCTTGGCAAAGGGATAACTTCAGCCTCCCTTGCCGCAATCCTTGAAGCCCGCGGGCTTAAAGTCACAATGCTCAAGCTGGATCCCTATATCAATGTGGACCCCGGCACCATGAGCCCGTTCCAGCATGGCGAGGTTTTCGTTACCGATGACGGCGCGGAAACAGACCTGGACCTTGGACATTATGAGCGGTTTATTCGTACGACCATGTCGCAGAAGAATAACTTCACGGCGGGTCGGATCTACGAAGATGTTATCAAGAAAGAGCGTCGCGGTGACTATCTGGGCGCTACTATCCAGGTGATTCCCCATATTACTGACGAGATCAAGGCCCGGGTAATCGAAGGTGCCGGGGATGCTGATGTGGCACTGGTTGAGATCGGCGGCACGGTAGGTGACATTGAGTCGCAGCCATTCCTTGAGGCAGT
This sequence comes from uncultured Enterobacteriaceae bacterium, assembly GCA_964503965.1. Taxonomy (GTDB): domain Bacteria; phylum Pseudomonadota; class Gammaproteobacteria; order Pseudomonadales; family Pseudohongiellaceae; genus Eutrophocola. The sequence goes on along the minus strand of CAZDCK010000015.1, from coordinate 14,882 downwards.
GCGACAGATGAAAGTTGAACTGGGTTCAGAACGGGCCCTTTTCCTGCACCTGACCCTGGTACCCTACATCAGCACAGCCGGCGAGACCAAAACGAAACCCACACAGCATTCTGTCAGGGATCTGCGTTCCATTGGTATTCAGCCGGATATCCTGGTCTGTCGATCGGAAAATGAACTGCCTGAATCCGCCCGCAAGAAAATAGCGCTGTTCACCAATGTTGAACTGCCGGCAGTTGTGTCCTTGCCGGATACCGCGACGATTTACTCTGCCCCCATTCTGCTCCATAACACGCGAATTGATGAAATTGTGCTTAAACGTTTTCATCTGGATTGCCCGCCTGCCGATCTGTCTGAATGGGAAAGCGTTGTAGAGGCCTGCCTTAAACCTGAGCGTGAAGTGAAAGTGGCGATGGTTGGCAAATACATGGAGTTGCTGGATGCCTACAAGTCATTGATTGAGGCGATACGTCACGCAGGAATTCATACACATACGCGAGTAAAAATCAGCTATATCGATTCAGAGACTATTGAGTCCGGTGACACATCAGTCCTTGAAGGGATTGATGCTATTGTGGTGCCGGGAGGCTTCGGAGAACGAGGCATTGAGGGCATGATTGCCACTGCACGCTACGCCCGCGAAAACCGTATACCCTACCTGGGTATTTGCCTGGGACTGCATGTGGCAGTGATTGAATTTGCCAGGCATGTGCTGAAATTATCAGGCGCCCACAGCACCGAGTTTGAGCAGCATTGTGAACACCCGGTCATTGCGCTCATTACCGAATGGGTCAATGCGGAAGGACAGGTTGAAATGCGCGATGAGAGCTCTGATCTTGGGGGAACCATGCGGTTGGGAGGCCAGGAATGCAGGCTTGAGGAGGGCTCGATAGCCCATGACTGCTACAAGCAGGATGTCATCGTTGAACGTCATCGTCATCGCTATGAAGTTAACAATAATTATGTAGAACGGCTTGAGAGTCAGGGCCTGCAATTTACTGGAAAATCCATGGACGGCAGCCTCATGGAGGTCCTTGAAGTTCAGAACCATCCCTGGTTCCTGGCATGCCAGTTCCACCCCGAGTTTACTTCCACTCCAAGAGACGGACATCCGCTATTTACCGGCTTTATCAACGCTGCCATTGAAAAGCATGACACCGGGAGTGGTGCTGATGATACCCAATCAACTGCAGCCAATAGCTGACAGGCAAGCCAGATGATGACAAAGGCAATTTCTATCGGGGATATCACCATAGCCAATAATGCGCCCATGGTGCTCATTGGCGGATTGAATGTCCTTGAGGATGAGGCGCTTGCCCTGGAAACAGCGGAGGCCTTTACCAAGGTTTGCCAATCACTGTCAGTTCCCTACATATTTAAAGCCTCCTTTGACAAGGCTAACCGTTCCTCCATTCACTCATACCGTGGTCCAGGGCTGGAGAAGGGCTTGGAAATCCTGGCCAGTGTCAGGGATACATTCAGGGTGCCCGTGATTACGGACATCCATGAACCATGGCAAGCAGCTCCTGTTGCCCAGGTAGCGGATATTCTGCAGTTACCGGCATTTCTGTCGAGACAGACAGATCTGGTCCAGGCCATGGCAGACACAGGCAAGGCGATTAATATCAAGAAAGCCCAGTTTCTCTCACCTGCAGAAATGGGTAACATCCTGCAAAAATTTGAGGAAGCAGGGAACAGCAAATTGATGCTCTGTGAGAGGGGGAGCAGTTTCGGTTACAACAATCTGGTTGTAGATATGCTGGGCTTCCCGGTCATGAAAGATTTCGGTTACCCCCTGATTTTCGATGTTACCCATTCACTGCAGCTTCCGGGAGGTCAGGCCATTAGTGCAGGTGGTCGACGCAAGGACGTTACATCGCTGGCAAAATCCGGTGTGGCCCAGAAAGTAGCCGGGTTATTTCTCGAGGCGCATCCAGAACCGGCAAAAGCCCTTTGCGATGGTCCATGTGCCCTGCCGCTTGCCATGCTTGAGCCATTCCTGTCGCAGATCAAGGCGGTTGATGATCTGGTCAAGGGGCAGGAAGAAATTGATACCGCCTGAAAAGATTGGCATTTTTGAATTTAACCGACTGAGTGATTATTCAAGGTAAACCATGTCTGAAATAGCACAAATCAAAGCACGCGAAGTCCTCGATTCCCGGGGTAACCCTACTGTCCAGGCCGATGTCATTCTAAGTACTGGTGAAATAGGTACTGCCTGTGCTCCATCTGGCGCCTCCACAGGCTCAAGGGAAGCTCTTGAACTCAGGGATAAGGATCCGCAACGTTATAACGGTAAAGGCGTTCTCAAGGCTGTTTCCGCAGCCAATTCAGAAATTCAGGCAGCCTTGAAGGGAATGGATGCTTTTGATCAGACGGCCGTGGACCAGAGAATGATTGAGCTGGACGGCACGGAAAATAAGGAAAATCTTGGCGCCAATGCCATTCTTGCAGTCTCCCTGGCGACTGCGCGGGCAGCGGCAACGAGTAAGGGACAATCCCTCTTTGCCTATATTGCTGGTTTACCTGAAGCCAATGAGAACGGTGAGTTCACGATGCCGGTGCCGATGATGAATATTATCAATGGTGGTGAACATGCTGATAACAATGTTGATATTCAGGAATTCATGATTCAGCCTGTTGGAGCGCCAACATTTTCTGAAGCTTTGCGTCATGGGGCGGAAGTATTTCATGCGCTGAAGTCTGTGCTACATGGCAAGGGTCTGAGCACGGCTGTGGGTGATGAGGGTGGTTTTGCCCCGGACCTGCCGTCCAATGCGGCTGCCCTGGATGCCATTTTGGAGGCAGTTGAAAAAACGGGCCTGAAAATGGGCGAGGATATCGGTCTTGCCCTTGACTGTGCAGCATCGGAATTCTACCGGGACAACAAATACGATCTTGCCGGAGAGGGGCGTGCATTCAATAGTGAAGAATTTACCGACTACCTGGCAAATCTCTGTGATCAGTACCCCATTCTTTCGATCGAGGATGGTATGGATGAGAGTGACTGGGACGGCTGGTCAGTGTTGACCCGCAAACTCGGTGAACGGGTACAGCTTGTTGGTGATGACCTTTTTGTGACCAATACGCGGATACTGGAACGGGGAATAGATTCAGGTGTTGCAAACTCCATCCTGATCAAATTCAACCAGATTGGCTCACTCACCGAAACATTGGCAGCGATCAATATGGCCAAGAAGGCGGGATATACCGCCGTGATTTCACATCGATCTGGTGAAACCGAAGATACAACCATAGCTGATCTTGCTGTTGCGACTGCTTCAGGACAGATCAAGACTGGTTCACTGTGCCGCTCAGACCGGGTTGCCAAATATAACCGCCTTCTCGTAATTGAAGAGGAACTGGGAGCGACTGCACGGTATCGGGGGAAAGCTGAATTTTCCAGATAACCACACGCTGATCCCGGGACATCGGGGAGGTGATTGACTCGCCATGCGACTCCTTCAGGTATTGCTTGTTCTTATCATCCTGGGGCTTCAGGTGAGGCTCTGGGTCGGTTCCGGCAGCCTGACGGAAATTAATCACCTCAATGATTCCATCGACCAGCAGTCTGCTGAAAATGCCCAACTTGAAAGCAGGAACAATGCGCTGCTTCTGGAAGTAGATTCACTTAAAACCACTACAGATGCCATTGAAGAGATTGCCAGGGAAGATCTCGGCCTGATCAAGGACGGGGAAACCTATTACATGATCGTGGATCCTGCTGAAAATGAAAGCAGCGATGAAGGCAAAAACCCGATAACCCGACCTATTGGAACAGATCAACGTGAGTGAACACCAGAACGCCCAGCGGCTTAAGGAAAAACCGGCCAGCACAGGATACTGGGCCATCGTACCTGCTGCAGGTGTTGGAAGCCGGATGTCACAGGGAAGCCGCCATGACAGTTCTCTTCCAAAGCAGTATCTGAGTATTGGCACTGACACCATACTGTCACTGACCCTTGAGCGTCTGGACTCCAGTGGAATTCTGTCAGGCATTGTCCTGGTTCTTGGTGATGAGGACGACTGGTTTGAAAAGCTGGACCTTTCTCTGAATACGGCGCTTGTAACGGTGAAAGGTGGTGCTGAACGTATGCACTCGGTCAATAATGGTCTTGCAGCCCTGAAAAATATGGCAGCGGATACAGACTGGGTAATGGTGCATGACGTTGTAAGACCCTGTGTAAGAGTCGAGGATATACAGGCCCTGGCCTCGACTCTTGCCGATGATCCTGTCGGAGGTATCCTCGCTTACCCTGTATCACACACATTGAAAAAGGTTACTCAGGATCGGGAAATTGAATGTACCGTTCCCCGGGAGCAGTACTGGCAGGCGGCAACTCCCCAGATGTTCCGATATAAATTGCTCCAAAAGGCACTAGCGAGGGCAGTAGCCGCCAATCAGTTGATCACAGATGAGTCTCATGCTGTTGAGTTGGCCGGATATGGAGTAAAGATGATTCCGTGCAGTGGTGACAACATCAAAATCACGCATAGAGAAGATCTGATGATGGCAGAATTTATACTCTCAAGACAGAAACAGTCGCAAGGGGGCCAGGTATGAGTCAGTTTCGCATTGGTAATGGGGTGGATGTGCATCGTTTTGACAGCCATGGAGAGTCAGTCATTCTGGGTGGTGTAGAAATACCCCATACATCTGCCTTACTGGCTCACTCAGACGGTGATGTCCTGACCCATGCGCTCATGGATGCCATGCTCGGTGCCCTGGCTCTAGGTGATATTGGTCACCACTTCCCTGATACCGATGATGCTTACCGGGGCATCAGCAGTATGGAGCTTCTGGCGAGGGTCAATACCCTCATCGCTGATAGCGGATGGTGTCTGTGCAATGCCGACATCACTGTTATCGCCCAGCTGCCTCGCCTTTCACCACACATCATGAAAATGCGCCAGAGTATCGCTCTGACTCTGGGGGTGGCTGAAGATCAGGTCAGTGTAAAAGCCACCACAAGCGAGCATCTTGGCTTTACTGGCAGGGAAGAGGGAATAGCTGTAATGGCATCCGTCCTTCTGTCCACTCAGTAAAAGAAGGACTGAATGACTGATTATTCACTGGACTGGCCTCGGGCTCTTGGGCTGGAAACACTGCCTGCTGTGTTCAGGGAAACTCCCCGCGATTTTATCGTAGAGGAAGTGCTTGGATTTGAGCCCACAGGTGAAGGTGAGCATCTCTGGCTCTTTATAGAAAAAACAAACCTGAACACCATGGATGTGGTGCAGTGGCTTTCATCAAAAACGGGTGTAAAAACACGGGATATCGGATTTTCAGGCTTAAAGGACAAGCTGGCTATTACCAGGCAATGGTTCAGCCTGCGCTATCCCGGAGAGTTGGACGGGAGCATGCCGGAACATATCACCTTGCTCAGGAAAGTACGTAACAGCAGAAAGCTCCGGCATGGTAATCATCGTGCCAACCACTTTGTTATCACCTTGAGAGAGATTACTCCTTCTGATTATCTTCTGGGTCATTGGACAGAGTCGGTGAAAAGCTGTGGTGTCCCCAACTACTTTGGTCTTCAGAGGTTTGGCCGACACGGTGCCAACCTTCAGCGCGCTGCTGCCTTGTCCCTTGATGGTAAATCCAGAGTGAGTCGACATCAACGTGGGCTGTACCTGTCAGCAGCCAGGGCCTATCTGTTTAACAGGGTCCTGGCAAAACGTGTTTCCTCTGGTGATTGGGACAAGCCTCTGCCCGGTGATGTGATGGCGCTCGAAGGCTCATCCAGTGTCTTTCATGCCGATGATAGTGACACGGAGATTGTTCGGCGGCTGTCAGAGGGGGATATTCATCCGACGGGTCCCTTGTGGGGTATCGGTGAATCCATGGTCACAGCAGATGTGAAGACATTGGAAAATAATATTATCCAGGACTTTGGTGAGTTAAAGACAGTGGTTGAAAAAGCGGGAATCAAATCTATGCGCCGGCCATTGCGTGTTTTACCCCAACAATTTTCAATAACCGCGGAAGCGGGCAAAGTGGTGGTAGAATTTATTCTCCCCTCGGGGACTTATGCAACCAGTGTGTTACGGGAGATGGTGAAAGCACCAGGATTATGACTATTCTGTTATCAAATGACGATGGTGTGAGGGCTCCCGGACTGATGGCCCTTGCTGGTGCGCTGTCTGTACGTGAAGAGCTTCTGGTTATCGCACCGACCTATGATCGATCCGGAGTAAGCAATTGCCTGACCCTGGACAGGCCTCTACAGGTAGAGCACCTGAGTAATAGCTACATCGGTGTCGATGGTACCCCTACGGACTGCGTCCATCTCGGCACTTCGGGCATATATGGGCCTGAACCTGAAAGAGTTATTTCCGGTATCAATTACGGGGCGAATATGGGTGATGATGTTCTTTATTCAGGCACTGTGGCTGCTGCCATGGAAGGTCGCTTCCTGGAAAAAACACCGATAGCAATTTCCCTTGTAACAAGTCAACCCAAGGAAGTCGAAGTGGATTTCTCCAATGCTGCCGGGATCTTCCTTGACATGTTGGACTTCATAGAATCTCTTGTCCTGCCTCCCCGAACTGTCCTGAACATCAATATCCCGGATATTCCCGCTGCTGACCTGTCAGGTGTCAGGTTCACCACTCTGGGTAGCCGGTTACGCAGTGAAAGTCCGGTACGCACCGAGAATCCCCGGGGAAAAGCTGTTTTCTGGATTGGCAAAGCCGGTGGCCCCGTTGAAAACACACCAGGAACAGATTTTCATGCCGTGGCTAACGGCTTTGTTTCTGTGACGCCAATTCATGCCGATATGACCCATAGGGAAGTGCTTGACGCTTTGGATGGCGTGGCGACAGATAAGCTTTCCGGTATTTTTGGCCCGGGTTAATGCAGGAGACATTTTAAAGGTGAATTCAATCAAGCAGGAAGGTATTGGTATGACTTCCCGGCGGACCCGGGAGCGGCTGGTTAACCGACTCATTGAGCAGGGTATTCAGCGCATTGATGTACTTGAATCCATTCGCAATACCCCGCGGCACCTGTTCATTGACGAGGCCCTTTCACACAGGGCCTATGAGGATGTTGCCCTGCCTATAGGCTTTAACCAGACAATCAGTCAGCCCTACATTGTGGCTCGCATGACCGAGACAATACTCAATGCGGCACCCGATGATGCCGTGATCCTGGAAATTGGTACCGGGTGTGGTTACCAGGCCGCAATCCTTGCCCAGTCTGTGAAACATGTCTACAGCGTGGAACGCATCCGTCCACTATTGGAGCGTACACGCAATAGACTACGTGATCTCGATATTCGCAATATTAGTATCAGGTGCGGAGATGGAAACCTGGGCTGGCCGCAACATGCTCCCTTCGATTGTATCATTACCACCTGTGCTGCATCACAGGTACCCAGCGCCCTGCTTGAGCAGCTAAAGGTGGGTGGTGTCCTGGTGATACCCGTAGGCGACAAGGATCATCAGGAACTGAAAGTGTATCGCAGGGGTGAGGAGGGGATTACCGATCAAACCCTTGAGGCGGTCAGGTTTGTGCCATTTCTTTCCGGTGTGGAAAACTGACAGGAGAGTCTGTTGAACAATCAGTCTTTACTTCGTCAGCGATTCTTTCTGTTTCTCAAGGGCATGGCCATGGGGGCTGCTGACTCTGTACCGGGCGTCTCCGGTGGGACTGTGGCCCTTATCACCAACATTTATGAGGATCTCGTGGACGCCATACAGTCCATTGGCCCACATATGCTGGTGGTCTGGAAAAATGACGGTATTCGTGAAGCCTGGCGTTATATCAACGGGAATTTTCTGCTGACGCTCGGGGCAGGTATCCTTACCGCACTGTTATTGCTCGCCAATATAATTCTGGACCTGATGAATGACCAGTTACCGTATTTACTGGCTTTCTTCGCCGGGCTGGTGACGGCTTCCATTCATTATGTGTCGGCATTAATCAGGAAGTGGGATATGTCAAAACTGGCCCTCTTGGCTGCGGGTGCCTTTCTTGCCTTATTCCTGGCCTTATTGCCATTGCGCGAATCCTCCGGGGGGGTGGTTTACTATTTTTTCTGTGGCGCAATTGCCATCTGCGCGATGATTCTACCCGGTATTTCCGGCGCCTTTATTCTGGTATTACTTGGCGCCTATGGACCTGTGCTGGAAGCACTGACGGGTTTTCAATGGAAAGTGATCCTTGTATTTGCAGCGGGCTGCCTGTCTGGCCTGATGCTGTTTTCCCGGCTGCTGTCCTGGCTGCTTCATCATCACCATGAGAGAACACTGGCCGTGCTGGTAGGCATGCTTGCCGGATCGTTATACCTGTTATGGCCCTGGCGTGTTGCCCTTGAAATCTCATTGAATGATCATGCATTTACACGGTATGAACATGTTTTGCCCGGAACCTATACTGAAGTGGCGGGTGAAGCTTTTTCCCCATGGGTGTGCGTTGGTTTGTTTGTCATGGGGATTGGCCTGGTGTTGCTACTGGAAAATTTCGCCAGTGCTGATGAAAATCCGGATCAGCAAGACAATCAGGGATAGCATTGGAATACCATGAGTCCCAGAAGCCTGATTTTTCGCATGTTTTTTATAGTCGCTTTGACGGGATGCAGGAGTTCCTATCAGTCACCGGTAGCAGAAATTGATGAACCCCGCTTCCTGGACAGTGACAGGATTCATCGGGTAAATGAAGGGGAAACTCTCTACGCCATTGCCTGGATTTATGACCTGGACTTTACTCATATTGCCAGGGTTAACAACCTTTCCCAGCCATATATCATCAGGCCCGGACAGATATTGAATGTGGATCCACGAGCCAGTGTTCCTCAACCCTCAACGAGGACAACAAGGTCAGTATCAAATTCGGCATCCTCCAGAACCACGTCCGCTTCTTCGGCCCGAAGTACCCCGAAAACGGGTGACTCCGGTTCAACCCCCGTGCAGGTTAATCCAGTGACTGTTCGACAGGGACCGGTTAGTTGGGGTTGGCCGGCGAGTGGATCAATTATTGGGCGCTTCTCAGCATCAGGTGTTGAAAACAAGGGAATAGATATAGCCGGTGAGGAAGGTGATGCTGTAATTGCTGCAGCAGAAGGGCAGGTGGTTTATGCCGGTAGTGGCCTGTTGCGGTATGGGGATCTGCTCATTATCAAACACAACGACCGTTTTCTCAGTGCGTATGCGCATAACAGCGCCTTGCTGGTGGAGGAGGGGCAATATGTCAGCAAAGGAGAGAAAATTGCCGAACTCGGTTCAACGGGTGTCGACAAGGAGATGCTGCACTTTGAAATCCGCGTTGATGGAAAACCTGTAGATCCACTTGGTTACCTGCCGGCGCGTTAATCCTCAAATAATCTAGACAGTTCATATTCCTGATATATACTGAAAGCAAGGGTTACAAGATTAAAGGTAACCCGCAAGAATAAAAAACCAGCACTATTTCACTTTCAATATTTATAAGGATTTAAATATGGGAAATAGAAAAAAACAGCCCCAATTCCCTCTTTTTCTGCCTGCCCCGGGCAAAACGCATTCTCCATCAAGGAAATTACCGGTAAAAGAAACAAACTCTGAGGTGACCAGTTCACCGTTGTGTGAACAAGATGCTCTGTCATCGACTTCGGAAAGCGATGTCAGCTGGAGAGATTCTTCAATTTCTAAAATGGATTCCCTGAAGAGAAATGACAATGAAAGAAAGTCTTCATCGGGGATGAAAGGCAGCCCGGATTCGATGGCCATGTATCTCAATGACATAGGAAAACGCCGATTACTAACCGCAGAACAAGAGCTGAAACTGGCAAGGAAGGTGGTCAGGGGAGATGTTGTCAGCAAAAACCGGATGATTGAAGCTAATCTCCGTTTGGTGGTGACAATTGCCAAACGTTACCAGAACAGGGGGATGTCGCTGCAGGATCTGGTGGAAGAGGGGAATCTGGGATTGATTCGGGCGGTCGAGAAGTTCAATCCGGAACTTGGCTATCGCTTTTCCACGTATGCTACGTGGTGGATCAAGCAGAATGTGGATCGTGCCCTGATGAACCAGGTCAGGACAATTCGCCTGCCAATTCACGTTATGAAGGAACTCAATACCTGCCTGAAAATAGCAGAAGAACTGTCAGATGAGTTGCACAGATACCCTACAACTAGGGAAATAGCTGAGCGCGCCAGAAAATCAGAAAAGAAAATCAGGAAACTGCTGAATCACAATACACGAACCAGTTCGGCAGACAGGAGCATCAGTAAGGAAAAGGAACTGACATTACTCGATACTGTAGCAGATAAGAAATCAGCTGATCCTGCTTATATGCTTCAGGAAAAGGATCTTTTGAAGAGTATTGAGCATTGGGTTGACAGGTTGCCCGTGAAGCAAAAAGAGATATTGTCTCGCCGGTTTGGTCTGTATGGTTTTGAATCGAGTACCCTGGAAAGTGTTGGAAAACAGGTCGGACTGACCCGGGAACGTGTCAGGCAAATCCAGATAGAAGCACTGGGCAAATTAAGGCGCATGATTGAGCGGGAGGGGCTCAATCTTGATGAAATTAATCTGCCCTGAAGGAGTATGCGTTAAAAATGAAAGAGAGTGGCATAAATGCTACTTTGACTTAATGCCATTTTTATGGTGTATAGCAATATTCAAGTTCAGATGAAGGTTGTACACACATAAGCTGAAAATCTTGCGATTCGATGTAGTCCGAAATAAGAAAGTAAGAAGAAGCAAAAAAACAGCTATTCTCTTTCAAGCAAGTCCCGTTTGTTGGGTTTGTCAGCCCACTCTTCAGCATCCGGCAGGGCTTCCTTCATTTCAGTGATGTTATCCCACTGTTCACTCAGCTCGGCATTGATCTCAAGAAATTCCTGCTGATCCTCAGGCAACTCGTCATCTGCATAAATGGCATCAACGGGACATTCAGGTTCACACAGGGCACAGTCAATACACTCATCAGGATTGATGACGAGCATGTTCGGACCTTCATAAAAACAGTCAACAGGGCAGACTTCCACACAATCCGTATGCTTGCATTTGATACAGTTTTCGCCAACTACAAAGGTCATCGTTCTCTCCGGACTTTATTATTTATGCTGTTTATTCATGTCATATCTGTTATGACGCCAAACAGCTTTGTTGTTCTTGGGGTTCCAGGTTCTGCTTAACCCGAAAGGCGGACATTTTACCCGCAGGCAGGGATTTGCACAATCACCTCAGCTCATGCGACTTGCCTGATCAACCAAGCATGTCCCTGAGCTTATACAGCATTTCAAGCGCCTGTCGAGGAGAGAGGTCATCCGGTGATATATCCGCCAGAAACTCAAGTGCAGGATGCTCTTTATCGGGCATAAACAGTTCAGCCTGCTGATGGGACGCACCCACTGACTGTTGCGTGCTACGCTCCTCATTCTCCAGTTGCTCGAGCTTTTTCCTGGCCTTGCGAATTACAGGGGCAGGAATACCGGCCAATTGCGCTACCTGGAGTCCATAACTCTGGTTGGCAGGCCCCGGCTCAACCGAGTGAAGGAACACAATTCCCTTGTCGTGTTCTGTCGCATTGAGATGGACATTCCTGATATCAGGATACAGCTCAGGAAGTGCCGTCAATTCAAAATAGTGGGTGGCAAACAGGGTGAAGGCCTTGATTTCAGATGCGATATAGACGGCACTGGCCCAGGCCAGAGACAAGCCGTCAAACGTACTGGTTCCCCTGCCAATTTCATCCATCAAGACAAGACTGGAGGCCGTGGCATTGTGCAGTATATTGGCAGTTTCAGTCATTTCCACCATGAACGTGGAACGCCCTCCCGCCAGGTCATCAGAAGATCCGATCCGCGTGAAGATGCGATCAATAGGCCCGATACGGGCTGAATTGGCAGGGATAAAACATCCTGTATAGGCCAGCAGGACTATCAAGGCTGTTTGTCGCATGTAGGTTGATTTACCCCCCATATTCGGGCCGGTAATGACAAGCATGGTACTGTCTGGCCCGAGGGCTGCATCATTGGCCACAAATGAATCATCCATGACCTGTTCTACCACAGGATGCCGGCCCTGGCGTATCTCCAGTCCAGGCTGATCGGATAGATTCGGGCAATTCAGGTTCAGGGCCTGGGCACGCTCGGCAAAATTGACCAGCACGTCCAGTTCACAGAGACTGAAAGCCGTTTGCTGGAGTGCTGGTAGTTGCTGTGCAATGGTTTCGATCAAGGCATCATAGAGGTGTTTTTCCCTCGCCAGTGATTTGGAGCGGGCTGACAGGACTTTTTCCTCAAATTCCTTCAGGGTTGGAGTAATAAAGCGCTCGGCATTCTTCAGGGTCTGGCGGCGAATATAGTCTGCCGGCGCCTGGTCGGACTGTAGCCGGCTGATTTCGATATAGTAGCCGTGGACACGGTTATAGCCGACTTTTAACGAGGACAGGCCAGTCCGGGATTTCTCTTCTGATTCCAGGTTCGTGAGGAAGTCACCGGCATTGCTGCTGAGCTGTCTGAGTTCATCCAGTTCATCATCATAACCGTCAGCAATAACACCGCCTTCACGAATAACCACGGGCGGATTTTCACAGATAGCCTTGTCCAGCAGTTCCGACAGGTCCTGATAGGGATGGATGTGTTCTGCCAGCACTGTAAGCCTGGGGGAATCTATTTCGGAAAGCTTTGTCTGAAGCTCAGGAAGACTGCTGAGTGCCTGGCGCAGGTTGTCCAGATCACGCGGTCTGGCACTGCGCAGCCCGATTCTGGAGAGAATACGCTCCATGTCTCCGGACTGCTTCAGGACTTCATGTATTGATTCATATTGATAGTCAGCCAGCAATGATGTGACGGCCTGTTGCCGAAGACGTATCTGGTCATGGTCACGTACCGGGCGATGCAGCCAGCGACCAAGTAGTCGTGCTCCCATGGGGGTGGCGCACCTGGAGAGAATACTGAGCAAGGTATTTTCCGTTCCACCGCTCAGGTTTAGGTCGATTTCGAGATTACGCCGGCTGATGCTGTCCAGTACAAGACTGTCCTCGGACTGTTCCACCTTGATGCTCTGAATGTGGGGAAGGTCGGTCTGCTGGGTTTCCCGGGCATAGTTGAGAAGGCAGCCAGCGGCCTGTATGGCCTGTTCGAGATGTGCGCAGCCAAACCCCTCCAGGGAATCGGTGTTGAACTGCCTTGTCAGCAAACGTATTGCCGTGTCCAGTTCAAACTCCCACCCTGGACGCCGCCTCAGTCCACCATGGGAACTGATATCTGACGGGAGTACAAGGGCTTCAGGTGCCAGAATTTCTGCCGGGCGGATACGGCCTAGTTCACTGGATAGGGCCGTGTCATCACTGACCTGCAAGATAAAAAAGCGCCCTGAGCTGATGTCCAGGGTTGCAATCCCGTATTGTCCGTCCTGAGAAAAAATGGCTGTCAGCAGCGTATCCCGTGTTTCCTTGAGCAGGGCCTCGTCACTGAGCGTTCCGGGCGTGATCAGGCGGACAACTTTGCGCTCCACGGGCCCCTTGCTGGTCGCTGGATCGCCTATCTGCTCACAGATGGCTACCGAAACTCCGGCTTCGACAAGCCGGGCCAGGTAACGGTCAGCGGCATGATAGGGAATGCCGCACATTGGTATCGGGGAGCCACCGGATTTACCCCTTGCAGTCAGGGTAATATCGAGCAGACGTGAGGCTTCTTCAGCATCCTTGTAGAAGAGTTCATAAAAATCACCCATACGGTAAAAGAGCAGCTCGTCAGGATGGTCAGCTTTTACCTTCAGGTACTGCTGCATCATGGGGGTGTGCTGGGAGGATGACTTGCTCAAAAGACTGCCGGAATTCCTGATTTCTGAAGGAATTTGATTCTACGTGATCTTGAATTCAGGCTCCAACACTTTGCCGAATTCACGCATGAAAATGGCATTTCTTTTTTGAATAAGCCCCCTTTATCTGCTTTAATGAACACCATGAAAATAAGGTCCGGTAGACACCAATCGCGCCCTTTTTTGACATCAGAATTTAGTCTTATATTTCACCTATTTACTCAACAGGATGCTCTCCGCCAATGGCAGAACAACAAGATTCCAATAAAGAAAAAGCACTCTCCGCGGCTCTCGCACAGATAGAAAGACAATTCGGTAAAGGCTCGATGATGCGCCTGGGCGATTCTGAAAGTATCGCCATCCCGGCTATTTCCACAGGCTCCCTCGGGTTGGATATTGCACTGGGTATTGGTGGTCTTCCCAGGGGCAGAGTGGTCGAAATTTACGGGCCGGAATCATCAGGCAAGACGACTCTTGCACTGCAGGTCGTAGCCCAGGCCCAGAAACTGGGGGGTACCTGTGCCTTTGTTGACGCGGAACATGCTCTCGACCCGATTTATGCAGAAGCCCTCGGAGTGGATGTAGATAACCTGCTGGTCAGTCAACCGGATACCGGCGAACAAGCCCTTGAAATCTGTGACATGGTTGTACGCTCCGGTGCTGTTGATGTGGTTGTTATCGACTCTGTTGCTGCCCTGACTCCCCGTGCTGAAATCGAGGGAGATATGGGTGATTCACACATGGGCTTGCAGGCTCGCCTGATGTCACAGGCCCTGCGAAAAATGACCGGTAACATCAAGACTTCCAATACCCTGGTGATATTTATCAACCAGATCCGCATGAAGATTGGGGTGATGTTTGGCTCTCCCGAAACGACAACCGGGGGTAATGCCCTGAAATTCTATGCCTCAGTGCGCCTGGATATCCGTCGAATCGGTTCCATCAAGGAAGGTGATGAAGTGGTGGGCAATGAGACCCGCGTTAAGGTCGTCAAGAACAAGGTAGCACCTCCCTTCAAGCAGACTGAATTCCAGATTTATTACGGTCAGGGGACCTCACGTCTGGGTGAAATCATTGATCTGGGTGTGCAGCATGATCTCGTGGATAAAGCCGGTGCCTGGTATGCCTA
>CAZDCK010000014.1:10891-70808 GCA_964503965.1 uncultured Enterobacteriaceae bacterium | reverse complement strand
CCGCTGGTTGGCTGGTCCCAGGGTCATTTCAGGATTCACAAAGGACCCAAGGGTGAAGAGTATTTGGAAACCGATATCCAGCAGGAAGTTGTTGATCTGACACAGAATAAGAATGCTGTTCTCGCTGCCAAACTCAGGCAGATGAAGTTCAGCAGCAAACTGGTGGAGGATGCCTGGTTTACTCCTGTATTACCCCAGGAATTGCGAGATGCTGTAAGAGGTCAACTGGACTGACCATGGCCTTGTCGCGTTATCTTGGCTTGCTGGCCCTCGGTAGCCTGCCTGTCGCAGTCCTGGCCTATAACCTTGACGGTAGCCGCTGGCCCGGTGGTGAAAGTACTTTCTCAGTCGATATTCCCGGTTCTGCCCCGTCCGGAGTTACCTGGAACCAGGCATTTGAGGATGCCCTGGCCCAGTGGAGTGATGAAACGGCATTTTCCTTCCTGGTAAATTCCCAATATCAGGATCCCTGTGAGGGTTATAGCGAGAGTGATGAGTTTGGCGGTTTTCCCGCTGGTAATGGTGACTCTTTCAATGGGGCTGATTTTGCCAATGATGTCTGTGGTAATGAATTTGGTCAGGGTGTGCTTGCTATCACACTGACGCTGTCCTTCCAGGGAAACCTGGGATTTTCTCTTATAAGCCAGACGGATATTTTGTTTAATGACAGTTTTGAGTGGGATATCTACTCGGGACCGAGAAGAAGCGAAATTGATTTTCGCCGCGTTGCCCTGCATGAACTGGGGCATGCTATCGGTCTTGGTCATGAAGACAGTGAGCCGGCATTGATGTCCTCTACGATCTCCGAAATAGATTCCCTGCAGGCCGATGATATCGAAGGAGCCAATTCGCTCTATGGTGGGCCAGGAGATTGCCAGATCACCAGTCTTGGGCTTAATACAGTCGTTGAGGGGGCTCTGGAGGATGGTGATTGTGCTGTTCTGGAATTATATGGTGGCGGAGACGACACCAGCTTCGTTGATGCCTATCGGCTGAACCTGGATGAAGAAACGACACTGAATATCATGATGGAATCAGCCGCACTGGATTCTGTCCTCCTGCTTACTGATGACAGGCTTAACGGCATTGATTTTGACGATGACTCGCTGGGAGGCTGTGATGCGATTATTTCAGGATCCTTCCCCGCGGGTGAATACCTGTTACTGGCCAATACCTATGTTGAGCCGGTGAAGTGCCCCGGTAACACGGGCTCTTATAAAATCAGCATTTCAGACAATGCGTTGCCGATTTTATCAAAGGCCCGTTCGGCATCCGGCGCTACCAGTAAAAGCATTTTTCTCGGTGGCGCCACGGCTGACCAAGGGGAGTCATACAAAAGCAGTTTTCTGGCCTCTGATACCATTGATGTTGATGCCAGTATCATCCCGGATTCAGCCCATACGGGCGAGCCTGCTACATTTTACATGGTGGCATTCCTGAGTACCGGGCATAAATTTGCCAAGACAGCGAATGGCAAGTTTGAGCAGATTTCCGGATTGTCATCCATTCCGGCGTTTGCCAGTTCAGACAACCTGGCGGAGCTGGAAACATTCTCAATTCTCAGAAACCTCAATGCCGAAGCCCTGGGAATATCGGGCATAACGCTCACCGTGTTCATTGGATATTCCCTGGAGAGTTCGCCATCAGAGATCTACTTCAACGGTAAACCCATCACGGTGACAGTACAGTGACCTGCCCCTGTTTTAACAGGCGATGATCGGTAAAGAGCTTTATAGCGTAATATTTCCACAGGTATCGTGGTATCGGATTTCCCTGAATACGGGTATAATTCGGCCTCGATAATTTCGGCAGGGCCGGTAGAGCGGTCTGGTGTGACAGAATTCACTAGGCCAGACAACTGAAGCAGGGCCCGCACCCAGAGCAAGAGGATTTAACGTGAAACAACATTCCGGATCAGTGCTTTTTGGCAAATGGTTCATTCCGGCTATTCTGCTGGTTTTTTCAAGCGCCCTATATGCAGCCTCCGAGGAAGAGAAGCTGATCCAGCGCATCTCTCCTGCCGGCTCAGTTTGCATGATTGGTGATGCCTGTGCCGGTAGCGCACCGGTGGCCTCTGCAGGAGGCGCTTCTGGCCCCAATGATCCAGAGCAAATCTACAATACCTATTGTGTAGCCTGTCATGGAAGCGGCGCCAACAATTCACCCATTATGGGCGATGCTGCAGCGTGGGCACCTCGGCTCGATAAAGGAATGGACACCCTTTACCAGAATGCCATCAACGGCTTCAATAACGGCGCAATGCCTGCCAAAGGGCTTTGTATGGCCTGTTCTGATGAAGCTGTCCAGGCTACCGTCGACTATATCCTTTCTGCGCTAGACTAGCTCAATAACGCCAACAGATCTTACCGGCGCTTTCCTTGAAGGGAATAGCGCCGGTTTTCGTTGTGGGCCATGAAAAACTGGCGCTTACTTTGAACCTGGGCTATTACTGGTTGTTGATAGCTGTTTATCAGATGGGCTATCAGCGGGCCGTTAGTTGGAAAGGTGGGATAGCGCTGGGGGACAGGGATGTCGCTGGCTGTTGTATATACAAGGGCAAATATCGGCATAGAGGCACCTCTGGTCTCCGTGGAGGCGCACCTGTCCAACGGCTTGCCAGCCTTCAATATCGTCGGTTTACCGGAAGCGGCTGTTAAGGAAAGCAAGGAAAGGGTAAGAAGCGCCCTGCTAAACGCTAATTTCGAATTTCCGGATAAACGCATCACCATTAATCTTGCGCCCGCTGAACTTCCAAAAAGCGGTGGCCGTTATGACCTGGCCATTGCCATAGGGATACTCTCTGCTTCGGGACAGCTCCCCACTGAGACACTGGAAACATATGAATTCCTGGGAGAGCTGGCCCTGTCTGGAGAGGTCCGTAAAGTGCCAGGCGCACTTCCGGGTATTATGGCCGGTAGGGAAGCTGGCCGAACAGTCGTGTTACCTGCAGGTAACCGCACCGAAGCGGGATTGGTCAGGAATGGGCATATCCTGCAAACGGGGCACCTGGTAGAAGTGATCAGGCATCTGGCGGGCGAAAAAGAGCTTGAGGGTATAGCGCCATTACAATCCACCAGACCTGAATTCAGTGAAGATATTGGAGATGTTGTCGGTCAGTTGCTGGCCCGGCGGGCGATTACAGTGGCTGCAGCCGGTCGGCATAATCTGCTGATGTGTGGTCCCCCGGGAACAGGGAAGACCATGCTGGCTAGCCGGATCTGCTCAATCCTGCCTGCATTGGAGGAAAAACAGGCTGCGGAAGTGGCGGCGCTTCGCTCCATCGCCGGGCTCGATGTCTCTCCTGAACAGTGGAGTATTCCACCGTTCAGGTCGCCTCACCATACCGCATCGGCTGTTGCCCTGGTTGGTGGTGGTAGTACGCTGAAAATTGGCGAAATCTCCCTGGCCCATCAAGGGGTGTTATTTCTGGATGAGTTGCCTGAATTCAGTCCAAAGGTACTGGATGTTCTGAGGGAGCCTCTGGAATCAGGCACCATTGCCATTTCGCGGGCTAATTACCAGGTACGACTACCAGCCAGCTTCCAGCTGATTGCTGCCATGAATCCCTGTCCATGTGGTTATCAGGGAGATCCTTCCAGGCAGTGTCGCTGTTCGCCCGACAGAATCAGGTCTTACCAGTCAAGAATTTCGGGGCCCTTACTGGACAGGATTGACCTTCATGTTTGTGTTGCCGCCCTTGCCGAGGAGGATCGACAGCAGTTGATAGCAGGGAGTACTCAGCCGGAAGTGAGTGGGGACATCAGGGAGCAAGTAAGACTGGCACGGGTCAGGCAGGGGCATCGCGCTGGCAAGCCCAACGCCTGTCTTGGTATGTCTGAGGTGCGAATGCATTGTCGACTGGACTCTGACGATGAAGTTTTTCTGGTCGATGCCATGAAGCGGCTGAATATGTCGGCCCGATCTTTCTTCAGGGTATTGAAAATATCCCGCACATTGGCAGATCTGGATGGAAGTAGAAAGATTGCCAGAAAGCACCTGCTGGAAGCTATTGGTTTTCGTTATTCTCCATCGGGCTGCTAGCCTGTTGCTGTTCCATTGCCGCAACCTTCTCTTCCAACTCCCTGATGGCGGCTTCTGCCCGCTCAAGGACTTTAAGTTGGGCATCATATTCTTCCCGGGTGACAAGATTCAGGCGGGAAAAGGAGCTTTTAAGTAAATCCTGGATACGGCCATCCAGTTCACTCCTGGCGCTGCTGGCCATCGGAAAGAGTCCTGAAATCCGGTTGCTTAACTCTTGTAAAAATTCATTATTGAGCATGATTTTTCCCGATTAATACGTCGCTGGAAGTGTAATTCACCGAGTCGTGACGGGGAATCGTTTTTTTGATTTAAGTAGCTTATACTCCTTTTATGCAAAGGCATAGTTGCCTGGATTCAAGCATTGGGTGAGGATAATAAATATGAAAATGATCACAGCTGTAATCAAGCCTTTTAAACTGGACGACGTGAGAGAAGCATTGTCCAGTGTCGGTGTTCAGGGCGTTACGGTTACCGAAGTCAAAGGTTTTGGGCGGCAGAAGGGGCACACTGAACTTTATCGGGGAGCGGAATATGTTGTCGACTTCCTGCCGAAAGTCCGCCTGGAGATAGCTGTAGACGACTCTATGGCAGAGCAGGTGATAGAAGTGCTCAGCAAGGCGGCTAATACCGGCAAGATTGGTGACGGCAAGATTTTTGTTTCTTCGCTTGAACAGGTGATCAGGATACGTACTGGGGAATCCGGAGCAGACGCGCTTTAATTTCCCCACAAATACTGAAACAGGCTCAGCGCCGCCACGGGAGCGGTTTCTGTTCTCAACGTTCTGGGTCCCAGATTCAAACCGATGAAGCCCTTGCTGACAGCAAGGGCTTTTTCGTTGTCGGACATGCCGCCTTCCGGGCCTATGAAAAGGGCGATCTGTTCCGGAACCGGCTCCCTGGCCAGCTCCCCCGATTGCTCCTGATCCAGCAGATATTTTCGCTCGCACGCCAGGGATTTGATCCATGACCCTGCAGAGACCGGGGGTAAAACCTCAGGTATTAGTACTCTTCCGCTTTGTTCAGCCGCGCTGATTCCTACCTGCTGCCAATGCTGCCGCCGCTTTTCTCCCCGCTTTTCATCCAGCTTGACCTCACAAAATTCAGTGAATAGCGGTTGTATTACATTCACACCCATCTCGGTGCTTTTCTGGACAACGTAATCCATCCTTTCACCCCTGGAAATGCCGATACCCAGGATAGTGTGAAGACGGGATTCACTTGCAGGTGTTGTGGCGTCTTTCAACCTGATGATTCCACGGCGTTTTTCAAGGGATACGAGTTCTCCGGAGCATTCTGCCCCACGACCATTGAACAAGGTCAGGGCCATACCGGCTTTCATGCGCAGGACCTTGCCCAGGTAATGGGCGCTTCGCTCATCCAGTGGAACTTCAGTATTCGGGTGTAAGGGCAGGTCCAGGTAGATTCTTGGAATACGCATGTCAATCTGTCACTTCTGTCAAAGTTGGGCCTCGGGAAAGTGTTTCTTCTCTCCGACAAGTCCTGATATGATCTTTTCAACGGGCATTTTATAGGCACTTCATGAACAGAGTTATTTATCCCATTGTCATGCTGCTTGGGTTTGTCTCCCTCGCCGTTCTGTTTCTCTCTGCAACCGGTTATAAAAGCGGTTCCTTTGAGCTGGGACAGGCGTTCAATCTCCTGAGGTGGTCAGCTTATGCCGGTATTACGAGTGTCGGACTGGCCACATTTTATACCGCCTGGAAACGACCAGCGGGAATACAACTGCTGGTACTTTTTATTTCGGCACTGGCCGGACTCACTGCATTTTACCTGCCTTACCGGCAGCAGCAAGTAGCCCAGCAGGTACCACCGATTCATGATATTACGACCAATATCGATAACCCGCCTCGATTTGTCGCCGTAGCACCCCTTCGTGCTGATGCACCTAATCCTGCCGAATACCTTGGTGGTGAGACCCCTGAATTACAGCGTGAGTTTTATCCGGACATTATGTCTGTTGTTTACGTCCAGTTCCCGGAAGATGTTTTTGAGGTAGTGGTGGAACTGGTAGAGGAGATGGGCTGGGAGCTTGTCGATGCCAACCTGGAAGAAGGGCGCATCGAGGCAACCGCAGAAACACAGTGGTTTGGTTTCAAGGATGACGTTGTTATTCGCCTGCAACCAGGGGGTGCTGGATCCACGGTTTTTGATATGCGCAGTAAATCCCGGGTTGGCCGCAGTGACATTGGTGTTAATGCCAACCGCATACGCATGTTCATCAGGGCATTGAATCAAAAACTGGAAGTGGGGGGCTGAGCCACCCGCTTCAGAAAGACTACTGACTTTGGCTGTATAGGCTGGCGTTAGTGGGGGATATGCCCGAGTTTGCTTCGCTTGGTGGCCAGGTAGGCTTCATTGTGGGAATTCTCGCCCGTAATGATCGGAATACGGTTGACTGATATTCCAAGCTTTCTTAGCGCATCCACTTTCAGTGGGTTATTGGTCATCAGGTCGAGAGCCTTGACACCAAGTTGCTCCAGCATGGGCAGGCACATGTTGTATTGCCGTTCATCAGCGTCAAACCCCAGTGCCTGGTTTGCCTCAACGGTATCAGCGCCTTCATCCTGCAGGTGGTAGGCACGAATCTTGTTACCCAGGCCAATATTCCTGCCTTCCTGGCGCAGGTAAAGAATGACACCACAACCACGGGTCGCAACCCGGTGCATGGCCTCACGCAGTTGTGAACCACAATCGCAGCGCAGGCTGAACATGGCATCTCCAGTGAGGCATTCGGAATGAATTCTGCACAGGACGGCTTGGTCACTGGCAGCGACATCGCCGTAAACCAGCGCAATGTGTTCCTTGTTTTCGCGGGAGTCTTCAAAGGCGTGAATCTGGAATTCGCCAAATTCCGTAGGCAGTTTTGAGCTGGATATGAATTTTACGGTCACGGTTGTTACTGTGTCCTGCGATTAATCTGGATTATTTGGCACAAATCAAAAGAGGCGTGCACTTTACCAGAAATCGCCTGTCAGCGGTTAATTTATGTGCAGGAATACCGCATAATTCCACCCCATTCCAAGTAGATATGAGTACAGTGAACCAGGAAACAGCAACATTGGAGTCAGACATTGTTATTGCCGGTGGTGGCCCTGTCGGGCTTGCCATGGCGTGTGCCCTTTCGGCAACCGGACTGCAGGTAGTTCTGGTTGATGCGAGTAAGGAAGTATTCACTGTTGATGAATTAATCGCGGAATCTGCTGAACCCGACTTTGATCCGCGTGTCAGTGCACTCACAGTGGTCAGCCAACAGATGCTTGATGATTTCGGTGCCTGGGATGCTATTGCTTCTGCCAGGGTGTGCCCTTATCAGTCCATGCATGTCTGGGATGGCGATGGTACGGGAAGCATCCATTTTTCGGCAGACGACCTGCACGAACAGGCCCTGGGTTTTATCGTTGAGAACCGGCTTGTAACGGCTGCACTGTTTGCCCGAGCAGTGTCCCATTCCGGCCTGGCACTGGTTACCGGTAAATCCATTGACAGCATTGAAATAGATCGCAGCACCACGGATGTTTTGCCTGTTTTGCTGACCCTGTCTGATGGCAGTACCATAGCATCAAGGTTACTGGTGGGAGCTGATGGGGCCAATTCCCTTGTGCGTGAACAGAGCGGATTCGCCATGAGACGATGGGATTACGGCCACAAGGCTATTGTCACCACTGTGGAGACCGAGAAACCCCACGAATACACGGCCTGGCAGCGCTTTATGCCCACTGGCCCCCTGGCTTTCCTGCCCCTGCATGTACCAGGTCGGGAACCGGTGGAACAGCGATACTGTTCTATTGTCTGGTCCTGTGTCACAGAGACAGCAGAGGGTGTCATGGGTCTGGATGAAGATGCGTTTAACCAGGCCTTGGGCAAGGCTTTTGAAAGCCGCCTGGGTGCACCGGTGTCCTCAGCCAGGCGCCTGTCATTTCCGTTGTGGCAGCGTCATGCTACAGATTATGTCCAGTCAAACGTGGCCCTGGTGGGAGATGCTGCCCATACCATTCACCCGCTGGCAGGACAGGGTGTAAATCTCGGATTCGCCGATGTTCTGGCATTGGCGCAGGTGATACAACAGGCCGTTGCCAACAACGAAGACTTTTCATCTCACCAGGTGCTCAGTCGTTACCAGCGCAAACGCAAGGGACATAACCTTGGCATGATGGCGGCGATGGAGGGATTTAAGCGGCTGTTTGGCTCTGAAGACCTGACTATTCGCTGGTTGAGAAATGCCGGGCTGGATCTGACAGACAACCTGCCCATGCTGAAGGCCCGCCTCATGCGCCAGGCAATGGGAATCTGAGGGCCTGCTTCATCACGCATTATGAAATATTCGTGAATTCATACACTTAGGCTTGCGCAATCAAATGATAATAATTATCATTTGCGCCTCTTAAGGAAACAGATATGCCCAGAATGACCAGATCAATTATTGCCATCCTGCTGACCGGCATCCTCGGTGCCTGTTCAGACCAGTCTGCCAACGCCCCTTCAGCAGAGGTAGGCTCTGCTGAAGCCGTTCAGGGCGCGAATGCTGTCGCGACAGAAGAAGCCGTTGACGGACCGGTAATCGTATACTCGTCCCGCCAGGAACATCTGATCAAGCCCCTGTTCGATCGCTTTACGGCGGAAACCGGTATAGAGGTCCAGTACCAGACAGGTGAAGATGGCCCGCTTATCGCGCGTCTCCAGGCTGAAGGACAGCAGACCTTTGCTGACATACTGTATACCGTTGATGCTGGTAACCTGTGGTCTGCGGCTGAAAAGGGACTCCTGGCACCTGTTGAGTCAGATGTCCTGGCCAGGAATATTCCAGAGCATTTGCGCGACCCTGAAGGACGCTGGTTTGGGCTGTCAGTGCGGGCTCGCACCATTGTCTACTCAACGGAGCGTGTTGATCCTGCTAACCTGTCAACCTATGCCGCATTGGCCGACCCACGATGGCAGGGACGTCTTTGTCTGCGGACTTCCCGGAAGGTCTATAATATGTCCCTTGTCGCGACCATGATTGAGCGACTTGGCAAGGAAGCCACGCAGAAAGTTGTGGAAGGCTGGGTCAATAACCTGGCCACCCGTGTATTCAGCAGTGATGCCCTGCTCATTGAAGCCATCGCTGCAGGCCAGTGTGATGTGGGTATAGTAAATACCTACTACCTTGGACAACTCCAGCAACAGAACCCCGATATTCCGGTAGGCCTGTTCTGGGCAAACCAGGAATCCAGTGGTGTGCACGTAAATATTTCCGGGGCCGGTGTTACCAGGTATGCCAAAAACAGGGCAGGAGCTGTTCGCCTGATAGAATGGCTTTCATCGGCTGAGCCCCAGACCCTGTTTTCAGAGTTGAATCTGGAGTATCCGGCCAATCCGGCCATAGCACCGGTGGAGCTTGTCGCCTCCTGGGGGGAGTTCAGACAGGACACGCTGAATGTTGAAGCAGCGGGTCGACTGCAGTCAGAGGCGGTCATGCTGATGGACCGCGCTGACTATCGTTGACTCCAGGGCTATGGTAACTGCCTGTTGTAGCAGCCTGCGGGTTCTCCCATGAACCGACTGTTTTCGGAAGGCTGGCTCTGGCGTGCCCTGGCATTCATGGCGGCGGGTATCGTGATATTCCCCCTGCTTATCATCCTTCTTCAGTGGGGTACTATCGGCACCGGTGAGCAGGATATCTGGCAGCACCTGTTTGATACCAAACTGGATCGACTGGCACTCAATACCCTTTTCCTGATCCTTGGCGTCGGTACAGGGGTTACCCTGCTGGGCGTCACCCTGGCCTGGCTGACGACTATCTGTGAGTTCCCGGGAAAGCGTTTTTTTGAATGGTCCCTGATGCTGCCCCTGGCCATTCCCGGCTATGTTATGGCCTTTGTATTTCTTGGTCTCATGAATTATTCCGGACCTGTGCAGACTTTTTTCAGGCAGCAGTTTGGACCGGATGTCTGGTTTCCTGATGTCCAGGGTGCAGGCGGAGTGATCCTTATACTCACCCTGGTGCTGTATCCTTATGTTTATATGCTTGCCCGCAGCGCCTTCCTCAACCAGGGGCGCAAGCTCATGGATGCGGGTCGTCTGCTGGGGCTGAGTCGGGGGCAGGCCTTTTTCAGGGTCGCTATTCCGGTTGCCAGGCCGGCAATCGTTGCTGGTCTGGCCCTGGCGCTGATGGAAACCCTCGCAGATTTTGGTGCTGTTTCCGTTTTTAACTATGACACTTTCACTACGGCAATTTACAACGCCTGGTACGGATTGTTTAACCTGACGGTGGCGGCACAACTGGCTTCCCTGTTGCTGCTGTTCGTGGGAGTAACCCTGGTTCTGGAGAGACAGTCCAGGGATCGTGCCCGCTATACCCAGGATGGTGGAGCCCAGACAAGATCCAGCTACCGTTTATCGGGCAGCCAGGCTATCGCGGCGACCTGTTTCTGTTCCATTGTACTCACCCTGGCTTTTCTGCTGCCATCAGCGCAACTGTTGTCCTGGATGCTGGAGACGGGCTTCAGTGAGCTTGATAACCGCTATTTTGGTTTTTTGGGGCATACACTGGGTCTTGGTGCTATCGCGGGCGTTGCCGCAGTCAGTATTGCCCTGATACTTGCTTTCGTTAAACGCCTGCCAGGTTCCATGCTGGCCAGACGCTGGACAGCCCTGTCCATCCGGCTGGCCACTCTGGGCTATGCCTTGCCAGGGTCCGTGCTCGCGGTAGGTATTATGCTCGGATTCACGCTTATTGACCGGAGCCTGGGTACACTGCTCACGGGGTCGGTGATTGCCCTGATAGCGGCCTACTGCTGCCGTTTTCTGGCGGTTGCCTGGGCCCCTGTAGATTCCGGGCTTGAACAGGTCAGACCATCCGTCATCGACGCGGCGCGCAGCCTGGGTGCGGGCCCCGGCCGACTATTACGTCAAATCTATATTCCATTGCTCAAACCTGGCCTGATCACAGCATTTACCATCGTTTTCGTGGACGTTATGAAGGAGATGCCTGCAACTTTGATCATGCGTCCTTTTGGATGGGATACGCTGGCGGTCCGGATTTACACCATGACAGCCGAAGGTCAGTGGGAGCGGGCCGCTTTGCCCGCCCTTACCCTGATTGCCGTTGGTCTGGTGCCTGTGTGGCTGCTTATACGCAGTGCCAGAGGACACCACACGGGATAGTTGCTTTGTTATTTCCGCCTTGCAGGATGCCCCCATCGATCATAATATGAAGCAATGTCATTTTGACGGTCTGGAGATTGAGACAATCATGACCGGCAAAGCAGGCCTGACAAGGACAGTCGGTGAAATAGAGGAATTGCACGTGAGTGAAACACCAGAAGATTTGTATTACGCCTCTTCCCATGAATGGGTGAAAGCCGGGGAAGATGGTATTGCTACAGTTGGAATCAGCGACTTTGCCCAGAGCGAACTGGGTGATGTGGTCTTTGTCGATTTGCCAGAGGTAAATACCGAGGTATCGGCCCGAGATGAAATCAGCGTTGTTGAATCCGTCAAAACCGCTTCGGATATCTATGCACCTGTTTCAGGTGAAGTCGTGGCTGTAAATTCACAGCTCGATGATGCTCCGGAGACCATCAATTCCTCGCCTTATGACGATGGCTGGATGTTCAAGATCCGCATGAAAAATGAGGAGGAGCTCAAGGAGCTTCTCAGTGCCGAGGAATACAGGGAAAGTTGCGACTGACCAGCAGTCTTACTGCCACTGTGGCAGTCCCTGTAAATGTTTAACCCTTATGGAGTGCCGGAGTATCCTGTGTAGACGGGATGCGCATTACCGGCCGGTAAAAGAGCGTGATAGATTCCGACGGTTTCAGGCCCAATGTGGGCATCATAATTTTCAATGACAATGGCAAGCTGCTTTGGGCAAAGCGGGTGGGTCAGGATGCGTGGCAATTTCCCCAGGGCGGGGTGCAGCGCAATGAGTCTGCTGAAGATGCGGTATTGCGTGAATTGCATGAGGAAGTGGGCCTTGAACCCCATGACGTGGAGATTGTCGCCTGTACCGACAGATGGCTCCGTTATCGCTTGCCCAAGCATCTGATCAGGTATAACTCCCACCCGGTATGTATTGGGCAGAAACAGAAATGGTTTCTGCTGCGCTTGCTGGGTGATCGGAAAAAGATTCGTTTTGACAAGGGGGATAAACCGGAATTCGATCATTGCCGGTGGGTGAATTACTGGTATCCCGTAAACAAGGTGGTTTCTTTCAAGCGCAAGGTCTACCGCATGGCTCTGGAAGAACTCATCAAGCCTTTCAAGGATGCGCTCGCTGATACCAGTGATGGCGACCAGAAAGGAAGTGAACAGACAGCCTCCCGGGGCTAGACAATACACTTATGCTAGAAATTCTCCGCAGTATTATCCAGGAAGTGAATGAGGCCAGAGACCTGACAGCCTCACTGGAGATTATTGTCCGGAGAGTGCAGAAAGCCATGGACACCCTTGTCTGTTCGGTCTATCTGTTTGATCACAATACCGACCGTTATGTGCTCATGGCCACCAAGGGTCTGGATCAGGGTTCGGTCGGCAAGGCCAGCCTGGCCCCTGAAGAAGGACTGGTCGGCCTGGTGGCCCAGCGTGCGGAACCGGTCAATCTTGAAAATGCCTCATCCCATCCCCGCTATTTCTATATTCCGGAAACCCGGGAGGAGGAGTTTGAGTCATTCCTGGGCGTGCCCGTCATTCACCACCGTGAAGTCCTTGGTGTTCTGGTAGTACAACAGGGAGAAGTCCGGGCCTTTGATGCGGAAGAGGAAGCGTTCCTCATTACACTGTCTGCGCAGTTGGCGGGCATCATTGCCAATGAAGAGGCGCGAGGAGCTATCACCGGTCACAGCCCGATGGGCATGAAAACCACGGATACAAGTTTCGAAGGGGTCCCGGGTGCGCCGGGTGTTGTCATCGCAGAGGCCGTGACAGTCTTTCCTCCCGCGGACATCAACGCGATACCCAGCCGTAAAGTGGAAGATGTCGATAAGGAAATTGCCTTTTTCAATGAGTGCCTTAACCAGGTTCGCATTGATATCAGTGAACTGAAAATGAAAGTGAAAGGGCAGCTGCGACCCGAAGAACGTGAGCTGTTTGATGCCTATCTTCACATGCTCAGCGATCATGCCCTGGGTGTTGAGGTTATTGCCTATATCAAGGAGGGCAGTTGGGCCCAGGGCGCCCTCGCTCGTGTCGCCCGGGATCACGTGAGTAACCTAGAGTCCATGGATGACAATTACCTGCGGGAAAGAGCGACGGATATCAAGGACCTGTGTTCCCGCGTCCTGTTCTATCTTCAGGATAAACAACAGAAGGAAATGGAATATCCCGACCGCTGTGTCCTGGTCAGCGAAGAGCTTTCAGCGGCGATGCTGGCAGAAGTGCCGAAAGACAAACTCGCCGGCATCGTCTCGGCCAAAGGCTCGGGTCACTCCCATGTAGCCATCCTTGCCCGGGCTATGGGGATTCCCTCGGCCATGGGCATACAGGATCTGCCGTTTTCGGAACTCGACGGCAAGGAAATTATAGTCGATGGGTATAACGGCCGAGTCTACAGTAACCCGTCTGACGAACTGCGCGAACGCTACATGGAAATTGTGCGTGAAGAGGAGCAGCTCACGGAAGGTTTGGCAACGATAAAGGACCTGCCCTGCGAGACCCTGGACGGTCATCGCCTGGAGCTCTGGGTAAATACCGGTCTCATGACGGATGTCCTGCGTTCCATTGAACGCGGCGCAGAAGGTATTGGCCTTTTTCGTACGGAAGTACCTTTCCTGCTCCGTGACCGTTTTCCGACAGAGCGGGAACAGACTGAAATCTATCGCCAGCAGCTGGAGGCTTTTCACCCGAAAACAGTGAACATGCGTACGCTGGATATCGGTGGTGACAAACCGCTGCCCTATTTTCCGATCAAGGAGGAAAACCCGTTCCTGGGCTGGCGTGGTATTCGTGTCAGCATGGACCACCCGGAAATCTTCATTGCCCAGGTCAGGGCCATGATGAAAGCCAGCGTAGGCCTGGATAACCTGCAGATCATGCTACCCATGATCAGCAACATGAACGAAGTGGATTACTCGGTTCACCTGATCAACCGGGCTTACCAGGAGCTGCTGGAAGAGGGGCTCGAGGTGGTCAAGCCTAAAATAGGCGCCATGATTGAAATCCCGGGCATGATGTACATGGTGCATTCCCTGGCCGAGCGTATCGATTTCATCTCTGTCGGGTCCAATGAT
Source organism: uncultured Enterobacteriaceae bacterium (assembly GCA_964503965.1). Taxonomy (GTDB): domain Bacteria; phylum Pseudomonadota; class Gammaproteobacteria; order Pseudomonadales; family Pseudohongiellaceae; genus Eutrophocola. The sequence continues at coordinate 56,541 of CAZDCK010000014.1, read as the reverse complement.
CTCAGTCAGTACCTGCTGGCCGTTGATCGTAACAACCCGCGTGTATCGGGAATCTATTCGACTTTCCATCCGGCTGTACTGCATGCTCTGAAGCATATTGCCGAAGAGGTCCATGAAGTGGAGCTCAAGGCCAGTGTCTGTGGCGAGATGGCGGGCAACCCGGGTGCTGCAGTACTATTGATGGCCATGGGGTATGACATGCTGTCCATGAGCGCGACCAGCCTGCTCAAGGTCAAGTCCGTGATCCGTAATGTCACCTACGAGCAGGCCCAGGAACTGCTGGATAAAGTACTGGACGAAGAAGATACCGAGGCCGTCAAGGCACTTGTGGATATCGAGCTTTACAACGCTGGCGTTGAGCGTCTGCTGCGGACATCCAGAAATAGCTGAAGGCTAAAGGCTGAAAGCTCAAGGCGGACAGCCGTTCCCAAAACTTCCTTATATACATAAAACTCCATGGGTAAAAAGGCTATACTTCCTGTTACTGTTTTTCCCGCTTGAATCACTAGTCCATGCTGCAATTTCCACAGATAGATCCTGTTGCCCTCTCACTGGGCCCCTTGCAGATACACTGGTATGCGCTAACCTACATTGCCGGTTTTGCCGCTGCCTGGTGGCTTGGAGGCAGGCGGGCCGATGCGCCGGATTCCGGCTGGAGCCGTAACGATGTCTCCGACCTTATCACCAACAGTGCCATTGGTGTGATCCTTGGCGGTCGTATTGGCTACATGGTTTTCTACAATTTCGGCAGTCTCGTGGATAACCCGTTATCCCTGTTCGCAATATGGCGGGGAGGCATGTCCTTTCATGGTGGCTTCCTTGGCGTATGTGTGGCGGTCTGGCTGTTTGCCCGCAGCCGCTGGAAATCCCTCTTTGACGTCAGTGATTTTGTCGCGCCGCTTGCCCCCCTGGGGCTGGCCTTTGGACGACTGGGTAATTTTATCAACGGCGAGTTGTGGGGACGGGAAGCAGGAGTGCCATGGGCCATCGTCTTTCCGCAGGATCCTGCGCAGCTTGCACGGCACCCTTCGCAGCTGTACCAGTTTGCACTGGAAGGAATTAGCCTGTTTGTTATTGTGTGGTTGTTTTCATCGCGAACACGACCGCGATTTGCCGTGACCGGCGTATTTATTCTCGGCTATGGGATGTTCCGGACCTTCGCTGAATTCTTTCGAGAACCGGATGCCCACATTGGCTTCGTCGCCTTTGACTGGATGACCAAGGGGATGCAATTATCGATACCGATGATTCTGGTTGGGTCGGTCATTATTTTTGGTGCGTACAGGGCCAAGTGGTTTACAGGAAGCGGTAAAGGGGAAAAGGGATAGAGGGATACAAGGATACAGGGCAGGCGGTTCAGGTAAGGAATCTGGTATGAACACGGCAATGGCCCCATTGAAAATTACGACACAAGCATAAAAACGATAACTAAGATCAGTAACCAAAAAACCAAGAGACACCCATGAAACAATACCTCGACATGATGCAGCGCATCCTCGATGAAGGCGCCGACAAATCCGACCGCACTGGCACTGGTACCCGTTCTGTCTTTGGCCACCAGATGCGCTTCAACCTGCAGGAGGGCTTTCCCCTGCTGACGACGAAAAAGCTGCATATTCGCTCCATTGTCATTGAACTACTCTGGTTCCTGAACGGTGATACCAATATCAAGTATCTGAAAGACAATAATGTCCGTATCTGGGATGAATGGGCCGATGAAAATGGTGAGCTGGGTCCTGTATACGGGTTTCAGTGGCGTTCCTGGCCCGGCAAGGATGGTCAGGCTATCGACCAGATCGATAATGTGGTCAACAGCATCAAGAACAACCCGGATTCCCGTCGGCATATCGTAGTGGCCTACAACCCGGCCTACGTGGATGAAATGGCCCTGCCGCCCTGTCACTCCCTGTTCCAGTTCTATGTCGCAAACGGCAAACTATCATGCCAGTTGTACCAGCGTTCCTGCGACACCTTCCTGGGGGTACCTTTCAATATCGCTTCCTATTCCCTGCTGACCCACATGGTGGCCCAGCAGTGTGACCTGGATGTGGGCGACTTTGTTTGGACCGGCGGGGATGTTCATTTGTACCTGGATCATCTTGACCAGGCCAGGGAGCAGATCACCCGTACACCGGGGCCGTTGCCGAAACTGCATATCAAGCGTCGGCCGCCCAGCCTGTATGAATACGAGTACGAGGATTTTGAAATCCTTGATTACGAGGCCCAGCCACATATCGCTGCGCCAATTTCTGTCTAGGAGGGGTTATGAAAATATCCCTTGTCTGGGCCATGGCACAGAACCGGGTCATCGGCCGTAACAACCAGCTGCCCTGGTACTTGCCTGAAGACCTGAAGTATTTCAAACGCATCACCCTGGGCAAACCGGTCATCATGGGGCGTAAAACCTTCGACTCCATCGGTAAACCATTACCGGGTCGCACCAATATCGTGGTTACCCGGAACCGTGACTGGTCCTTTGAGGGGGTCAGGATCGTGGATTCACTGGAAGCCGCCCGAGAACTGTGTGAAAACCTGACCATTGTGGATGGAACCGAAGAAGCCATGATTATCGGGGGGGCGGAAATTTACCGCCAGGCCATGCCGCTGGCCGATCGCTTATACCTCACCGAAGTACACGCCGATGTCGAGGGAGATGCGACCTTTCCCGAATTTGATCGCTCCCAGTGGCAGGAAATAGCCCGCGAGGATTTTGAGGCCAGTGGTCCGAATCCCTGCAACTACAGTTTTATCATTCTCGAGAAAACCTGATCGGAGGTAGAAAGGTGAATCCCAGGTTCAAGCGCCCCCTGCAGGTAATCGCCGGTATTGTCATTGTGCTGCTGGGCAGTGTGGCCGGACTGGGGGTATTCCTGTCCACGGGCAAGTCAATCGGGCAGGCGCATTTTCCCTCAGACTTCCTCGAACCCTTTCGCTACGAAGGCGCAACGTTCGACGACTACTGGCAGTGGTCGGAAAGACGCCTGCGTGAATCGCGCATCGATGAGCCGTCAGAACAAGTTATCAATAACCTGCTGCCTTTCGAGCTGATCCCGGACGCGGACTGCCCAACAAATCCCGATGGTCGATACGCCAATGGCATTGTGCTGGTTCATGGCCTGATTGCATCTCCCTGGAGCATGCGCTACCTTGGTGAGTATTTCCAGACCCACTGTTTTTACGTGATTGGTACCCTTCTGCATGGCCATGGTTCCCGACCGGGAGACATGCTGGTGTCATACCAGGAAGACTGGCAGGCGGATGTGGCTTTTGCCACCCGATTGGTAGCAGAAAAGGCAGGAAAGGTTTACCTGTCCGGGCATTCCGCCGGGGCGACACTGGCTGTCCTTGAGGCCACACGCAACGTGGATGTGGATGCACTGATCCTGTTTGGCCCCGCTATGGCAGTGGATTCTGCCTCAAAATATGCCGGGGGCATCAGCCAGATCGGCAAGCTGTTCCCGGCCGCTGCCTGGTTTGAAGTGGAACCGGAAGAGGGCGTATACCGCTATGAATCCTTTCCGTTTACCGCCGCTGCCGAAACCTGGGACCTTATCCAGGAGACACAGCAATCGCTGTTGTCCCATCCCCTGGATATCCCGGTGATGACGGTGGCTTCCGCCCAGGACACGACGGTGGATACCCAGGCCACATTCGACTTCATGGCCCTGCAGACCAACCCCCTCAGTTTCACCCTGCTCTATGCTCAGCACGAACTGCCGCCCTATTACCGGACACGGGTAGTAGGCAGCAACCTTCCTGATGACGGCATCATGAGTCTTGGGCATCTTGGCCTGATGACACCTCCCGACCATCCCCATTACGGCATCAATGGGGAGTACCGCTACTGCGGGCACTACTATGGCGATGGCACAAATAATTATGATCGCTGCAGAAATGGCGAGCGTGACTATTACGGGGAGATCACCGACGAAAATCTCGGCTATGGCCTCATCGAAAGGATTGCCTTCAATCCTTTCTGGAACGAATTGCTGGATGAGATCGACCTGTTTATCCAGCAGGTGAGTATGGATAGACGTGGCGTTCCCATTAATCCTGAGCCCGAAAGAACAGGTCCCCTGATTCTGGATGAGTAAAACTGATAAAGGGAAAAAGGTGACCGGTTCAGGTAAGCCCTGATTTTTACCAATCCATCCTTGGCTGGAAGAGGCCCATCGGGCCATCATCCGGCATCACAGACACCAAACCCCAATGTGTATCTTTACCGTTGTAGGTCGGAAGAGCGAAGCGTCATCCGACATGGAGGCCTCAGGCCTCCTGAATTCTCCACCACCGGGATTATTGGAACGGCCATTTCCCCCAACGCAAAAAAAAGCGCTGACACTTACATGCCAGCGCTATTAGAAGAAGCCTTGCTGTTAATACATCAGTTGGTGAATTCCGGGGTCAGCTCCAGGCATTCATGGGCCTCGAAAGGCACGTCTGACAAATACACCACATCGGAGGCTGTCCATGGCTCCGCCAGGTATTCCGGGTCAGTTACCGTGTATTCGCGGGTGATTGCCCAATCTTCCGTATCCACGGTGAAGCGCTCAACAATGTACATCTGGTTGCTGTTGCGTGTCGGGGGTGACAGCACACCCGGTTCAAAGCCGTAGGTTTCCACCACCAGGGTGTTGCCTTCCCAGTGGCCAACGGAATGCCCGGTGTTGTTGGGCAGGGGCGTGACTGGCGTGGCATCCGGGTTCAGGTGAATGATGCGGCGTTTTGCATACAGGCCGTAATCGATGATCACCTGGTCGTCTTCCTGGGTGATGCGGTTCACCGGCCAGTCGAAGGTCCAGTCATAAATGATACTGGTAGGCAGGCACTGCAGGCGCGGGTTGTGATCCGGGTTCCACATCTCAAAGGCATCGGCCTCGGCCTGGCCGCGGGCGGTATACACCGGGCGCTGGGGCCTGGGATTGCGTTCACGAATCTCTTCAAGGCTGATGTTGCCTGCCGCATAATCCTCGCGGTAGCGTTTGGGCACCATGGAGCCATTGCCGCCTTCCGGAGGAATGGTCAGTACCAGCTGCTCCACGGCCCAGTCACCGCTGATATTGGGGTCGCCATTGGCGGCTGTCAGGGAGCGGTTGCTGGTGTCCAGCGGATTTTCAATGGTGAACTGGTCGTTGCGGTTGATGGTCTCGCGGTCACCGATGGTGATGTTCTCGGTGTAGCAGGCACTGGGGTCGTCACGGTGCGGGTTGGCATCCACAGACACCGGCAGCCCTACCTCGAACATGTCCTTGGACCAGCCGGAACGGCGCAGCAGGGTAGCGGCGCGCATCTCGCAGCGCATGTTGATGATGTTGCCGTTCTCGTCTTCCCGATCGAAATACAGGTAGGAATGGGGGTTCACGAAATCCATGCCGGTGATGACACCTTCGTATTGGACCTCATCGCCCACCTGGTACAGGCCGAAACCATGGTGAGCCTGCGCGCCGACTGCCAGCGTGGCCGCGGCAGTGGCGGCGAGGAATAGGATGGATTTTTTCATGATGACTCCTTCTGGACGGGGCGGATGTAACGTTACGGTGTCATGCCCGGACCTTGTTGCAATTGCCCGGCATCCTAAAAAACAAAGGTGCAGGAATTATGGGGGAATGCGCTGAATGGGTGAAATGGGGATAAAACCTGTGTTCTATCCCCGATTCAACCTTACTCGGCCGCAAAACATACCGCGCAGATCTTGTTGCCTTCCGGGTCCCGCAGATAGGCGGCATAGGCATTCGGGGCAAAGTCCCGCGGGCCGGGCGCGCCTTCATCACTGCCGCCTAGTGCCAGGCCATTGGCATGAAAGGCATCCACGCCGGCACGGGTTGGCGACTTGAAACCATAGGTGCCACCATTGGCTGTGGTCGCCGGTTCACCGTTGGACGGGTTCAGGATGAAAAATTCCGGGCCCTCGTCAGTACCGAACATGGTGGAATGGCCGGGCACGGTACCAATAACCGTAGCACCCAGAGGCTCAAGTATGGCCTTGTAGAATGCCACGGCCTTGTCCATGTCATTGGTGCCGATACAGGTGTGATGTAACAGTCGCATTGTCTTTCCCTCTTGTTGTTATGAATAAAAAGGGGACAGTGACTTTTTACCAGACAAAGTCACTGTCCCCGTGTTCATTATTGCCGGCGTCCGTTCCAGGGTAATTGGCTGTCACCGTTTGTGTTGGTCCAGACGCCGTCAAAACCGGAGTAATCCGGTGTAAATTCGATATACAGGAAGCCTTCACCGTCCCGGTCCGTCCATTCCATGGAAAAGCGGCGGTCCCCTTCCTGGAACAATCCTGACAGCCTTCCTTCAAAGGATCCCTGTTCATCCTCAATCCGGTAACTGCCGGAAAACCGGCCTTCGCTGTCAAAGCTGAACACGGTAATCACCGGATCCAGGGTATTGCCGTTGTAGGCGCGCCCGGCATAGGTGCCGGCAATGGCCGCCACACTGTCCGGTACGGCGCCCATGGCAGCCTGAGAGATGATGAAGGCACTGTAAAAGAACAGGTAACACAGTAACGATCGGTATGGCCTAGGATGACGTCCAAAAAGCATAGTGCATTATCCCTGGCGAATCTGCCGTACTTTAACGCGTGTGCCTGCCACCTGCATCACCGGGCCGGAGGCTGTTAGGTAAATCAGGACAGGGGGCATGTATTTGACCGCATACTTCCTGGTGAACTGGGCCTGCTGCCACACCTGGCCATTGGTCAGCTTGACCACGGTCTTCCCGGTCCAGCCATTGAAGCGGCCGAACACCTGGCTTTCAATGACACCTTCTACCGGCTGTACAAGCACCATGTTGTCCATGCCAGCCACTTTCAGGAAATGGCCGTCATCCAGTGCCAGGAGTTCAACAGCAGGATTCTCGGCATGGCCGCGTTCCTGGCGGTCGTCACACTGCACCCAGAATGTACCATCTGCCAGCTTGTACAGGGTGTTTGGGGCAAAACCGTTGAAGAGTCCGTCGATGGAAGAGGGCTTGGCGTCAGGGCGTTCTCGCATACCCCAATAATACGGGGACAGTGACCTGCTTTGCAAAAGTCACTGTCCCTGTTGAAAGACCCTGTTGAAGGAGGTAAGGGCTTAGTCTTCCTGCTTACCCGCCGTGGAAAGACCCATGGGGATATACAGGGGGCACCAGCGCAGGGAGGCGATTAAAAGCGGCACCAGACCGACGGCGCCCCACCAGGAGCCGGACACAACGCCCAGCCCAATGATCACCAGGCCGTCAATGATCCTTACGATTCGGTCGGCAGTACCTATGTTGCATTTTATGGGAAGCTCCTTGTTGTACTGTTGAATCTGTCACCAAGGGTAGGGCGTGCTGCCGGGCAGGACAAGACAAGAGCCTGGCTAACTGAACGATGGATGACCAGGATCAAACGGGTTCAGGAGACATCGGTTTTTTGTAGGTTGGTCTTATCCACCCTGCGGGTGATGAAAGCACTGACGATACACGCGAGGTTGAGCACCCCGATCCATTGGAACAGGCCTGGTGTCAGCATCAGGTAAAGCCCGGTGGGCAATAACGAAATGATCGCCAGCCACAGAAGCACCAGCGGCCGTTGCAAGTAAGAGAACACCACGCCTGCGCTGCTGATGACAATCTTGAGCCAGCCAAAGTAAATGATGGAGCCGGCATAGGCATAGGGATTGAAGAAGCTGAACACAATCCACAGAATTGCGGTCAGTGCCCACAGGCCCAAGTTGAGATACCGCAGCTGGGTATTGCCTTGAAGGTCATGGTGTTGCCAATTAATAGGGATGCCAGGCACCAGGATTCAGAATAGTATCAGCCATACGGCAACGCCCACCATCATGCTGGCGGAGATATGGTTCAACCAGTGATCCAGGCCGCGTCGGGTCAGCAGTTCCATCAGGGCACGGCCGCCACTGGCATAGATCAGCAGGCAGATGAATTCGATGATCACAATTACGGTTAACAGCATCACTGCCTGGGGCAAAATGGCCTGGTCGGGATTGATGAAGGGCGGCAGCAGGGAGGCATCAAAAATCCAGCCCTTGGGATTCGAGGTAGCGGTGACAAAGCCCTGGGCCATGAGCTGGCGTTCGGACAGGCCAACGCCTCTGGTGGTCATGGCAATCGTGGCCGAGGCCCGCCAGGTGCGCAGGGCCGACCACAGCAGGTAAGCCGCGGCGGCAAATTTCAGCACCGTGAACAGCCCCGGTGTGGCCAGCATCAGGGCCGCGACCCCGCCAATGGCACAGACACCCACCACCACGATGCCGGCCAGTTCCCCCACCATCATCCACAGGGCACGACGCACCCCGATACTGATGCCCAGGGTCATGGATAGGGTCATGCACAGGCCGGGACTGAAGGCCACCAGGGAGTAGGTAAAGACAAACGCGAGGAATGTCGGTGTGTCCATGGGAAAACCGGAATATGAAATAGGGGGCAGTGACCCGATTAACCCCGGGTCATTGTCCCCTATTTCATATGAACAGGATTGGTTCATGCTTAACAGGAGGAGAATTGGCGAAGAGATACAGAGGAAAGGAAAAGGAGAATCAAATTACTCTGACCCCTTTGATTATGACCCCTTTGATTATTTTGGATCAGAGAATCTTTTATTCTTCCCGGCTGAGTCGTCGGTAATACTCGGCGACCGAATCCTGGTATTCCTCGGGAATGCTTTCCGCCGTGGCGGTACGCACGTTGTTGCGGCCGGCACTCGGGCCGTCCAGTTGCAGGCCCACTTCCAGCTGTTCGATCAGGGCGAGCATGTCGTTGAACTCGGCGGCCAGGATGTCCTTGTTGCGGTTCAGGCGGGTGGCTTCCAGTTCGCGGATCCAGTCGTACATCTGGGCCAGTTCCTCGGCATTGAGTTCCAGGTCACGCACGGCACTGCGGGCCTGCTGGGTGAACTGGTCAAGGTCGCCGTAGAATTCCTCTGGCACATCAATGGGGCCGTTGTTGAGCGGGTCGTAACCAGTCCAGGGACCGAACTGACCATTACGGGCAAAGCGGCCGCCGTTGCTGCCACCTTGTTGATTGCCGCCTTGCTGGCCATTCTGCTGATTGTTTTGCTGGCTCCCCTGTTGACCGCCTTCCTGGGTCTGTTCCTCTGGCTGGCTGCCGGGCTGGCCGTTCTGGGCCAGTTGTTCCTGTAATCTGGCGCGCAGGGCCTGGGCCTGGCGGCGGGCGACATCCACATCGCTGTTGCCGGGGGCGCCCTGGGTTTCGACCAGTTCCTGGGCTTCTTCCAGGCGGTCGGCCAGGCGGCGCATTTCGGCGGTGACGGCACTTTCATTGCCGGCAATGTAGAGACCGTAACCGGCATCTATGTAGAGTCCGGCATTGGTGATGGCCTGTTCCAGCTCGCTTTCCACCAATTCCTCGTTGGCACGCTGCAGTTCCCGTGAGGCTTCAGGCACATCATCACCAAAGCGCTGCATGGCACTGAGCATCTGTTCCTGCAGGGAGGAAAGTTCGGCGGCCAGGGCGGCTTTCTGCCGGGCCAGTTCCCACTCTTCCTGCAGTTCCATGCCACGGCTGTCCGGGTCTTCACCACTTTCACGATCAGCGACGGCCTGTTCCATGGCAGCCTGCAGCTGCTGTTCCATGCGCTGCTGTTCCAGGGCCATGCGCTCGGCCTGGCCGGCCATGTTGCTGAAGGAGGACTGCATGTCGGCGAGCTGGTCAGCCGCGATCTGCTCGCGTGCGCCTTCCAGCTGGCGGCGGGCTTCATCGGCGGCACGCTGCAGTTCTTCAGGACTGGCGTCTCCGCGCATAGCTTCCGCGGACTGCTCCATGGCGCGCACGGCGCTTTCGAGGCGGCGCTGTAATTCGTTCTGGGTGATCTGCTCGCCGGACTGGCCGGATTGTCCGCCCTGGCCCTGCTGACCAGGTTGTCCAGGTTGGCCTTGCTGTCCCTGCTGCCCGGGTTGCTTCTGCTGGTTTGGCTGCTGGCCCGGTTGCTGCTGGTTGTTCTGGGCGGTTTGCTGGCCCTGACCGCGCTGCAGGCTTTCGCGTTGCTGCTGCAGCTCTTCGAGCCGTTCCTGCAGCTCCTCGGTTTCCCGGCGCAGCATTTCCTGCTGGTAACGCTGGGCTTCAGACAGCTGCTGCTGATTGCGCAGATTATTGGCCAGCTGCTCCTGGCGACGGGCCAGTTCATCCAGCTGGTTCATGATGTCTTCTTCCTCGGCCTGCTGGGCCTGGGGCGAGACATTGCTGCCGGTTTCGTACTGGTTGAGCTCCAGGTCCATTTCCAGTTCAAACATTTCCGCCAGGTCCTGCTGGGCGCGGCCGCCACCACCTCCGCCACCACCCTGCTGCTGGTTCTGCACCTGGAATTCATTGAACAGCGATTCCGCCCGCAGCAGGTGCTGCAGGGCTTCCTGGGCGGGTGCAATGGCCTCGTCGAGTTCTAGCGCGGCTAGACGTTCCGAGGCGGGATACATGCTCTGTACCGCCTGTTCCATCTGGGAGACAAACTGTTCGATCTGGGCATCCTGGCTGTCCAGCTGGCGGGCGCGGGTCCGTTCGGCCAGGGTCGCGGCCTGCTCGGCCAGGGTGGTCTGGAGTTCGGAGAGCAGGGACGAGTTCACCTGAATCTGGCCTGTACCATCGCTTTCCTGCTGTTCCCGAATCAGGTTCCAGGTGGAGGTGATGATCTGGCGCTGGCGATTGGAGATTTCATCCTGGGGACCACCCTGCTGGCCACCGCCACCACCGCCGGACATCTGTGACTGGCTGTAACGGCGCTGGTAGTTCTGTATCTGGATAAAATACATGTCGGTGCGCACAGTCTGGGTGCGATCACTGCCTTCTGCGTAAAAGGAGATGAGGTCGCCGGGCTGCAGGGGCACTTCTTCAGGTGGCGTTTCGGTCGATGCTTCACCGTCCACCATGGCCAGGTATTCTTCTTCGGCTTCCCGCAGCTCATCCGCCAGTTGCTGTTCTTCGGCGGAGAGAATGGTGAACTGGCCTACCTGGGTGCCGGTTACCGGTGCTTCTTCCGGGACCCGGAATTCTTCTAGCATGAAGATATGTTCAGCCGTGGTGTCGCGGACATTCTCTGCCAGGGTCACGGCCTGCCATTCGCCGCCATTGATGGAATATTTCAGGTCCAGGGTTTCCAGGTTGAAGTCATCGCTGGCTTCGATACGCGCAGTCACTTCCTCAATGTTGCTGGCATTCCAGTCACCACCGGGACGGATGAATTCAATCACGGGTTTGCCGTCTTCGGCGATGCGAATGAAGTAGTCATCACTCAGGCGTACCTGTTCACCACCGACGATGGCGGCGATGTAGTACTCGCCTTCATCGGATACCATGAAATCGGTTGAGGCCTCCACACCATTGAGTTCCATGGACTGGCCATTGTCGTTAAGTACCAGTTCGCCGGCTAGCAGTGGCGATGTGGTGGTTACGGTCAGTTCGATGCGCGTGTCCGGTAGGGTCCGGATATCGCCCATGTCGAATGTTTCCGGTTCACGCTCGGTCCATTCCGGATAGTGGTAGGTCAGCTCCAGGCTTTCGATACCGGGCACATCCACTACCTGGATTTCATATTCCGGGCTGCGCAGTCCGGTTGTAGTGATGTAGTAGCTCAGGTTGTCCTGCATGGAAAAGAAGGTGAACTCGAAACCCGCCGGGCTCTGAACCATGCTCACTTCCTGCCATTCTGCACCGCCTTCACGCACATGGATGACGGCTTCATCGGGAGAGAAGCCTTCCATGTTAGCCATAACCCGAAGGTTCGCGCCGCGCCTGACACTCTGGTCTCCCGGTGTGACGACGATGGACTGGGGAGGCAACAGGTCGCTGAAGGCCCAGCCGGCCAGCAGGTTGCGCAGGCTGTAATTCATCATGCCGGGGCCGGCTACCAGCAGGGCAATGAGTACGATAACAGCCATGCCGCCTACAGCGCCGGCGATGCTGAAATCGCGTTGGCTGATTTCGGTTTTTACAGGGTGGGTGTCACTGACTTTCAGGGCGTCTTCGGCCAGCAGGTCGAGGAAGGGATTGTTCTCTTCCTTCATTTGGATATAGGTCTCGACCCGGCCGCCAAAATCGGGGGTGCGGGATTCGATTTTGTCGCTGAGGTTGTCGTCGATATCCTGTAAGGGACGCCAGATGCGAAGGATTGCGACAATGGCAATAGCCAGCACCAGGAAGATGCGGAAGGCGGCGACAGTTTCACCGGAGAAGCCGCTCTCCGTAGAGAACCAGGCGCCGATGACGGCCATCACCAACAGTACCACGGCGGTAGCCGCCAGGCCCTGGAAAAGGGTGAGTTTTTTCAGGCGCTGCCTGAAATCACTTAAATATTGGTCTAGCCTGTTATTAGAACTATTCATTTCCTTTTACTCGATGAGTTACAGGGTACCAGTTCTTACTCTTAAATGCTGATTACCGAGAATGGTTTCCGCCAGGACGATCAGGGCCAGCAGGGCCAGCACGAAACGCCATATTTCCCGCTCTTCCAGATCTTCCTCTGCTTCTGTTGTATCGGGCTGCAGGGTTGCCTGTCCGGGGTTGGCCGTACCGGCCACTACATTCTGCCAGTTTTGCAGTACCTGGGCATCCATGACAGTCAGGTCTGATTCCCGGCGATCCGGGTTAACGGCTACCAGCACTTCCCCTGAAGGAGTAAAGACCTGGTAATAGCCGGTTTTATTCAACGGGATGTCCTGTGTCTGTGTTGTATCAGACAGGGACAGCAGACTTTCCCCGTCGGGGTCATTTACCTGCCCGGACGCACCACCGGCAGAAGACAGCTGCAGGAAGCTTTCGGCCACCTGCTCACGGGTCAGCAGGTTTTCATTGGACAGGTAGCGCGCGGCTTCCGCCATGAAGGTGACAAATACCGGTTTCACCGGCAGATCGCTCAGGGTGTTATCCAATGATGTGGTCAATAACAGGAAACGGCCGCGGCCGATCTGGCGCTCCAGCAGAACAGGACTGTTGCCGGCCTGGGCCATGAGCAGGCGGTCATCATCGTCGGCCTCAACGGGCAGGGACCGGACATTGACAGAGCCCCAGCCGGAAGACTCGGCGAGTACCGGATGGCTGCTGTCAATCATGGTAATGGGGTTGCGACCTTCCTGTCGCAGAGTGGTCGTACCAATGGGCAGATCCAGCACGGGGACCGATGAGAGTCCACGGGTGGATTCTCCCGAGGCGGCAAGAACAGCTCCGCCACCACTGACATAGTCATTCACCGCCGTTGCCAGGCTGCTGTTTACCTGGCCAATATCTTCAATCACAACCCAGGGATAGCGCTGTAAAATGCGGGCATCCAGGTCGGCAATGGTCTGGACAATCACTTCGTAGCCACGGGGGGCAGTTTCCAGTGCGGTACTGATATAGGTCACGCCGTTCGATTCCGGGTCGCCGGTAAGCAAGAGGACCGGGGCCGGTGGGGAGTTGTCGAAAACGGTATGGCGCAGGTCATCACCGGGCAGGGCGTCGTTCGGGGTCAGGGAAATATCCACGCGGTTGTCGCCTTCTTCAAAGGTGACGCCATCAAAGTCAAGCAGGGTGATGCCTTCGCCTTCCAGCACAATGTCCTGTGTCTGTTGCACCTGTCCATTCACGGACAGGGTGACGGTACGAGGCATTTCCTGGTCATCGGAGGCATAAGCCCGAATGCCCACTTCCACGCTCTCGCGGTTGCTGACAAGCACGGAATCCACCGCCAGGTTGGGAGTGTCATCGGCAGTCACTGCTTCAAGTTCCAGGGACACGGGGCGCCCGTTGATGACATCTGGAATCATGTCGGCAAAGCGCACGGCCTGGCCGGTAAGCTGGTAGTCGCTGATCACATGCAGGACGAAATTGGCCTGGCTCTCTTCAATCATGGTGTTCAGGGAAGTAATCATGCTGCCCAGGTCCAGTTTTCCGTTACCCGGTTCCAGGATAGCTGCAGCCGCTTTCAGTGATTCCCTGTCCGCCGTTACTGACAGGACTTCCTGGACATTGGTAGAAGCTGTGTAGAGGCTGGCCACATCGTCATCGGCCATGTTGTCAACAATGGTTCGGGCACGATCAATGGCGGCATCAAATCGGCCAGTGGCCGACATGGAAAAGGAGGTGTCCATCACGATGACATGATGGGTGGTGTCTTCAGTAATGATGGCTTCGGGTGGTGCAAAGAATACTGGCCGGGCAAAGGCCAGGGCCAGCAACACGAAGAAAAGTATGCGCAGGGCCATTAACAGCAGGTACTTGAGCTTTCTCTGCACATGAATGCGTTTCTTCGCCGGTTCCAGGAACATGGTAGTGGCAAAAGGCTCGCGTTCAGTCACCTGGGTTTCCAGGCGATGCAACCAGATCGGCAGGGCGATACCGAGTAGTCCGAGCAGGAACAGGGGTCCGATCAGCGCCACTTTCTATCCTCTCTTCTCGCGGAAAGTTAAATAATTGTGCAGCGCCTTGTCTAAAGGCTCACTGGTGTTGATCAGGACATGATCCGCACGAATTCCGTTGGCCGCTTCCTCGATGGTGCGAATATGGGCCTGGATTTTCTCCCGGTAGGCTTTCTGCATGTACGTGGGTTCCACTTCCACGGCCTGCCCGGTTTCCATGTCTTCATAGAGCGTCGATTGCTTGATCTCAGGATCCAGCTCCTTTTCATCCAGCAGGTGGAGCATGATCACGTCCTGTCCATGCAGTGCCAGTGGCCGGATGTTTTCCAGCAGCTCCTCAGCGTCGCAGTAGAAGTCGGAGATCACTGCCACCAGCCCACGCTTCTTTATATGCTCGCGGAAACGGCTCATGGGCTTGTTGATATCAGTACCCTGTCTAGCCTGGGCGGCATCGATGGTATGGATCACACCCTGCAGGGAGCCAGGCTTGTTCGCGGGGGGGCGATATTCAACGATATCATCGTCAAACAGCATCAGGCCGACTGCATCATGCTGGCGTGAAGCGAGATAGGCGAGGCTGGCGGCCAGGTACTTGCCGTACTGCAGCTTGGTGGCATCACCTGACCCAAACCCCATGGAGGCGCTGGTATCCAGCAGCAGCATCAGGTGACTGTTGGTTTCGCCCTGGAAACGTTTTACATAGGTACGGTCTGTACGTGAATACACGTTCCAGTCTATATAGCGGGGATCATCGCCTTCGGTGTATTCCCGGTATTCCACAAATTCCTGGCTGAAGCCGAACTTGGGTGAGCGGTGCAGACCGATCACAAAGCCTTCCACCACGGCCTTGGCAACCAGTTCCAGGTTGGACAGACTGGCCAGTACCGACGGATTGAGCAGTCGGGTGCGGGCGTCGCGGTTGTCAGATGATGGAGCGGCCATGGGGTTTCAGGTTCCTCAGGCAGCCACCGGCTGCGCCAGGTCATTGAGCATGCTGTTGAGGATATCGTCGATGGTGACACCATCGGACTCCGCATAGTAGTTTGGTAGCACGCGGTGGCGCAGGATTGGCAATGCCAGCGCTTTTACGTCATCGGGCGTGACATGGTAACGACCTTCCATCAGGGCCCTGGCCTTGGCGGCCAGCACCAGGTTCATGGAGGCACGAATACTGGAGCCGAAGTTGATGTACTTTTTCACCATATCCGTGGCTATCGGGTCAGCAGGGCGCGTAGCTCGTACCACGTCCACAGCGTAGCGGGTCACTGATTCCGAAATAGGTACCTGGCGCACCAGCCACTGGAATTGGGTAATTTCCTTCGCACTGGTACAGGCTTCCACAGGTGGCATATCCACCCGCTTGGTAAAACGATCCAGGACGGCCACTTCTTCTTCCGGGCTCAGGTAATCCAGAATGACATTGAACAGGAAGCGGTCAAGTTGTGCTTCCGGCAGCGGGTAGGTGCCTTCCAGTTCTATCGGGTTCTGGGTAGCCAGGACCAGGAAGGGTTTGTCCAGTTGGTGAATCTGGCCACGCACGGTGACGGTTTTTTCCTGCATGGCTTCGAGCAGGGCCGCCTGGGTTTTCGGCGGCGTACGGTTGATTTCGTCGGCCAGCAGCACGTTGGTAAATACGGGGCCGGGCACAAACCGCCATTCCCTTTTTCCGGTGCTCTGGTCTTCCTCGACCATGTCAGTACCGGTGATATCGGTGGGCATAAGATCCGGTGTGAACTGGATTCGCTTGAAGGTCAGCCCCAGGGCAGAAGCCAGCGTGTGGACCAGAAGGGTCTTGGCCGTACCAGGCATACCGGTGATCAGGCAGTGACCACCCACGTACAGGGTGATGAGCAGGTTATCCACGATGTGATGCTGGCCAATGATGGTCCCGGAAATCTGTTCCCGGATTTTGTTGTTGGCAGCCACAAATTTCTGGACCAGCTCCCGGGTTTCTTCGGTATCAAATGCTTGGGTGACTTCTTCGCTCATATCACTTTCCTGTTGCTGTCGTTAATCTTGTTGAACCTATTATGCAATTCGTCGGCATAAGCCGGATTTCGTAATCTGTTTGCCGGGATTGTTTATCCCGCAGGTCGGGATAGACCCGCTGGGTCGTGTCCCGACAATCTTTTAAAACTATTCAAATGACTCCCGGGTGCGGCTCATCTCCAGCAGCAATTGCTGGGCTGGACGATACTGCGGCGCGATGTCCAGTGCAGTCATCAGGAATTCCATGGTCTTGTCTGCATTGTCCAGCGCATGCCAGGCGCTGGCAACCCGGTAATTGGCTGATGCCTTATCAAGCGGATCAAGGGCCAGCAGCACTTCATATTCAGACAGTGCCTGTGACGGTTTATCCGTTTCCATGTAGAGATCGCCCAGGCTGGTGTGCACATCTTCCCGAAAGGGATTGGCCCAGTTGGTGCTCATGAAAACGGCTTCGGCCTCGTCCAGTCGGTCATTTTCCACATAGTAGTTACCCAGCGCCATCAGGGCATCGGGAAGGTAACCGCCTTTTTCCCAGAAAGTATGCAGGGCCTCGATTTCCGCTTCCTTGTCCCCCAGTTCCCGGTAAGCCCGGGCTTTCATCACATAGGGGCTGTCATTCTCAACGTAATCCGGATAGGTAAAGATAGCGCGGTCTGCGGCGGCAACGGCCTCTTCCCATTCTTCAGCCTGCAGGTGACTGGCACTGGCCTGCATATCCTGCATCCACACACCAAGCCCGCTCAGAAGGGGGCCAAACTCAATATCAATATACTGTTTGAAGTGGCGGTCAAAGTCCTTGTCGGAAATGCCCAGCACCTGCTCAATGGCATCCACGGGACTGACACCATCATTGAACAGGTAAAGCATTTCCACAATCTTGTCGAAGCCGTATTCCAGGTCAATGAAGTCGAAGACCAGTCCGCCCTGCATGTAGGAAACAATAACCTGTCCCTGATAGGTAGGCCGCATGAACCCATCATCCAGCTTGGCGATGGGCAGGAATTTGCCTTCGGCCATGGCCTGCAGAACATCCGTGGGAATACGACGCCCGGCAATGGGACCGGTGCGCCATTCCTCGAACACAGAGATGCCTTCACTGACCCATCTCGGTACCTTGTTGTTCGTGGCACCCAGGGTAAATACGTGTGCCATTTCATGCCATAGCGTGGTGCCCCAGTGATAGCTGGCTTCCGGGTGGGCCGTGGGAGAATCCATGGCGAAGAGGTATCCGAAGGTTACACCCAGCAGGCCCACACCAGGCATACCGATCGAACGCACGATGAAGTCTTCATGATTGGGATAAATCTCGACGATCACCGGTTCCTTCGGATCAAGACGGTATCGATCACGGTAGGCATCAATGCTGTCCTCGGATAACTGGCGAGCATAGTTCTTCAGGATGGGCGCTTCATTTTTGCCCAGTCGCAGGATCAGTTCCGGCAGTGGACCCTCGGGAGGATCCGGATAGCTGATGTTGATGAAGTCCTCGGTGAAGGTATCCAGCAGGCGCATCAGGTTGACAGTAATCGGATTAAAGGCATTGCCGGCATAGGAGATATTCACATGCTCGATGGCCTCGTTGATCTGGTTCATGCGCAGCATGTTCTGCCCCAGATAGACGTGGGCTTCCCAGTGGTCCGGTTGCACCTCCACCGCCTTGCGGAAAAAGCCACCAGCTTCCCGGTAAAGGCGAATGATGGTGGCGTAGTAGCCAGGGATGAACCAGGCATCGCCGTAGTTGGGACTCTCTTCAAGGGAGGCATCAATATAGGGCTGGTATTCATTGCCGGTCATGAAAGCATGGGCAGCCTGCAGGGCATTGAGCCGCATTTCAGGCAGATTGGCATCGTCGGCCAGCTCGAAGGCCTCATCGAGAATATCCTGGGCTTCATCGTAACGGTCCTGTCGTAACTGGGATTCAGCGGCCATCATCATGCCGCGCACCCGTGCTCCCGCCGGGGCCAGGGCCTCATCCATGACCATGGACAGGTGCTGGTTCAATACTTCGGGATCTCCGCCTTCAGCCAGGGATGCCGCCGCGCCGATATGGGCCCAGGCATTGTTCTCATCCAGGGCCAGGGCTTCACTGAACAGGTTGTAGGCTTCCTGGTACTGGAAGGTTTCCATGAACAGTTCACCCCAGCGCACACGAACCATGGGGTCATCGGGGTAGTCATTAAAGGCCTGCTGAAACTGGGTATTGGCGCCCTGCATATCTCCCTGGGCCCAAAGTGCCTCGGCACGCAGTCTGGCATCCTGGCCCGGAGTATTCAGGAGAATATAGCAGCGACCGGCTTCCTGTGACTGCCCGCTCCAGAAAAGGGTGTCACATGCCTGCAGGGGTTCGTAATCCAGGGCACCATAGAGATGTTCCCTGGCAAAGGTGGAGGTACTGAGCACACTGGAAGCCAGCAAGGCGGCTGTCAGGACAGGCCTGGCAAGAATGCTTGATGGCTTACTCCCGGTCTGCATCGTCTCCGCTGCCCGCCTGTAACTGTTCCAGTTCCTCGCTGACTTCAGCTGCCTGCAGGATCAGTGCCTGCAATTGCTGGATATAGTCTGCATTGGTGAATTCGTTGCGCCTTAACTGCAGTTCCTCGATATCCTGGTCGAGCTCCTGGCGTCGTGTAAGCAGTTCATTAATCCTGGGATCCTCACTGGAGATCTGGAGGTCTCCCAGCCTGGCCAGGGTAAAACTTGCTGCCGTGTCGCCCCGAATCTGGGCATGCTCCGTGGCCAGCTTGCTCTGTGATTCAAAGAAGTTCTCTACACCGCGATTGGCATAATCAAAGGCTTCCTGGATGCTGATATTACTGTTTTTGTTGATATCGGCATTCTCATTGACCAGTGCTTCGGCAAAATAGTCACCAAACTCGGTGGCGTTTTTTTCATTACCATTTCGCGTTGCCGTGACCAGAATGCGGTCATCGGTTTCCAGGGCTCCCAGGGTGGCACCACTGGCGCTGGAGGTGTTCAGTAGGAAGTGGTTCTTCCCGGGCAGGGTGCCCAGGATTTCGGCCAGGTCACCATCGGTGATATCCGGACCGGGAATATTGAATTTGTACTGTTCGCCATCGTAACTGCCATGACCGATCAGGTAGATTACAGCCCGGTCTTCGCTGGTCATGGACTCGGAAAGGATTCTGAAGTGGGCAAGCAGGTTTTCGCGAGTCGCATCGGGACCGGAAAAGTCGGTGACCTGATCTTCATCCGCCAGGGAGTGGGAGGCATCGCGAATTTTGCCGAACTGTTCAGTGAAACGTTCATCCCACTCCGGCTGGCCACCCAGGCCCTGGACGATAGTCACATAGACGGCAGCCTGGGCGGATATGCAACTGAGCAGCAGCACAGAGAACAGACCAAGCGATTTCAATGGCGTCATATGGTTCTCCATTTCCGTCGCAACAGCCACTCGGCGGCTTTAAGGAGTATCAGTAATAAAAAGAAGAAAGGCGCATCCCAGAGGTAGCTGATCTGCTGCTCAGTAATGCCTGCTGTAGAGAAGGAAATGGCTTCAGTAATTTCATCCCACTGGTCCGGTGTCCAGTACTGGCCGCCAGCGACATTGGCGATACGTTCAAGCAGTGGACGGTTTTGTCTCACATTGAAAATTTCCTGACCCTGTTCAAAGCGTACAGCGGTGGTAGAGGAACCAACCAGGGTTTCATCGACGCGGGAAATGGCTTCAACAGAGTAGAGTCCGGTGGAATCCGGTGTGAAGGAAGCTTCAAAGGCTCCGGGCTGGCCTGACACAGGCTGCAACTCCAGGCTAACTACCTCGTTATTTTCGGAAGAGACCACGGCAGATATTTCCAGGCCCTGGTTTTCCTCGGCATCGGGATCGCGGACCTGGGCCCTGACAACAATATCTCCACTTTCCACCTGGCTGGTCAGTTCAAATGGCCTGGGTGAATTGGCAACCAGGGACCGGGTTAGCTGTCGCCAGAACGTTTCATGCTGCATGTTGTCCACGGGCAGACTCATCTGCCAGCGCCAGGTACCGCCGGTAGCCAAGATAAAGCTTTGGCCACGACCATAGGGCTGGGAAACCAGCAGAGGTTGTTCTCGACCATCCACATTGACCGTGAGTAAGGTGGTGGCGGCAGGGCGCAGAGGGCCAAGCTGCTGGTAATCTGCCACTTCCGGCAGTTCGGACCAGAGCCGGTCATTCTCCGATTCACTGTCACTGAACTGAAGCATCGGGGCAAGGCGGCCGCTATCAGCCAGGGAGACCGGGGCTTTCTCGCGAATAAAAGCGGATTCGCCACTGTCCAGCCGGGAAGGCAGGATGTCATTGACAGCTGTTTCGCCCCAGCCACCCAGTCCGAGGCCGTTCAGCCCGGCGATCATCAACAGGGAGCCACCGCGGTCACTGACAAAATCGCGGATCATTTCATGCTGTTCTGTGGTGAGTTCGGCGGCATTGAAACTGCCAATGACCAGGGCGTCATATTCAAACAGGGTGGCCTTGTCGTCAGGGAATCCACCAGCCAGTTCGTCCGGATCTTCAATACCCTGGCGGTAATACTTGTTCGGGGTCACCTTGAGCAGGGTGGAGAGCTGGATACTGGGATCATCCCCCAGGGCCCGCTGCATGAATTTGTACTCCCAGCGGGGCTCACCCTCTACATAAAGTACCTTGTACCGACTCTCTTCCACATCCACTACGGCTGTACGGGTGTTATTGGCGAGGTTGGATTCGCCAGTAAACGGGTCCAGGGTGAAGCGCAGATCAAGCTGGCCGGGTTCCTCAACGTCGATGTCTATAAAGCCCAGGGTGTTGTTCTGGTCATTGCCCAGGGTGATTTCTTCCGTAGTCAGGAAAGTATCTCCGTCATAGACTTTGACACGGGCAATGCCGCCCTGGTCATGGCGAATACCTACGCGGGCAGAGAGTGTCGTTCCGGGCAGGGCTTTTTCCGGCAGGGCAACCTCGGTTAGCTCCAGATCCTCGGGAATGATTTCCCTGCCAAGGCCCACGGTATGAACCGGTACACCGTAACCTGCAATCTCATTGAGGTCTGACTGGGAGACGGCCCCTGAATTATCGGCTCCATCTGAGACCAGGATGACTGCCCCGAGGGAAGCACCACTGGCCTGGCGCAGGGTCTGTAACAGGGACTGCCCGATATTGGTGGCTTCACCGGGATCGGGCAGGTTGTTGAATGATTCCATGCCCGATGCTGAGCCATCGAAGCCATAGGGCAGAATATTGTAGATGTCAGCGATATCTTCGAGGGAGTCGGGAGTAAGCAGTGCCTGGGCCTGTTCCATGCGGGTTACGCCTTCGGCACCGAAAGTCATGCTTCCAGACGTATCCAGCATGATGGCAACGGCATTCTCACCCCTGAGCAGACGCTCTGAAACCAGGGCCGGCTGCCACAGCACAACAAGGACCACGGCAAACATCAGCAGCTGGATGAAGCCTAAACCGGTCAGTTTCGCCCAGCCGAGGTTGCCCGGCTGCCTTGACAGCGTGACCCCGATAACCACCAGGGCAACAGCAAGTGCAGCAATTAACACCCATACAGGCCAGCCGCTGGCGAAAACAAAATCGCTGTCGCTGAAAACTGATTGCGGGTACTTGAAGAAAAATTCGATCATACTGCCAAGCAAGTTCCAGAAGGGCTCTGTGTCTCAGGACTGGTCCTGAAACAGACCTGTATTTCCAGGACTCATCAAATGAAAGTCCTGACCGCTGTGCCAGCAATCCTGGCAGTTGGTGTTTGTCGTCCAGTTTAACAGGACTACTACCCAGTAATTACGGGGCTGCCCTTCAATCGGTTGACTCTCCAGCCCGATCCGGACTTTTTATTGCAATCCGTCTTTCCAGGCGAGACCCGAATACCGCTGAAAACCTCGGTTTTCCTGAAGGGGGGACTCATATAATCATGTTTGTTAAAAAAATACCATCCCGTCATGGACGTGCTCAATACAGCCCCTCAATGTTCATAATCCTGACACATTTTTGACGTGCCTCCGTCAGTCCAGCACCTGTATTTTGCCAGGAGCTGTCTTGATGGACAGCCATGCGGGGTCCTCACAGAAATTTCAGGGAAATGGCCTGCAGGCAGTGCGTTCAGGAGGTAATTAGCTATAGAATAGGTCCCTTTCACAGAAACAGGCAATACAGAAGATGCTGCAACGACGGCATCCGTTGCAGGTCTCTTTTCATTTCACCAATTAAAGGAAGTATTCCATGCTGGTCCCGGAAGCCATTGCCAAAATCCTGAAAGCCGAGGGGGTTAAATACCTTTTTGGTTATCCGCTGAATCCGATTATCGAGGCCGCAGCAGCAGAAGATATCCGGACTATTATTGTGCGCCAGGAAAGAACCGGTGCCCACATGGCGGATGCCCTGAGCCGCATGACCTGTGGTGAGGAAATCGGCGTATTCGTGATGCAGCATGGCCCCGGTGCGGAAAACACCTTTGGCGGTGTTGCCCAGGCTTTTGGCGAGTCAGTGCCGGTACTGTTTATGCCGGCGGGCTACGACAGGAAGGTGGCTAACTACTTTCCCAACTTCAACTCCACCCTGAACATGAAACATATCACCAAGTGGGCAGAACCCATCACCATGGGCAGCGAGGTGCCGAATATTATGCGTCGAGCGTTCACCCAGCTTCGTAACGGGCGCCCGGGTCCGGTACTGGTGGAGATCCCCTGGGATGCCTGCAAGGAAGAAGCGGAAATAGAGAGTTATGTACCGAGTTTCAAGGCCAGGTCTGGTCCGGATGCCGAGTCGGTAAAGGCCGCAGCAAAAGAGCTGGCGGCCGCTGACAAACCGGTAATCTATGCCGGCCAGGGGATCAACTATGCGAAAGCCTGGGATGAATTAAAAGAGATTGCCGAGCTGCTCAATGCGCCGGTCACTACCAGCCTGGAAGGAAAAAGCACCTTTAATGAAACCCATCCACTGAGCATTGGTTCCGGTGGCCACGCTACTCCGAAAGCGGTTTACCATTTCCTCAATGAAGCGGACGTCATTTTTGGCGTGGGCTGCAGCTTTGCCATTACCTCCTTTGGTACGCGGATGCCGGACAACAAGAAGGTGATTCATGCGACCCTGGATCCGATGGATCTGAACAAGGATGTGCCGGCAGAACTTGGTCTTATCGGCGATGCAAAACTTACACTGCGTGCCTTGATTGATGAACTCAGGGCTCTGGATCTGGCGAAAGCAGAGGGCAGGAAAGAGTCCACGCCTGCGGCTATCAGGGAAGTGAAAGATGCCTGGATGGCCGAGTGGCTGCCCAAGCTGACCTCAAAAGAATCCCCGATGACGCCTTACCGGGTGATTTATGAACTCAACAAACTGGTAGACAAGAGCAAGGTCGTAATTACCCATGATGCCGGCAGTCCAAGAGACCAGCTGGTGCCTTTCTGGGAGGCCGAGACGCCACTGTCCTATATAGGGTGGGGTAAAACCACACAGCTTGGTTATGGATTGCCACTGGCGATGGGAGCAAAACTGGCCAGGCCGGATCATCTTTGCATCAATGTCTGGGGAGATGCGGCCATTGGTTTCACGGGCATGGATTTTGAAACGGCGGTCAGGGAAAGAATTCCTATTCTGTCCATTCTGTTCAATAACTTCTGTATGGCCATGGAGCTGCCGATCATGACCGTGTCCACGGAGAAGTATCGTTCTACCGATATCCAGGGTAATTACTCCGATATGGCGAAAGCCTTCGGTGGTTACGGTGAACGTATCACGGATCCTGAAGACATTGTGGAAGCGCTCAAGCGTGGCATCGAGGCTACAGAGAATGGTCAGGCAGCATTACTTGAATTTATAACCTGCAAGGAACTGGATATGTCTCTGCACTACTCGTCGTACGGGAAGTAAGTCGGGGGAATATCCCGGCAGTCGATCTTCGATGGCCTTGATGGGAAGATCGATAAAAGGATACAGGGATAAAAGATACAAGGATAAAAAGATACAAGGATAAAAGGCATGTCGTAGACTGGAAGAGGTTCGAAGCACTGCCATCCGGCATGAACTAGCCAATAAAAGAAAAAAGATAGAAGAAGAATTACTCTGGGGGAGACATGTTCAAAACGCTGCAGGAGAAACTGGGTCCGGGGATATTATATGCTGCGATAGCAGTTGGCGTATCACACCTGGTTTCTTCCACCACGGCCGGGGCCACGTATGGATTTGTCATGGTGGGCTACCTGGTTCTGGTCTGTCTGGTCAAATACCCGACCTTCCTGTTTGGCGCCCGCTATGCGGCCGCTACTGGTGAGACTCTCGTGGAAGGCTACACCCGCATGGGCCGGTGGGTGGTGTTGCTTTTTTTCATCATGCAGCTGTTTGAATATACCTTCGCCATATCCGGTGTTTCGGTTACCAGTGCAGCCATCCTGCGAACCGTATTTGATCTCGATACCGGGATTATCCTGGAGTTGGGTCTTGTGTTTTCCTGTATGCTAATCGTTGCTCTTGGCCGGTATGCCGTCCTGGAGGACCTGACCCGTGTCCTGGTGATTGTTTTTTCCATTGGTACGGTAATCGCTGCGGTTATTGCCGTGGGAGGTATCGACACCGGGGGAGCTTCCCTGTCTGCGGATATCACACTGGACACACCGACTGTTCTCTTCCTGATAGCCGTGGCAGGCTGGATGCCTACCGGGACTGCCGGCTCGGTGGGGCTGTCATTATGGGTCAAGGCCAAAAGCATTCGCCTGCAAAGACCGGTGAGTATCAAGGAGGCCGTCTTTGACTTTCATGTGGGCTACGGGACTGCCATTTTCCTGGCCATCTGTTTTGTGGCACTCGGCACCTATGTCATGTACATCAATGACGTGGCAGTTGAATCCAACGGCGCGGCCTTTGCCGGCCAGTTGATCAATCTGTTTACTTCCACCATGGGCGACTGGATTTACCCGATCATTGCCATTGCCTCTCTCACCGTGATGTATTCCACCCTGTTGACACTGGTGGACCTGCTGCCCCGTTCCTCAGCGGCCGCGCTGGTTGAAATATTCCCGGTTCCTGAAGAGCAGATCAGTAACCGTTTCAGCAAACTCTACATGAGCTTCATCGGCGTTGAGCTGCTGCTTGTACTTCTGGTTCTTTTTGTTCTGTTGGAAGATTTCGGCACTTTTATTGCCTGGGTGACTTCCATGGGTTTTGTGGTGGCACCGGTTTTCTCTTTCCTGAATCACAAGGCCATGTTTGGGCCCCAGGTGAAGGAGGAAGACCGGCCGGGTGACTTGCTCCGGTACTGGAGTATCAGCACCATTGTCATTCTTGCCCTGGTGGGAATCCTCTTTGTTTACATGAACTACCTGATGTAGCCGGATCTACGGCAAGTCTTGCTGGAAATCAGGCATGGCCACCCGACGGTTCGGGCAGGCTTTTGAGCCCAGGGTAAACAGGTAAGAGCGTTAGGAAGTTTTTCGCAGGACCTGCGGGCATCTGGATAAATAACGGGGTGAATCAATGCTGGACATGCTCTCCAGGGAACGCATCATTGCCAAACCAGGCTTTAATCGCTGGAAAGTGCCGCCTGCTTCCATTGCCATTCATTTATGCATTGGCTCCGTGTATGCCTGGAGCATTTACAATCCTCCACTGACGCGTCTTTTTGGTGTGGTCACGCCGGCTTCCGGTGACTGGAGTCTGCAGGATGTGACCTGGATATTTTCCGTTGCCATAGTTTTCCTGGGACTGGCCGCTGCACTTGCCGGTCACTGGCTGGACAGGGTGGGGCCGCGACTGGTCGGGTCAGTTGCGGCAGTGCTGTGGGGTGGTGGATATCTTGTCGGCAGTTTCGGCATCCTGACCCACCAGTTATGGCTCCTGTATCTTGGCTATGGCGTTCTGGGCGGCTGTGGGCTTGGCCTGGGTTATGTATCCCCGGTAAGTACCCTCATTAAATGGTTTCCCGACCGGCGTGGCATGGCAACCGGTATGGCAATTATGGGCTTTGGCGGCGGCGCCATGATTGGCGCGCCCCTGAAGCGCTTTTTTATCCAGCGTTTTTATGAAGCTCCTGAGTATCTGGGCACTATTGACCAGGTTGCCCTTATTACGGAATCAGGCCGCCGTTTTGTTGAGCGGGCCGGTGAGCAGCTGGAAGTGGTTGTGGTTGGGGCCAACGAAGTGGCCGGCATGCTGGTGCCGGGTCCGGAAGGTGTCTATGTGGTCGGTACCGGCTCGACCGGCGTGGCTGCCACCTTCATGGTTCTGGGACTGTTATACCTCGTGGTCATGCTTATTGCCGCATTTTCCTACCGTGTTCCTGCAGATGACTGGGTACCTGAAGGATGGACGCCACCGGAGGAGGGCGCCGAAGCGAACAGGATGATTACCAGCCATAATGTGGACATCGAGCAGGCAATGAAGACGCCCCAGTTCTACCGCCTATGGATCGTACTCTGCATGAATGTGTCGGCCGGTATTGGTGTGCTTGGCGTAGCCAGTACCATGATGAGTGAGATTTTTGGTACCACCTTGCCGGGCATTGTTGATGGTGCTTTTGCCGCGGTTTATGTCAGCATGATTTCGGTGTTCAACATGGTTGGCCGGTTTTTCTGGGCAAGCTCTTCTGATTATATCGGGCGGAAAAACACTTACTGGATTTTCTTTGCCCTGGGCATAGTACTTTACTGTTCTGTTCCTTTTGCGGCCCTTCAGGTCAGTGCCAGTCCGGCAGTGGTCTGGTTGGTTCTTTTCTATGCGGCGACCATGATTATTTTTACCATGTATGGTGGAGGCTTTGCGACCATTCCCGCTTACCTGGCCGATATATTTGGTACACGCTATGTTGGAGGCATTCATGGCCGTTTGCTAACGGCCTGGAGTACAGCTGGTGTCGTTGGTCCGCTTGCCATCACCTCTCTGCGTGAGTCAGCAGTGGCAAGGGCCATTCAGAATCTCGTGAGTATCATTGATCCCGCAGACTTCCAGGCCCGCTTCGGTGCCGATGTTGAACAGCTTGACCAGTTGGTGGCAGCCCAGACAGTAACAATTGCCAGCCTTATGGAAATTGCCCCTGCGGGAACAGTGGACCCCACGTCGAGTCTTTACAACAACACCATGTACCTGATGGCCGTATTACTGCTCATCGGCCTGGTCGCGAATGCCTCCATGAAGCCGGTAGACAAACGTCATTACATGAGCGAATAGCTGTCCTTCTGTTTTTGTAGGAATTATGGATTTACCGGGTGGCAGCGGTAGCTGCCTTGATTCCACACCGGATGTGGTTTACTTTCCATGACCTTGCTACAGAAAAAGAATATTGCCGGTCGTTAAAAGGGCTGGATCTACACTTTTATTTGGATAATCCAATCAACAGTACTCAAGGGGAAATGCATGAAATCAACAATTATTAAAACCGGCTTTTTTGCCTGCCTGCTATTCGGTCTGCATGGGGCCAATGCGGAAGTGGCGCCGGGATTCATGGACGCATTAATGTCAGACAGTCGTCCTGAAGAAGATCGTGTTCGGGATGGTTCCCGCCGACCTTACCAGGTGATGAATCAGCTGGATGTGGATGCAGGTATGACTGTCATGGATATCGGCGCTGGCGGTGGCTGGTACACGCGTATTCTTTCTGCAGCGGTTGGCCCACAGGGCAAGGTCATCAGCCAGTTTGGTCCTCGTGGCCTGCAACGTAACAATGGTCAGGCTGGAAAAGACCTGGCAGCAAGCCTGGGAAATACAGAAGCCTATTTTGAAAATGTACAGGACTATCCTGCCAACTCCATCGACAGGGCCATCACGGCATTGAACATCCATCATTACAATGATGAACGCGCTGAGCCCTATTTCCAGGCTATATATAATGTGCTGAAGCCGGGCGGAATGGTTGCTGTAATTGATCATATTGGTATGCCAGGTATGGAAAATGCCATGATGCATCGTATGCTCAAGTCCAATGCTGAACGCTGGATTGAGGAAGCAGGCCTGGAAATTGTGAATGACTCGGATCTGCTTCGGACCAATGCGGATGATCATGCGCGATCTATTTCTGACCCCATTTATGGACGTGATGTAGACCGTTTTCTCTTGATCGCACGTAAACCGAATTGATGAGACCTCAATTCAGGTGATCATTAAAAAGCCGGATTTGATCCGGCTTTTTTTTCGATGAGGATCAGAGGAAAGACGTTAAAGGAATAATGGTATATAAGGTAAGCGGCTCGAAAGGGCCTGCAGGTTCATTGTCAAAATTTCCAGGGTCAGCAATATGGAATGGAAAATATTCTTCACGGTACTGGGCACGGTTTTTATCGCCGAGCTTGGCGACAAGACACAACTGGCGACCATGCTTTTTGCTGCTGATAAAGAGGTGAGTAAACTCACGGTGTTTCTGGCGGCTTCACTGGCCCTGATTCTTGCATCAGCACTTGGGGTCCTGGCTGGTAGTGTGATTTCCGCATATATCAGTGAAAAACTGCTGCATATGATTGCCGGGGCAGGGTTTATTCTTATTGGAGCATGGACACTGATGACAGCGTGACAGGGAGCAGAAAAAAGGGTTGAAAGGCCCGGCGTAGACATCTTCCGGGCCTTTAGTCCTCTCAGGGATTGGCGGCATCAAGAGCCTGTTGCCATTTGTCTACCGTACAATCGTACTCCAGAAAAATATCATCACTCATGCGTTGGTAAAACATGGTTACCTGGCGAGGCTCTTCATAGAGGTTTGGGTCTGTCACAGTGACTTCAAAAACCAGCGTATCATTGTCGATCGGTGGGGCAATAGTCGCCACAAACCCGGTAGGTTCCTTACCGGCTGCTTCGCGCGTGGTCATGTACATTCTCTCAGTGATTTCCATGCCTTCGGTGCGGGGCCAGCGACCGGAGAGGGTTTCTTTCAACAGGGCGGTGTGGATGACCAGTGTATCTCCTTCCCAGTTGGCAATGGAGTGACCCATCCGGGTCGGTGGCAGATCATTGGGATGGTCACGGCCATCGATGAAAACCCGGCGGACCTGCATTTCCAGTTCGGCGATCATGGTCAATTGCTTTTCCTTATGAATCACTTCAATAGGGTAGGAGACCATGGAGAACATGGTATCGGGCATACCAGGAGGTACACACCAGGCCCCGGGCTCCACCCAGTTCGGATACTGCGAAAGATAGGCTTCCTGCCTGGTCTGCCCTTCAGCGGTGAGCGATTGGAAATCGGTGCGCATCAGCGATGGCTCGCTGGCATAGGCGACCCAGACGCCGGAGAAATCAGGTTTGCTATCTGCTGCGAGGGATGAAAATGATGCCAGCAGCGTTATGGAAAGAATAAATGACGTGGTGAGACGGTTCCCCATGGTTTTCCCCATACCTTATATGATGTAACTATTTATGATCTATTTGTTTCAGGTCAGGTAAGAAATATGCGAGGCGGCCAGAATAATGTCAACCGGTTTGAAGACTTTCACCTATCGCCGGTAATTATGCTAAATTTGGCAACCTGCGGGAGCGATAATTAGTGAGACATGCTCCAGCCATAGAGAATGGGGAAATTTTCATGCGTTTCAAAACAAGAATTATTACCACAGGTGTTTTCGCTTTTTGTTTATCCCTGGCTGCAGGCCTGGCCAATGCCCATCATTCGGCATCCCAGTTTGATTTCAGCCAAAATGTGCCAGTAACAGGTGTTATCAAGGAACTTGATGTGTCCAATCCGCACATTTATCTCATCCTCGCTTATGAAGATGATGGGGTTGAAAAGGAAGTCGAATTTGAGGGTCATAGCCGGAACAACGTCTATCGCCGGGGTTGGCGTCCGGGGATGATGGAAGAAGGTGACACCGTCACTATTTTTATTGCTCCCATGCGTAATGGCGAAGATGGTGGCTACATACAGTCATGGGAAACGAAAGACGGTACCACTTTCTGATTACTGGCAGGCAGGTTAAGGGAAACGTTATGGACAAGAAGACACCAGACAGGGGCATACTATCCCCCGTTTCACATGTTGCCATCTCCTTATTGGCGATATTCTTTTCAGCGTCAATCATGGCCCAGCCTGATTTCAGTGGACTCTGGTTCCCGGCTGGATTTGACCCTGATGCGCCAGCCCTTGAGCCAGGTCACCGGGAATTTCCCTATACTGAACAGGCCGCAAAGATGGCCGAGCAGTACCTTCAGGATTTTGACGTCAGTGATGAGCCTGGTGGTTTTTGCATAAAGCCCGGATTGCCCCGCAGTATCTGGGGGGCACCATTCCCGGTTGAAATCGTCCAGACCGACGGGTTTATCAATTTACTGTGGGAAGGGTATTACCAGTACCGCAAGATCTACCTGGAAGGGCATCCGCGCCCGGAACCGATCCTGCCAACAAGAATGGGTTACTCCGTTGGTCATTTTGAGGGAGATACACTGGTCATCGAAACCTCATACCTGCGAGAGTATCCCTATATGCGGCGTGTGCCCAATACCGAGGATGCCACTATCGTTGAGCGCTGGAATCTTGTTCCAGTGACCAATGATGCAGGGGAGACAGTCAATTACCTGACCAATGAAATGGAACTGACTGATCCAAGGCTTTTTACCGAGCCCGTACGTATAGTTGGTACCCTGAGATACTCCCCTGATACACCTATTCTGGAATACTCCTGTAGCGAGGAGATATACGAGAACCATCTCGAGGCCAAGGGTATAGCACCGCCTGATTTTAGCCGGCTCGATTAAGGGAATGCCATTAATTTCCGTGCCTGAGCGATATGCTATCGGGATCAAGCCCTTGCCTGCTTGAAAATAGCCCACCGGCTAATTATCCTGTTATCCCTTTTCCCCCGGGAAAAGGGGGCCAGCAGCGAACCTGGGCAAACCATGCCGGTTTACTGGCATACCTGTCTTTACAGGCCGGTGACATAGAAGATTTACGCCCAAGGGGCTGAAATTAACACGATGAACAAAATGAACCGTTTACGCCCTCCATTGATTCACAGGCGGGGCTTTATACAAAAAATGGCTCTTAGCAGCCTGGCCCTGTCACTGCCTGGCACACTGATGGCCCAGCAACACCTTGATGTGCAGCGATTGCGCAACAATATGCATCTTGTGACAGGTGCAGGTGCCAATATCCTGGTGGCTGTGGGTCCTGAATCGGTACTGGTGGTTGATGGCGGAATGCCGGATAAAAGCCGCGAAGTACTTGAATTGATCCAGTCACTGGGTGATGGCAAGCCAGTGGAGACCCTGTTCAATACCAATTTCCGTCCGGAGCATTGCGGGCTCAATGCGCTGCTTGGACCTGAGGGTACCCGGATAATTGCTCACGAGAATACCCGCTTGTGGCAGAACAATGATTTTTTTGTTTCATGGGAAAATCGTCACTATTCACCGATGCCTGCCAGAAACCAGGCTAACAGCACATTCTACAAGACGGGGTCCCTGTCTCTGGGAACTGAAACCGCGGATTATGGCTTTATCAGCCAGTTCCATACCGATGGGGATATTTATGTCCATTTCAGGGACGCCAATATCCTTTTCGTGGGTGACATGCTTTCCAAAGGACAATTCCCGCTGCTGGATTATATTACTGGTGGCTGGATCGGCGGCGCCCAGCAATGTACCCGCTCTCTGCTGGAAATGGCTAATGAGCAGACACTGCTGGTGTCATCAGAAGGCGATCCCCATGATATCTCCCAGTTAGAGCTACAGCAGCAGATGCTGGATCATGCCTATGAAAAGGTAGCGGACGCATACCGAACCGGCCGTAGTCTGGAACAGTTCCTGGCAAGTGGTCCCATGGCAGATTTTGTGGGTAATTATGGTGACCCTACACTCTTTGTCGAGCTTCTTTACCGGGGTACGTGGTACCACGTACCGGGACGTGCCATACGCGGCATTATCTAGATTCAACGGGAGCCAGGACAGCTGGCGTCCAGAAGGGATATTGTCAATATCGGGAGTACCGGAGGAACCGGCCCCGTAAACAGAGATTAATACTACACAATTATATGAATCAGTTATCAGGAAACAGGAAAAGTCACCGTTTAACCAGGAAGCTCATGGGCGTTGCCATGGTTGTGGCTGCTACCTCTGCGACAGCGGCGGAGTCTGGTGATTACCAGGCTGCCCTGTCTGAACTTGCGGACCACTGGGACACCCTGGAGAACTATTGCAGCACATGCCATAACTTCGAGGACTATGCCGGAGGTGTTGATTTTACGTTCTTCACACCGGAAAGCGTTGCCGAGGAAGGTGAAATCTTTGAAATGGTGCTGCGCAAATTGCGTAACAGTGTCATGCCGCCTCCCAGCCAGGAACAGCCCTCGGAAAAAGAACGTTGGGACCTGGTTGGCAGCCTTGAGAAAGTCCTGGATACGCATTATTCATTGTCCCCCCAGCCGGGGCGGATTGGTTTGCACCGTCTGAATCGCACCGAATATGTGAATGCGATTTACGAAATTACCGGCGTTAGACTGGATGTTGAGCTAGCCCTGCCGAAAGACGATAACAGTGACGGTTTCGATAATATTGCCAGCGTCCTGAAAGTGTCCCCTTCCTTCCTTGATCAGTACATCGCTGCCGCGCGTGTGGTCAGTGAGCAGGCGGTGGGAAATCCTTCCCCACGCAGTGAAAGCACCGTCTATCCCATGGATCCTTCCAGCCAGACAAGCCACGTGCATGGATTACCAATGGGTACGCGTGGCGGCGTGCTGGTGGAACATAACTTCCCGGTTGATGGTGAGTATGCCATAAATGTGCTGGGCATGGCCGGTGCCGGGTATACCCTGGGAATGGAATACAACCACAATGTTATTGTGACAGTGGATGGCGAGAAAGTATTTGAGCAGGATATTGGCGGTGGGGAAGACCTGCGTATGCTGGACCAGGTCCAGGCGCCAGCGGTTGAGGAGATCAATGCCCGTTTCAGTGATATCCGCGTACCGTTGACCTCGGGCCCCCACAAGATTGGCGTCGCCTTTGTTGCGCGCAGCTTCGCCGAATCCGATGAGTTTCTTCATGACTTGGGCGGTAATCGTGGCATGAGTCGTATTGCCAGGGCACGTGGACTGGAGATAAAAGGACCGCTTTCATCAACTGGAGTCATAGACACCCCGAGCCGGCGTAAAGTGTTTGTTTGTGAACCAAGCGAAGCTTCCCGTGAACTTGACTGTGCGCGCCAGATTTTTGCCAACCTGGCGAAGCAGGCTTTTCGCCGGCCGGTAACCGGGGAAGATCTGGAAGCGCCACTGCGTTTTTATGCCGCCGGCAGGGAACAGGGCACATTTGATGATGGAATCAAAAACGGCATGATGGCTATTTTTACCAGCCCCAAGTTCCTGTTCAGGGCTGAAATTCCAGATGAAAGTGCTGCCCCAGGCCAGAGTGTTGAGATCAGTGACCTTGAACTGGCCTCTCGCTTGTCATTCTTCCTCTGGAGCTCTCCACCTGACGAGGAATTAATCGATCTTGCAGCCAGAGAAGAACTTGGTGATGACGCCATACTGGAAAAGCAGGTAACCCGGATGCTCAATGATCCCCGGGCAGAAGCCATGGTGAAAAACTTTGTCTTTCAGTGGCTGCGTCTGCGTGAGCTTGAGAATATCGATCCCGATCCGGAGATTTTCCCGGCCTATAAACCGGCTCTGCTTGATGCCTTTCGGGATGAGATCGAGCTTTTTGCTGGCAGTATTTTCCGGGAAGACAAAAGTGTGCTTGACCTGATTACTGCGGACTATACTTACCTGAATGAAGACCTGGCCATGCACTACGGACTTACGGATGTAAAAGGTGATCATTTCCGTAAGGTCAGACTTGAGGATGAGGAGCGTTTCGGACTGCTGGGCACCGGTGGAGTGTTGATGGTGACGTCCTATGCCAACCGGACCACACCGGTGATTCGCGGGGCCTATATCATGGAGAACTTCCAGGGAGTGCCACCAGCGACACCACCACCTAATGTGGAAGCGTTTCCGGAAACTCCGGAAGGGGCTACGGTGTCCCAGACTGTCAGGGAACGCCTGGAGATACATCGCGACAACCCGGCCTGTGCTGGATGCCATGATGTGATGGATCCACTCGGGCTGGCTTTGGAAAACTATAATGCTATTGGCCAATGGCGTGAACGTGACAGTGACGCGGGAAATATTCCTATTGACGCATCAGGGCAGCTCGCCGATGGTACCCCTCTGGATGGCGTAAATGATTTACGTGAATCTTTGGTTATGCGTCCGGACCAGTTTGTACAAACCTTTACTGAAAAGCTTATGACCTATTCACTGGGCCGATCAGTTGAATACCATGATATGCCTGCAGTCAGGGAAATTGTCAGAAATGCTGCACGCGAAGATTACCGTTTCTCATCAATCGTGATGGGAATTATCAACAGCGACCAGTTTCGTAAACTGACTGTACCTGAAGCCAATATGGAAATTGGCAGCCTGTGAGCTGCAAACAAAAATGAAGGACACGAGCAGAGGAGACATTAAATGTTTATAACAAAGAAGCATCTGCCAAGAAGGACTTTTCTGAAAAGTGCTGCCGCCAGCGTTTCGTTGCCGTTGCTGGAAGCCATGATTCCTGCTGGAACAGCGCTTGCGCAGACGGCTGCCAGTACTGCACCAAGAATGGGGTTTTTCTATTTCCCCCATGGGGCTGTGATGGACAGTTGGACGCCTGAAACCACAGGGTCTGAATTCGAACTCAAGTCGATTCTCCAGCCGCTGGAACAGCATCGCGATTATCTGACAATTGTTTCCAATCTGGAAAATAAACGTGCCTATGGTCCTGTACATGCAATTACGCCGGGAACCTGGTTAACCGGAGCAGCGCCACGGATCAGCCATGAGCCTTTCGGGGGCACAACAATCGACCAGATTGCAGCCCAGCATATAGGTCAGGATACACCACTACCTTCGATCGAAGTGGCTACGGAAACCAGTGGGGCGGCTGGTGCCTGTGACAGGGCATATGGCTGCAGCTATGCAGGAACAATTTCTTTCCGGACACCTACAACACCACTGCCCATGGAAAATAATCCACGAAAGCTTTTCCAGACACTGTTTGGTGTTGGTGATAATGCCCAGGAACGTGAGCGTATCGCCAGCCAGACGAGCAGTATTCTTGACCTGATGATTGAGGAGTCAAACCAGTTGGCGAAAAAACTCGGGGCTACGGATCGGGTTGTCCTGAGCGATTATCTGGAAACTGTTCGTGAAATTGAACGCCGGGTTCAGAAAACGGCCGAACATGATCTTTCACATATGGAACTGCCGGATGCGCCAGAGGGTATTCCGGGATCCTTCGATGATCATATTAACCTGCAAATGGATCTTATTCTGCTGGCCTATCAGGGCAATATTACCCGGGTTGCGAGTATGATGATGGCCGCGGAAGTGAGTAACCAGACCTACAATCACGTGGGTGTATCGGACGCCTTCCATCCCCTCTCACATCATCAGAATGATGCCAACAAGATTGCCCGTCTCTTGCGTATCCAGGAATACCATAGTCGCGTGTTTGCCCGCTTCGTCGACAAACTGGCAACAATGCCTGATGGTGATAATGGATCTATGCTTGATAACAGTATCATTCTCTATGGCAGTAACATGAGCAATAGTAATGCCCATGATCATTATCCGCTCCCATCCGTCATTGTGGGTAAAGGTGGTGGAACGATCCGTGGTGGACAGCATATTGCTGCCGAGGAAAGAACACCGGTATCCAATCTCATGCTGACAATACTTGATCGCATCGGGGTTCATGAAGAATCCCTGGGTGACAGTACCGGGCGTTTTGAAGAAGTCTGAGTAACAGATACGAGATACAGGAAGAAAGACACAAGGGTGAGGCAGTGCCGTTTCAACTGAAACACTCATTCAAGAGCACTGAAAAAATATGGCTATGTCAACGTTCAACAGAAAAACAATAGTTTCATTCCTTGTATCTTGGATCCTGTTTCCTGCATCCGCTTTTTCACAGGAAAACCTGCTTGATCTTGCTATTACAGGCGATACAGAGCAAATCCTCTCAGCTTTTGATCGTAACAGCGATCCAAATCTTTCCCAGTCTGATGGCACGACACTGCTGCACTGGGCAGTTTATTACGAAGACCCTGCACTTGTACGCCGC
The DNA here is from genome assembly GCA_964503965.1 of uncultured Enterobacteriaceae bacterium. GTDB lineage: Bacteria > Pseudomonadota > Gammaproteobacteria > Pseudomonadales > Pseudohongiellaceae > Eutrophocola. The sequence continues at coordinate 20,178 of CAZDCK010000014.1, read as the reverse complement.
CTCATTCGGGCAGGTGCCAATGTTGCCTTGAGAAATGAGTATGGCGCTACCCCACTTTCCCAGGCTGCGACACTGGCCAACGAAGAAATAATCGAACTGCTACTGGAGGCGGGTGCTGATCCTGATGAAAAAGGGGCCGATGATCAGACCCCCATCATGATTGTAGCCAGGACCGGGGACACTGAAGCAGCAACAGTCCTGCTGGAGGCAGGTGCGGATGTGAATGCGGTGGAAAAATGGCGCGGCCAGACCGCACTTATGTGGGCTGTAGCCCAGAAACAGCCGGCAATGACAGCGCTGCTTCTGGAATATGGTGCCGATCCCGATGCACAGTCATTACCCAACAACTGGGAGCGGCAGGTGACGGCTGAACCCCGGATGAAAGTTTTGCCCGCCGGCGGACTTACGCCTCTGCTATATGGTGCGCGGGAAGGATGTGCAGAATGCGTCCGCCTGTTGATTGAGGCAGGTGCTGATATCAACAAGACAGATCCGGAATCTGTTACTCCCTTACTGATGGCGACGCTGAATGCCAAGTGGGATTCAGCCAGAATGTTGATTGAAGCAGGCGCCTGGCTGGATAAGTGGGATATCTACGGGCGCTTTCCGCTATATGGCGCCGTGGATTACAACACATTGCCCCATGGAGGACGCCCGGACAGGCTTTCCGGTGACATCACAACTTCCCTGGAAATCATAGAAATGATTCTGGAAAAGGGTGGTAACCCCAATCTTCAGCTGAAACTGTTCCCTCCCTATAGAAGCCTGGGCGCAGACCGGGGAGCGGATGGTTTATTACGCACCGGAGTGACGGCCCTGTTTCGGGCCGCGCGGGGAGCAGATGTTGCTGCCATGAAACTGTTGCTGGAGCATGGCGCATTGGTGGACCTGCTCCAGGAAAATGATGTAACGCCATTGATAGTAGCTGCCGGATACAGGGCCAGTGCCATCGATACCCGCGGCCGTTTCAGAAATGAAGAAGAAGCCATGGCTGCCACACGCCTCTTGCTGGAGTATGGTGCCGATGTGAATGCCCGTGCCGATAATGGTCAAACCGCTATCTTCGGTGCTGCTACCAACGGCTGGAACGATATGGTCATGTTACTGGTGGAGCATGGGGCTGACATCAATGTCCGCGATAATAGCGATAACAGTGTCGTGGATGCAGCCATGGGCAGGGCCGGACGTTTTGGCCGGGGCGCTGGTGGCGATCAACATCTTGATACTGCTGCCTTGCTGGAAGGCCTCCTGTCCGGTAACGCCAATTGAAGAGCAGTTATCATCGGTCACCAGCCCTGTAAATAAAGTACACCCTGTTTGATCAGTGAACCTTTGCATAAACAGAGCATGCATCACCATGTAATCTGGATACTTTCCGGCATTGCATCTTTTTTGGGCAAGCATCGTCTGCCATAATCCTGAATCTTTCCAATATCAAAAACGGCGACAGGTTCGGGGTATGAAAGTTTTCCATCATTTACTCACGGTTATTTTTTTCACGTTTTCATTGCATGCGGCGTATGCGCAGATAACACCCTCTCCGCAGTTTCTGGGTGAGGATCTCCTCCGTGCTCCCGAGCAGGCCTGGATTACCAATGGGGGTAATGTTTATAACTGGCGATATTCCCCTCTCGACCAGATCAACAGAGACAATGTAGATCAGGTTAAAGCCAACTGGCGTACACACCTGGAATCCGGACTGGCGCCTAATCATAGTGGTCAGGCACAGATTCTCTATTACGAAGGGGTACTGTACACCGTCACTGGCCAAAATGACGTCTTTGCCATTGATGTGGAAACGGGAGAGCACCTTTGGAAATATACGGCTAACGTGGATCCTGAACGGGTTAACCTTTGCTGTGGTTGGGTAAGCCGTGGCCTGGGTATGGGTGAAGGAAAAATCTATTTGGGGAGGGTCGATGCGAAACTGGTTGCCCTGGACCAGGTCAGCGGGGAAGTGGCCTGGGAAATCCAGGCAGAAGATCCCATGAAAGGTTACGCGATCACCAGTGCGCCACTTTATTATGACGGCATGATTATTACAGGGTTTGCCGGAGGCGAGATGGGGATACGTGGTCGTGTGAAGGCCTATAATGCGTCCAGCGGTGAACTTGTCTGGACGTTTTATACGATACCGGGACCGGGTGAACCAGGACATGACACATGGCCCGATTACAATGACAACTGGCAATTTGGCGGTGCTCCGGTTTGGCAAACGCCGACCATAGACCCTGAACTTGGTATGGTCTACTTCTCAACGGGCAACGCGGCTCCCGATTTCAATGGATCAACCCGTGAAGGGGATAACCTGTTCACCGTTTCCATGCTGGGCCTTGATGTCTATACAGGTGAATACAAGTGGCACTTCCAGCAGGTGCATCATGATATATGGGATTATGACTCCCCAAATCCAACGATTCTTTTTGATGCGGAATACAACGGTGAAATGCGCAAGGGAATCGCAGAGGTCTCAAAAACCGGATGGGTCTATATACTTGACCGCATTACCGGTGAGCCACTCATAGGTATTGAGGAAAGGCCGGTCCCGCAGGAGCCTCGCCAGAAAACTTCACCAACGCAGCCCTATCCTGTTGGGGATGCGGTGGTTCCCCAGGAGATTGATATCGCACCTGAAGAAGTGCCCCTGATCAACAAAGGCCGGATATTTACACCGTTCTGGACAGAAATGGTCATTTACAAACCCCAGATGGCGGTGAACTGGGCGCCGTCTTCCTATGATCCGGAAACCAATCACATGTATATCTGTGGAATTGATAATACGGCTTATTCGAGTAGCGACGGTGAAGTTGAATTCAAGGGAGAACCGGACCACTCCCGGATGTGGATGGGGGCCGGCGCTCTGAGCCGGGTATCTATACCGCGGCGCGGTATTTTTTCAGTCATTGATCTCAAGACGAACCGGCTGCAGTGGCAACGCCAATGGGTCGAAGGCTGCATGAGTGGCTCCATGAATACGGCCGGTGGACTGATATTTGCAGGTCGCAGTGATGGTCGTCTGACAGCCATGGACAAGAAAGATGGCACGGTTCTTTGGGAATTCGGAACGGATGCCGGAGTGAATGCGACAGCAAGCACATTCATGCATGAGGGCAATCAGTACATAGCAGTGATGTCTGCCGGCACGGTGTATTCCTCGGGTGCCAAGGGAGACAGTGTCTGGCTGTTTTCCCTTAAAGGCACCATGGATTCGGTGAGTCAGCGTGAAAGCGCTTCACCGCTTGCTGCCATGATGGACGTGGAAATCGCTCCCGGTGAGGCTGATATTGCAGCAGGTGAAAAGGCCTACCAGCAGATATGCACGGCATGTCATGGTGCTAACGGTCTTGGTGCTGCGGGTCATGAGGGTGTGGCACTGACGGAAATTGCCGGTGATATTCAGGGCATCGTCAATGTGGTCAGCCGTGGCCAGAATCAGCGTATGCCGGCGTTCGGCGAAATACTGACCCCTGAGCAGGTGCGTGATGTGGCGCATTATGTGAGTCAGGGGTTGTTTGAATAAACAGGAAAAAGGGATAGAGGCATAAAAGGATTAAAAGATGAGCAGGTTCAGGTAAGGCATGAAAGCAGGAGACAGGGTGCAGGAGGAATCGATCGAAGTCCCGCAGGACCGTCATCCGGCACTTGCTCCTGATCACAAAAAAACACAGATTGGCACAAGCCGCGGGCCTACATAACTTTCTCTATCACTATCCGTCCCTGGCAAAAAAACCATTCTCATCTAAACTGTCATTGTCACTTTGGTACACAGGACCAACATGTCACTCACCCCCTTCAGTGAAATCCGCCAGCTTGCCGAAGAGCGCAAGGGTGGGACCAGGGCCCTGGAAAAAATTCTGGCCGAGAATCAGATTCTTCCCAGCAGGAAACTTGCCGCCCTGGGGGATGACCGTTATCTGTCCATGATGACGCGATGTATTTTCAATGCCGGGTTTAACTGGAAAGTGATCAGTAACAAGTGGGAAGGGTTTGAAGAAGCCTTTCATGGGTTTAATCCCAGGGGGCTTGCCCACATGCCTCCGGAAAAATGGGAAGCATATACAGAAGACACCCGGATTGTTCGTAACTGGATCAAGATCCAGGCCGTGCTTGATAATGCCTTGTTCCTGATGGACCAGGCAGAAGAACATGGCACCTTCGCAGCACTTTTTTCCCGGTGGCCGGTGAATGACCAGATTGGTCTTATGGCTTTCCTGAAAAAAAATGCTTCACGACTTGGCGGTAATACGGGCATGTATTTCATTCGCTTCATGGGGAAGGACAGCTTTGTCCTGAGTCAGGATGTGGTTGGCCGACTGAAGGCCTCCGGGCTTGAAATCAGGGATCAGCCAAGCAGTAAAAAAGATTTATTAGCCTGCCAGCAGGCATTCAATACCTGGCATGAAGAGACGGGCCTGCCATATACCCATTTGTCGAGGATTTGCGGCATGTCGATAGGGAAGAATTATGTATGAACGATAAAAGGGAAAAAGGATAAAAGGATTAAAGGATAAAAGGTGAGAGGCTCAGGTAAGAGTTGATAGAGAGATTCAGGGATACAAGGCAGGCGGTTCACGTATTGCCTATGGCCGGAAGGGATCGGAAGGAGCGTTATCTGGCGATGGAACGAGATACAAGATGCGAGATGCAAGGAGAGGTCTTCGGGTTTGGTGTAGGTCTGGGTGTGTCAATGCCGTATGCTGATATTAATTCTGGATGAAGGATAAAGATCGGAACAGGTCCTAAGGACCATCTCACAGTAATAAATTTTCGCGGCTAAAGCCGCCTCTACAATTTGTCGATCTCCCTGCAGGAAGGGGCTTCAGCTCCGAATGATAAAAACCTTAACGTGTCATCACAGGCTAACCATCCTGCCCAGTATCCCTATTTTCCTTTTCCCGTCTTTCTGCATACAATCCTTCCCATGACATCAAATGACCCCTGCGCATGCGGTAGCGGCAGACCTTTTGGTAAATGCTGTGAACCGTACCTGACTTACAAGACCAAACCCAAAACGGTCAAGCAGCTTGTCCGTTCCCGCTACACCGCTTATGCCCTCGGCGGTGAAGGGCACAGGGAATACCTCATAAGAACCTGGCATCCTGCTACAGCTAAAAATATCCGTATGGCTGACCTGATTGCGGAAGGGCATGAATGGAAGAGCCTGGAGATACTGGAATCAACCCAGAAAGGTGATCTGGGTCGTGTAGAGTTCAGGGCTGTTTACAGTGTCGATGGCGGTCCGGACCAGGTGCATCATGAAAAGTCGGCGTTTCATCGCAACAAGGGTGTCTGGTTATACCTGGAAGGCGAAGTCAGCGAGGAGAGCGCCTGACGCTTTCCGAAAGGAGTGAATCAGTGAGCGGCAAAGGGAAAGGCGCGGTCATGAAATGTCCAGAGTGTGAGAGCATATTACCTTTTGTTTTTGCCTATGCCACGGCTGAAAAAAAACAGGCCTGTCCGGCCTGCAAAAGCAATCTGGTACCCACGGAGAAATCCATGACGGAAATTAAACTGGGACCGGTACTTTCAGTTTTCTTGCGGCGATACCCCTGGGTGCATTCACAATATTCCTGTGGTTTGATGAACAGCCCTGGTTTGCACTGTATTTTCTGGTGTTTGGAAGTGGTTCTGTTATCGCTGCAGTTAGTATTTATTCCAGATTCCGCATCCGATTTCGCCAGGCATGGCTGGCTCCTTCCTCCGGATCATAAGCCACAGACATCCTTTCCATCGATATAGGCTGGCCGTTCGCTGACCCTCTTTCGCCAGGCCTCCACATTCCTGAACGTTCCCATCTCCAGCCAATCCCAGGCATCATAGAATTCCGCGCAGCAATTGATCCAGGGCACCATGGAAATATCGACAATACTGTAATCGTCCATGATGTATTTGCGACCCTCCAGTCGTTTGTCGACGACAGCCAGCAGGCGTTTCGTTTCTGCGGTGTAACGCTCCAGGGGATAATCGTCTTTCATTTTATCCCGGACAAACCTGTAGAAATGACCAAACTGTCCCAGCATCGGCCCGATATGACCCATCTGGAAAAACAGCCACTGGAGATGGTCCATACGACTCAGGAAATTCTGTGGCAACAATTGCCCGGTTTTATCGGCCAGATAGATCATGATGGCAGCGCTTTCACACATGGCAACCACCTTGTCTTCCGGCCCATGAGGGTCAATGATGGCAGGAATTTTTCCATTAGGGCTGATCTTGAGAAAGTCCTGGTCATCCTGGTCATTCTCAATGATGTTAACCAGGTGGGGTTCATAGCTGAGTCCCAGTTCCTCAAGCAGGATGCTGACTTTCTGTCCGTTGGGCGTGGCCATGGAATAGAGCTGGATGTCATCCGGCATGTCGGGCTGCCAGCGTGCGGGAAAAACAGGAACAGTCATCAGCAATCACCTTCGTTGTCTGGTACTTGTTGGAATGGCAACATACAATGCAGGGTATTCCCTATAATTTCAACAGACGCTAACCATGGATATACTTTCTTCAGTAGAGATTGAAACAGCCCCCGAGGTTTCCGCTGCCGTCATCTGGTTGCATGGCCTGGGAGCCAATGGGCATGATTTCGAGCCCATAATACCTGAGCTGCATCTTCCAACCGAAAAGGGGATCCGTTTCGTCCTTCCCCATGCCCCAAGCAAGCCGATTACCATCAATGGCGGTATGCTCATGCCGGCATGGTTCGATATTCTCGAACATGGGGAAAGAAATATTGATGTAGCCCAGTTGCTGGCATCCACGGCTGCTGTTCACAAGCTCATAGATCGCGAGATTGAAAGAGGGGTTAACAGTGAAAAGATTCTGCTGGTCGGGTTTTCCCAGGGTGGTGCAATTTGTCTTCAGGCTGGACTCACCTATGACAAGCCGTTGGCTGGAATCCTTGGCCTGTCTACTTTTTTCCCGACGGCTGAAGCTGTCACGCCTCATCCAGCCAACACCAGTCTCCCGGTAACGATATATCACGGTACTGAAGACCCGATGTTGCCGGAGTGGATGGCTGAAAATACCATCAAGTACCTTCAGCAGCTCGGGTATCACCCTGACTATAAAACCTATCCCATGCCTCATAGTGTGTGCAGTGAGGAGATCAGGGATATTTCACAGACGATACAGAACCTGGTTTTATAGTTTTTGACCAGACAATCGTTGCAGGAGGGCTGATGTTGACCAAAACCTGCAGGACATTTCTTGGATCATGCCTGTTCAGTGCTCTCCTCTTCTCTGGTACTGGGGCAACCCAAGAGATAATGCCTTCCAATGACCTCAATAATGACGAACAGCCTGTACTATCGCTGAATACAGCGTTGCAGGCTGACCTGGATAACGGCAGTACTATTTATGATAACGCCTGCTCGGCCTGCCATGGTGAGTTTGGTCAGGGTGGGCAGGACGGTGGTCCTGCCCTGACCGGGAATTTGAGTCTTGCTGAACTCATGAATGTCATTAGTGACGGTACAAAGACCATGCCCGCCTTTGATGTATTCACTGAACAGGAACTGTTGGATATCAGTACCTTCGTTGCCGAGCGTATGTAGAGGCTTGAATGATGCAGCAGCTGAGTTTCGGATTCGGGCCATCCATGGGCGCCTCCCAGCTTGGAATTCAGTATGTTCCCGACGGCACATGACATTCCATTTTATTATGCCAATCTGATATCAGATTCTCCCCAATCATGCTCAACGTATTGAAATAATTAAATATTTAACTTTTATATGTCGCTAAAAAAATAATTATAAAAGCGTCAGGCTGAGAGCTAATTCAAATTAATTCCCTGCAATATTTTGTACCTTGAGGGTATCCGGTATTCCCGGATGCCATTCATTGTATTGGTATTTGTGTAAACACTGATTTTTTACCTGGATTTTTTCATGCTGCCTGAAGCAGAACAGTCCCTTGGGCTGGGAGAAGAGAGTTTTCGATTAATTGCGGATACGTCGCCCGTGGCGTTGATTATCAGCCGCGTAGCCGATGGTGTGATTCAGTACGTGAATATTCAGGCGGCAGAGCTCTTCGGTAAATCTAAGGAAGAACTTGTAGACGCCAGCATCATTGATCTTTTCAGGCGTTACAGCAATGACATTTCCGTGTTGTCCGTACTTGGACAAGGCAGGGATGTGAAGAACCATGAAATCTATCTCGAGGGTGGGTTACCCAATGCCTTGTGGCTTTCTCTAAGCACCAAAAGCCTGGTACTGGATAATGAAAAAGTCATTTGCAGTGCATTACTGGATGTCACAGAAGCACGTGAACTGTCCCATCAGCTCAGTTACCAGGCCACCTATGATGATCTGACGGGGCTGGTCAATCGCAGGGAATTTGAAGACCGTCTGCAGGAAAGCATAGACAAGTCCCGGGAACAGAAAACAGAAAATGTGGTTTGTTACCTCGATCTGGACCAGTTCAAGGTGATCAATGATTCCTGCGGACATATGGCTGGAGATGAACTGCTGCGCCAGTTATCCCAGGTACTGCATCGGTGCATTCGCCGGGAAGACACCCTCGCACGCCTGGGAGGGGATGAGTTTGGTGTACTGCTGGGAAACTGTCCGCTGAAAATTGCCATGAGATGTGCTGACAATATTCGCCAGGTGGTGCAGGAATACCGGTTTAACTGGGAAGATAGTACCTACAATATTGGGGTCAGTATCGGGTTGACACCTATTGCGAGTGAAGGGGAAACCATTTCAGACATACTTCGCCGTGCTGATACAGCCTGTTATGCCGCCAAGGATGCGGGAAGAAATCGCATTCATGTTTTTCATACGGATGACGAAGAGCTGGAAGAGCGTCATGGCGAGATGAAGCTGGTGTCCAGTATCAATTCAGCCCTGGATGAGGGGCGTATGGAGCTTTGGCAGCAAAGCATTGCCCATACGGATAAATCGGTAGGCCTGGCCGGAAAAAACAAGAAGCATTTTGAGCTGCTGCTGCGTATGCGGGACAGGGAAGGTAACCTGATTGGGCCTGAGGCATTTTTGCCATCCGCAGAACGCTATGACCTGGCCACACGGATAGATCGTTGGGTCCTTGATGCCATGTTCAGCTGGTTCAGGCGTTTTCCTGAAAAGCTTGATGAGCTGGAAATCTGTGCGGTTAACCTGTCAGGTCAGTCACTGAGCGATGAGAAGTTTCTCAAGGAAATTGTGGAATAATTTAACAACTCCAGTATTCCAGCGCACAAGATCTGTTTTGAAATCACGGAAACGGCTGCCATTCTAAACCTGGCCAATGCTGTGCAGTTTATTAAAACCCTGAAGCAGCAGGGTTGCTCCTTTGCC
>CAZDCK010000014.1:0-10791 GCA_964503965.1 uncultured Enterobacteriaceae bacterium | reverse complement strand
CTCCTTTGCCTACCTTAAAAGCCTGCCAGTGGATTATGTGAAAATTGACGGTTTTTTTGTCAAGGATGTGGTTTCTGATCCGGTGGATCTTGCCATGGTGAAAGCGATCAATGATATGGCCCATGCCATGGGTAAACTGACCATCGCAGAATTTGTGGAAGACAGCGAGATTCTGGAGAAGCTCGTTGATTTGGGCGTGGATTACGTGCAAGGTTATGGCATCGCACAACCAGCACCCCTGATCCATGAAAGCGGACAATAATACTTCAGATTCTCCTTCTGCCACATCGACTTCCCGGACAAATTCGGTAATTTCCCTGAAGTCTGTCACCCACAGCTACCCTGAAGGCGGCAAGTTGCATTCAGTGCTGGTTGAGGCCAGTCTGGATGTCGGCCCTGGTGAGAAGGTGGCATTGCTTGGACGAAGTGGTTCGGGCAAATCTACCTTGCTTAACCTGGTTAGTGGTATTGATATTCCGCAGGCTGGCAGTGTTACTGTAGACGGGCGAAACATCATTACCCTGGATGAAACCTCGCGCACGCTGTTTCGTCGGGAGCATATTGGTTTCATCTACCAGTTCTTCAATCTTATCCCCAGCCTCACAGCCTCGGAAAATGTAGCATTCACGCTTGAGCTCAATGGAGTCTCTGGTACTGATGCCCGCGAGAGAAGTCTTGCTTTGCTTGACCGCCTTGGAATGATGGCCAAGGCGGACTCCTTTCCCTCCCGATTGTCTGGTGGTGAACAGCAGAGAGTAGCCATAGCCAGGGCCCTGGTGCATTCACCGGGAATTGTCCTGGCGGATGAACCCACCGGAAACCTGGATGCGCGTACTGGCGATGAGGTGTTGTCTGTACTTCATGACATCCTTGATGAGAGCCGCAGTGCCATGCTGCTGGTGACCCATAGCCTGGCTGTCGCAAGGACAGCTGGACGGATTGTTACGTTGGAAGACGGCATTATTTCGGAGCGTATGGGTGACTTTGCCTGGTAAATCATTCACAGGATTGCCGCTTTTCTGGCGCAGTGCCATCCGCCATGCATGGCAAAGGCCATGGCAAACGGGACTCAATATTCTCGGCATCATGATCGGTGTAATGATGGTAGTGGCCGTGGATCTTGCCAATAACAGCGCGCGCCGCGCATTTGAATTATCCGTGGATATTATCAACGGCAGTATTTCCCACCAGGTAGTGGGAGGCTCTGATGGAGTACCCGACACAGTGTTCACACGTATGAAGACTGAACTGGGTATGCGCAAGGCAGCGCCCGCGATCAGTGGACAGGTTATGGTCGCTAACAGGGAACTCACCCTCATAGGACTGGACGTGATCAGTGAAGCAGCCATGGAAAGGCGCCGCCCTGGTTTACCCGACTCGGCTTTCAGCATCGCTGGTGATCTGGTTTCTGTCATCGGTACCACTGATCGTGTCGTCATGGAAGCAGGACTGGCACAGACACTTGGCATAGAAGTTAATGATTCATTGATGATTGAAGGTGGACTGTTTTCTGCAGAAGAGCACCTTGTCCAGGTAGGTGCCGTTTTTTCGCAGGCCGATGACGTGAGCAGTGATATTGTGCTGGCCGATATCGCCGCGGCCCAGAAAATTCTCGGTCGACTGGGTCGGCTCGATAGTGTGGATCTGGTTCTCAGCGAAGGTGAAGCCGATCTCATTCAACGCTGGTTGCCTGAAGATCTTGCACTGGTCGAGGCCCAGGCACGTAATGACAATACAGCCAGAATGAGCGATGCCTTTCATATCAACTTGTTGGCCATGAGTTTGCTGTCTCTGCTGGTGGCGGGCCTGTTGATCTACAACACGGTAACGCTGTCTGTTATCCAGCGTCGGCAGACACTGGGAATTCTAAGGTCCGAAGGCGTGACCCGGGGGCAGGTATTTTCCCTTGTGATGCTTGAAAATGCGCTTGGTGGTCTTGTTGCCAGCCTGCTCGGTACCGGGGCAGGCTATTTACTTGGACGTTTCCTTGTCACCATGGTCACCGGCACTGTAGATGCACTTTATTTTGAGTTATCGGTTACCGCCTTCATTGTCGATCCATGGGTCCTTTTAAAGGGACTCCTGTTAGGGGTTTCGTTGAGTATTGTATCGGCAGCATTGCCTGCTGTGTTGGCAGCACACAGTAAACCGGTAACACTTCAGCATACGATGTCAGAGAGGGGGTTGTGGCAGGAAAGAATGCCTTGGCTGGCATGTACTGGAGTGGTGATCATGGCAGGAGGCTGGTCGATGTTGCTGCCTGAATACGGATCACTGGTGACGGGCTTTGTTGCGCTGACATTGATTGTATTTGGTTTCTGCCTGCTCGTTCCCTTTGCCCTCATGATTCTGCTTTCCCTGCTACTGGCCGCAGGTAAAACAGTACTTGGCCTGTCAGGCATTATGGCACTGCGTAATGCACGTCTGGGTATAAACAGGACAGGGCTGGCTGTGGCGGCATTGTGTGTAGCAGTATCCGTTACTGTGGGCGTAGGAGTCATGGTCAGCAGTTTTCGTGGCACGGTGATTCTCTGGCTGGAACAGTCCCTGCCGGGAGATATTCAGTTAACGGCGGTTTCCGGGCCGGTGCTTGAAGAAAGTATTGGGGAGTCGTTGCGTGGTTCCTTGTTGGCGTTACCGGAAATTACCGGAATTCATAATTCCATGCTTGAGCAGGTTGAAGCATCCTTTGGTCCGGTAAGACTTGGCGTCAATGATATTCCTGCCGAAGAAAAATTCCTGATGGAAGAAGTGACCCCGGATGGCATGGAGATTTTCAATGCAGGTGAGGGCGTCTTTGTCTCTGAGCCACTTGCCTATCTGGAACAGATTGACCTTGGTGGATCCGTAACATTACTCACTGACAGGGGCATGCAGGACTTTCCTGTCGTGGGTATATTTCATGACTATACCTCGGGCATTGGTCTGGTTCACTTGCATGAATCACTGTATTCCCGCTACTGGGAAAACAGGCCATTTACAAGACTGACGCTTGATTTGGCCCAGGGGGCGGAGGCTGACAATGTTCAAAGCGCCATTCAGGCATTGCTGGAAAATAATGAAAACAGGTTTAACCTGATTGCCAATCGACAATTACGGGAACTTACGCTGCAGATTTTTGACCGTACATTCGCAATTACCAATGTCTTGAGGATTCTGGCAATTCTGGTGGCCTTTGTTGGCGTGGTCAGCACACTGATGGCCCTGCAACTTGAAAAAGCCCGGGAGTTTGCCATTCTGCGTTCAACTGGCATGACGCCACTACAGGTGGCAGGCCTGATTTTCAAACAGACCCTTGTCCTGGGGTTGTGTGCCGGGATTTTTGCGCTGCCTTTGGGCTTGATGATGTCGGATATTCTCATTGATGTGATTAATCGTCGCTCGTTTGGCTGGACCATGCAGAACTTTTTACCCGAAGATATTCTTGTTGAAGGGGTATTGCTGGCTGTAGTCGCCGCGATGGTGGCAGGTATTTACCCCGCGTGGCGCGCTGGCAGAATCAGGCCGGCGATGGCCCTGCGGGAAGAGTAGGAGTGACGCTGGTATGCTTCTGATGTTTGATTTCAGGCTGTCGTCGGAACGCAAGGGTCCCTTTACGTGAATCATCGATACCTTTTAACAGGTTTTTTTCTGCTCAGTGCCTGCAGTGAAAGTGGAGAAATGGTCACTTCCCGTCAGCCAACTGCTGCAGACATGCTGGCATCGGATAATGTGTCTGGCTATTTACGGGCGGATAAAGCCAGACAATTCTCCTTTCCGGAAGATCATGGACCGCATCCGGGATTTCGTAACGAATGGTGGTATCTTACCGGGAACCTGGAATCGGAAGAGGGAGAGCGCTTTGGGTACCAGGTAACATTTTTCTCTTCCCAGCTTCGACCACAGAATGATTGTGCTGATAACAGTGCATGGTGTACTGACAGGGTCTGGATGGGCCATGCTGCCATTAGCGAGGTGACCGGAAAACAGCATCATAAAGCTGAAATATTTTCCCGAGAAAATCCCGGCCTTGCCGGAGCTTCGCAGTTACCCTTCAGAGTCTGGATTCAGGATTGGCAGCTATTTTCTGCAACGGATTCGTTTCCGTGGGAACTGGAAATTATAGAAGAAGATTTTGCAATATCGCTGTTATTAACGCCACAGAAACGACCCGTACTCCAGGGAGAGAGTGGGCTTAGCCAGAAAAGTAGTGAGCCGGGCAATGCATCCTACTACTACAGCATGACCCGCCTTGATACTGCAGGGCAGGTACATGTTGATGGCAAGCAACACGTAATCGACGGTACAAGCTGGCTGGATCGCGAGTGGAGTACCAGTGCCTTGGGTAAGGATCAGAGTGGCTGGGACTGGTTTTCATTGCAGTTCAATGATGGCTCTGAACTGATGTATTACCAGTTGCGTGATCTTGAAGGCAATGCCCACCCATATAGTAGCGGTAACCTGACAACATTGATTGGCGGTCAGATACCAGTGAGCCGCAATGAAATCACGTTACAGGAAACAGCAAGCTGGCAGGCACCGGATGGTACTGTCTATACAACGGGCTGGCGAATGGGGTATCAGGATAAAAGCTGGTTGATAAACGCTGTATTCGATGAACAGTTAATGGACGTCACGTTCCAGTACTGGGAAGGGGCAGTCGATATCATGGAAGAAAGCACCGGAAGTATCATTGGCCATGGATACCTGGAGATGGTCCGATAAAACAGTGAAGATGAAATTCACAGCCTGGAGATTCCCTGTTACTCCACGGTGTTTCATCTCTTAATATAACCCACAGGGTACGTTCCGTAGAGCCCTTCCATTTTCCTTAATACTTGCACACTTCTTCACCCTTAATCATTACAATTGCCATCGATTGCAGACGGGTTTGCTTTAGAAGGAAGCTCCCGGTGCAATCAATCACAATGCCAGCTTGAATGTTGGTCTTCAGTGGTTTAGTTTAGAGGTGCTTATCGAGGTATCCGGGGCAAAAAAGTCCGGACCTTTTGGGGGCGCATAATAAGACCGGTCAACACGGCGCATAACTTTGATATTGATCAACCAATCACTATTCAGAATTATCCCCGCCTTTTCCGCGTCCAATCGTTGTGCTGTAATTCTGGTGACCTAAAAAACCAGATTTTAAGTGGGTAATAACTATGGGTTTTCTACTTTGGCTTGAAGAGGGGCCGATGGGGATTTTCATCAGGGAATCCTTGTGGGGCTATCCTATCGTGCTTTCCAGTCATGCTGTCGGCATGGCTACAGTGATGGGGGTTGTCGTTGCTCTGAACTTCAGGGTTCTGGGTTACGCAAAAGACATTTCAATTCTGGCGTTTGACAAGCTATTTGTCATTGGCTGGGTTGGTTTCATTATAAACCTGCTCTCGGGGCTTATCCTGTTTTGTGGAAGCGCCAGTGTTTATCTCTTTCAGGGATCGTTCCAGCTCAAGATCGGCTTCATTGTCGTGGGGGGAATCCTGATGAAAGTGATTATGAACAAGGTCAGGTCCGAAAACGGTGCTGCAGATGGAATGACCAAGCTGATTTCTGCAGCCTGTATTGCCTGTTGGTTTGGTGGAGTTATCACCGGCCGACTCATGGCTTATCTGTAAGGGGGTGACGTACTATGGATTATGATACTTATGCACCATTAGCCTCCTGGTTTGAGTCCACCTGGGTGGGCGAACAGATGCGCAATATTTTCTGGCTTTTCCCGGCGATGGAAACAGTCCACTTCATCGGTCTGACCATTATGTTTGGTTCATTGCTGGTGATAGATGTGCGTGTTCTCGGGTTTGGCCGTTTCATTAATATGGGATCAGCACTCAAGTTTATCCCGATTGCAATCGGTGCTTTCAGCATCAACCTGCTTTCAGGGATCGCGTTCCTGTGTGCGGATCCATTCCGCTACTTCCCGAACATTGCGTTCCAGTGGAAGATGGGTCTGATTGTGATTGCCGGCATTAATGCACTGTGGTTCTGGTTCGGTGAGCATGATGAACTGAAACAGCTTGCAGATGGAGAAGATGCTGACTTCCGGGCAAAAGTGATTGCCGCCTTGTCTCTGGCGATCTGGGTTGCCGTAATCATATTCGGAAGAATGATTCCCTATGTTGAATATTGATTCATCACAGGATTTCAGAAAATGAAAAGAGGGCTTAGGCCCTCTTTTTTTATCCCCGAATTATATATTTCCAGGCCTGATATCTCATAATTGCTGTAGCCAGTAGGGTTTGTTTTAGCTACCCTTCGTCAGCTTAATACTATTTGATTTTTAACTGATTGCTGCCCGGGGCCTGGTCCCCCTGCAGATTCCGGACACCTGTACCTTCATGAGCAGTATCGCTGCAAAGCGCACAAGACGTATCGTATCCGAACCGATCAGGCCGCTAATGATGCGCCTGACCCTGTCAGCACTGATTGGCAATGTAGCCATGCACCTGATGGGAATCGTTGATATTTTTTATATCAGTCGCCTAGGCACTGTAGAACTGGCAGCCGCCAGCTTCGTTATTCCGGTACATATGATCTACCTCAGCCTGGCCCTGGGTATCGGGATGGGAATGAGCTCGCTCAACTCCAGACTGGTAGGCGAAAACCGGTTTGCCGATTCGTCCCGTTTAATCAGTGATGGATTGATATTTGCCGCAATCTTTGCGATCACGGTTGCCAGTCTGGGGACAACCATTATCGACCCTCTGTTCCGAATGCTGGGAGCCGATGAGATAACCCTGCCCTATATTCGTGGATACATGGGCATACTGCTACTCGCCCTGCCGCCATTGATGCTGGTTGTCATTGGCAATAGTACTTTCCGCTCCATGGGTAATATTCGTATGTCTGCAACCCTGGCAGCCTGTCTTTCGATTCTCAATATTTCCCTCGATCCCCTGTTCATTTTTGGAATAGGTCCTTTTCCCGAAATGGGGGTGAAGGGTGCTGCCGTGGCCACATTACTGGCTGCAAGCATCACCCTGGTAATTTCCTTCCTCGTGCTTGGTTTCCATGAAAAGCTCCTGGACTTTGCGATGCCCCGCTGGAGTCACCTGAAGTCTAATTGGCAGCAGATCCTGCAAATCGGTGTTCCGGCCATGGGGGCAAACATAATGACCCCCCTTGCTGCGGCAATCATGACAGCCCTGGTAGCCAGTTTTGGTGAAACCGTCGTGGCAGGTTTTGGGGTGGGCAGTCGCGTGGAGACAATCAGCCTTATTTTCGTCATGGCCCTGTCGTCCACTTTGCCCATGTTCATTGGACAGAATATTGGAGCAGGCCGGCAGGATCGCGCCTATACAGCACTGATGGGTTGCCTCAAATTTGTACTGGGATTTCAGCTCCTCATTTATGGCATTCTTTTCGTTTTTGGTGATGTAATCGGAAGTACCTTCAGTGATGATCCCGACGTCATTGATGTCATTCGTACCTACCTGATGATTATTCCCCTGACCTACGGCGCCCATGGTGTGGTTGTGTTGTGCATGGTTTCCCTGAACGTGCTGAAAAGGCCAAGAACTGCCCTGTTGCTGACATTCACCCGCCTGATGGTGCTTTATGTGCCACTGGCCTATACGGGATCGCATTTATGGGGTTTAAAAGGATTATTTGCCGGTGCGGCACTGGGAAATATTCTGGCTGCCCTGTTTGCCTGGTTCCTGCTCAGGAACATAAGCCGGGAGTTGGGTCTGGGTCCCTTCTATCGACCGGATGCAGACATATTTCCTGGCGAAACGGAAAAGGTCTAACTGAACCAGGCTGCGGCGCAGGTAATCAGCACCATCACAAACAGTGACCATTTCAGGACTGACTGGGGGACATTGATGGCAAACTGAACGCTGGCCATTGCACCGGCAACAGTTCCTACGGCAAGCACCAGTCCCGGAATCCACAATACCTGGCCCCTGACGACAAATACGCCCAGAGCGATGACGGTTAATGCGGCTGTGATGGCCATTTTTAAAGCATTGGTGCGTACCAGGTCATACCGCAAGCCACCGGCAACGGCAGCAATAATAATGAAGCCGACACCTGCCTGGACAAATCCACCGTAAAGACCGGCAAAGAACAGTCCTGCCGCGGCAAGAGGCCTTTCCTTGAGTGTATAGGCCTGGGTGCCTTCGGGGGCGGCGACTGCAGAAGGTTTGACCAGCATCAGCACTGCCATGCCAAGCATGGTGCCGAGCAGTGCCGGCTTCAGCCAGCTGACAGGGAGGTAGGAAGCCAGCAGGGAACCAGCCAAAGCGCCCAGCAGAGTGGGAACCAGGGTCGGCACGATGGTGGAAGGAGCGAGTTTTCCCTTTTTATGAAATCCGCGCGCACCGGCTACAGACTGCAGGAAGATACCAACCCGGTTGGTGCCATTGGCCAGGTCGGCGGGCATACCGAAAATCATCAGGGCCGGTAGCGTCAGCATGGAGCCGCCCCCGGCGATGGTGTTGATAAAACCGGCAAAGAAACCTGCTGCGATCAGCAGGGAAACACTCATAAAGGACAGTTCAAATTCCATGGGCACCTCTGAAAACTGGGGGCGGAGCATGACGGAGGCTGAAGGGAAAGTCAATTTCAGGAGGCGGCGAATAATGCTAGAATCGCGGCCTTGAATGAAACCCAGCCCAGGAAAGTGTTTTGGACAATAACAAAGAAATAACCAATCCCGGCCCCCTGCAGACCTACGAAGACAACCTGGCCAAAGGTGTTTTCAGAATTCAGCAATGCCGGGATTGTGGCAGTCATGTATTTTACCCGCGGCAGTTATGTAACCACTGCGGCTCCAGTGAGCTGAAATGGGTGGATGTCACCGGGCGGGGAACCGTCTATTCCACATCCACCGTGCGTCGTCGTCCGGAAAAGGGGGGAGACTACAATATTTCCCTGATTGACCTTGAGGAAGGCCCACGCATGATGAGCCAGGTGATGGGCATGGATCCTGAAGATGTCGTGATTGGAATGGAAGTGAGTGCCCATGTCGGTTTGATTGATGACCAGCCTGCCGTGGTGTTTTATGACAAAGAGCAGGGGGATAAGGAATGGTAGATTCACTGAGGGGTAATGCTGCCGTCGTTGGCGTCGGCCTGACAGAATTCACCGGCATGCCCGGGATGAACCATATGGAAATCATGGCTGTTGCCGTGGAAAGAGCCATTGCCGATGCCGGAATAGACAAGAGTGAGATTGACGGTATTTTCAGCGCCAACTTTGTGGAATTGCTGACACCGCTCACCGTTGCTGAATATTTTGGCCTGAATCCCACCTATATGGATGGTACAAATACCGGAGGCTCTGTGTTCGTGAATTCCGTGCAGTCTGCTGCTGCAGCACTGACACTGGGGCTGTGTAATGTCGCGCTCATTTGCTATGGCAGTAACAGCGCTACTGGCAAATTCACGCATCCGCCGGCCATGCGTACGGTAGAGGATGTGTATAAACCACGTAATCCGATTTCGCCTTATGCCCTGGCAGCCAACAGGCATATGCATGAGTTTGGCACGACCAGGGAACAGCTGGCCGAAGTGGCTGTCTCAGCCCGCAAATGGGCACAGCTCAACCCTGCGGCCAATATGCGGGACCCGTTGACCGTGCAAGATGTAGTTAATGCACGGATGATTGTGGACCCGTTGGGATTGCTGGATTGCTGCCTTGTCAGTGATGGTGGTGCAGCGATGATCATGGTCAGGAAAGAGCGGGCCAGGGATTTTCCCAAGAAACCGGTTTACATGCTGGGGGTTGGCAGTCGAACTGATCATAACCTGATTTCTGCCATGCCTGACCTGACCACCACCGCAGCCAAGCCGGCGGCAGAAGCTGCGTTTGCCATGGCGGGAGTGACGCCCGCGGATATTGATGTCGTTGAGCTTTATGATGCTTTCACCATCAACACCATTTTGTTTCTGGAAGACATGGGCTTCTGTGAAAAGGGTCAGGGTGGTGAGTTTGTTTCCAACGGCAATATCGCCCCGGGCGGCTCACTGCCTGTAAATACCAATGGTGGTGGGCTTAGCTGTGTTCATCCCGGCATGTATGGCATGTTTCTCATGATCGAGGCTGTCCAGCAATTGCGTGGTGAGTGTGGTGATCGCCAGGTTGCCGATGCCAACCTGGCTGCCTGTAATGGCAACGGTGGTTTTCTTGCCAGCCAGGTGACGGCAGTTTTCGGTACTGAAGAGACACTCTAGCGCTGTCCTGCAAACTCTCTGGTCTGGTGAATAATGGAACAATCAGGGAATCCGGAATGACTTATGTCAAGGGCAGGAATCCGGTATACACTTAACATCTGTACAGGTAGTAGCCCAATGGCTACAGGGTTTGCCAACAAGAGGACTTTACGTGATGAAGCACTGGCGCATTTTTTTTACCGCATTACTGGCTGTTCTGTTTTTAAGTGGTTGTCGGGTGTACCCCGATGAAGTGGGTAGCTTTCGCTTCCCTATTCTCAGTGGGGATATCCAGCAGGGCCAGGAAGCATTTTTAAGGCTGGAGTGTAATCAGTGCCACCAGGTTAATGGTGTGGATCTGCCCGAGTTCAGTGGCCCGAGGCCGGTGACAGTGGAACTTGGTGGTGAGATTTATTTTGCCAAGACTTATGGGGACCTTGTCACGTCCATTATCAATCCCGACCATGTGCTGTCAGAGAATTACCTGGACCAGCTGCCGGGCGAGGTTCGCCGACGTACCACAAGCTCTCCGATGTATCTGAAGGAGGACATGCTGGTGACAGAACTGATCGATATCGTGGCATTTCTGAATTCCCGTTACAGCCTTTTGCCAGGATATACGGAGTACTATTACTGATAAAACGATAAAACGATAAAA
>CAZDCK010000013.1:0-73102 GCA_964503965.1 uncultured Enterobacteriaceae bacterium | reverse complement strand
TGGTCGGGGTAGAGAGATTCGAACTCCCGACATCCTGCTCCCAAAGCAGGCGCGCTACCAGACTGCGCTATACCCCGAAATCTCGCTATTCGCGAAAAGGCGGCATAATACTCATGCTGTGAGGCATCGTCAATAAAATCTGCATCTTGCATGAAATATTCTACCGCTCTACGCGCCATGAGGTTTCCCCGTCCTTGTCCTCAAGCACGACATTCAATGACTTGAGCTTGTCCCTGATCTCATCCGCCAGAGCCCAGTTTTTCTCGGCCCTGGCCTGGTTACGCTGTTCGATCAGTGAATCTATCTCTTCGGCATTGATATTTTCCCCTCCCCCTTTCAGGAACTCTTCAACAGGTAACTGCAAAAAGCCAAGAATGCCTGCGAGCTGGACCAGCAAACCCGCAAGTGGTGCTGCTGATTCCGGACTTTCCTGTTTGAGCCTGTTGACCTCCCTGGCCAGGTCAAAAAGGACACTGATCGCTTCCGGAGTATTGAAGTCATCTTCCATTGCAACCATGAAGCGGGATTCGTAAACACTGTCTTCAGCCACAGGGGTACTGCTGGAATCTATACCTTTTAATGCATTGTAAAGGCGCTCAAGGGCACTGGATGCCTGTCCCAGGTTATCTGAAGAATAATTAATAGCACTTCGGTAATGGCTCGAAGCCAGAAAATAGCGAATGACTTCAGGTGGGTATTGTGTCAGTACGTCCCTGATAGTGAAAAAATTATTGAGGGACTTGGACATCTTTTCATTATCAATGCGCAGTGGACCGTTATGAATCCAGTAGCGGGCAAATTCCTTCCCCGTCGCACATTCAGACTGGGCAATTTCATTTTCATGATGGGGGAAAATCAGGTCGCTGCCACCGCCATGAATGTCGAAGGTATCACCCAGGCAGTGCGTAGACATGGCCGAACATTCTATATGCCAGCCTGGCCGCCCGCGGCCCCAGGGCGAATCCCAGCCTGGTTCTGCCGGCTTTGACGATTTCCACAGGGCAAAGTCTCGGGCATCCTGCTTGGCCTCCTCAACGTCTACACGGACCCCTGAGAGTAATTCATCCAGGTTTCTGTGACTGAGCTTGGTGTAGCCAGGAAAACGGGTCACGGAGAAATACACATCGCCATTATCTGCCTTATAGGCAAAGCCCTTGTCCTCCAGGGTCTTTACCATGGCAATTATCTGGTCAATGTGCCCTGTCGCAAGAGGTTCAATATCCGGAGACTGAATATTCAGGGCTTTCTCGTCTTCATGCATGATCTCTGTGAACTTTCTCGCCAGTTCATCGTAGGGAATCCCCAGTTCGTTTGCCCGGTTGATGATTTTGTCATCGATATCAGTCACATTCCTGACATAGGTAACATCAAATCCCCGAGCCCTGAGGAAACGGACAATAATGTCAAAGACCACCAGCATGCGACCATGACCGAGATGACAGTAATCATAGGTAGTGACCCCACATACATACATACGGACTTTGCCAGCCTCTATGGGAGTAAAAGTTTCTTTCTTCTGGGTGAGCGTGTTGTAAATCTGTAGCACGATAACGTCTCAGGGTCGTATTAATGGATTAATGCTGTCGCTTATTGCTGCTTTCTGGCCCAGGTATCCCGCAAACCAACGGTAAGGTTGAAAACCGGTTTTGTTGACGAATGGTCCCGCCAGTCAGCACAGAAGTATCCTTCTCGTTCAAACTGGAACCGGTCTTCTGCTTCAGCTTCTGCCAGTGTCGGTTCTGCCTTGCAACCTGTCAGGATGTCGAGCGCATCAGAATTCAGGTAATTATGATAATCCCCTTCCGCACCATCCGGGTCTTCATGATTGAAAAGCCGATCATACAAGCGAACTTCCGCATCAATCGCATCTTCGGCAGATACCCAGTGGATAACTCCCTTGACCTTGCGACCCTCAGGCTTGGCCCCGAGTGTAGCCGGATCATGAGAGCATTTCAGGGCAATAATATTACCCCTATCATCCTTTACAACTTCTTCACACCTAATGACATAACTGCCCCTTAATCTTACTTCACCTCCGGCAATCAATCGTTTAAATCCCGGTGGGGGAACTTCCTCAAAGTCATTCCTGTCGATAAATACTTCCCGGGTAAACGGTATGGATCGTGTCCCCATGGAATCATCTTTAGGATGCCTTGGCAGTTCCAGAATCTCCCGTTCTCCCTCCGGATAACTCTCGATAATGACTTTGAGTGGTCTGAGCACGCACATTGCCCGGGGTGAGGTTTTGTCCAGATCATCCCGCAGACAGTGTTCAAGCATGCTCATATCCACGACGCTGTTTGATCGGGTCACCCCGACCATATCGCAGAAGTTGCGAATTGATGCAGGGGTGTATCCCCGCCGGCGCATGCCGTCGAGCGTTGGCATTCTGGGATCATCCCAGCCATCAACCAGTTTTTCATCGACCAGTTGCTTGAGTTTGCGTTTACTCATCACCGTGTAATTAATATTTAGCCTGGCAAATTCGATCTGCTGTGGATGGCACGGCACATCAAGCTGATCCAGAACCCAATCATACAGGGGGCGGTGATCCTCAAATTCAAGTGTACAAAGCGAGTGCGTAATTTTTTCCAGAGCATCTGACAGACAATGGGTATAGTCATACATCGGGTAGATACACCATTTGTCTCCAGTCTGATGGTGGTGCATGCGTCGTATACGGTAGATGACAGGATCCCGCATATTCATATTGGGGGAGGCCATATCGATTTTTGCCCGCAACGTATAGGCACCATCTTCAAAATCACCATTTTTCATACGCTCAAACAGCGTAAGGTTTTCATCAATCGATCTTTCCCGGTCCGGACTATTGGTCCCTGGCTCCGTCAGCGTCCCCCGGTACTGTCTTGCCTGCTCCTGGTTGAGACTGCACACATAGGCCTTTCCCTGCCTGACCAGGTCAACGGCAAATTCATACAGGGCATCAAAATAGTTGGAGGCATAGAATTCACGGTCTTCCCAGTCAAAGCCCAACCACCGAATACTTTCACGGATGGAATCAACATATTCCATATCCTCCTTGGCCGGATTGGTGTCATCAAAGCGCAGGTTGCACTGGCCATTGAATTCATTGGCTGTTGAGAAGTTCAGGCAAATAGACTTGGCGTGCCCGAGATGCAGATAACCATTGGGTTCCGGAGGAAAACGGGTATGCACCCTCCCCTCATTCTTGTTGTTTTTAAGGTCTTCCCTAATAATCTGGTGAATAAAATTGGAAGGTATTGCTGTTGGATCACTCATCAAGGTGTCGACTTTCTAATAAGGCACAAAGGCCGTATTATAGCCCGACTCAGATTCCCTTAACTACATACGATTACTTTGAAATAAACAACATACAGGAATTTACATGATCGTTCTTCACACTACTGCCGGCGACATTACACTTGAGCTTGACCATGAGAAAGCACCGGTCTCTGCGGCCAATTTCCTGGAATATGCCAGATCCGGCCATTATGACGGCACCATTTTCCACCGGGTTATCAATAATTTCATGATCCAGGGAGGTGGATTCGAGCCAGGCCTGAAGCAGAAATCCACGGGTAATCCCATCCAGAATGAGGCAGACAATGGCCTGGCTAATGATACAGGAACTATTGCCATGGCCCGCACCATGGACCCCCATTCCGCCACGGCGCAGTTTTTTATCAATGTGAATGACAATAATTTTCTGAATCACACATCCAAGGATGCACAGGGATGGGGCTACGCCGTGTTCGGCAGGGTCACTGATGGTATGGATGTAATTAACACCATCAAGGAGTGCAGGACAGGCTCAAAGATGGGGCATCAGGATGTACCGGAAGAAGATATTGTCATTGAGTCTGTGACAGTCAGCGACGATGAAGGCTGACCGGCTACTTTGCATTTCTGATCTTCATTTGAGTGACGACAGGCCTGATCTCTTTCAGGCCTTTGTCCGATTTCTCGATAATCATGCAAGCCATGCAACGGCCCTCTATATATTGGGTGATTTCTTTAATGCCTGGATAGGCGATGATGATCCCGGCACTCTCGCAAGCGATGTCAGGGCACAACTCAGGTCATTGACTGATTCGGGAACAGCAGTATTCCTGATGCATGGTAATCGCGACTTTCTTCTGGGCAAGTCCTTTGCTGCTGAAACTGGCAGTACACTGATCAAAGATCCCCACTTGCTTAGCTGTTTCGACCAGCACTACCTGTTAATGCATGGCGATTCCCTCTGTACCAGAGACGAGGATTACATGGCCTTTCGAACCATGGTGCGAAACCCCATTTGGCAACAGGAATTCCTGAATCGCCCTGTATCAGAACGACTGGCTTTTGCCGAACAGGCTCGGGATAAAAGTAAAGCCATGAGCAGTAACAAGCCTGATGACATCATGGATGTGACTCCAGAAGAAGTGAACAGGGTTTTGGGGGAATATGGTGAAACCACGCTGGTTCATGGGCACACCCACCGACCGGACATCCATCAACTGGATCTCGATGGGGAGGCAGGAAAAAGGATTGTGCTGGGAGACTGGGATGAAAATGCCTGGTGGCTGGAACTCACTCCAGAGGGCTTTGATCTGAAAAGCTCGCCGATCACGGACCTCCAGGATCAGGACAGCACCTTAATCCGGTAGCCGGGTTCCCCTGAAAAATAGTGGTGTCCCATCAGCAAAGGAAATGTCCCTGCCAACGGCTTTCAGGGTCCGATCCCTGGCCTGATAACCAAACACTTCCAACTCGGCACCAATGGGAATACTGTTCTTGGTAATACCCTGCCTGAACAGTGAATTGGGACTGCCTCCTTCGATCATCCAGCTTTCCTCCACACCCTGATCATTCACCACAGCTATATGGATCCAGGAATGGGGATTGATCAATTCTACCTTGGTCACAGTGCCTTTCAGGTTAACTGGAAGTTCCACGCTGAATTCCTGTGAAAATGCATGATGGGCATTGGCATTGGTCAGTACCAGATTCAGGGTCAGGCCCAGGATAATCAGAATTTTATTTTTCACTTGTTAATTCCCCTTTACTGTTCTGCTGCCCGCATTCTGTCCAGTTCTTCTGTCCGCTTGCCACTCAGAATATTCACAATGCCGTAATTGCCTTCGTGGCAGGCATACTCGAACATGGGGCCGTCAATCGCATTGAATGGATAATTACCGCTCCAGGGTTGCGTCCAGACTGTCGGGTCCGTCACGGTAAACTGATAGTCGATAGTGGTTTCATCTACGCGGGTAAACCTCTCTTCAACCACCGCATCTACCGACATAGGCGCACGACGCAGTCCCGGCATATTGGTTCTGCCTGTATAACCCGTGGTTTTTACAACCAGAGTATCCCCGTCCCAGTAGCCTCGGGAATTACCAAGCCACTGTGGCAGACTATTCTCGGCAGGATCACCACCATCCAGGGGAATAATGCGCACATCATGAATCATTTCCAGTTTCAGGACGACGTAATCTTCAGTCTGCATAAATTGATAGGTACTGTTGTAGCCCAGAGGCAGAATCGGTGGACCTTCCTGGTCCCAGATAAGACAGCGTTCTGAGAGGGTCCTGTTCTGTGCCTTGTCCCACTGGTACTTATCCCGCCAGACACGAAAATCCTCAAGATCCTGCTTGGCTGCCGCTGTCAGCTCCGGATAACGCCCATTGGGTGGGTCAACAATAATAGACGTTCGCAAGTTCTGGGTGATGTTGTCAGCAGTCCGGTTCATCAGGTAATCATCAAACTGGTAATGCACATCTTCCGGTGTTCCAGCCTGGGTTTCCCCATATTCATCATCAAATTCAGCCCGCAGAATATCGTTTAATTCCTGTTCCGTGTAAAAGGCCTGCTCACCCAGGTGTTCGGGGCGCTGCAGGGGAACCATTGTGGAGTTTGACCAGTATCCCTGAATCAGGGGATCTCCCCAGGAGGTTCTGGGCATCTCCCAGGACTCCTCTTGTGCCATAACGGCATTAACTGCAGACAGCAAAAACATGATCAATGTCGCCATCCTGTATGAAATGGGTATATACGCCCTGTTTATATTCCTATTCATCTTCATCATCTCCACTGATGTCGATTCCCAGGTTTCGAAAATAATTTTCACGGCTGAGGTAGCTGTACATCATTTCTTCGGCAAATTCGACACATTTGAACTCAAACAGGCGGGCGTTATCCTCCACACGTTTGTACAGGGTCATGCCGAAGGTCCATGGGTCCTCATATACCGCTGGATCCTCAATCGTTACCTCATAGTCCATGTGATAGGGACTTTTGAGAGTATAACGTTCGGTCACCTTGACAGTGGAGGTATAGTAGTTGCCAGTCCGGTCAAGCCAGTTCGGGTTAAGGCCGGCTACCTCGATGACGAGGGTATCGCCCTCCCAGTGGCCATTAGACCAGCCCATCCAACTGTCGATAGGGGCTTCCATATGATTATCCATAAAGACAGTTCTCTCAGCTCCAGCGAACTGGTAGGCCATGAAAATATCGGTATCAGTCTGAAAAATCTGGAAAGGCTGGGGAATATAGGTGGCCCGTGGTATTCCAGGCATAAAACATTTGGCTTCGGGATCTTCGGTGCGCCGGTTGGCATAATTGCTGGTCAGTTGGGCCAAAGCCTCGGGCTTATAGGGAATACGGCCTCCCCTAATGACACTTTTGCCCGGCGTCACAGCACCGATTGCCCCCAGGCTTTCAACAGTCCCCTGTACGGCTGGCTGGTCTTCCAGGTTCCAGTTGGCGTTACTGAGCACTTGCCAGATACCGGAGATATCCGGCCGGCCATCGTCCCTGCGCGGCAGTCCTTCAGATTGAGCAAGAACAGTGGTGGAACAGATCAGACTTATGCTACAGAGAACCAGCAACCTGAACATCGTATACCCCCCCCCTTTTTTCCCCATGAGAATAAACTGCAATTTTTCAAATGTCTATGTGGATAATTTTCCAGGGTAAGGCATTTAACGTCCACTACCCCCCGGCGTGAATTTCTGGATTCGGCGGCCATCGAGCACCTCGGATGTATAAAGGTTGCCTGCTGAATCTGCAGCAATATTATGAACCCAGTTGAATTGTCCTGCTTGCCTGCCACCACCGCCAAAAAAACCAGACACGGACAGCGTACTACTATCCAGTCTCCAGATAACACGATTGGCACCATCGGCCATGAAGAGCCAGCGACCGTTATCTTCCGGTGAAAAGGTGATATCCCACGCAGAACCGTTTGCAAGGGTTTCCGGTGATATCAGTGCTTCACGAATGTATGTACCGTCCTTTTCAAACACCTGGATTCTGTTCCCCGTCCTGTCTGCCACGTACAGCAGATTATCCGGTCCAAGCACCACAGCATGAACAGGCCCGAGAAATTGATCGGAAAGTTCGGCATCGGGATTGTAGGCAGGTAGTGGAGCATCATTTGGTCGATTTCCATACGCACCCCAGTGACGCTTGTAGTCGCCGGAGATACTGTCAAAGACGATCACGCGACGGTTTTTATATCCATCTGCCACATAGACTTCAGCAGCCCCGGTATCTACTGCTATATCCGATGGACGTCCAAGACGGGCAGGATCATTACTGTCTCCTGTTTCACCCGGCGTTCCCAGTGTCAGCAGGTGTTCACCGGCCTGCGAATACTTGACTACGATATGCTGCCCCCCGGCGTCCTGATTTCCACCGATCCAGACATAACCCTGATCATCCACAAAAATTCCGTGTTCATTGAGTGGCCAGTCCTGGTCTTGCTCTCGCCATTGCTGGTTATCCACGTCCCAGACAGGTCCACCCCAGGCCTGCAATAACTCACCCTCCGGGCTGAATTGAAGAACGGAAGGAGCCGCCCGGCAGCAAATTGAAGCCGGAGGATCCAGCACAGCGCCCAGGTCACTCAGGGTAAGGGTTTTAGGACGGTGCAGCACCCAGACGGTATCATCAGGCGCTACAGCTATACCTGATACCTGCCCAAGTATCATGGCATCCGGTAAGGGCTGGGGCCATGAGGTGTCAACCGCATAATCCGTAAGCATTTGCGCTGTTACGGTATGGACGAAACATATAATGAGTAGTAAAAAGCATTTATATCGAGCCATGTTTTCCCCCTGCTTTCATGGTGACTTCAGCGACCAGTTCCTCGGCTAAAGCGGCTTTCAAAATAACGTTCATAATGGGCAAGGCTGAGCGTAAAAAGCTCCTGGTTGATTTCAGCGATAACTTCACTGACTTCACGTCCATTATGGGATGGAGCAAGACTTGCCCCAACTTCATCCAGACTGTTGATACGATAGAGTCGCTTTTGCAGCAGGTTGTGTAACCAGCAATATGGCGACATGGTCGGATCATAGAAAAACCGGAAGTCATCAAGGGCCTGCATGAGCTTTTCAACGGACAGGATCCTGAACCGTTCAGCCATGATCTGCTGGGTTAACTGGTCAATCCGGCTCAACACCGCCCGTTTTTCCTCATCCGAGTACTGGTTCCAATTCACTACCTCGAAGCCAAATCGCTTACATCCCCGGCATATCTTGTCGCCCAGGGACGTGGTAGAGCATATTCCTATACAGGGTGTCTTTACTGAGTTCATAGCTGTCGATTGTAACGCGCTGTCCGCTGCTGACCTAGTCTTTAAAGGCCATTTCAAGTAAAATCTGCGCCCGCATTTATGGAATCCGGAATGGCCGGAAACCAGTCCCCAGCCACCTATTTCGTGAGGAATTTGAAGTGCTTGAAGCTTATCGCCGCCATGTGGAAGAACGTGCTGAACAGGGTATTGTTCCCAAACCCCTCGACGCTGAACAGACTGCCGCTCTCATTGAGCTACTGAAGAATCCGCCGGCAGGCGAAGAGGAATTCCTGCTGGATTTAATCAGTAACCGTGTCCCAGCCGGGGTTGATGAGGCAGCCTATGTCAAAGCGGGTTTTCTTTCCGCTGTTGCCAAGGGGGACGCTGAATCACCTCTCATTTCCAGGCTCGATGCTGTCAAACTGCTGGGCACCATGCTTGGCGGTTACAACATCAGCACCCTGGTAGACCTGCTGGATGATGCTGAACTGGGTGAGGAAGCAGGTGTACAGCTTTCCAGCACCCTGCTGATGTTTGATGCTTTCCATGATGTCGCCGAAAAAGCTGACGCCGGAAATGCCAATGCCATAAAAACCCTTAAGTCATGGGCAGATGCTGAATGGTTCACCAACAAACCCCGTGTTCCTGACGTTATCACTACCACCGTATTCAAGGTGCCCGGTGAAACCAATACTGACGATCTCTCCCCTGCCCCTGATGCCTGGTCAAGACCCGACATTCCCCTGCATGCAACGGCCATGTACAAAATGCCCCGTGAAGGCGTCACTAATGCAGTTGAGCAGATTGAGGAATTGAAACACAAAGGCCATTCTGTCTGCCTGGTAGGTGATGTTGTTGGTACCGGCTCATCACGAAAATCGGCAACCAACTCGGTACTCTGGCATATGGGCCATGATATTCCCCACATACCCAACAAACGTATTGGCAGTGTCGTGCTGGGTTCCTCTATTGCTCCGATTTTTTACAATACCATGGAAGATGCTGGTGGTTTTCCTATCGAGTGCAACGTGGATGATCTTGAAACGGGTGATGTGATCGACATCCATCCTTACGCGGGCAAAATAACCCGCCATGGAACGGATGATGTTGTATCCACCTTTGAATTGAAAACTGAGATGCTACTCGACGAAGTTCAGGCGGGCGGCAGGATTGCCATGATTATCGGGCGTGGTCTCACAGAAAGGGCCCGTGAAAAGCTCGGCCTCGGCGCCTCTGATGAATTCCGCCGGCCCAACGCACCAATTGAAAGTGACAAGGGCTTCACCCTGGCACAAAAAATGGTCGGTAAGGCCTGCGGTGTAGAAGGCATCAGGCCTGGCACATACTGTGAGCCAAGGATGACCACTGTGGGCTCTCAGGATACAACCGGGCCCATGACCAGGGATGAACTCAAGGATCTGGCCTGCCTCGGCTTTACTGCTGACCTTGTTATGCAGTCATTCTGTCACACCGCAGCCTATCCCAAGCCCGTCGATATAGATACACAGCATTCATTACCGGATTTCATCCAGAATCGTGGCGGGGTTTCACTTCGACCCGGTGACGGCATTATCCACTCCTGGCTAAACCGTATGCTTCTTCCTGACACAGTGGGCACTGGTGGTGATTCTCATACCCGCTTCCCCATCGGTATTTCTTTCCCGGCTGGTTCAGGCCTCGTTGCCTTTGCGGCAGCCACAGGCGTTATGCCTCTGGATATGCCTGAGTCGGTACTGGTTCGTTTCAAGGGAGACATGCAGCCTGGCATCACCTTGCGTGACCTGGTTAATGCCATCCCTTACGCGGCCATTCAGAACGGTTTGCTCACGGTCGAAAAGAAAGGCAAGAAGAACATATTCTCCGGGCGTGTTCTGGAAATTGAAGGCCTTCCTGACCTGAAAATAGAACAGGCATTCGAACTGTCTGATGCCTCCGCCGAACGCTCAGCAGCTGGTTGTACCATCAAACTTGGTCCAGAGCCGATCAAGGAGTACTTCAGGTCCAATATTACCCTGCTGCGCTGGATGATTTCACAGGGCTATGGTGACCCGAGAACCCTGGAACGACGTGCAGTTGCGATGGAAGAATGGCTTGCGAATCCTGAACTTCTTGAAGCGGATGCCGATGCCGAATACAGGGAAGTTATTGAAATTGACCTCAATGAGATCAAGGAACCCCTACTCGCGTGTCCTAATGATCCGGATGATGTAAAACCCCTGTCTGAGGTTGCCGGCACACAGATCGATGAAGTGTTTATTGGTTCATGTATGCTCAATATTGGTAATTTCCGCGCTGCAGGTAAAGTGCTTGAACAGGTTGAGGGTTCACTGCCTACAAGACTCTGGCTGGCACCACCCACAAAAATGGATCAGCACCAGTTAACGGAAGAAGGCTATTACTCAATCTATGGCAAGGCCGGCGCCCGCACCGAAATGCCTGGCTGTTCACTCTGTATGGGCAATCAGGCGCGTGTCGAAGCAGGTTCAACGGTAGTTTCCACGTCAACAAGAAACTTTCCCAATCGTCTGGGTGATGGAGCCAATGTTTATCTGGCTTCAGCTGAACTTGCTGCCGTGGCTTCTGCGCTGGGCAAGCTCCCCGACATGGAAGAATACATGGCCTACATGAATAACCTTGATACCATGTCTGCGGAAATCTATCGCTACATGAATTTCAACGAAATCGAGGAGTATATGAAAGGGGCAGATAACGCCAGCAATATTCCCCTGCAAAATGTTCGTGATGTAGACCAGCCCTGACACGACGCGAAAAAAAACCGCTGCAAATGCAGCGGTTTTTTAATCAAGAAAATAATATCAGACTGGTGCCGGGCTACCAATGCCCTGGGGGCCTTCATCTTTTTTCTCGCCACCTGCACCTTTCGCACTGCCATCAGCATCCAGTTTCAAAAACAGCAACAGAACAGCAGCTATTATTGATCCTGCTCCCATGATCAGCGACACCCCGGGTAAATCCAGCCCACCTTCAAGCAGGAATCCCGCAATGATCGGGGACAGCACGGAACCACCCCTGCCAATACCAATGGCGAACCCAGTGCCGGATGCTCTGGCCTGTGTTGGAAAGACATTCGCCAGGATGGCGTACATACCGACAATACCGGCATTCACGAAGAAACCCGCCATGGCGACAAAAAGTTTGATAGTTCCCAGTTCGGCTGGGGCATAGCCGAAGATCCCAGTGAAGACCCAGGCCAGAGCGAAAGTGAAAATGGTCAGGGATTTGAGACTGAAACGTGTACTGAGTACTCCAAAGAAAATACAGCCCAATGCACCACCAATACTGGCCCACATTAAAGCCTCACCAGCAAGATTAGGAGCAAACCCCATGTCAACGACCAGCTTCGGTGTCCATTTAAGGATGTAATAAAGCGTAACTACATGCAGGAAATATGCCGCCGTAACCAGGAGTGTTGTTGCAATCATGACCCTCGAGAACAGGAATGAGGTAGATACTTTTCTGGCGGCCTCCTCTATCACAGGCAACTGGTCAGCCGCGGCATGGCCTAACCGCTTCAACGTGGCATTAATCCTGTCCAATGCCCCTTCTGGCTGCTTTCTGGTCAGCCAATGTACTGATTCCGGCATGATAAAGTGAATCAGGGGAATAAAAATTACTGTCATAATCGTTCCGAAATAAAACACGACTCGCCAGTCAAAATATTTCATTAGTTCAGAAACGATTGCCCCGCCTACAACTCCCCCAACCGGATAGCCTATCGTCATGATGGCAATCATCTTCGCCCGGTTTTTAAGGTTGGAAAACTCTGCCACTACAGCATTGATTGCCGCCAGCATGCCGCCAATGCCAAGGCCAGTGATGACGCGCCAGATTGAGAGCTCCATCAGGCTTGACGTGGTAGTGACCATGAACATGCCAATAGCCATGGCAAACAGGCACCCCATAATGGTGGTTTTACGGCCAATTCGGTCAGCAACCCCTCCCAGAAGAACCGAGCCAACAGCCATGCCGATTAGCTCCATGGAGAGCACTATCCCCAGACCGGCATTATCAAGGCCCCATTCCATGGCAATACCCGGCCCGGCGAAGCTGATAGCGAGCACATCAAATCCATCCAGCGCATTGAGACCAACGGTTAAACCAACAATAACGTACTGCAGTCGACTCATGGCCGAATGATCAAGTATCTGGCGTGGATCTGTAATCATTGCTTCCCCCAGGGTTTATGGAAATATCCTGCCTCTGGTGCCCGTCGGAGTGGCAGGTTTTTTTATTGTTAATATGTTTTCGCCAACGCAATTCTGACAGGCACTGCGGCTTTAGAAAGCGAAACAGACGACAAGCTTAATTCAGGCAATATGCCATTACAACACGATTCAGTTGCAGTGACAGGGAGGTTCAACCCCATAGACATTACTTCATTTCATGGCTGAAGGCTTTTACTGACCACTTCATATACATCAGGCGAGATATCAGGTAGAGCCATAACCCGGCGCAGTGCCTCCTGCATGAGATCCTGGCGTTCAGGACTGAACTTTCTCCACCTGGTGAGAGGTGTCAATAATCTCGATGCGATCTGTGGATTGATCGCATTCAATGCGATGACCTGGTCCGCCAGAAAATCATAGCCACTGCCATCAAGTTTGTGAAATCCCACGGCGTTGTTGTGACAGAAGGCACCTATTACACATCGGACCTTGTTTGGATTCTTGATATCAAAAGCCGGATGTTCCATCAGCTTTTTTATGTCGCCCAGATTATCCGGATTACTTGCTGCACTCTGCATAGAGAACCACTGCTCAACAACCAGGGTTTCATGCTTCCAATTTTCATAGAAATGTTCCAGCAGGCTCTCACGCAATTGCGCACTGGATTCAGAGGGATTGTTAACCAGTGAACGCAGGGCCGAACTACTATCGGTCATATTATTGGCTTCACGATATTGCTTTTGGACACGCTCAAAATGTTCCGGCTTGTCGAGACAGCATAAATAATTGAGTACCGTATTTTTCAGGCTTCTGCAGGCAGCCTCTTTTGCATTGTATTTGTAGGGAACATCCCTGAGACAGGATTCATAGACTGCCAGGAATTTGTTTTCCAGCTTCACGGCCAGGTATCGACGTAAAAATTCGCGGGAATGATGAATAATATCCACATCTGCAATTTCAGCCAGTTCGGCCAGGTAGGCCTCTGAGGGCAAGAGCATCAGGTGTGCAAGCATGGCCCTGTCCTGGGTATCATCTTTTGCTGCAATCTCAAGAATACCGTCGAAAGCACTGACAAGACGTTCATCGACTTCAGGTTCAATACCTTCATTCATGGCACCCTGAATATCCGGCAGGACCTGCAGTGAAAGTTGCTGCCCGGCTTCCCACCGGGCAAAGCCATCTTTTTCATGTTGCATGAGCAACATCAGGTCATCTCGTGTATAGGGATAATGCAGTTTAACCGGGGCGGAAAACCCACGCAGTAAAACTGGCACTGGAGCAGACTTAAGACCTGTGAAGCGAAATGACTGGGCTTGCTCACTGACATGCAGGACCAGTTCCGTGGACGACTGCTGCCCCTCCACATTCAGAACCTGCTCATTGCCATCCTTGTCCAGAAGCGCCATTGTGAGGGGGATATAGAAAGGCAATTTTTCAGGCTGCGATGGGGTCGGTGGACAATGCTGTTCGACCGTCAGTGTGTATGAATGGTTTTCATTGTCATAATCACCACTTACCTCTAGCACAGGTGTTCCTGCCTGGCTATACCAACGTCTAAACTGCCCCAGGTCCAGGCCTGAAACCTCCTCCATGGTACTTACAAAATCCTCCGTGGTAACGGCCATGCCATCAAAGCGTTCAAAATAACGGTCAGTGCCTTCCCTGAATCTTTCAGGACCCAGAAGATTAGCCTGCATTCGGACTACTTCAGCTCCTTTTTCATAAATGGTAACCGTGTAGAAATTGGAGATTTCCATATAGGACTCAGGACGAACAGAATGCGCCATGGGACCGGCATCTTCGGCAAACTGGACAGTTCGGAGAAAACTTACGTCCTCTATTCGTTTGACAGCCCGTGAGCCCATGTCAGCGGAGAATTCTGAATCCCGAAAAACCGTAAAGCCCTCCTTCAGACTTAACTGGAACCAGTCACGGCAGGTCACCCTGTTACCTGACCAGTTATGAAAATATTCATGGGCAACAATAGCTTCAATGCGCGCAAAAGCCTGATCTGTGGATGTTGCCGGGTTTGCCAGGACACAAGACGAATTGAATATATTCAGACCCTTGTTTTCCATCGCCCCCATATTGAAATCATCCACAGCAACAATCATGAAAATATCCAGATCATATTCCCGGCCATAAACATCCTCATCCCATTTCATCGCTCGTTTCAATGACGCCAGGGCAAAATCACACTTGTCGAGATCTTTTTCTTCCACAAAAATGCTCAAGGCAATTTCACGCCCCGAACAGGTGGTAAAACTGTCATCGACTGCTTTGAGGTTCCCCGCAACCAGCGCGAATAAGTAGCTTGGTTTTCTGAATGGATCTTCCCAGGTAGCAAAATGGCGACCTTCCTGAAGGTCGCCACTGTCAATTTTATTACCATTGGACAGCAACACAGGATAAAGGGATTTATCCGCTTCAATCCTGGTAGTAAAGCTGGACAGAACATCAGGACGATCCAGGAAATACGTAATTTTTCTGAACCCTTCGGCTTCACATTGAGTGCAGAACATAGTGCGAGATTTATACAGACCCTCAAGGCTTGTATTTTCATGCGGCTTTATCTGCGTATTACAGGACAGGGTGAAATTATCTGGTAGTGCCGAGAGTACCAATGCATGATCATTGACAGAATATTCAGCTTCTCCCAGTTCCCGGCCATCAATAGATACCGAAAGCAGGGTCAGGTCGACGCCATCAAGTACAAGGTCGTTTGAACCTGCTGACGGCGCCTCAGGGTTTCTGCGTAAAACCAGTTCAGAAGAGACCAGGGTTTTATCTTCAAACAGCTGGAAGGTAAGATGGGTTTCATCAATTAAATAGGCTGGCGGCTGATAATCCTTGAGATATACTGTCTTGCCCTGAGACTCTTTCATAAAAATTCCAATAGATTCAATTCAAAAAGATTAATGTTTCAGTTTTCGTGTAAGGTAACCAGGTAACCTGAAAATTTCCTGAGGTTGATTACCCCGGTATCCAGGATCAGGTATTGTCCCTTGATACCAAGCAGGCTGCCTTCAACCTCTGGTGTTTTATCAAAATTCAGTGAGCTGACCTTGTCCGGATAAGTATCCACCGGGTAGCTGATATCTACCGGTGAAACACCATTAATCTGGCTAATGGCATGAATACCAAATCGCTGTTCCAGGTCATCAAGTTCCTTTTCACATCGAGTCACCAGGCCATCCCGCTCAGTTTCAAGATCCACGGCCTCAATATTACCTTTCAACATATTTCGCCAGTTGGTGCGGTCAGTGACGTACTGCCTGAACAAAGCTTCAACGAAACCGGCCTGCTGGCGAGAGCGTGTACGCATAACAGGTAGTGCTTGCACAGCCCCCTGGTCAATCCAACGGGTGGGTACTTGTGACGCCCTTGTAATACCCACTTTAATTCCTGAAGAATTCGCCAGATATACTATATGATCCTGCATACAGAACTCATCGCCCCAGACGGGTTCGCGACAGGTACCGGCATCATAATGGCACTTTTCCGGGGAGATGACGCAGCTATCACATTGTGCCAGCTTCTGAAAGCACGGATAGCAGTATCCCTGATTGAAACTCTTGTTGGTCTTGCGGTCGCAATGAACACAGCGGATTTCATTTTGGTATACGAGTCGAATTTTTTTTGTGATCAATGCATTCAGAGAAACCTGGTCGTTACCCAGGATCAATGAATAACTGACAGGCTGATCCAACCTGGCACGCATCTTGTGAAGCTGGCCTTTCGCAAGTTCGGTCATAAAATTCCTGATTTATTATTCGTGATCACCACAGGGCTGCTCTTTCGGTTTTACGAAACCCACTCGCTGCTCCGGTGAAAGGTTTGCCTGATCGTAAGCAATAATTGCCTGCAAACAATTAGCCTTTTGTTCATCTGTCAATCGCTCCCCGTTTTCCCATCGCCCCAACTCAACAGCGCTTTTTAGCTGCTCATGTATTTCCGGGGTCATGGCATTCACGAGTTCTTCCAGGGTCTGCGGTTTATCGTTCATGTTTACTCCTGTCATCATCGTCATCGGATGGCATTCCTGCTACGCCAAACTTTAGACACGGTGGCAACGGTAGCTCCATATAGAATACCGGCAAGGAAACCACCTATATGGGCTTCGTCGGCGATAAAATCCAGATCAAGGGCCGTAATGATGACCAGACTTAGCAGTAAAAAAAACACCAGAGCGCCCGGCAAGGCCAGCCCTTTTGCAGGATCAAACAACTGCCACATCCATATGTAACCAAAAAGACCGTAGACTACTCCCGACATGCCTCCAAAATATATTGACCCGCCATACAGGTACTGGGCCGTATTGGAAACAAGGGCCAGGATAATAATCAGTAATAACAATACCCAACTTGCCTGGACTGCTTCAATTCTCCGGCCAAACTCCCACAGCCAGAGCATATTGAACGACAAATGGACCAGTCCCCCGTGCAAAATAGCAGGACTAAGCATTTTCAGGAACACCATCAGTTGCAAGTCATTCATGACCCTTTCCAGGTCAATAATCGATGTGCCATAGCTGAAATCAGGATACAACAATGAACGCGTCAGACCATTCATTGACTCAAGAGGCGCAAGAACAGCCAGGACAATACAGAGCAGAATCAAGAACAGGGAAAGAGGTGCTCGGCGAAATGCGCTAGCCAGTTTTATTGCGACATCCCGAATATTGAAATAAGCCGCTACGTCCGACGAATCATTCTTGTCCGGCAGAACTTCTCCTCGCTGCCATTGGCTATAAAGTGTGACTGCTGTCATGGCCTCTTGCTGTCCCGTGACCGTCAGTACCTGACTATGATCAAGGCGGATAATGCGGTGGGAGATTTTTTGCTGCCACAGCAGACGACTGAATTGACTCAGGTCTTCTTCAAGGGGAGCTTCAAGAACTTTGAACATCTATCAGGCGCTTACTTGTTGGTTGGACGGTGAGACCATCCCAGCTTGCTTCGACAGGTTTCGTAATAATTATAATCAGCAGGATGAAGTATTTTCAGTTCTTTAGCCTTCTTGCGGATGCTAATGCGATCGCCGGGATTACAACTGTGACTCATCGAACCGTCACAACTTACCTGGGGCAGAATATGATGCCGGTCACCTACAATGAGCGTTAGTTCACAACTACCATCGACCACAATAGGACGGCTGCTCAGGCTATGCGGATTAATAGGAACAAGCACTAGTGCATCCAGCTTCGGATGCATGATCGGCCCTCCTGCAGACATCGCGTAAGCTGTTGAACCCGTTGGAGTTGCCACTACCAGCCCATCCGAAGCCTGGTTATAGACAAACTCATCATTGATATACAGGGAGAACTCTATCATCTGGACAGCCTTCCCAGGGTGAAGTACGACATCATTTAGGGCCGAACCCAGGAATTTAACCTGCTTGCCGTCGCGCGCTGATTCAACATCCAGCAGAAATCGGGACTCAATCTTGTACTGCCCGGCCAGCACGTCGGAGAGCACACTCTCCAGTTGCTCCGGGAGGATGTCTGTAAGGAATCCAAGCCTGCCCCGATTCACACCAATAACCGGTACATCATTTTCTGCCAATATAGAAGCCACCTGTAACAGGCTGCCATCGCCTCCCACTACGATCACCAGTTCACAAGATTTCACCAACTGGTCGATCTCACAGACCTGCATTTTACCGGCATCGACCAGGCTCTCAATTTCCGTATCAAGAATAACGTCCAGGTCGACCGTAGACTGAAGAAAATCTATAAGGAGTTGCAGGGAGTCAGCAATTTCCCTGTTACGTCTTCCGGTGATACCGACTTTGGTGAATTTTGTCATAATATTTGGCCAGTTTTCGAAGGTGGCGAGTATATCACGCCATCTGTTTTCCTAATGCTCCGCGCTATAGTTTCAGCGCATTCACAGGCTGCTTTGTTTATAATGCCCCCACATTGAAGGAGCAGGTAAATGGACATCAATAACAGCAAGATTGCCGTCATCGGCCTCGGTTATGTAGGCTTGCCACTGATGGTGGAATTCGCAAAGCATTTTCCTGCTTTGGGCTTCGATATCAACAGAAACCGTGTGGATCAACTCACTGGCGGCATCGATATCATGAAAGATCTCGATAGCAGTGATCTCGCTGCTGCTGTTCATGGCCACTATTCATCAAGCCCTGAAGATCTTAAAGCATTTAATGTCTACATTATCACGGTACCGACACCTGTCGACAAACAGAACCGTCCTGACCTGACTCCGCTTAAAAATGCCTGTTTGCTTGTAGGGCGCTACCTCGACGAAGGTGATGTCGTTATTTTCGAATCAACTGTATATCCAGGCGCCACAGAGGAAGATTGCGTCCCCTTGCTGGAGCAGGAGTCCGGGCTTCAGTTAAACCAGCAGTTTTATGTGGGATACAGCCCGGAGCGCATCAACCCCGGTGACAAGAAGCATAGGTTGTCCACCGTCATCAAGGTCACTTCCGGTTCCACACCAGAGGCTGCCACGTTTGTTGACAGCCTGTACGGCAGAATTATTGAGGCCGGCACTCACAAGGCCAGTAGCATCAAGGTAGCGGAAGCCTCAAAGGTAATCGAGAATACCCAGCGTGATCTCAATATCGCCCTCATCAACGAATTAAGCATTATTTTCCACCGTTTGGGTATTGATACAGAAGAGGTACTTGAGGCAGCAGGCACCAAGTGGAATTTCCTGAACTTCAGACCCGGCCTTGTGGGTGGTCACTGCATTGGGGTCGACCCCTACTACCTGACGCACAAATCCCAGGAAATCGGCTACCATCCTGAAGTTATTCTTGCCGGACGCCGTATCAATGATGAAATGGGCACTTACATCAGCGAGCGAGTTATCAAGGAAATGACTCGGCACAGGATTCATGTAGTAGACGCCAATATCCTGGTCCTTGGGCTTGCATTCAAGGAAAACTGTCCGGACATTCGTAACAGCAGAGTCGTGGAACTGGTTCAGGGTCTCAGGGAGTACCATGCCAATGTGGATATCCATGACCCCTGGGTAGATCCGAAAAGTGCCCTTAACGAATATGGGCTGGAGCTTATTGAGGAAGTGTCACCTCAATCCTATGATGCCGTGGTAATAGCTGTATCTCATGACTGCTTCAGGGAGGCCGGGGTGGAAAAGATCAGGTCCTACACCCGGTCGAACAATGTCATTTTTGATGTAAAGTACCTGTTTCCCATCAGTGAGAATCTGTGTCGCCTCTAGGATCTTTTTACAGGTGCATTTCTTCCAAATACCAGACTTATTGACTGATAGTCAGTGAGTAGGGAGTGGCTCCGTAGACCAGTTCACCCGTTTCCACCATACGGTAAGCAACGAAGAGTCTCAGGGTACTGTCGCTTATTCTCGCGGACCCCGGCTTCAAAACTTCCACCACATCGAACAGTTCAGCCCCTGAAAAACGCCTGCTCCCCCCCATGGGAGTTAGCGTATTTAATGAGCCATTCCAGGATGAAAATTCTCCCTCTTCATTAATCTGGAAGAAACTGTTATTACCACTAACCGCAACCAGATGGGTCACAAAGCGTTTGCCAAGCTGTCTAGGTAATGGCCTTATCTTCATGCGCAGGGTTACCCTGTCATCACTGTTCACATGTGTTGAAAAGTCATTGCTGTTACCCGTATAAGCTGCCAAACCCAACGAGACCGACACCGCGCCTTCCTTACTGGAAACCGCTTTCAGGTTGCGGATTCTGCTTTCCTGGGATGGATAAAAGGCCGCTGCCTGATGCTTGACCAGATTCAGCGTGGCAACAGCATCAGCACCCGTGTCAGGCATATCGGCCTCCTCACCACAGGCAAAGGGTCCACATAAACGACTTGGGTCTGAAAATCGGTAGAGCCTGTTAACCACATCGAAATCATCCGGAAACGCCATCACGGTAACAAAGCGGGTGTCTACGCCATATCCAGAGGAAGAAGGCAGTGTGCCACCACCTGATTCTTCACGACGTGAGTGAATGAGCCCAAGGTTATGACCCACTTCATGGGCCAGTACACTGTCATCCATACAGTCAATATTGATCACGGAAAAAGCAAAGTCGCGATGGTACTGGGCTGAAAAGTCTCCCTCGGTGCCTTTGCCTACAAGATTCGCAAGACCACAGAGGCCATTGACCTCCCCTGTCCGAAACAGAACCACAAGGTCTCCGCCAAAAAGGGCTCTTCGGCGTCCAAGGTTTGCAAATGCCTCCCCTTCAGCAATGGTCAGGGAATACAGATCATCTTCAAGAGCCGCCGACGGCGTATAATTGATTTTATGAATCCCCACTGGCCGTAAAACAATGCCTGTGTGGCTGTCTTCAAAAATCCTGTTCGCAACATTGAATAACTGGTTTATCCTGGTCGTTACCTCGCCGTCATAGACCGAATCTACCTCCGGCGTGTAAGCCACCAGGACATCTATAATGGCCTCCTTTTCCTGC
This sequence comes from uncultured Enterobacteriaceae bacterium, assembly GCA_964503965.1. Classification (GTDB taxonomy): domain Bacteria; phylum Pseudomonadota; class Gammaproteobacteria; order Pseudomonadales; family Pseudohongiellaceae; genus Eutrophocola. Next base: position 51,942 of record CAZDCK010000013.1, on the reverse strand, counting down.
TCGGCATCCAGGCCATTCGTGTCATCCAGGCCAAGAAGGTTTTCATTGAAATCCGAAATCCCGTCGCCATCCTGGTCGCTGCGTACATCCTGGAATATCTCAACGATGACATCGCTGCGAAAATCCCCGGCCACTGCAGTACTGTAAACCAGCGGATAGGATGCTTCCGAGGTATTCACGGTAAACGACAACTGCTTGACCTGTCCTGCGGCGAACTCCCCCAACAAACAATGCAGAACGGGCTGCAGGTCGGTAGATTCAGCAATCTGGCAGCCAGGAGGCAAAACCGGAAGCTCCGTATTTTCAAGAACAAAGAAAATATCGACGTTCTGGTCAGACAAAGGCGATGACCCGAAATTTTCGAAGGTCAACTCAAAAGTTAGCCATGAGCCAATAGGAGCTGTATCACTGGAGACTGATTGATTAATTGAAAGCGGCGTTGACGTAAAAACGTCCCGAGCCCCCTCACCCCAGACAATCGTATCCACATCAGGAATATCATCCCTGACATGTTCAAGCCGGTTAAAGGCGCCGGAAAAGAGATTCCCCCCGGTATTGGTACCAAAAAACTGGAAGATCCCGGAGGGTGACGTCAGGATGAAGTGAGCGGTTTTCTGGCCGACAGTCGACACAAAGGCATAATCCAGCCCCGTGCCAACAATCGAACCATGCCAGCTGCGGTCTCCATTGGACATCAGGGCGGACTGTTCAATTTTGATGGTATATTGGGAAACATCGTCCACACTCAACAGAAAGCTTTTCTCATCCTCAAGAGTCTGAAGAGCCTCGACATCCAGGGTGCCCGTGGGTGTTGCAAGGGATGTATCCAGTGTCCAGACGACACCCTGTCCAAAAGCGGGGAAAACAGCACATACCAGCAAATAAGCCAGGCAAAGTGCTTGCCCGACCAATTTTTTAGCGACCTGTCTCCACAAATGGACAATCATCTATATCACGAAAAAGCTTTAAATATGAAATACAACTATATGATAAATATAAAATAAACTAAAGGTAGCCTCTTAAGCCCTGCAACCCTCCGCCATGTATTAACAGTATACTGCAATTTTGTGGGAAAAAATCCCTTTTTTTGATTAGCTCATAAATGCCATACACCATTTTGCCTGAATAGACAGGTTCAAGTTCTATACCAGTGCACACTTTGAAATCCTGGATAAATTTCATAAGCTGGCAATTCGACCGTGCATAACCACCAAAATGGAACTGGTCATTAACAGACCATGAGGTTCTGGCCTCGAACCCATACTCGGCCAATTGGCGTCGCACCTCATTTTCCAGATACCCACTCCCCTTGAGCACCTGGAAACCCAGAACTGGACTGGTAGCGGTTTGCAGCAAACCCGTCAGGGTTGTACCAGTGCCACAGGCAACACAAATATAGTCAAAATCGTCATGGGAATACAGGGTATTGATTTCGCTACAACCGGCTGCACCTGCCCTATTAGCACCTCCCTCCGGCACAAGGAAAAAATCACCATGTTCCTGCTCCAGGTCAGCCAATAGTGACTTATCCTCTTTATGTGCATAACGCTGCCTCGGGATACCTTGGAGAGTCATTCCTGCGCGTTCAGCATCCTGCAGACAGGGTGTCAGGGTGCCATCGAGCTCACCCCTTACTATTCCTATGGTGTTAAAACCGAAAAGCACTCCGGCATGCGCTAGGGCATGGAGGTGATTGGACCAGGCTCCTCCGAAACTCAGGATTGTCTTCTTTCCCGATTCCAAGGCCTGTTGCAGGTTAAATTTGAGCTTGAACCACTTGTTCCCGGAAATGAGGGGGTGCACCAGGTCTAATCTGAGAATTGAGAGCCTTACGCCATTGTCCTCCAGGAAGCGGTCATACACTGGCTGGACAGGAATATCGGAATAAGTGAAATCACTCAGCTGCATGACGGAATCCCGGCAAAATGACCATTATGAAGTGTCTGCATACCAGGAAACAATCCCGTTCATTAAGGGTCATTCATATCAATATTTCAATTCAGGACAATATACCCCCTGCCAGCAAGGCAGTTCCTGAGAACCTGCTGACGTTCATGAATGACTGATGCAGCTCCCCTTAAAACCCCTGTAACTGCACCAATACCAGCTCCTTTCCTGGCAGTATTACTGTTACCTGCTGCCGCACCGATAACACCACCACCGACCGCACCCGTGGTTGTCGCCGTTGCTACTTTACGACTGGCCTGGACATCGTCAGCAAGGACATAGCAGTCGTCAAGATCAGCTTCATAAGCCTTGGGGTTGACCCCCCTGGTATCTACTATAGGCCTGTTACCGGTGAACTCATCCACCTGTCGGCATGCCACCAACAGGGACAAAAATATTGTTACAGCGATAATTTTATTCATCACATCCTCCTGTCACAGGTCTCCATGTAGTTAACGCACTACAGTGTCACTGGTTGACTGGAGCAGGCGAATTAATTCATCAGCAAACACTAGCCGAAGAGGATTGATATCTATAAACAGGGGCACATCAGAAAACGCTGTAAGACGTAAAACAGGGTAAGGAGCAAGGAAAATAAATGGCGGACCGGACGGGACTCGAACCCGCGACCTCCGGCGTGACAGGCCGGCATTCTAACCAGCTGAACTACCGGTCCATAGAATGATTGGAATAGCGCACTTTGGTGGGTGAAGAGGGACTTGAACCCCCGACATTCGCCTTGTAAGGGCGACGCTCTCCCAGCTGAGCTATTCACCCAAAGCGCTAAGGCTGCGCATTTTACCCACTTATCCGGTCATGTCAATAACTCCAGCGTTGTTGTTTTCCAACTGCTGCCTACTTCGAGGTATGACGGAAAGTGCCATCCCAGTCAGGAGAAAGAATTTGCTCTCTAAGGTTAGGGATACGCTCCAGGTAGACATCATAAAGCATGGTTTGCGGATCGCATTCCTTAAGTGCAAGGAACATTTTTTCAGCTTCATCCCAGTCCTGCCCAACATATTTTGCATGGGCCCTGTGATATTGATCCACCAGTGCTATCAGCTCCCCGGACATGTGTTTTTCTTCACCCAGAGGCTGGTAAATACGTATCGACTCTTCCTTTCCTTTTACCTGGACCTTGTCAACCAGACGGCACAGAAATCCTTCAAGATGGTCATAGGTATCCTCGCCAATAAGTATTTTGGCCCCATAGACCTTGGTAATGCCTTCCAGGCGAGAACCCAAATTTACGGCATCACCCAACACTGTATAGGAACGCCTGTAAGTCGATCCCATATCCCCCACATTCATAAACCCGGAATTGATACCGACCCCAATATTGACTTCAGGAAGCCCTCTTTCCCTGAATTCCGGTTTCAGGGATTCAACACACTCCTGCATTTTCAGTGCAGCCAGCACAGCATGCTGTCGATGATTGGGATCATCCAGCGGAGCTCCCCAGAAGGCCATCACCATATCGCCCACATACTTGTCGATGGTCCCGTTATAATCAAAAATGATGCCTGTAATTGGAGTGAAAAAATCATTGAGCATGGTCTTGAGCTGGGCCGCATCCAGTGATTCGGAAATACTCGTGAAGTTCCTGATATCGGAAAACAGTACACTCAGTTCCTTGCTTTCACCTTCGAAATTATAGTTGTCAGGATCATTAACCATGGCATCAATATGAGCCGGTGGAACGTACTGGTCAAACATACCCTTGATGGCCTTTTTGTTGAGTCCTTCCTTCAGGAACCCGTAGCCAAGGTTTATCACGGTCAGCAGCAGAATCAGAAAAAGCAGGATAACCAGAGACACATCCAGGTTGTAATCTGCCCATAGTTTAAAGTTCAGGGCTGTTAGCCCAAGCATGAATGTGAGGCTGAACAACATCAACAGTGCTGGTCCCAGTAAGGGGTAAACAAATGACAGGAATAACCCGGAAACAAACAGGACCAGTATCACCGCCCCTTCCTGCCAGTCTGGTCTGGATGGGAAAGGATCTATACGGGCAGCAGTCAGGTCGGAAATCATGGCATCAAGCCCTGACCTGGCTCCGGTATTTTCCTCTATCGTGTCAACAGTGAATGTCGGTGCTGATTTGAGGATGGCATTGAGTATGTTCGCATGTACCTCAACCCCGGGGTAAATATTCTCCATGGGAGTCGAGCGCAAATCGTACAATCCTGTTGCCGTGGAACCAATAAATACAAGGCTGTTAAACAATGAATTCTCATCGTCTTCCGAGAGCGTGTCATTAAGCACATCTATGGCGCTTATATATGGATAGGTATCACCCTGTCCGAGCTGGGACTCACCTATGTAAGGAACAATTACCTGTCCCAGACCATCAGTGGGGATGAACACTTGCCCCATCTTGATACCGGTCATCTCTCGCCGTGAAGTGCCCGGCACCTCTTCCGTGACGAGGCTGAAGTTTTCCTCAAAGTAGTAAAGACGCGCCATGTCCAGTGCCAGCGAGGGATAAAGATTGTTCTGGTAACGGAAAACCAGCGGGGATCGGCGGATAACACCATCAATATCAGGAAGATTATCAATAAACCCTCCTCCCCTGGCTGCGGATTGCAGAACATCCACATTCGCCTCGTATCCCTGCATATTGGGAATAGCCAGACTATTGGCAAGTGTGTCGTCAATAGGGATTATAGGCTCAGGTAAAGTGCCGTACTGCAAAAACTCATTGGGCTTGAAGGAAAATCCCAGGACCACATCTGTGATTTGCATACTTTCCGCAAATACCCTGTCTCCATCAAGGACTCCCTGCAGTTCATTCAGCCTGGGCATTATGTCAATGAACTGACCGCCATCACCAGATTCAATAGCCCGTCGCAACTCCCCGGTAATATTGCGTTCATGTTCGGGAAACAGGAAGTCCCACCCGATCACTAGCGCGCCATAGTCTGTGAGCTTTTCAACCAGCTGGCCCAGCAAACGCCTGGACCATGGCCACTGGCCAATTTCAGCCAGGCTGCGCTGGTTGACATCAATGACGACAATACTGTGTTCTGTTTCCCGGGGGGGCTCAAGCATGAGTTCGAAACGCTGGTCAAACACCATGTTATCCATGCGAGTGAGCAAATTACTGATAAAGGGCTGGTTGCTGACATACATCATAATGGTGAGCATGGTTGCCAGCAGGCCCAGAAAGACTGGCAACCTCGAACCCCTGAGCAGCTCAAATTTGAGTCTCTTAAGAAACTTTATGACTAGTTGAGTCGGGTGCATCAGATTCTCTTTTCAAGGCTCAGTTATTATATGCAAAAGCACTGTACATAACACCGGGCTCTCGTTACCATCCCGAGCCGAAATACAGGCCAGGCATTATGGATATATTCAAGCGATTTACATTTGAAGCTGCACACCGTCTTCCCAATGTCCCGGAAGGTCACAAGTGTGCCCGTTTACATGGGCATTCCTACAGTGTTGAGGTGCATGTTTCGGGAGAACCTGATGCGCATCTGGGCTGGATTGTCGACTTTTCAGAAATTTCGGCCGTTGTAGACCCGATCATTCGTGAACTGGACCATTATTATCTGAACGAGATTGCAGGGCTGGAAAATCCCACCAGTGAAAACATTGCACGCTGGTTATGGCAGCGCCTTAAAAAGGATTTACCGATATTGTCCAGGCTGGTCATCAGTGAAACCTGTACTAGTGGATGTATTTACGAAGGGGATTGAGGCCCTGGGTTGAAGGCTAAGCAGGAATTAGTCCTGGAGCGCATTGACCGGGCATTGTTTTAGTATATGCCTTTTTACCCTTCCGGTGTTTTAGGCAATCGCCAATTTACCGTTTCAAAAGCATGCTCCTGCAGATACGCATTGGCCTGTGAAAAGTGACGGCATCCGAGAAAACCCCGATGCGCCGATAATGGCGAGGGATGGGTGGATTGCAGTACCAAATGTCTGTTGCGGTCAATAATCCGGCCTTTTTCCTGCGCGTAGCTACCCCACAGCATAAATACCAGATTTTCCCGGCGCTCATTTAGCAGGGAAATGATTCTGCCAGTAAAACTCTCCCACCCCTTTCCCTGATGCGAGGCAGCTTTGGATTTTTCAACAGTGAGCACCGCATTGAGTAATAACACGCCTTGATCTGCCCAGGTTTGCAGATACCCATGACCCGCTGGAGGTATCCCCAGATCAGCCGCCAGTTCCTTGTAGATATTTTGAAGAGATGGGGGGACAGCAACACCGGGACGGACAGAGAAGCACAGACCATGGGCCTGTCCAGGACCGTGGTAGGGGTCCTGGCCAAGAATAACAATTTTGACCTTATCCACTGGCGTTGAATCAAGGGCATTGAAGATGAGATTACCCGGCGGATAAATTTCCTTACCAGCCGCTTTTTCCCTTTGCAGGAAAGTCTTGAGTGAACGCATATAATCTGCGTCGAACTCTTCTTTCAGCAGATTCAGCCAGGATGCTTCCAGCTGAATATTGTTCTCACCGCTAACACTCCTTTTTCCCATCACCGTGACAGGATTAATCCTGCTGCGGACGCATGTGGGGGAAAAGCAGCACGTCCCGAATAGAGGGAGAGTCCGTGAAGAGCATCACCAGTCGATCAATCCCTATACCCTCACCGGCTGTAGGTGGCATGCCATATTCCAGGGCCGTGATGTAATCCTGGTCGAAGTGCATGGCTTCATCATCACCGGCTTCCTTCTCGGCAACCTGGGCCCGGAAACGTTCTGCCTGGTCCTCAGAGTCATTAAGCTCGGAAAATCCATTGGCGATTTCCCGACCAGCAATGAAAAGCTCAAAACGATCACTGATCTCCGGATTGTCATCATTCCTGCGCGCCAGAGGCGATACCTCCGTGGGGAATTGCGTGATGAATGTCGGTTGTTCCAGTGACTCTTCAACACGAGCCTCAAAAATTTCCAGCTGGATTTTTCCTTTACCCCAATTCGGTTTGACCTCAATGCCAATATCCTCGGCTATCTTTTTGACACTCTCGTAATCTGATAACTGTTCAGCAGTGACGTCCGTCATCTTCTCCAGGATTGCTCCGGTCAGGCTGACACGGGCAAATGGTTTTTCAAAATCCAGTTCGACGCCCTGATAGATAACCTGGCCGCTGCCCAGGACATTCAGTGCAATGGATCGCAGCATTTCCTCGGTCATATTGATCAGGTCATTGTAGTCTGCATAGGCCTGGTAGAATTCAAGCATGGTGAATTCGGGATTATGGCGAGTGGACAAGCCTTCGTTACGAAAGTTACGGTTTAATTCATATACACGCTCAAAACCGCCAACCACCAGCCTCTTCAGGAAAAGCTCCGGGGCAATCCGCAGATACATATCCTGATCCAGGGAGTTGTGATAGGTGATAAAAGGCCTTGCCACTGCCCCACCAGGAATCACTTGCATCATGGGTGTTTCCACTTCCATGTATTCCCGTTCATTCATAAATGCGCGTATGGCACTGACGATTGCTGAGCGGATAGTAAAGGTTTGTCGTGACTCCTCATTGGCAATCAAGTCAACATAACGCTGACGATATCTGACTTCAGTATCGGTGAGTCCCTTGTATTTATCTGGTAGTGGACGAAGGGATTTGGTCAGCAAGCGAATTCTTTCAACCCTGATACTGAGTTCTCCCTTGTCAGTACGCATAACCTTCCCTGTACAGCCGATGATATCGCCAAGGTCCCAGCTTTTAATTTCACTGCGCTCGTCATCCGGAAATTCCTTGATGTTCAGATAGAGTTGAATCTGACCGCTCACATCCTGGATTACAATAAACGGTCCACGCAGACGAATGATGCGTCCTGCCACCGTCGCAGGAATACCTGCGTCGGCAAGCGTCTCCTTGTCTTTGTCACCATGAGAAGCCTGCAGATCTGCCGCGTAATCAGAGCGCCTGAAGTCATTGGGAAACGGGTTGCGTTTTTCACGGATAGCATTGAGCTTTTCACGGCGCTGGGTAATTAACCGATTGTCATCAGTATTATCGCTGCCTGCACTGCCCTGCTGTTCATTCTCACTCATAAATATCACTATTTTCTATCGATGCTGTATGTTGTTAGCTGTCATTGATGGTTTACTGCTATAAACCCATTTTCAGGCTGGCTTCCATGAACCTGTCAAGATCGCCATCCAGAACAGCTCCGGTATTACTTGTTTCAATATTGGTTCGCAGATCCTTAATGCGTGATGAGTCCAGCACGTAGGACCTGATCTGGCTACCCCACCCTATGTCCGCTTTCTCATCCTCGATTTCCTGGAGACTCTCCTTTTTCTTCAGTTCCTCCAGTTCATAGAGTTTCGCTTTCAACTGCTTGATTGCCATGTCCTTGTTCTTGTGCTGGGAACGCTGACTCTGGCACTGTACTACGATACCGGAAGGTTCGTGGGTCAGACGAATCGCCGAATCGGTTTTATTGACGTGCTGTCCACCGGCACCACTGGCACGATAGGTATCAACACGTACCTGACTCATGTCCAGGTCGATCTCAATATCATCATCCACTTCCGGGGACACAAAAACCGAGGCAAAAGAGGTATGCCGGCGATTCCCTGAGTCAAAGGGAGATTTGCGGACGAGCCTGTGCACACCGGTTTCTGTCCTTAGCCAGCCAAAGGCAAACTCTCCTTCAAAGTGGAGGGTAGCACTCTTAATGCCGGCCACTTCACCAGCGGAGACCTCAACCAGTTCTGTCTTGAAGTCCTTCTGCTCACCCCAGCGCAGATACATTCGCAATAGCATTTCTGCCCAGTCCTGCGCTTCTGTACCACCGGACCCGGCCTGGATATCCAGGTAAGCGTTACTGGCATCCATATCTCCGGAAAACATCCGCCGAAACTCCAGTTTTTCAAGGGTGGCTGATGCCCCTTCCAGATCGCTCAGGGCTTCTTCAAGAAGACTTTCATCTTCCTCTTCCCTGGCCAGCTCAATCAGTTCCTGAATATCAGAGAAACTGGTATCCAGGCTCTTGACAGTGAGCACCACTTTTTCCAGTTCTGCTCTTTCCTTACCCAGGGCCTGGGCATATTCAGGATTCTCCCAGACAGCAGACTCTCCCAGTTCAAGTTCTACTTCAGCGAGACGTTCTTCTTTGACATCAAAGTCAAAGGTACCCCCTAAGCACCCCGAGGCGCTCCTGGCTGTCTTTGATGGTTTGCAGATAATTATTTACTTCAAGCATGAGGCTCTGCCCTGAAAAAAGGCGCTATTTTAACTGAATGTCCCTACCTTGCCTATGTGTTGAGGACTTATACTGCGGCAAATACCGACAAAACCACGGATTAGAAAATGTTCCCGGAAAACAAGACGCCTATGGCAAATGCCAGTATTGACTGGACCCGGGAGGGACGCCCACGATCCTCAACCTATGATGATATCTATAGCTCTGGCGACAATCCCATAGAAGAGTCCCGTCATGTCTTTCTGGACGGAAATAACCTGCCTTTGCGCTTTCAATCTCTGGGCAATGAGCCATTTATTATCGGGGAATGTGGTTTCGGTTTCGGTTTGAACTTCCTTGTCTGTGCTGAATCATTTGTAGAAAAATCACCGCCCGGAGCCATACTTCATTATCTTGGCATAGAACGACATCCGGTTCGATACCAGGAACTGGAACGCTATTACCTTCACAGTTCAGATAGCGATAACAGGATCCGACAATGGCTGCTTGATCATTACACCGGGTGTGGACCTGGAATTCATCGTTTTGAACTGATGCTGGATGGCCGCCTGATCAGGCTTGACCTGATATATGCAGATGCCCAATTAGCCATCGAGGACACCAGCCTGCCTGAGGGCTGTGTTGATGCCTGGTTTCTGGATGGATTCTCACCGGACAGAAACCCCGAATTATGGTCACCCCGGCTTTGCCACGCAATCGCCAGGGCGACGAAACCCCAGGGTACATTGGCAACCTATACTGCGGCAGGACATGTCAGGCGGAGTCTGGAGAAGCAGGGCTTTACCATGGATAAACGCCCGGGATTCGGAAACAAGAGACACATGCTTTCCGGTACTTTGAATTCTTCAGCACGCGATAAAAATAACGAGGAAAAATACTCCGCATGGACTTTCCCCTGGCAGGACAATGGTCCATCTGTTCAGAAAATCGCCATTATCGGGGCCGGACTTGCCGGTTGCCATACGGCCCATGCGCTGGCAAAACGTGGTTATGCAATCACAGTTTTTGATACTGCACAGGATATTGCCGCGGGCGCATCAGGCAATCCCAGGGGAATTGTGCATTTTAATCCAGCACTCAACCTTACGCACTCATCAAGATTCAGGTTGAATGCTTTTATATTTGCCATTGCGTATTACGATCGCCTGTCAGGGGAAAACGATTTTGGCTGGAAAAAGTCCGGTGTGTTGCAATTACCTGTCAGCAAGGAAGCCGACAATTTGCAGAAAAATATTCTTGATGCTGGCCTTTATGATCACCTCATCCTGGATGATTCCCCATCACTCGACAAGGGACTGTTTTTCCCCCAGGCCGGCAGCCTGAACCCCGGATCCCTGTGCCGAATTTTGCTCCATCATCACAATATTGATCTGGAACTGGGCTCCGAAGTGACGAGTCTTGCACAGACAGGCAGTGACTGGATACTGACCACCGGTGAACCAGACAAATCATCAGCTACTTTTGATGCAGTAGTTATCTGCAACAGCCACAAAGCCAAATCACTGGGTATACTCCCTGACTACCCCTTCAATACCAATCATGGGCGGGTGGATATATACCGCTCCCGAAGCGCAGCAATGGATGAAGCTGAGATGGTACTAACCGGAAAAGGCTACCTCATTCCCTTTACGGAAAATGGTGAAAAAAACATTCTTATTGGGGGCAGCGTTGCACAGGGACCCGTTGAAGATGCCAGTGATGTCGATGGCCTCGCTGCAGAAAATCGGACATTAGCCCGGATTCTTGTTCCAGAGCTGGATGAGCTGCTTGAGCAATCCAGAGCGCCAGAGAATAGCCGAACAGCCACACGCTGTACCAGTCGCGATAGACTGCCACTTGCAGGCCCTGTTGAAGATACCAGTGCCTGTCTCTCACTATTCGCTTCATACCGAAGAAATGCCAGAAAAAATATCAACGCCTCGCCTGCATATATAAAAGGGCTGTACCTGAACACGGCTCATGGCTCAAGCGGTATTACCAGTACCCCAATACTCGGAGAGTACCTGGCAGCACTGATCAATGGAGATCCCCTACCCTTGAGTGGTTCAGAAATAGCGGCCATACACCCACTCAGATACCTGATCAGGAATCTGAAAAAGCAGGACACATGAAAGCCGGCGGGAGAAGTAAAAACCCGGTAAGTTTAATGAATGGGGATTTGCCCGACGAAAAGGAAGGGGCTAACGATTGAAGAATGCAGTCAAAGCACATGCAAGATAGGCTGTGTCCCTGCTTCCTGCCATTTCCCTGATGGAGTGCATGGCGAAAGTAGGAACCCCAACATCCAGGGTTTTGACACCCAGCTCTCCGGCAACAATTGGCCCAATGGTGGAACCACAGCCCATATCATTGCGGACAACAAATGGCTGGACAGGAATGTCCTGTTCTTCACAAATCTGCCTGAAACATGCCGATGTTTCACTGCTTGTGGCATAACGCTGGTTTCCGTTTATCTTGATTACCGGCCCAGCATTTAACAGTGGCCCATGCTTATCGTCATGTTTGTCAGGAAAATTGGGGTGGATGCCATGGGCATTATCCACGGAGAAAAGCAGGGAATTTTCCAGCATGCGCCGCTTGGACTCAGCCCCACTGCCCACCAGGGCTTCCCCGATGCGCTCGAGAACCGCTTCTAGAAAGGGACCTTTTGCTCCATTGGCCGACACACTGCCCACTTCTTCGTGGTCTGTACAGACTACAAGACTGGCATGTTCATCACTGCCTGAGATAAGGCTTTGCATACCGACATAACAGCTCAGCAGGTTATCCAGCCTTGCTCCTGTAATGAACTCGTCATTGAGGCCAATAGTCGCCGCTGTCTGCACATCATAAAAACGCAGATCAAAAGAAAGGACCTTTTCTGCCTCATCAATCCCCATTGTGTTGCGCAATATGTCGAGTAACAAGGCTTTCAGGTCAAACGTTTCATCCTTGTCGAGCTGTGAGACGATTACAGGCAGGTAGGTTTGCGCATTTATCGTGCGGTCGTCATTAGCATTACGGTCCAGGTGAATGGCGAGACTCGGTATAACCGCTATAGCTTTCACAAAATCAATGAGCGTATGGTTCAACTTACCGCTTTTATCCCGGTAATCGACACGCCCCGCGAGGGAAAGATCCCGATCAAACCAGGGATTGAGCAAAACGCCCCCGTAGACTTCAACACCAAGCTGGACGTATCCATGCTTTCTTATTTCAGGTTGCGGTTTTACCTTCAGGCAGGGACTGTCCGTGTGAGCACCGACCATGCGGAAACCAGAAGCGGCAAGATCATCTCCTCCTGTTTTGAAAGCAACGATGGAAGAACTCGCGCGGATAACAAAATAACCGGTATTCTTTTCCAGCGTCCATCGCTCTCTTTCATCCAGTTCGTGAAAACCGGCCGCCTCAAGATCATCGGCCAGATTACGAACTGCATGGTAAGGCGTCGGTGAAGCCTGGATAAAACTGACCAGGCCGCTATTGATTTCCTGTTGACTCATTTTCCGATTTACTTGACTTCCAGCAGTTCCACATCAAAGATCAAGGTGGTGTTGGGACCAATGACCTGGCCGGCTCCTGAAGCCCCATAGGCAAGCTCAGGTGGAATATAGAAACGGTACTTGTCTCCTTCCGACATCAATTGTACACCTTCAGTCCAGCCACTGATTACCTGATTCAAGACAAATTCTGCCGGAGTGCCGCGCTGAACAGAACTGTCAAAGACGGTGCCATCAATGAGTGTCCCGTGGTAATGCACTGACACAGTGTCAGAAGCCAGTGGACTAGTACCACCGGCCGCACCTTCCTCGAGAACTTCATACTGGAGACCTGATGCTGTGGTAGTAACTTCCGGACGCTCACCATTGGTGGCAAGAAAATCCAGTCCGGCCTGCGCCTGCGCTTCTACCTGCAGCTGCATTTTTGCCTGCTGCTCAGCGGCAAACGCCTGGATACTGGCCATCATTTCTTCCTCAGACATCTGCAGATCGCCACCAATGGCATCACTGATTCCCATCACCAGGGCATTCAGGTCGATATCTTCCAGAGGCATCTGTGTCATGATATTCATGCCAATATTGGCGCCCATGCTGTACCCAGCCCTACCGTTATCAGTGGTCAGATCAACATCCTGGGCGATCAGGGAAGTGCTTGCAAATGCAGCAGCGATAGCACCAGCCTTGGCGGCCAGAGGTAAAAATTTCATATCAAATTCCTTTACTCGTTAATTTTTTCCAAAGACAATACAGTCTTCGGGAAACGGCATACTACCGATCCTGCTACGGAAATACTACCTCCGTTCCCAGATTACGGGGCCCGAAAAAATCGACAGGAAATGTCATTTCAAGCAGCCGGTAGCTGACAAACGGTTGCTCAACCCTTCCAGGACACCAGGCCAGCTGAATGAATATCTCTCTACGCCAGTTCAGGCTGCTGAATTGCTGTAAAAACACAATGGCTCTTTTTTTTACAGGCATCCTCTTGGTCAGTTGCAGTAGCTATCAGGTCACCCTGAACAACAATGTCCTTTATACTCCTGGCGGCAAGCCTGCGACACCATCCCTTGTCAGTGACCCTGACTTGCAGGGTTGCCTGAACCAGCTACTTGCCAATGCCGGGAATGATCCGGAAAAAATAACTTTACTGGCTTGTCCAGCTGCCGGTATCAAGAGTCTTGCCGGAATAGGCGCCTTGCCAAATCTGGAACAACTGGAGCTTAGCGATAACGAGATAAGCGATCTGAGCCCATTGCTCGATCTCGTTAATCTTCGGGTACTGGGTATTCGCAACAACAGGATCTCTGCGGTTAGCACATTACTGGCATTACCGATTATCCGCTTCATTGCCCTTGAGGGGAATAACAGCATCCCCTGCAAACAGCTCGATGCCCTGGAAAAGAAAATCGGACGAACCCTGAGCAGACCTGAACGCTGCCAGGCATAATTGTCATCAGCCTGCAGGTACGCCACTATGAAATCGGAACTCAGAATCAGGGTCTGAGATCAGTGCAGCTTCTCTCTCGGCAAATGTTGCTACCCTCGCATCAAATGCATCACGACTCTCCCCTGCTTCTTCAAGGTATTGACGGCCCAGAGACAGATAATCAGCATAATGACGGGATTCAGAACGAAGCAGTGAGGTGTAAAACTTTCCTATTTGAGGATCAAGCCTTGGAGCAATGGCAGCAAAACGTTCGCAGGAACGTGCTTCTACGAATGCACCCACAATGAGCATATCAACCAGTCGCGCTGGTTCATGAGTGCGCATAGGATCCCGCAATGAAGATGCGTAACGGGATGGTGATAAATGCTGATAGCTCACCCCTCTCTCTTCCATCAGATTCACCACCTGTTCGAAATGCAGTAATTCTTCACGGGCCAGCTGTGACATTTTCTTCAATAGGTCCGGTTTATCGACGTAACGATACATCAGGTTCATGGCACTGGCCGCAGCTTTTTTCTCGCAGTTTGCGTGATCTATAAGCAATAACGGCTCATTTTCCATCGCCCAGTCTATCCACGCCGGTGGTGTCGGACATGCCAGAAATGCTTCAATCTCAGCAATATCTGTCATGTTTCTGCATCCTGGTTGTCCGTCGAGTCATCACTGTCTCTCTCGTTGGGAGATTCTTCAATTAATCGCTCGGGAAGTCTCTTACTTGCTTTGGCTCCCAGTACGCGAAGCTTCTCGACATTGGATACAAGGTTGCCATGACCCGAAGACAGCTTTTTATGTGCGCTGTCATAGGTTGCCCGGGTCTGGTCTATCTGCACACCAATCTTTTCGAGATCTTCGGCAAATCCAACGAACTTGTCGTAGAGCCGGCCCGCCCTGACAGCAATATCCATGGCATTACGGTTCTGGTCTTCATAGCGCCAGATATTCTGGATAGTCCTGAGCGTGGCCATGAGAGTCGTTGGGCCGACAACGGCGATGTTCCTGTCAAAGGCTTCCGTGAAAATTGTCTGGTCATGCTGAACTGCCAGGGCAAACGCCGCTTCAACGGGCAGAAACATCATGATGAAATCCAGTGAGCGCACGCCTTCCAGGTTCTGGTAATTCTTGTCTGAGAGCGTCCTGATATGGGTACGGATCGACTGGATATGCTGCTTCAAGGCCTCTGTTTTTTTGTCTTCATCGGATTCGGAATAGTAACGTTCATAGGCCGTCAGACTTACCTTGGAATCTACAATTACATCTTTGTTCTCAGGAAGATGGATAATGACATCTGGCTGCAGTTTTTTTCCTTCTTCCGATCGCAGGTTTACCTGAATTTCATATTCCCTGCCTTTACGTAACCCCGACTGTTCCAGCAACTTTTCCAGAATAAATTCTCCCCAGGCACCCTGGGTTTTACTCTCGCCTTTCAATGCATTGGTAAGGTTAATGGCATCTTCGCTGATACGGACGTTCAGTTCCTGGAGACTTTTGATCTCCCTGGCCAGCGAAAAACGCTCCTTGGCTTCCCTGTCATAGGTGTCTTCCACTTTCTTCTCAAACTGCTGAATCCGTTCGCGGAGGGGATTAAGAATTGTTTCCAGGTTCGTGCGGTTACTTTCTGTGAAGTCCTTTCCCTTCTTCTCCAGAATCTCGTTTGCCAGATTCTTGAATTCAAGGCTCATCTTTTCACGAGCGTTTTCAAGTAACTGGATTTTATCCTCATGCTGATGCTGCTCTTCCACGAGCCGGGTCTCCAGGCGAGAAACAGTTTCCCTGAGCTCGGTGTTCTTTTCTGTGCTGAGGCGGGCTTCCTGCTGGAGTTGCTGCAACTGGTCATGCAACTTCTGCAGTTCCAGTTCACGTGATTGCAGCCGTTCCCTGAGGACATCGGTTGACTCCCCAATTAATTCCGGTGGTTTGCGGGATTTCAAAAGCAGAACAACGGATATCAACGCAAGCAGCAGCAACACTGCCAGGAGTGCCACGATTACAAGCGTTGCTGTACCCATGCAATTCTCCGGTGGCTGAACGACAGATCAGGGACAGAATCAGTCGAAGCTGATTCCCAGTCTTTCACCGACTTCCTTGTAGGTTTCAATCACATCACCCAGGTCCTGCCTGAAGCGATCCTTGTCCATTTTTTTCCGTGTTTCACTATCCCAGATTCGGCAACCATCCGGGCTGAATTCATCCCCAAGCACAACTTCGCCCTGATACTTGCCGAATTCAAGCTTGTAGTCTACAAGCAGCATTCCGGCTTCAAGAAACAGCGATTTCAGGACAGTATTCACACTGAATGTAATTGCCTTCATCTGCTCGATGTCTGCCGGGTCAGCCCAACCAAATGAGGCGATATGGTAATCGTTGATCATCGGGTCATGGAGCTCATCGTTTTTAAGAAAAAACTCAAAGGTCGGTGGGTCAATTTCAGTACCTTCCTTGATCCCGAGTCTTTTTACCACACTACCTGCGGCGAGATTGCGAACGACACATTCCACTGGAATCATCTCCAGGTTTCTGACCAGAGACTCTGTTTCCGAAAGCCGCTCCACAAAATGAGTGTGGATTCCTGCGGCCTCAAGTTTCTCCATGATAAAGGCATTGAATATATTGTTAACCTTGCCTTTATCCGCGAGTTTTTCCACCTTCGTCCCGTCAAAGGCGGACGTATCATTCCTGAATTCCATGACAAACAGGGACGGATCATCTGTTTTATACACTGACTTGGCTTTACCGGAATATAGTACTTCCCGCTTTTCCATCAATATCTCCGAAATAAATGAAAGGTTCGTGCAGGGTTTGCAGGGAGAGTTCTCATGCGATGTAGCTGCGAAGCAGGCGCAACAATGAATTCTGGGCTTCATCAACGCCTTCTGACTGTTGTGGCTGCAACTCCAGCGATTCAATAATGACTTCAACTGCACCACCCACTTCCAACAACCTGATCTTCAAAGGAAAATACTCGACAGGATCTTCCCTGCTGAAAAGACCATTGAGTGTGACAATCCTGTTGAATATCCCGGGCTTGTCCTCTTCCTGCTCAGCGCCGATCACATAATCCACTTCATAAATGCCCTGTTCCTTGCTGTCAGCAACAATATCGATATTGGCGCGTCCCAGGGCCCGACCAATGGCAGCCCAGCTGCGCTCAAAATTGGTTTCCAGACGCATAATCTGGCGTCCACCCGGGGTACGAACAAGGGAGGCCTTACCACGACTTTCTATATTTTCAGCCAGAAACGACACAGAGGATGCCTGGTACAGGTCAGCCACATCAGCAAGATACTGGGAAAGATCAGTCAGGAAATCATATTCTACATCCGGATCACTTGAAGATTCAGGCCAGTTCACTTGCTCGATGGCAGGGACTGCCTGTGGACTGGACAGGTGCAGAAGGCTGATTTCTGCGCTGTCATTCTGGAAACCCGGCTCAATGTTTACCCGCATTTTTTCCTTGGTCAGGGTATTGCCTTCCAGTACAAACCAGCTTGTATCCAGCACACCCCGCGTTGGATTTTCAAAGGCCACCTGGATTCCATTTCTCGTCCAGTAATCCCGGATTCTTGGCCACACTTCACTCGGACTCACGTCTACCACTATCCAGCTATCGGCTTCCAGACGCTGAATCACAACACCACGCTCTGACCTTCCTGAAAAAGGAATCGGCCTTGGGGCCTTCAGGAATGCCTGGGACGTGTTACTCGCAGGAATAGGCGGTATGACCATGAGGTCATCAATAATATAACTGTCATACTTGTCTGGTATGCGTGTAGGAGGCAGTACTTCTGCTTCAAGATAATCCCCCTGGCGGTCTCGCAAAAGCCCTTCCTCACCAGCGATATAGTCAAAGCCAGGAATCGGGACCCTGTCGAACATTGAGCATGCTGACAGACAGCCAATCAATGGCAACAACAAAAGTCGGGGCTTCATCCATCCACTGGCTGATTCAACAGGAAGACAGGTTTTTACTTGTTTTGGAAACTGCATGCTCGCTTACAGGACTCCGGCTTTCTGCATGCCTACACGCAGTTGATGATGATACTTTGGATCCAGCTCGACCAGTGGCAACCTGATACCAGATTCAATCATGCCCATTTCCATCAATGCCCATTTAACCGGGATTGGATTGGCTTCAAGAAACAGAAGCTCATGCAGGCAATCAATTTTTGCATCTGCTGCAGTTGAGGCTTCCCTGTTGCCGTCCAGGGCATAGGCAATCATTTCACGCAGGGCAGCCGGCGCAACATTCGCCGTCACTGAAATACTTCCGACTGCACCTTCCAGGATGAGTTCCCTCGATGTGGCATCATCACCGGAATATACCGCAAAATCCTTGCCGCAAAGTTCCATGATCTGCCTGCCCCTGTCGATATCCCCGGTAGCTTCCTTGACACCAACGATATTATCCAAACTGGATAAGGCATGGATGGTTTCAGGTAACATATCACAGGCTGTACGCCCCGGTACATTGTAAAGAATCTGTGGAATATCGACGCTTTCCGCAATTTTTTTGTGATGGGCGATCAGGCCCCGCTGGCTGGGTTTATTGTAGTAGGGAGTCACCAAAAGACAGGCATCAACACCGGCTTGTTTCGCACTCTCGGTTAATTCAATAGCTTCAGATGTTGAGTTGGCCCCTGTACCTGCAATAACAGGTATGCGTTTATCGACCACTTTCACCACATGCTTGATGACTTCACAGTGTTCATCAACATTAAGGGTAGCTGACTCACCGGTGGTACCAACAGCGACGATGGCATCGGTACCCTGCTCAACATGCCAATCCAGAAGCCTGGTCATGGCTGGCAGATCCAGACTGCCATCAGGATGCATGGGAGTGACTATTGCTACGATACTGCCTTTAATCATGTTTTTGCCGGTTACCATAAAATGTATTTGTGGCAGCTGAAAAGACTTGAAACAGGTCCGTTCGTGCCATTACAGCGATTTTTCTTCAAGTATTTAATTTTATCGCAACCGGTGCCAAGTTAATACAGTCTGGCCCATAGAGCGTCAAGAAATGTCAGGTAGCAGCCACCTTACTGACAGGCCAGGCCCTGATGACAGCCTTGATGAATGTGGCCAGGGGAATCGCGAAAAATACTCCCCAGAAACCCCAAATGCCGCCGAAAACCAGGACGGCGGTAATGATGGAAATAGGATGTAAATTCACTGTTTCGGAAAAAATGAGTGCTACCAGGATATTGCCGTCGATTAATTGCAATATGGCATAGGCGACAATTATCTGGAAAAGGTCCCCGGTTATTCCCCACTGGAAAAATCCGACCAGAAAAACAGGTATGGTCACTACAGTCGCCCCAACATAGGGGACGATGACTGACAAGCCAACCAGGACGGCCAGAATAAGCGGATAGTTGATACCAAAAAACGCAAAAAGAATGTAGGCGGCAACCCCTACCACAAGGATTTCAACGGCTTTTCCCCGGATGTAGTTGGCAAGCTGGCCATTCATCTCGTGCCAGACCTGGGCCATGATCGGTCGTTTTTCCGGTAACCAGCTTTCTAGAAAATTCAGCAGTTTTTCTGAATCCTTGAGCATAAAAAACACCAGGATAGGTACAAGTACAGTGTAAACCACCAGCGTTACCGCCCGAGTAATACTGGATACAGAATAGGAAAGAATATACTGCCCGAGTTCACCCATTTCGCCCTGAATCACTGAAAGCCACTGGTCCACCTGGGACTCAGAGAACAATTCAGGGTAATTTTGTGGTAACAGCAGCAGGAGCGTTCTGAGCTGGTCTACCATGGAAGGCAATTCATTAACGAACAGGGTAATTCTGCTCCAGCTGAACGGCAGAAAGACGAGAAAGATAAGCAGCGTGATTCCCAGAAACAGAAGGTAGACAAGATATACCGAAAAACTGCGCGGCATATTGAGCCTTTCCAGGGAGTTTACCAGCCCCTGCAATATAAAGGTTATCACCAGGCTCCACAGTAGCGGGGCAATAACCCCACCCATTGTCACCATGATGACAATGCTTGCAACCAGCAATAAGGCAAAAATGAGCGCCTCTTCCTCAGAGAAATAACGGTCATACAAGCCATGAAAAACCTTCAACATATTCCTGCCTCTGTTACATCTGCTGTTTGAATGAAACGATGGTGTGCGACTTGCTGTTCAGCGCTTTTCTATCCAGTATAAAAAACGGCCGTCTTCTTTTGTAAATTTCAGCAACCGGTTGCCGCTCTGCTGCGTAAAAACCTGGAAATCCCTTTCAGATCCCGGGTCTGTAGCAATGACCTTGACCACTTCACCGACTCCCATTTTATTGAGTGACTGCTTGGTTTTAAGCAGTGGCAAAGGACAGGTAAGACCACTGAGGTCCAGTTCTATGTTCACGGTATCGGGCATGCACGCATTCTAGCAAGAGGCCATCAAAAAACCGAGTTAAGATAGGGAATAATGTGTATCATTATTGGTCTAATCAAGGGGTAACTCCTTTATTTACAATGAAAAATCTACTGACACATATGCACTGCACCGAAAAACCGGCTTTTTTGCTCCGGTCAGTACTGTGCGCATGCCTGATTACACTGTCAGCCCCCTCTTCTGCCCAGGTCAATCTTCCCGTACTCGGTGATTCCGTCTCCGGCACCATATCCACCCAGCAGGAATATGAATTTGGTCGGGAACTGCTCAGACAAATCAGGCGGGAAACCCCCATGCTTGATGATCCGCTGATCATGGAATACATCGTCAGCCTGACCTACAAACTGGCCGTGAACAGTGAGCTTACCGACCATCGCCTTGAGTTTATTTTAATTGATAACGAAAGCCTCAATGCCTTTGCAGCACCCGGAGGTATCGTGGGGGTCAATGCCGGTCTTTTCCTGTTTGCAGAAAATGAAGGCCAGTTTGCCTCGGTCCTGTCACATGAACTGGCGCACATCAGCCAGCGTCATTATGCCCGTTCAGTACAACAGGCCAGAAATAATGCCCCCCTTAATCTGGCGGGCCTGCTTGCCAGCCTGGTAATTGGTGCCACTGCCGGGGGAGATGCTGGACAGGCAGCCATGATGACCAGTCAGGCCCTGGGGCAGGAAAACCAGCTGCGCTACAGCAGAAGCAATGAACAGGAAGCTGATCGTATAGGAATTCGTACCCTTTACAATGCCGGATTTGATCCCAATGACATGGCCGGTATGTTCGAACAGATGATGCGTATGAAAAGTTTTTCACAGCGCCTGCCTGAATTCCTGTCGACTCACCCTCTGGATGAAAATCGAATAGCTGATAGCAAGAATCGGTCTAACGCACTGCCTTCCGTCAACCACATCCAGAATATCGAGTTTCTCCTCATGAAACACAGGGTAACCATGCACTACACCGGCAATGTGGACGCCGAGATAGAATCTCTGGAAAGAGCGTTGCCACAGCTCAATGGGGTTGAAGAAGATGCGGCTCGATACGGCATAGCGCTTGGCCAGTTGAAAAATGGGCAGTTTGCAAAGGCCACTGAGTCCCTCGCCGGATTGATCAGGAAAGAACCAACTCGCATTACCTACCAGATGCTCGAGGCGGATATCGCCCGCGAGGCTGGCCGTTATGACAAGGCTCTGACCATTCTGGAAGACAATATAGGCATCAATCCCGGCAATCACCCACTTACAGTGTCATATGCCCAAACCCTCGTTGAGGCAGGCCGATATGCCCAGGCAGCCCAGGTGCTTGAAACACACTCTCTTGAACGACCCGGAGATCCCGAGGTCTGGTATCAACTGGCAGAGGTCCAGGGACAGGCTGGCAACATCAGTAAAGTCCACCAGGCTCGCGGGGAATATTTCATTACCGTTGGTGATTTCACCAGGGCCCGCAACCAGTTCAATCTGGCCATGGACCTGGAAAAGGACAGACTAGTCAGAGCCAAAATTCAGCAAAGACTGGAGTATATCCGGGACTTGCAGAACCGACATTATCGCTAGACCAGGGATCCCTACTGTCAGGCAGCGTTCAATGAATTCCTGAAATCAAGCATACGCTGCAGTGGCAACATGGCTTTCTCACGTAGCAGCGGGTCAACCTGGACCTCGTTATCGCCCTTGAGCAATGTCTGGTACAGGGATTCCAGGGAGTTCATTCCCATCCATGGACATTGAGCACAACTGCGACAGGTGGCCCCTTCCCCAGCCGTAGGCGCCAGTATCAGCGTTTTTTCCGGAGCCAGCTGCTGCATCTTGTAAAAAATGCCCGCATCAGTGGCGACGATAAATGTTTGCTCTGGTCTCTCACAGGCCGCCTTGATAATCTGGGTGGTAGAGCCGACAACATCAGCCAATTCAAGGATAGCCATGGGTGATTCCGGGTGCGCAAGTATGGCCGCATCAGGATGCAAATGGCGCATTTTATCGAGCGCACGGGTTTTAAATTCTTCATGGACAATGCAGGCTCCGTCCCATATCAGCATATCCTCCGCCCCGGTTTTCTTCTGGATATAGTTGCCCAAGTGTTTATCCGGGGCCCAGATGACTTTCTTGCCCTGTGCTGTCAGATGATCAACCACATCCAGGGCGATAGCAGAAGTCACCACCCAGTCAGCCCGGGCCTTGACCTCTGCAGAGGTGTTCGCATAGACGACGACTTCATGCTCCGGATGTTCATCACAAAATGCAGAGAATGTGTCAGCCTGGCAGCCAAGGTCCAGGGAACAAGTAGCCTCCAGTGAAGGCATCAATACTGTTTTTTCAGGATTCAGGATCTTTGCCGTTTCGCCCATGAACTTGACCCCAGCCACCACTAGCGTAGTAGCCCCGGTCTGAGTACCAAACCTGGCCATTTCCAGTGAGTCTGCAACAAAACCACCGGTCTCTTCTGCCAGAGACTGCAAAGTCGCATCGGTGTAATAGTGGGCAACCAGGACAGCATCTTTTTCCAGCAGGAGTGATTTGATGTCATCCCTGTACTGTGCTGCTTTCTCATCCGGCATGGCACACTGGGCAGGTACCCTGTCGAGATAGGATTTGACAAAAGCACGTTCGGCCGCGAATTCTGATTCAGGGTTTTTGTTCAGGATGGTCATAACGGAAAAGGTTTGTTGTAAAAGGTAAATGATAGCATAAGCCGTTGATCTTCATTCATAAGCTGTCATAAGGGCTTGCTATTTTTTTGGATTTGAGTACTATGTGCGCCTTCTTTTGAGCGCCACCTTCAGGTGACCGTTCAGGAATAGCAAGACAGTAATATCAGGGGTCGTTAGCTCAGTGGTAGAGCAGTTGGCTTTTAACCAATTGGTCGATGGTTCGAATCCATCACGACCCACCAGATTCCAATAAAAAGGCCGCTATCAAGCGGCCTTTTTTATCTTTCTTATCTATTTTTATCTTTTTTTATCTCTACCATTTAATCCCTGTTTTTTGTTGTGTCTAGCGTGCACCTTTCGGCTTATCACCGTACATTGTTACCTTAGCCTTTAGCCTTCAACCTTCAGAATCCTCCCTGTCGGTCAGGATCCTGAATACAGTGTGGGGTCATCAATCCCTGCTTCCATAAAACCCTTTCTACGCAATCGACAACTATCACATCGACCACAGGCCCTGCCTGCCTCATTAGCCTGGTAACAGGACACTGTCTTGCTGTAATCCACACCCAGGGCAGACCCGGTGCTGATAATTTCCGCTTTCGTCATCTGGATCAATGGGGTTTCAATGATGATTGTTTGCCCCTCCACACCAACTTTTGTTGCCAGGTTAGCCATCGCCTGGAAAGCGGAAATAAATTCAGGCCGGCAGTCCGGATAACCTGAATAATCAAGCGCATTGACGCCAATAAAAATTGCCTTTGCTGCCAACACTTCTGCCCAGGCCATGGCATAGGCCAGGAAGACGGTATTTCTCGCGGGAACGTATGTCACCGGGATACCGATACCTTCCTCTTCAGGGATGTCTATTGACGCATCCGTTAATGCTGAGCCGCCAATCCCTCTCATGTCTACAGGGATCACCCGATAATCGGCAAGCCCTTTTTCAGCTGCAAGCTGCTCTGCCGAGTGGAGCTCTACACGATGTCGTTGTCCGTAATCAAAACTCAGTCCGTAACAGTCATACCCCTGATCCTGTGCTATTGCCAGGCAGGTTGTTGAATCCAGTCCCCCAGAAAGAAGTACCACGGCTTTTTGCTTGTTTTGAGAAGCTGTACTGCCCATCAGTGCCCCGCTTCATTGCCCCAGAGATATTTATGCAACTGTACCTGCATTCTCACTTTCAACTGATCTGCAAGAATCCATTCTGCCAGATCCCGGGCTTCCAGTTCCTTGTTACTGGGTGAAAACAGAACGTCACTTACCTTATCGACAAGATCATATTCCTCAATTGTCTGTTTGGCCCAGACATAGTCTTCACGATTACAAATGACAAATTTGACCTGGTCATCTGATGACAGAAAGTCCACATTCTCAAGACGGTTTTTCTCGAGCTCCCGGGATCCCGGTGTCTTCAGGTCCATCACCTTCACTACCCTTGAGTCTACTTCAGAAACATCCAGAGCTCCGCTGGTCTCCAGGGAGACGTCATACCCCAGGTCACAAAGGGTTTTAAGCAAATGCAGGCATCCTGGCTGCGCCAGAGGTTCACCACCGGTAACAGTAATATAGGGTGTGTCGTATTGCCTGATTTCCTGAATAATCTCTTTAGTCTGGTAAATCACACCACCACTGAATGCGTACTCGGTATCACAGTACTGACAGCGTAAAGGACAGCCAGTGAGGCGAATGAAAACAGTCGGCAAACCGACTGTTCTTGCTTCACCCTGAAGTGAATAGAAGATTTCGCTAATGCGAAGCGTGGCACTGGTCATGTCGTGGAAGTTACCGGATATTAACGAACGACTCAGAAGCCGATTTCGGAAAGATATTCACGGGCCAGTTCGATCTCCGAATTGCTATTCGGATAAAGCTCGCTGATTCGTCGCCAAAACTGGGCTGCCTGGGCATTATCGCCCATTTTTCTGTAGACAGTTCCCAAGCGCAGCATGGCTGTTGGTGCCTTCGCATCATCCGGAAATTCATTGATGACGCGCTGGAGGACAACAATAGCCTGGTTATGCCGACCGGCAAGCTCCATGGCAGCCCCCTGCCAGTACAATGTATTGGTCAGATACCGGCCCTGGGGATATATATCCAGATATTGCTGGAACATGGCGATAGACTGTTCAAAATCCGAGTCTTCAAGCAGGAGGTCTAACGCACTTCTATACAGCTCACTTTCGTTTTGTGGCGTCGATGGGGCCGTTACACTGGCAATGGTTGTCTGGGCTGGATTACCACGGTTATTTGCGGAAACAACAGGACGGGTCGTAAGGGGTGCTTCGCCTGTTCCTGGCTGCGCTGGAGAAGTGGGTGCCTGACCACTGGTAACCACCTGGCCACCCTGCACCTGATTGTATAATTCGCTGATTCTGGAATCGGTATCAATGTAACGGTCACGCTGTTCGGTCTGCATACGTCGGATCTGGTAGGACTGTTCCTCAACAAGTCCCCTTAGATTCTGCACTTCTGCCTGTAATGCCTCAAGCTGCAGATACATGTTCACCAGAATGTCATTCTGGGAATTATTTGCCGGTGCCTGGGCTGGGGCCGTTGATTGTGAACCACCCGCATCGACAACCTGCACCTGAGCTGAAGCTGGTACAGCCAAAGCAATCAGCGGAATGAATATCAGCAAAACTTTTCTGGCAATTGCTTGCATTTTCTACCCCAAAAAAATAAGCCGGGCGAACCCGGCTTTATTTTCTCACTGTTCTGGTAATTAGTGAATTTCTACCCGGCGGTTTCGTGCGTAAGCGGACTCGGTAGTGCCTGGATCAACAGGATTTTCTTCACCGTAGCTGATTGTTTCAAGCTGGTTGGAAGAGACACCCTGTACCTGAAGGTATCGCTCAACAGCCTGTGCACGACGTTCACCAAGTGCAAGGTTGTATTCACGGGTACCGCGTTCATCGGCGTGACCCTCCAGACGATAACGCTCGGAAGGGTTGGATTTCAGGTGATTCGCATGATGAACCAGTGCAGCCCGCGCCTCAGCACTAAGATCTGAACGGTCAAACTCAAAATAGAATACTGTTGTTGACAGGGCATTATCGCGTTCACGAATCTGAGCCGGAGTCAGGCCATCATTGGCTCCTGCACCCTGGCTGGTAGCAGACCCACCGGACATTCCACCGCTGGAGGAACTGGAAGAGTCCATTCCATCGGAACCGCCCATGTCATCGGTATCGTTTGAAGCACAAGCCGCCAGTGTCAGGCTTAACAGCAGGGCCATTCCAAGTTTGAATACGTTATGAGTTTGCATACCTACTCCTCTAGTTCACTATGCGATCATATGCCGGGTTAAAAACCCGCTAATTCTCTATAATTTGTGCCTTGAAAACAATACCTTATTGCGACATTAACATATTTTGTGGCAATAACTTATTGTGAATATGATGTATTTATTCAAAAAATGGAGACCAGGCAGGCTCCCTCACATCACCCTGCGCGGATGGTAGCTGGAACTTGACTCGTCCGTCAATGGAAACAGCGTTTAATATCCCTCGATTACCGGCTTTTGAGGCATAAATCACCATACTGGCATTGGGCGCGATACTGGGAGATTCATCCAGAGAAGTATCCGTGAGCACCCGTATTGTACCCCGCTCTATATTCTGTATGGCCAGGTGAAACTCATCACGCGTGTCATATCGGTGAACCATTAGCAGATTAACCCCGTCAGGAAGCATGGCACCCTTGGAATTGTACGTTCCCTCAAATGTCAGCCGCTCAACCCACCCAGTATCAAGTGATACCTGGTAAATCTGGGGCCGGTTGTTGCCTCCCCTTTCTGATGTAAAGATCAGGGATTCTCCATCGGGCGTCCAGCTGGGCTCTGTATCAATGGCAAAATGGTTTGTCACACGGCGCAGATCGCGGGTTCTAAGATCCATCACATAAATATCCGGATTACCGTCTTTAGACAACACCATGGCGAGCCTGGTCCCGTCTGGTGAGAATTTGGGGGAACTGTTGATTCCCCTGAAATCAGTCATCTGCTCGCGTGCACCGGTGCTGACCTCCTGAATATAGATTCTCGGACGCGTCGATTCAAAAGAAACATAAGCTATCCGATTGCCATCCGGAGACCAGGAAGGTGACATAATCGGCTCCTGGGATGTCAGCAGTACCTGGGGACGCCCCCCATCGGCGTCTGACATGTTTAACTGATAATTGGTCAGCTCCTGATTGATTCGCTGGGAGGTCACATAAAGCAGTTTCGTCGCAAATGCCCCGCGTACTCCCGTTACCTGTTCAAAAATATTATCGCTGATGGCATGGGCAACATCCCGCAGCTGGTTCCGTGTACCCGACAACACCTCTCCAAGGAGACGCTGCTCCCGAAGCACATCGAAAAATTCATACTGAACCTGCATCGCCCCACTCGACGATTCAGTTATCTTGCCAACAAGGAGGTAATCAGCAGCCAGAAATCGCCAGTCTCTGAAGAATACCTCTGACTGTTCATGGGGATTGCTGAGCATGTTAGCTTCAGGAATCGGGGCGAATTCACCACTGTTGCGCAGGTTGTTACCGACAATATCTGAAATACTGTCATCCAGCACACCGAAACCGGTCCACTCAAACGGAACAATGGCGATCTGTACGGGATCATCAACCCCCTGGGTAATCACGATCTGTAGCTGCCCATAAGCCAGGGTAGACAATAGACACCAGGCTGAGAAAATGACCGAGCCTGCAACCCGCATGACATTTCTGTTCATCGCAATAAATCCTCTGGTCTGAATAACAAATCAAATGTTCTGAAATTTCGCTCGAAAACAGCCGTGTCGAGATCCTGCAGTTCATAGAACCGTTCGGCTCTCTCCACGGCCTGTATCACCGACTGGTCGAAAGCGGCATTGCCACTACCCTGAACAACAGTCACCCCAACCACTTCACCCGTGGGCACCAGCTGCAGCCTTACCAGCGCACTCATGCCGTTGCGGGCACTGGGCGGGATCAGCCAGCTTTGCGTAATAATCTGGCGTATTTTGGCAGAATACTCGGCAACCAACAGGTTTTCACTGGCTATCTGGCTTGCCTCCGCTTCCCGGGCGGCCTGTTCTCTTGCCTGCCTTTCAGCTTCTTGCCTGCGAGCCTGTTCAGCCTCTCTTGCCCTGGCTTGCTCTGCCAGGCGCTCCCTTTCCGCGTCCTCGCGAGCCTGCTCCCTGGCCAATTCTTCCTGGCGACGTCGCTCAGCCTCTTCCCGTGCCCTGGCTTCCTGCTGCTCGCGTTCCCGTGCTTCCCGGGCCGCATTTTCCCGCTGCTCTCTCTCCTGGCGCTCTTTTAAGGCAGCCTCTTCACGACGCCTGGCTGCTGCAGCCTGGGCCTGCTCCCGTTCAATTCGCTCGATACGCCTGAGTCTCTGCGGATTAACATCGATAGCTGTAGCCGTAACAATGACCGGATCCTCGATGCTCACAAAATCAGATGCATCCACAGACTTGCCCAGAATGAACAGAAGCAGGCAGCCATGCAGAAAAAGCGAGGCGATCACTGCAGGAGGGTATCCCTCAAATTTTAGTAACAATGCCATCGGATGAAATTTCTTCATGACTTGTTTCATGACCAGGAGTGCAATAGCTCCAGTATCAGTTCCCGGCAGAGGGCGGCTGAGTGATCAGCCGGACATTGTCGGCCCCGGCAGAGGCCAGGGTGGACATCAGGCTCATCACATGACCGTAATTGATAGATGCATCAGCTTCAAGAAAAACAGGAACAGCCGGGTTCTGATTCAGTATTTTGCCAACATCATCAGCAATACTTTCAAGGGATACCGGCTGGGGGTCTTCCTCCTCACCAAGGCTGATGAAGTATTCAGCATCAGCATTGATGGAAACCACCAGGGTTAGCTGATCATTGTCCTCAACCGGCTCGGCATCTGCCTGTGGCAAATCAACCTTTACTCCCTGGGTAATCAATGGCGCCGTGATCATGAATACAATCAGCAGTACCAGCATAACGTCAATCAAGGGCACCACATTGATCTCTGCCATTTGTTTTCGACGGCGGGGCCTGTCCATGTAACTCACTCCTGCACCCGGCGCGTATGGGCCTGGCGGTGGAGTATGCTGGAAAACTCATCCGTGAATGTCATGTAACTATGAATTATTGAGTCAACCTTGGCCGCATACCGGTTATAGGCGATGGCTGCCGGTATAGCAGCAAACAGGCCCATCTCAGTCGCCAACAGGGCATCGGCAATTCCCGGTGCAACTACCGCCAGACTGGCCTGGCTCTGGTTAGCCAATCCGACAAAAGTATTCATGATCCCCCACACCGTGCCAAAAAGCCCCAGATAGACAGAGACAGAGGCTACCGTGGACAGAATCGGGAGGTGCCTTTCCAGGACTTTTTCCTCCCTTGCCAGGGCCACGCGCATCGATCGTTGTGCACCCTCCATCACCGCATCAGAGTCTATACCCGGCTGCTGGCGCAAACGGGTGAACTCCTTGAATCCGGAACGGAACAGGTTTTCCATACCAATTGCCGCCGTATTGCCCTTTTGCTTTCCCGAACCATCACGGTAAAGCTGGCTCAGATCCATCCCTGACCAGAACCTTTTTTCAAAGCTGAGAACTTCCTTCTCCGCATCAGAAATAATGATCCACTTCTGGCCAATGATCACCCATGACATGATTGAAATGACAAACAGACTGAGCATAACCAGTTGGGCCACCCAACTGGCATTCATGATCAGGCTCCATAAACTCAGTGATTCATTCATCTGATACCTCTTAAACTCCTCAGTCTTTGGTGTCGCTCACCATAGTTTTCGATGAACAGCCGCCGTATTATTCTCCGGACCCGGTTTCTCCCGGACTTTCCTCATTGAACAGGTCTTCACTTGCAGCCATTGTCTTCAGTCCGAAATGCCTGTAAGCAAACTGTGTGACCATTCTTCCTCTTGGTGTACGCTGAATAAAACCCTGCTGAATCAGATAAGGTTCAAGAATATCTTCAACGGTTCCCCTCTCTTCACTGATTGCCGCCGCAATACTTTCTATTCCGACAGGACCACCCTCAAACTTTTCGATCATGGTCATCAACAGACGACGGTCCATGTGATCAAACCCGTTTTTGTCGATACTGAGCATATCCAGGGCTGTTGCAGCAATCTCTCCTGCAATCCTGCCATCTCCTTTCACTTCGGAATAATCACGCACCCTACGTAATAGACGGTTTGCAATGCGAGGAGTTCCTCTGGAGCGACGGGCAATTTCCACCGCCCCGTCATCATCGCATTCAATGTCCAGAATGGATGCAGAGCGCCTCACAATGCTGGCGAGTTCTTTCATGGTGTAAAACTCAAGTCGCTGGACAATGCCAAAGCGGTCCCGCAATGGCGAGGTCAGTAGTCCGGCTCTCGTGGTGGCACCAACAAGCGTGAATGCAGGCAGTTCCAGTTTCAGCGAGCGTGCTGACGGCCCTTCACCAATCATGATATCAAGCTGATAGTCCTCCATCGCGGGATAGAGTATCTCCTCGATTGCCGGGTTCATGCGATGTATTTCATCAATAAAAAGCACATCTCCTTCTTCGAGATTCGTTAGCATGGCCGCCAGGTCCCCGGCTTTTTCAAGAACCGGGCCGGCTGTGCTTTTCATGGAAACGCCCATTTCATTGGCGATAATATGGGACAGGGTTGTTTTCCCCAGGCCCGGAGGACCGAAAATCAGGGTGTGATCAAGGGCTTCACCACGATTCCTGGCAGCCTTGATAAAAATCTCCATCTGCTCCTTGACCGACTCCTGGCCCACGTAATCGGCAAGTTTACCTGGCCGAATAGCATGATCATGGTGATTTTCACCGGTAGCGTCACCGGCGCTGATAATTCTGTCTTCTTCTCGCATACTCTGGAAACTCTGCCGGTGACTTAGCTCATGTTTTTGAGGGCTGACCTGATCAAGCTTTCACTATCAGGTACCTGACCGGATTCTTCAAGTATTTTGGCTGCAGCAATGACTGCCCTACTGGCTTCCTGGGGCTTATAACCCAGTGAAATCAAAGCTGTCTCCGCCTCCTCCAGGCTTCTGTCATCCCCGGAGACAGTCACCGGCTCACCTGACAGGTCCTCACTTGCCATCCCATCCCAGGATTTGAGTTTATCCTTGATTTCCACAATAAGTCTTTCCGCTGTTTTCTTACCAACGCCAGGCATCTTGACCAGTGCATTGACATCATCCTGCTGGATACATCGGACAAAATCACTCACCGCCATGCCGGACAGCATGGCCAGCGCCAGTTTCGGTCCAACACCATTGATTTTGATAAGCAGGCGAAACAGCCCTCTCTCCTGTTCCTTCAGGAAACCAAAGAGCAACTGGGCATCCTCCCTCACAATAAAATGGGTATGCAGGGTCACGGGTGCCCCTGGTTCAGGCAAGTCGAAAAAGGTATTCAGGGGAACATCCACTTCGTAGGCGACACCCTGAACATCTATCAATGCCTGCTGATTATCCTTCTCAAGCAGTAGCCCGCTAATTCTGCCAATCATATGTTATGTTCACCTGTATTCGCCTGCATCTCAATTATTTCCATTATTCATCAATCCGGAGTCTGCCTCGCCTGCCATTTCGGGTCCCTGCCATACGGATGAGAGTATTTTCTGTATTCGCATGGCAAATGGCTACGGCAAGGGCATCTGCCGCATCTTCCTGGGGCACACTGGACAGCGCCAGCATGGACTTGACCATGTGCTGGACCTGGTTCTTTTCTGCCTGTCCTTTTCCTACCAGCGCCTGCTTGATCTTGCGTGCTGCATATTCAGAGACGGGAACGCCCTTGTCAGTGCAGGCAACGATTGCTGCGCCCCGTGCTTGTCCCAGCTTGAGTGCACTGGAGGCATTTTTACCCATAAACACCTCTTCAATGGCTGCTGCATCGGGATGATGCTCGGAGATGATTTCACTCAGATCCGTAAAAATAGTATGAAGTCGTTTCGGGAAATCCAGCGTTCCTACCTTTATAACACCGCTGGCAACATAGGAGAGCGCGTTCCCCCTGGCTTGGATAAGACCGTAGCCACAGAGTCGGGAACCGGGGTCAATACCTAGAATGACACTCATCAATTTCCCTGAAGAAGCCCGTTAGGATTACAGGAGTGGTAACACACCACCACTGGATTACAGAGGAGTGGCGACATTCTCCTTTGTGAAAGGTGAATGTTAACAGCCTTGTTGGGGAATACCGAGCGCTCAGGGGGCTTCATTCAGCTGTTGCATGACCTCATCAGAAATATTGGCGTTGGAATAGACATTCTGGACATCATCCAGATCTTCCAGTTGCTCTACAAGACGCATGAGTTTTTCCGCTTCGCCAGCATCGACATCTACTTCGGTGCTGGCCAGCATGGTGACCTCAGCATTGGCAGATTCCAGGTCGGCTCCATCAAGGGCATCTTTCACCGAACCAAAAGTCTCGAAAGCAGTATGTACATCCGCACTGCCGTCATCATGATTAATAATGTCCTCGGCACCGGCTTCCAAAGCCACTTCCATGAGTTTTTCCTCATCGACTCCAGGCTCATAGGAGATAACACCGGTACGATTAAAGAGATACGCCACAGAGCCATTGGTACCCAGATTGCCGCCATTTTTGGAAAAACAGTGCCTGACCTCGGCTACAGTCCGGTTTTTATTATCAGACAGTGTTTCCACCAGAACTGCTATACCGCTCGGTCCATAGCCTTCGTAGGTCAATTCTTCAAGGTTGTCGTTTTCAGCAGTTCCCGCCCCTCTCTCAATGGCACGCTCAATAGTGTCCTTGGTCATATTGGCGCTTAGGGCCTTGTCCACTACAGCCCTGAGTTTCGGGTTGTCAGCAATATTACCGCCACCCTGTCGGGCAGCGACGGTTAGCTCACGAATAATCTTGGTAAAAATCTTGCCGCGCTTGGCATCCTGCCCTGCTTTGCGATGCTTGATATTTGCCCATTTACTGTGACCTGCCATTGTTTCTCCTTACTGGCTTACTCTCGATATACCCTCTGTTTACCTCTGGAGATGAGGTGTTGCCTGAATGTACTTTTTATCAAAAACCTGGTCTTCAGGCATCCTTGTCAGCAGATTTTTCTGTCACAGCCTTATCCGCACCGGGAATCTCCCTGAGACGGATATTGAGCTCACGCAGTTGCTTGCTGTTGACCTCGCCTGGAGCGTCTGTGAGCAGGCATCCTGCCGATTGTGTTTTCGGAAAAGCAATAACATCACGTATGGACTGGGACCCGGTCATCATCATGACCAGTCTGTCGAGACCGAAGGCAATACCCCCATGAGGCGGGCAGCCATAGCGAAGACCGTTCAGCAAAAACCCGAATTTTTCTTCGGCTTCCTCTGCTCCTATGCCCAATGCCTTGAATACGGCCTGCTGCATATCCGGCTTGTTGATACGAATAGATCCACCACCCAGTTCGGTACCATTGAGAACCATGTCAT
The DNA here is from genome assembly GCA_964503965.1 of uncultured Enterobacteriaceae bacterium. Lineage (GTDB taxonomy): Bacteria > Pseudomonadota > Gammaproteobacteria > Pseudomonadales > Pseudohongiellaceae > Eutrophocola. The sequence goes on along the minus strand of CAZDCK010000013.1, from coordinate 18,418 downwards.
AAGCCCTGGAGAGCGCTTCACCCGGATTTTCCTGGAGTGCTTCCGGTGAACAGGAAGGTGCCGTGAACGGGTGGTGGACGGACGTATAGCTGTCGTCCTTTTCATCATATTCAAACATCGGGAAGTCGACCACCCAGAGAGGAGCCCATTCCTGCTCAAGCATACCCAGGTCCTCGCCAAGCCTGACACGCAGGGCGCCCATGGCTTCATTGACAATACTGGCCTTGTCCGCACCAAAGAACAGGATATCCCCGGTTTTTGCATCCACTCTTTCAAGTACGTTACTGATGACATCGTCGGGCATGAATTTCAGAATAGGTGACTGCAGCCCTTCGACGCCGGCATCAACATCATTTACCTTGACCCAGGCCAGCCCCCGGGCGCCATAAATGCCTACAAAACTGGTGTAATCATCAATCTGTTTCCTGGACAGTTCCGCACCACCATCAACTTTGAGAACCACCACTCTGCTACCCGGATCATTGGCCGGGGCATTAAAGACCTTGAATTCGACGTCTTTCATAAGGTCAGCAATATCCACCAGTATCATGGGAATACGCAGGTCGGGACGGTCGATACCATATTTGTCAATTGCCTCTGCATGGGTCATGCGCGGAAATTCGGGTAGATCCACATCCAGGTGTGTTTTGAATACCTCGCGAATCATGTTTTCGGAAATAGTCATGATCTGTTCCTCATCCAGGAACGAGGTTTCAATATCGATTTGCGTAAATTCAGGCTGACGATCAGCACGCAGGTCTTCATCACGGAAGCACTTGGCCACCTGATAGTAGCGATCCATACCGGATACCATCAGTAATTGCTTGAATAACTGGGGGGATTGCGGCAATGCAAAGAACTTGCCGCCATGGGTACGGCTTGGCACTAGATAGTCTCGTGCGCCTTCCGGTGTTGCGCGCGTCAGTATCGGTGTTTCGATATCAAGAAAGCCATTTTCATCCAGATACCGCCTGATACTGCTTGTTATCTGTGAACGCATCCTTAGCTTATTGAGCATTTCAGGACGACGCAGATCAATGAAACGATTACGCAGGCGAATATCTTCATGTACCGCCATATGTTCATCCAACTGAAATGGCGGTGTGTCCGCCTCATTGAGTATTTCCAGCTCCTTGCCAAGTACCTCAATCTTGCCCGTTGGCATATCCGTATTATCCGTACCTTCGGGACGGGCCCTTACCCGCCCCTGGACCCTGACAACGAATTCATTACGAACCTGTTCCGCCCGGGCAAAACTTTCCTCAGTATCAGGATCGTAGACAACCTGCGTGATGCCATCCCGATCCCTGAGATCCAGGAAGATGACGCCACCATGGTCACGGCGGCGATGGACCCACCCACAAAGGGAAACAGTCTGGTCTATGTGGCTTTCGTTGAGTTCGCCACAGTAATGAGTTCGCATAGGATTGTTCCTGTCTGACTAACTATAAATATCGTATTAATGGAATAAGTAATTGCTTGGGGCTGGAAGCCTTTCTTGCTGACGATCCGTTAAAGCTGGTACGTGGCAAGCTCAATGAAATGGGAAACCCCCTAATCAGCTGGTGCCGCAACCCCTTTTTTTGATGAAGTAGCCGAAGAAGAGGACGGGGAATCCGTCGCTTTTTTCCCGCTATCGCCGCTACTGCTCTTCTTGTTGTCGCCGGTTTTGTTACCGGCAGCTGTTTTATTGCTGCCGTTCTTGAAATCCGTTTCGTACCAGCCTGAACCCTTAAGGCGAAAACTACTGGCAGACACCAGTTTCTTTAATGCCGGTTTTCCACAGGCAGGGCAATCAGTCAGAGGCGGGTCACTGAACTTCTGGATTTTCTCAAGCTCTTCACCGCATGACTCACATCTGTATTCATAAATTGGCATATCTTTTCCTACCAACCAGGTTATTCGAGCCACAAAAAGCCGCGTATTGTAACTCATTTAATAATAGTCTGGCATAGCAAATGCGACTTATATGCCAATGTTCTCAAGCCCCAAAATAGTGCCTTTTTTTAAAATTCCAAGATTGCAGTTGTCTTGAGTTTGATGAATTAAAAATAATCACGCAAATGTGGTAAAAATAGATAAAAGTTACACTAAAGCCCTTGCCCGCCCTTATCTATTACGTTATAAATGGCCACCTGTTCAGTACGATATTTCAGGGTGCAAAACAGCACTGGCTTTCATCAAATTTTGTCATTCCTGGTACTGGATTCTGGCAAGTTGCATCAGCCGGATATTTCAGTAGGAGAGCAGGAAAGCAGAATCGGGTTTACTCCCTGCACTCTTCAGAACAGAAATTGATGTCTATCGCACTATGAACGTCGAAGTTCCCGGTCTGACCGGGGTAACAAAAACCAGCAAAGAGCGAATTCAAGAGAGACCTAAGTATGGCTGCCAAAAAACCAGCTGCGAAAAAAGCACCCGCAAAAAAATCCACTGCTATCAAGGAAAAATACACCAAGACCCAGATCCTCAACACGATCTCCGAGAACACAGGTCTGACCAAGAAAGAAGTCGGATCCGTCCTTGATGAATTGGGCGACCTGATTGAAAGGCATATCAAGAAAAGAGGTGTTGGTGAGTTCACAATGCCTGGCCTGCTGAAAATCAAGGCTGTCAAGCGTCCAGCAAGGCCTGCTCGCAAGAATGTCCCGAATCCCTTCCGCCCAGGCGAGTTCATGGACATTCCTAAGAAACCTGCTACAACCAGGGTCAAGGTTCTGCCGCTGAAAAAGCTTAAAGAATTTGCCCTGTAAATTGCTTTCCGGGCTTCTTTGATTCAAGCCCGCAACAGCAACCGTTAATTCGGTCGGAAAAGCAGCCCCTGGGCTGCTTTTCTTTTTTAATGGCTCCTTATTATTGCCCATGGAAATCTTAAATCATGCGAACCTCCAGATACCTCCTAGCCACTACCAAGGAAACCCCTGCCGATGCCGTTGTAATCAGTCACCAGCTGATGCTGAAGGCAGGCATGATACGAAAACTGGCATCAGGGCTTTATAACTGGCTTCCCCTTGGGCTCAGGGTATTACAGAAAGTTTCCCGCATAATCCGTGAGGAGATGGACCGGTCCGGAGCGCTGGAAGTATCTATGCCGGTCGTGCAGCCAGCAGAATTATGGGAGGAATCCGGCCGCTGGGATGTTATGGGTGATGAGTTGCAGCGCCTGAAAGATCGCCATGAGCGGGATTTCTGCCTGGGGCCAACCCATGAAGAGGTCATTACCGATCTGGTTCGTAATGAGGTCAACAGTTACAAGCAGCTTCCCATGAACATTTATCAGATCCAGACAAAATTCCGGGACGAACGTCGTCCCCGTTTTGGCGTAATGCGCTCGAGAGAGTTCATCATGAAAGACGCCTACTCTTTTCACCTGAACAAGGAATCTCTCGACGATACCTATCAGTTGATGTACGACACCTACAGTCGAATATTTTCCCGTTTCGGATTCAAGTTCCGCGCAGTGGAAGCTGACTCTGGCAACATCGGCGGTAGCAAGTCACACGAATTTCACGTACTTGCTGACTCCGGAGAGGATGAAATCGTGTTCAGCGACCAGGGTAACTATGCCGCAAATATTGAAATGGCCTGCGCCCTGGCACCTGGCTTCAATCGACCAGAACCGACAGCAGAAAAAGCTCTCGTCGCGACGCCAGGCGTAAAGACCATAGATGAGGTTTGTCAGCTACTGGATGTGGCGGCTCAGCAAACCATAAAAACCCTGATAGTCCATGGTGAATCTGATGAGGAATCCGGTGAATCTCTGGTTGCTCTTGTTTTACGGGGGGATCACCAGCTCAACGAAGTGAAAGCCGCCAAGATTGCGGGGATAGCCTCTCCACTGACCTTCGCTACCGATGAACAGATAAGCTCTAGCCTGAATTGCCAACCCGGTTCCATTGGACCGGTCGCGGCCCCGATTACAGTAATCGTGGACAGAGATGCAGCTGTCCTCGCTGACTTTGTGTGTGGAGCAAATCAACAGAGTCACCACTTTACGGGGGTTAACTGGGAACGTGATGCAAGAATCGATCGTATAGAAGACATCCGGAACGTCATGGAGGGAGACAGGAGTCCTGATGGAAACGGTTCACTTTCACTGAAACGCGGGATCGAAGTTGGGCATATTTTCCAACTGGGAAGTAAATACAGTGAAGCCATGAATGCCACTGTGCTTGATGAAAATGGTAAAAGTACTGTCATGGAAATGGGGTGTTATGGTATCGGTGTCAGTCGGATTGTTGCTGCGGCCATAGAGCAGTGTCATGACGACAAGGGCATTATATGGCCTGATAATATTGCGCCTTTCCATGTCGTCATCATTCCCCTCAATGCCCATAAATCCGAGCAGGTCACCCAGGTCAGTGAAAACCTGTATGAGCAGCTTCAAAAAGCCGGCATTGATGTACTGCTTGATGACCGTGACAGGAAAACCAGCCCGGGTGTCAAGTTTGCTGATATGGAGCTTATTGGTATTCCTCATAGACTGGTTGTTTCGGACAGGGGACTGGAAAATGGCCAGGTGGAATACAAAAAGCGGGGAGAAGAAGACAGCCAGGATATTCCGGTTGAAGATGTTATGGGCTTTCTGACTGACCAGGTCAATGTTGACTGAGTGATTGTTGAATCAAGAGCCAGGTAATCCGGCTGCTAATCCTGGCCGCCAGCCCTTGAAAGCTCTCCGGTCCTGAAACAGTGCGCTATGGAAGCTGAAAAAACCTGCTGAGACATCTTTTCCGCATCAATAAAGGCCTGGCGAATAGTCTCGTATTCCGGCAGGTGACTGGCAAGCGGTTCCGGAAGCGGATCCTGAAGATCAGGCCCTGTTGGAGAGTTCCAGGGCATACCGGCAAGCAGCTCCCACAGACCCACACTGTCCAGTTCACGATTGAGAATATACTCCCCTTCCCCACAGGTCCGGATAATTCGTTTTTCCTGAAGCAGCCTCTGGCACCTTCCCAGCAGGTCATCCTGGAAAGCCCAGTCCTGCTCCAATAGCTCTCTTATCGTTACAGAACTGCCTTTCTGGTGATGGGTCCAGAATTTGTATAACAGAGCCAGTATTAGCAACGTGGGGTGTACTTTTTTCTCAACAGTCCGGATTCGATAGACCGGGATGGCCCGCACAAGATTGGCACCCAGCAAAATAACCGTCCAACACACATAAAGCCACAAAAGAAAAATCGGAATTGCGGCAAAAGTCCCATAGACAAATTCATAACTGGCTGTGGCGATAAAACGGCTGAAAACCCATTTCACAATAATGAATATAAGGGCCACGACAAGACCACCGACAAATCCATGACGAAGACGAACACCGCAATTTGGAACCGCCACATACAACAATGTGAAAGCAAACGTGGTCAGTACCGTCGGAAAAATATTCAGAACGATACTTCTGGCGCCTACGATGTCAGACAGGTCGGTGAATTTCTCAAACAGCGTCAGGGAGGTAATATAGGAGCTGATAGCAAAGCCAACACCCAGCAACAAGGGACTGAGGCTTAGCACACTCCAGTACAGCAGAAAACTTGAAATTCCCCGGCGCAACTGGGCCACTTCCCAAATTCTATTGAAGCTACTCTCTATATTACGCAACATCAGGTAAGCCGTGGCCAGCAGCATCACCGCGCCAATCCATGTCAGATTCTTGGCCTGCTCAACAAAACTGGCCAGATAAACTTCAAGTTCATTTGAGGACGAAGGCAAAAGGCGATCAAAAATCATTCCCTGGATCTGATTGCCGAATACCTGGAAAGAGGGGAAGGCAGAGAGAATCGCCAGTAGCAGGGTTAGCAGAGGTACGACAGCAAACAGGGACATATAGGTAAGCGACTTGGCATTTTCCAGTCCCTGATTGTTTAGGAATTCCCGAAATACGAAGCGGATGAACTGCCAGAGGTAGTCAGGCTGAAACCATTGGACCGCTGTTGGCTCCACTTCGCTACTCGAAATGGCTTCGGAACTGATATTTTCACTGTCCTGACGCAAACTACCTTGTCTATTCATGGGTTGATGTCTACCATTATCCCCTTTTTACGCAGAAGACTCTGCATATTTTCAACAGGGCCGGAACCTGACCATGACCGACTTTACCATTTATCACAATCCGCGATGTTCAAAATCCAGGCAAACCCTCGCGCTACTGGAAGAAAACAATATCTCTCCGCAGATCATACTCTATCTTGAAACACCGCCATCAAAATCGGCATTGACTGACCTTCTGGCCAAACTGGGCGTAAGCCCCCGGGACCTGATCCGGACCTCCGAGGACGCCTACAGGCAGGCAAACCTGTCTGATAAATCCCTGTCGGATGACCAACTCCTTGATGCCATGATTGCAGAACCAAAACTTATACAGAGGCCTGTGGTTGTATCCGGGGATAGAGCCGTTATTGGTCGTCCTCCGGAAAACGTCCTGGCCCTGCTCTGATCAACAGGCAGTAAAAAAAGATGAATGAACCCTATATCCTGATCCTCTATTACTCCCATGCCGGCTCAGTGGCCCAGATGGCCCAACAGGTAGCCCGTGGCGTAGACAGCATTGACGGCATCCATGCCATGTTACGAACCGTACCCAGAGTGTCTCCTGACACGGAGGCAAGTGCACCGGCTGTCCCTGAAGAAGGGGCGATTTACTGCAGCGAGGATGAACTGGTGAACTGCAGCGGTCTGGCACTTGGCAGCCCTACCCGCTTTGGCAACATGGCGGCTCCAATGAAATACTTCCTCGATGGAACAGCAGCCCAATGGCTAAGCGGCTCCCTGACTGACAAGCCCGCCGGGGTTTTTACGTCCACCGCCAGTCATCACGGGGGACAGGAAACCACATTGCTAACCATGCTCCTGCCTTTACTTCACCATGGCATGATTTACTGCGGACTGCCCTATTCTGAACCCGCGCTCAGCCAGACAAGCACCGGCGGCACGCCTTACGGTCCGACTCATGTCGCAGGTTCTGACAGCAACAATCCACTTTCTGATGATGAAATCACCTTGTGCCAGGCCCTCGGCAAACGACTCGCGACTCTAGCCCGGAAGCTGGCAAACTAATGCCTGCAACCCAGAAAATGCGACTGGCAGCAGGAGCCACTTCAGTCCTGACCCTGATACTTGGGCTGTTTCTTGTTGTACTTAACCTGCTTGGACCTGCATTTAATCCGGTCATTTTGGGATTCCAGCTGCTGCCCCTGATTCTGACCTTGCACGGACAGTTCAGGCATCAGCCCCGTGCTTTCCAGTGGTTGTGCTTCATTATCATGTTTTTCTTTGTTCAGGGAGTGCTACTCATGTTCACAGCAGACTGGCTGCTGGCAGGTAGCCTTGAAACCCTGCTGTGTTTGCTTATCTTCGCTTTCGCTATTATTTTTATCAGGGCGCAGCGCCAATCGAGCTAATTCACGTAAATCGGACCTGACACCATGACTCGTGCCACCAGCACTCTGGGGAAATTTTTTTCCGCACTCTCCCGTATTTACCGGGTATTTCGTGCAATCATTCTGAACGGCTTGTTTCTTCTGCTTGTGATTCTGTTTGCCGCCTCATTGATAGGAGAGGCCCCGTTTGTAATCCAGCCTGGCAGTGCTCTCCTGGTTAATCCTGATGGGGTCCTGGTGGAACAGTACACCTATGTTGACCCCATGCAGGCCCTTCTCGCTGACTCACTGGATAATGCCGGGCCAAGAGAAGTACTGGTTGCAGAACTCCTTGACGCTATCAGCGAAGCGGCTGTAGATGACAGAATCTCGTCACTCGTACTTGTCTTGAATAATCTTCAACCTTCCGGATTTTCCAAGCTCAGGGATGTTGCCAAAGCACTGACTGACTTCAGGAAATCAGGCAAGCCGATTTATGCCTACGGCGATAACTTTACCCAGGCACAGTACTATCTTGCCGCCCATGCAGACGAAGTCATTCTTAACACCATGGGTAGCGTTGATCTCGAAGGGTTCAGCACAAACCAGATTTATTATCGGGATGCCCTGGAAAAGCTGGGTATCAATGTACACATCTTTCGTGTTGGTGAATACAAATCTGCTGTTGAACCATTTGAGCGGATGGATATGTCAAGCCAGGCACGGGAGGCCAACAGTGAATGGCTGGCAGATCTGTGGAGCCTGTACACGGAAGATGTCAGCCGTGAACGTGAACTTTCCCCCGACTTCATTAATGACTTCATAAACAACATGGATACCCATCTGGCAGTACATGATGGAAATCCTGCTGTACTGGCATTGGCAAACGGTCTGGTTGACAACCTTCTAAGCCGACCAGATACCACCAGGTATCTTCGCTCGGCAATAGCCCCGGCACCAGATTCTGATGACTTTCTCTATGTGGATACCCACAACTACCTGCAGGCCCAATCCGACCCGGTGGACACAGTTGCCAGTGATCACATCGGCCTCATAATCGCCCGCGGCACTATATATGATGGTAGGCAGGAAGCCGGCAACATTGGTGGTGATACCTTGCAGGAACTCATTCACCGTGCCGGGCAGGATGAACGAATCAAGGCCCTTGTCCTGCGAATTGATAGTGGCGGTGGAAGCGCCTTTGCCTCTGAAATCATTCGTAGTGAACTGCTCAGATTCAGGGAAACAGGAAAACCGCTGGTTGTTTCCATGAGCAGTGTAGCCGCGTCAGGTGGTTACTGGATTGCCACAGCGGCCGATGAAATTTTTGCCAGTCCCGGCACCATAACCGGCTCAATCGGCATTTTCGGGCTATATCCGACATTTGAAAAGAGCTTTCAAACCCTTGGCCTGGCCGCAGATGGCATCGGAACAACAGACCTTGCAGGTTCAATGACGCCTGGCATGGCTCTTTCCCCACTGGCAGAAAATATACTGCAATTGACTCTGGAAGATGGCTATCGTCGCTTCATCGAAATCGTTGCTGAATCAAGGCAGCTTTCACTGGACGCAGTGAATCGCATTGCTCGTGGGCGGGTCTGGTCCGGACTTGATGCCAGGGAAATTGGCCTTGTTGACAGGTTGGGTACCCTGGAAGATGCCATTGAGGAAGCCGCTTCGCGTGCCGGTATCGACTTTTACCAGACAACCCTTATCAAGCGCACCCTGTCTCCCGGTGAGCAACTGATACAGGAGTTGGCCAATAACGTTATGAGCAGCCAGTGGTTTTCATTTACCAGTAAAGAAAGAGGATTTCTTTCCAGCGACAAGATGCTGTCTCAATTTTCCAGGGTTCTGGGTTCAGATCTCGGAAAAATTTTTGAATTCAATGATCCGAACAATCTGTATTTACACTGCCAGGAATGTTCAGCGGCAGTCTTGAGGTAAAACCCGGAAGAACCACTGGGCCGGGAACTGGCTGACTCAATTCCAACCCATCACCTTACCGATGAAAGGAATGGTCAGTCGACGCTTTTCAGCCAGGGATAACTGATCAAGTTTTTCAAGTACCGATAACAGGCTTTGCAGGTCGCGGGGGTGCCGAAGATAAATATACTGCAAGATTTCTCGCTCCATTGGCATTTGCATTTGCCGCGCACGGTTATCAAGCGCTTCCAGCTTTTCATCATCATTGAGTTCATGCAGTTGGTAAACAATCCCCCAACTCATTCGGGATGCCAGGTCTGGTAGTGAAAAAGAGATACCTCTGGGTGATTTTGCTGCTGTGACCAGTAGTTTTACGCCTTCTTCCCTTGACCGGTTAAAGAATTCAAAAATACTTTCCTCCCAGTCCCGGCTTCCTGTTACATGATCAAAATCATCGAGGCAAATCAGGTCCATATGGTGAAGACTTCTGAAAACATCCGGACCGAACATCCTGATTTTCTGCATAGGCAGATAAAGCACATGATTCTGTCCCAGCGTCTCTTCTCTAGTGCACAGTGCCTGCAGCAAATGACTTTTACCAACGCCTTCATTTCCCCAGGCAAAAAGCATCTGTTCCGGCCCCTGCGCAAAATGCTGCACCAGGTTTACCAGCTCACGGTTTTTTCCAGAGACCAGAAAGTTGTCAAATGAAAGAGACTCTTCCACGCTGAAATCGAAAGGTAGTTGTGGTGAAAAATTCATGGTACTGGTTATCTGTTCCACTGGTAATTCATGAAAACCTGGTTATTCTCCCTGATCAAGTCTCCCAGGGGGGAAAGACTTCTGTTCAGGGCTATCGTTTCCACAAGTTGTCGAATCTGCCCACCGGTGGAGAGTCGCAATTGAATCGTTTCATTATTGACTGAAGCTACCTGGTATTCGCTGACATCCGTTAATTCGTTGACGTAACCCAGTAAGCCAGCATAATCCTCGACACTTCTGATGCCATTGACAGTAAGATTCACTTCCATTCTGCTTTGCGTACCGGATAGCAGGATGCCGTAGTATCCAGCCAGTTCATATGCTGCCATATCGACACTTTGGCCAATAAAGTCAGTCAACGGTTCCTCAAAGGCATCACGAGTAAAAACCTGGTCTCGAAAAAGGTAGCTGCTTTTAGCAACCACCTCTCCACCTATTGTTCTGAAAATTCGCATCGCCAGAACACTTTCGCTTTGATAACGCCGGGATGCCAGGGCAAGTGACTCCACATCCAGCTCCCAGATACGGTCTACAGATATGGCCTGGCGGTCTTCAAAATCCATGATGGGAAAAAGTAAAGGCAATCCGCGTCGATCAGCTTCTCCTTCCATGATTCGCTGAACCTCTTCACTTTCACCGACACCATCACCGGCCAGTTGCCTGTCACCCAGTTCATTTTCCACAACTGCCCAAACCAGTGTGTATGGCCTGTTTTCCGGCCAGAACGGAATAGCAGACTCTTCAAGAAGGGCCTGTATCTGGGGTTCGAAAAATGACACATCCAGTTCAATGTTATTGCTGTCTTCACTCACGGGCAGTTCTGCAGCAGTTTCGTCAAAGCTCACTGTTCTGTAAGACCATGTGTCTACATAATCATCAGCATTGGCCAGAGCACGACGTATCCCTGTATTAGAAAAAATAGCACTGTTCCCAGTCACTTTTAACAACACCTGTCTGAGTGCATTGCCGAAAGCCCTGTTCCGTTCACGTGCATCCTGCCTTGATTCCACTGACACAGTTCCCTGGTATAGTGCTTCAACTTCAATTGCACCAACCGGGCTGACAAACAGTGAAAGGAAAATGCAGATGAACGCCGCATTAACACCGGTCATCGTGCGGCGTACACAACAGTTTTTTCCTGTAAAATCAGCATATTTCATGGACGTGAATCATAACTGATATCTGTTTCGAGAACTAATGTATTCCGCCTCATGCCGGTGCATGATGGAACTCTGATCACACTTTGTTTTCCAATATATTATGCAAAACCTATGCGCTTACAGCCATTCATTCATGTCCAGGCCAGTACTGTCCCTGATACTGTTCATGACCATATGGACAGTATTACTCCCCGGAAAATCTGTCGCCGCTGATACATTTCCCCTGCCCTTTGCCGCAGAGTATGAAGCCCGCTATGGCGGCTTTCGGGCCAGAGCAGAGCGCAGTCTGGAAATCCAGGAATCTGGCCAGTACCACATGACGACACACCTGGCTTTGAGACTGCTGGGAAAAACCATCAGTGCCATCACTGAACAAAGCCAGGTAACTTTTGATGCTGAAAATGGTTTTATTTTTCCTGATGCCTATTCCTTTGAACAGACCGGCCTGGGCAAGCGCTATCGCGCTATTAGTTTCGACTGGAACAACGCCGTTGCCACTGTCCTGATAGAAGAGAACTCGCGGGATATAACACTGGAAGGAAAAGTAACCGACAATTTATCGGCGTATCTTGAGCTTCACAGACAACTGGTCGCTGGTGAAAAAGAAATCCGTTTCCAGGGAATCGATAAAGATGAAGTGGAAGAGTTCCGGTATGAAGTCCAGGCAGAGGAAAGTATTGAAACACCTCTTGGCATTTTCGATGCTGTTCGAGTAGCCCGAATTCGCCCACCGGGAAGTGATCGCAGCACTACCATGTGGTTTGCCCGGGACTGGGATTATCTATTACTGAAACTGGTTCAGGAAGAACCGGGTTCCAGCAGGATCAATCTGTCCTTGCGCAACGCCGTAATGGATGGCGCAGCAGTCAACGCGAATGATGTCAGTGAAAAAATTGATGAAGATCAGTAACTGATATCCGGAAACGCTTCCAGCAATGCCAGGTCCTGCGGGTCATCGATATCATCTGTAACCGGTAATTCCTTCCACGGGACTTTCAGGGCATGTAATTTCTCACGAGTCTGCGACATCACTTTGTCACTACCCCAGTCTATATTGATAAAAATTTCAGGAAGCGCAGCGCTCAATCCAACCAGTACATAACCTCCATCCCTGACCGGGCCAAATACAGCGTTTTTTCCCTGATCCAGAGCCTGGAAACCCGCATCCAGGTATTCGGCATTCATCGCAGGACAATCACAACCTGTAAGGAGTACCTGCTTGTAATCAGTCAAGGCGATTTCCATGGCATGTGACATACGCTGACCTATATCATCACCTTTCTGTAAGATGGTTGTCCCCCGGAATCCTGAAAAAACCGGGTGATCGGGTTCGCCATGAACAGCCAGGATGGCATCTGTGTCGACGTAGTTGTTCACCAGATTCAATTGTCTGTAAAGCAGTGATTCATAGAGTCGTAACGTTCTTTCTTCCCCCAGTGCCGGCATTAACCTGGTCTTGACCCTGCCACGTTCGGGTGACCGCGCGAAGAGAACGAGACAACGCTTGTTACTAATCACGGGTATCGATCGATTGCTTATCTGTATTCGAAGAATAGTACTGCTGTGCCAGTACAGCTGGATCTGCTCCCAGATAATAGGCCAGCCTTAATACCCACATCTGGATAATTGTCGCAAGGACGCCATTTTGCTGCCAACGTCGTGCGGAAGTGATTATTCTTGAATCAAGACAATAGGGAGAAGAGTGCTCTCGCAGTGTCTTGCTGATAGCGACATCTTCCATGAGAGGTATGTCCTCGTAGCCCCCCACGGAAAGAAACAGGGATTTTCTGACAAAAATACCCTGGTCACCGGTGGCCACCTTTGTGATGCGACTGCGAATATTCATCAGTAACGCGATAAGACGATATATACCGGCTTTCCCGTCCAGGGAAATATCAAAACGGCCCCAGTGATGATCTCCTTCATTCATGACCCTGAGAATTTCATGGATTCCATTCCCCGGGAACTGACTGTCTGCATGCAAGAACAGTACAAGATCATGGCGGGCATTTTCCACACCAAGATTCATCTGCCTGCCCCGACCGGCACCAGTCATCAGCAGACGATCAGACAACGGCCTGGCCACGCTGAGCGTACCATCTATACTACCACCATCAACAACTATGACCTCATGACCTTCTGTACGAAAGTCCTGCAACTCAGGAAGTAATCGCTTCAGTTCACCCGCATCATTCAGCGCAGGAATAATAATACTGACCTTGGCACTACTCATGGCTTTGCCTGTATGCTATCGGTCACTCAGGGCACCACCACAACTGCTACCCTGTCCCGCCGTGCAGCCATAACAATGATCACCAACTGCAATCATTGCGCCCTCCAGATCCTGATCAAGAAGGTCCTGCAGGTGAGGTTTGAGCCTTGACGTTGCTACTAACGACATCTTCAGCATCTGATTGAAATCACAGTCATAGACATAGCCCTGGTAATCCACACTTAGTAGTGTCCTGCACATCACTGTCTGAAGGTTACCTTCACTGTAATTATCCTTGAGGATTCTCATGTATTTTTCATAGAGGCCTTTTGCCAGCAACATGCCCCCAAAGCGACTGATTGGCATATTGGTAATAGTGAAAAGCTGGTTAAAAACAATGCCATACTTTTCGTCAAGTATGCGTTTGTAATCAGCTTCAAGAGGTTCCTGTGGCGGAGGCAGGTTCAGCTCCACAGGGTTGTACACAAGATTAAGCTGCAGATTGCTGTCAATGCCGTAACCCAGGGCATTGAGCTTTTTCAGGGCCTCAATGCTGCCATCATAGATTCCTTTCCCGCGCTGTTTTTCAACATTTTCCTCAAGATAACAAGGTAATGACGCTGTAATGATGACTTCATTATGGGCTAAGAATTCTGCCAGGTCTTCATAACCCTCCTCCAGAAGGATCATCAGGTTACAGCGGTCAATCACCTCCACTCCCCTGGCTCTGGCTTCCTTGACCAGGTAACGAAAATGAGGATTCATCTCAGGAGCCCCACCGGTCAGATCTAGGGTTTTTATGGATTTCCTGTCAATAAAATCAAGCACAAGCTCAATCACTTCCAGGCTCATCAACTCCTTACGACGGGGACCGGCATTGACATGACAATGGGTACAGCTGAGATTGCACAGGTATCCCAGATTGACCTGGAGTGTTTCCAGAGAGTCCCTCTTGAGAAAAGGAAAGTCTGTTTCAATGAGCAGTGGTCTGGTATCCAGCATGTCATAATCCAAGCGAATTCGCTTTTGTCCGTTTTGGAAATCAAGTAGGTTTGGCAACCGTCAGAAGGATTAACCTAAAGACCAGTCTTTCACGTATAAATTGCAGACTGGACAGATGTCCTATTTTAAGGGATTGTGGCCTCACTATACAGGATACAGGTTGCCAGCCCCGATATTATCTGCACACAGTAGCCTTGATTATGAACAAACCTTTCAACATGAGGTCTCTTGATGGACTGAAGGTACATAGTACCTTCATCACAGAATTACCCGGCGACCCTGTCAGGGAGAACTATACACGCCAGGTCAGCCAGGCCTGCTACTCGCTGGTCACTCCGAAAGCATTCCCCAATGCCTCCCTCATTGCATCCTCACAAGACCTGATGCTGGAACTGGGCCTCAATCCCGCCGAATCCGGCAATGAAGCATTTACCCGTGTGTTTAGCGGGACCAGTCTGCTTGAAGGCATGGTGCCTTATGCCTGCTGCTACGGTGGTCATCAGTTTGGCAACTGGGCCGGTCAACTCGGAGATGGCAGGGCGATCAACCTGGGAGAACTGAAAGCACCCGATGGCCAGTTCTGGACACTCCAGCTCAAGGGGGCGGGCCCGACGCCCTATTCCAGAAGCGCTGACGGGCTTGCCGTTCTGCGCTCCTCAGTTCGGGAGTTTCTCTGCAGTGAAGCCATGTACCATCTGGGTGTACCGACAACACGCGCGCTCTCATTGGTCGGGACCGGTGAGTCCGTCGTTCGGGATATGTTTTATGATGGTCATCCCCGGTATGAACCAGGGGCGGTAGTCTGCAGGGCGGCACCGACATTCACACGCTTTGGCAGTTTTGAAATTTTCGCAGCCAGGGGAGATCAGGAAAACCTCAAAAAACTTGCCGACTATACGCTCAGGCAGAATTTTCCCCATCTGGGAGAACCTGGCAAGGAGACATACATGACCTGGTTCAGGGAAGTATGCGTGAGCACGGCGGGACTCATTGTCCACTGGATGAGAGTTGGCTTTGTCCATGGCGTCATGAATACGGACAATATGTCCATCATCGGCCAGACTATCGACTATGGCCCTTACGGCTGGCTGGAGAATTACGACCCTGAGTGGACACCCAATACAACCGATGCCCAGGGACGACGTTACCGTTTTGGTAACCAGGCCAAAATTGCCTTGTGGAATTTACTGCAACTGGCCAATGCCATTTACCCCCTGATTGGTGAGGCTCAGGGGTTGGAGGATGCTCTCGAGGAATTCAAAAACACCTATGAGCAGGAATGGCTGAAGATGATGCAAAAAAAACTTGGCCTGAGTACACAGCAATCCGGTGATGAATCGCTTTGCCTGTCACTAATCAGCACCTTTGGGCTTGCTGAAACAGATATGACAATCTTTTTCAGGCACCTTGCAAACATTGAAAGGCAGGACTCTGCAGAACAGGCCCTGGCCAAAATCACACCCGCGTTTTACGCTGAACAGCTTTCTGAAGATGCCCATACAGGATTCATTCAGTGGTTCGAAGACTATCTTGCACGATTAAACTCCGAAACCGTACCAGATGAAGAACGCCACTTGTCAATGAATATGGTTAATCCCCTCTATGTGCTGCGCAACTACCTTGCCCAGCTTGCCATCGATAAAGCGGAACAAGGTGACTACAGTGGTATTCATGAACTGATGGAGGTGCTTAAGACTCCTTACACGGACCAGGAAGGTAAAGACCATCTGGTAGCAAAGAGACCGGAATGGGCCCGTACCAAACCCGGATGTTCGATGTTGTCGTGTAGCTCGTAAGAAGCGATCAGAAGGTCCTGGTAATAAGCCTAGAGAAACCTGGGAAATTGAATGGAGAGGATAGATTCGGTATTTGGCGAAGCCAAATACCTCACCCTGCGGGCGGCCGGTAAAACGGCCGTCTGCGCGGCTATCGCCGCTGTCGAACCTGAAGGTTCTCATCGGACTTTCCCAGGCACCAAAAAAAACCCCTCTGCGAGGGGCTATTTTTATGGCGCCCCGGAGAGGATTCGAACCTCTGACCTGCCCCTTAGGAGGGGGCCGCGCTATCCAGCTGTGCCACCGGGGCGAAACATCGGGCACTGGTCTAAAACGGCAGGCATATTACCATACACCGACAGATGGTCACACTCCCCAGAGCGAACGCTAGCGTTAAACTGCGCCATTCACCCCCCTGTCATTTTCCGACAAAAGCGTTATCATCATTATCAGAAGTAATAAGAAGCTGTAATCAATGTCTGCAACAATTATTCCATTTGAGCTCCCCCGAAATGAAGCCGTTATGGCTGTGCACAGTATTGTGCCTAACACGGCAATGACTGCTGAGATGCTGGGTACAGAGCGTGAAAGTCATGCCATGCAGGTCAGCCCGGACGGACTCATGTTGACCGTAGGCTACTCAGTCATGGAAGCTGGTGAAGTATGGATAACCAACCGCAAGGGGCAAACAAGTGAAGGCATTGTGCTGGCCCAGGATTATGACTCGGGCCTGGCTTTATTGAAGCCATCGGCATCCCTGGGAAAGACATATCTGGATACTGGTCCGGCAGACAGCGTCAATGTCGGTGACCGTATCGAAATCCTGACCAGTGACAACAAAAAAGCCATGGATGCAGCCGTATTTGGCAAGGAAGAATATGCCGGGCGCTGGGAATACCTGTTGGAAAAAGCCTTTTATACCATTCCCCTGTGTGAACACTGGTCCGGCGCTGGACTAATAAACAGCACTGGACAGCTTGTCGGTATCGGTTCACTCGCTCTTGGTCTTAAGGGCCCAACCGGGGATATCGTCCCCGGTAATCTTTTCATCCCCACTGATCTCGTCATGCCCTATATTGACCACATGTGTGTCCATGGCCAGAAACCGGCTCAGTCACGCCCCTGGCTTGGCACACTGGTTGAAGAGCACGAATCAGAATTGTGTGTTGTTGGTCTTTACATGGGAGCACCAGCAGCGAAAGCCGGAATTCGAACAGGTGACATTATTCTGTCAGTTGCTGGCCAGCCAGTGTCATCGATGGCAGGATTTTTCAGAACACTCTGGCACTTCGGCCCCGCGGGCAGCAGTATTCCACTAACGCTTAAAGATGGTGAAAGCACCAGGGATGTTGTTCTGGAAACGATCGATCGCAACAGCTTTTTTGTTCAACAATCCCTGAATATGCTCAACTGAGCTGGACTGATTAATGCGATTACTCTCCTGGAACGTCAATGGAATTCGGGCTGCTGTAAACAAGGGGTTTGTCGAGGCTGTACAGGCACTGCATTGCGATGTGGTCTGTCTACAGGAAACCAAGGCCCAGGATGACCAGGTATTAACTGCCCTGGCTGGACTTGAAGAATTTCATGTCTTTCCCAACTCTGCTGAACGCAAAGGGTATTCCGGTACCGCAATATTATCGGCTAGCAAGCCACTCTCTGTTACAAATGGCCTGGGGATTGAGGAGCACGACCAGGAAGGTCGGGTTATCTGCGCCGAATTTGATAAATTTTTCCTGGTCACTGTCTATACCCCTAATTCAGGGAATGGTCTGCGTCGCCTGGAGTATCGCCAACAATGGGACAGGGAATTTCTCTCTTACCTGCAAAGCCTGGAGAAACATAAATCGGTCATTACCTGTGGCGATCTAAATGTGGCCCATAGGGATATAGACCTTGCAAGACCCAAGCCCAACTACAACAAGACAGCAGGCTACACCCAGCAGGAAATTGACGGTTTGGACAATATCGTGGATGCCGGATTTATCGACACCTTCAGGCATCTTCACCCGGATACCGTCAAATACAGTTGGTGGAGTTATCGTGCAGGCGCAAGGGAGAAGAATATTGGTTGGCGGCTGGATTACTTCCTGGCCTCTGCCAGACTAGCAGGCCATATCAGTAAAGCCGAAATATACGACCACATCATGGGCTCTGACCACTGCCCTGTCCTGCTGGAACTGGACTCACTCTAGTATGTTGATTCACGCTGCTTTTCCAAAAAAATAC
>CAZDCK010000012.1:0-76370 GCA_964503965.1 uncultured Enterobacteriaceae bacterium | reverse complement strand
AAAGGCTAAAAGGCTAAAAGGCTAAAAGGCTAAAAGGCTAAAAGGCTAAAAGGCACGATGGTTCGCCTGAGATTTTCCGTCAAGGTTTTTTATTTGGGATTATCAATAAATTTGATATTTCGGTTATCCCAAGTCCCCGCTAATAAAGAATATTCCCACCTGCATCCGGGGCTTCAGCCGGATGACGGTCCTGCGGATCTCTTCCGGCCTACGCCGATCTGGACCTTTATCCTTTATCTTTTATCCTTTATCCATCCATCCCTGTCGGCATACGCTGCACTTTGCCGAACTACATAGGTCCAATGACATACCTCTTGTATCTTGTATCTTGCCTCCTGTCTCCTGAATCCTGGTTTTTGCCGGATGACAGCCTTTTAAGCCTATTTCCTCATACAATAATTCCGGCTATTTCCTCTTGCATCATGCATCCTGGATCCCGTTTTGTTTTGGCGTGCTGCCGGGATGACCTGAACCGCTTGCCCTGTATCCCAGTATCCCTGTATCCCTGTATCCTTTATCCTGACTCTGTCACTTCACTGGATCCGACCATCCATGACTGAAATTTTCATTCTTCTCCTCATCGCCGCAGTTATCTTGATCGGCATTTATTTTCCTGGCTGGCGTCGCAGGCAAATTCTGGCCCGACCATTTCCAGCATCATGGAAGAAAATTGTTGAACAGCAAATGCCTTTTTTTACCCGGCTGGAGGAGAATGAGCAAAAGCAGCTTCAGGACAACATCAAACTGTTTATTGCAGGAAAACGTTTCTATGGCTGTCTTGGGCTGGAAATCACCGAGGAAATAAAAGTCACCATCGCTGCGCAGGCCTGTCTTTTACTGCTGAACAGGCACTCCTCAGTCTATCCCCGGCTCAAACATATCCTTGTATACCCCCATGCATTCACCAATCAACAGGAACGTGTCGATCGTGATGGTATTGTCCGAAATGCCAATACAGGTCGCCTGGGAGAGTCATGGCACTATGGAAAGATCATCCTGTCGTGGGATGATGTGGAGAAAGGCATCAGGAATTTCCAGGATGGCCATAACGTGGTGCTCCATGAATTTTCCCACCAGCTGGATAGTGAGTCAGGATCGGCCAACGGTGCGCCGCTGCTACATACCAACACTTACGCCTCCTGGGCAGGCGTGCTGTCAAAAGAATTTGAAGAGCTCAATAAGGACTTTGCCCATCACCAAAAATCAGTAATGGATTACTACGGGGCCACCAATCCGGCAGAATTCTTTGCCGTGGCTACAGGGACATTTTTTGAAAAACCCCGCCAGCTCGAAAAAAAGCACCCGGAGCTCTTTGCGGTACTCAAAACCTACTACGCAGTCGATCCTGAAAAATGGCAGTAAGGTTGCCGCTGTAATTGACCGGTTTGGAAAAATTCTCCAAGGCAAGCACGGCAGCTTTAATCAAACCCAATAAAAAACCGGCCTGCAGGCCGGTTTTTTCTGGCTCCCCGAGACTTATTGAGTGAGCATCCTGTAAAGCTCATCCTTCAAATGCACCCTGCGCATTTTTGCCTCTTCTTCGGTCATTAAGGCAACAGGCGTTACCTCATTTTCCATATTCTCAATTTCCTTGGTCAGGTGATGATACTCATCAAACAGCTTCCTGAAATGATTATTCGATATTTTCATTTCATGGATCTTGTCGTCCAGCTCTGGAAACTCATGATGTAAATCGTGGTGTTCAACGCCCATTGGGTCAGTCCTCTAGTTAATGCTATGAATAAGTACAATGCCAATATATTGGGAGTTTTGCCGTTGTCATCTTGATTTATGTCATCGGTGACCAAACTCATCACCACGGGCATT
The DNA here is from genome assembly GCA_964503965.1 of uncultured Enterobacteriaceae bacterium. GTDB lineage: Bacteria > Pseudomonadota > Gammaproteobacteria > Pseudomonadales > Pseudohongiellaceae > Eutrophocola. Next base: position 74,543 of record CAZDCK010000012.1, on the reverse strand, counting down.
AAATCCACCACCTTGCTCAGGGAATTTCACAGGAGTATGCTACTTTTCCTGTACTAATATTTCCGGGGAATGAGAAACATGAAAACCAGACTGACAACCCTGCTCACAGCAGTACTTTTTATGTTGTACGCCAGCCAGCAGGCAACTGCACACCATAGCTTTGCTGCGGCTTACAACATGGAAAATCCCATAGAAATTACCGGCAAGATCGTCAATGTTCGACTGACCAATCCACACTCCTTTTTCTTCCTGGACGTGGAAAACGCCGACGGTGAAATTGAACGCTGGTCTTTTGAAGCGGGCACGCCAAGCGGCATGATCCGTGGAGGTTACTCCGACAAAGTCATCAAGACCGGAGACACTGTCACCATCGGAGGTTTCCGCGCGCGTGACAACTCCACCAATGGCATGCTTACCAGGCTGGTTACCGCAGATGGTACCGAATATGGCATGTTCGGACCTCGGGAACGCTAGGGAGCCTACTGATGAAAAAGTTATTACCTGTAATACTCACAGTCATTTGTACGCTGGTTTTTACTGGGAGCACCTATGCTCAGGAAGCGGGTCCAACACCACGCATGGCTGACGGCAAACCGGATTTTTCCGGGGTCTGGTGGACCGGGGGTGATCTGGGCAGCTCCAGTTACGGGGCTACCACTGATCGAAGCCTCGGTCTCAGGTACAACCTGTATACTGACCTGTATAACGATGAAGCCAGGGCCAGAATGGCCACCCTGAGTGACAAGGATGACCCCACTCTCCACTGCAAACCCACTGCATTCGGAACCTTGATGGTCCGATTCTTCGATGTCGGCGCAGTAGGACAGATTATTTCCACACCGGACATGATGGTATTCCTGCAGGAAACCTTTCATGGTTATCAACTGGTTCCAACCGATGGTCGGGAGCACCGTGACTACCTGCCACCATCCTATCGCGGTGATGCTGTCGGGCACTGGGAAGGCGATACCTTTGTCGTGGAAACCAACAATTTTACTGACGATACCTGGATGTTTGCCGAAGGCGGTGTCTCTTTTCACTCGGATCAGCTACGCATCGTCGAGCGCTACCAACGTCCGGATGCCAATACCCTGATTGTCGATGCCACTGTATATGATCCAGTAGTACTGACACAGCCCTGGGAAGTCCCTACCAAGACTCTTGTCCTGGCACCGGATGATCAACTGCTGCCACTGATCTGTGCAAGTACCGAAACGGCTGAAATAATGTCGAATGCGCAAAGCGGAAATTAACGGAAAAAACAGCCGCACATGAAATTTTCTGTCACATGCCTGCTGTGTGTTCTGAGCTGGTCTGCGCTGGCTGACGTAGCTGCGTTTTCAACGGATAGTCAGCGTCTTGATATCCCCCTGCTTGTCATCGATGGTGGTGCAGTCTACTCGGATGTGGCACTAATCCTGGATCAGGATACCGGCCAGTACACCATTGTGGCGGCACAGAAAGCTGGCTTGGAAGATATTGGCACCCAGCAGGTTTCCTTTACCATCAATGCGCCAGGGGAGCTTTTCACCGGGGATACACTGACTCTACTGGATATACAGGATTCACGCTGCCCAACCGGTGTGCAATGTATCGTTGCCGGGCAGGTGATCGCAGGCATACAGTTGTATAATTCCACGACGGACAATATTACGCTTATGGATCTGGCCCTTGAAGGCAATGGCGACGTCCCTGGCGATGAAATTGATACTGAGAATTACATTTTCAGGTTGCTGGCTGTATCTCCATACCCGTAAGCAGACGTGTCCATTGATGATAATGACTACACGATCACCGTTGAATACACACTCAAACCCGAGAATTAAATGCACACTCGTTTATCCAGATATCTTGCCTGCCTCGTATTCAGTGTCCTGGCCTTCCCCGCCCTCGCCCAGAACATTCCTGACCCCGCTAGCTGGGAACCGGCCATGCAGGCTTTTGATGCCATAGATGCGGCAAGTCCGCCTCCGGCAGGCGCTATTGTGTTAACCGGATCCTCCAGTATCGCACGCTGGAATGAGCAGGCTGCAGAAGCCCTGACACCACTGACTGTGATCGCCCGTGGCTTCGGAGGCAGTGTTATGGGAGATGTACTCTTTCATCTCGACCGGGTCGCTCTTCGATACAATCCCAGAGCAATCCTGATTTATGAAGGCGACAATGACACGGCTTACGATATCCCCACCGGGACCATTGTGGAACAGTTGCAACAAATCATCAGCAGGGTGCATGACCAATTACCACAAACCCGAATTTACATCATGGCCGTAAAACCAAGTCTTTCCCGGAGTCATATCTGGAACAGGGCACAGGAAGTGAATGCCCGTTATCAGGCATTGGCAGCATCAGACCCACTCGTTACCTACGTGGACAGCGCCACCCCATTTCTTGAGGCCGATGGCACGGTTATGGATGATATTTTTATAGAAGATGACCTGCATTTTAATGCCAAGGGCAATCTCATATGGGGGGCAATTATTCGTGCAGCCCTGATGCCCCGGGAAATTCGTCACGAACAAGAACAATAAAAAGAATCAGGGTGCAGTCTTTTCCAGGTCGGACGATTCTTCAGGCATGTGATCACACTTTTCAGGGATATCACTGCTTTCCCCTTTCGCTCCCAACCCGTTAATATCAGGATAAAGTTCCCTTGTGCATTCCGGGCAAATATCATGGGAGAACTTCACTTCAGAATGCTCGGAAATATAACGTTCCACCTGTTGATAATAGCCCTGGTCGTCACGAATTTTTTTGCAACTCGCACAGATAGGCAGCATGCCGCGTAGAGTTTTAATCTGGGAAATAGCCTTGTAGGTCTGATAGCGAGAGCGCAAGTAATAGGCCGAACCGAGAATCGCGATATATTCAGCAAAACCAAGCACCAGTGGAACGATAACACGACTTCCTTCGAATGCCGCCCTGTCTACGGACAACAGTATTGCCGTTTCCCCTCCAATGGCGATCACCACTGCAGGCAGGAGAGTTCTTGCATAACTGGGAAACCCGATATGAACAGCCATGATGAACAATGTGGCTACACCAACCATCCTGGCCGGGGTGATATCAGGAAGGGTATGCACAGAAATGAGGACAATAGCGGTCAGGGATGAAAAGATCATGACCTTTATATCCACAGCCTTGGGCGTTAGATCCGAACGCATTGACCACATCATCGCTATTCCGAAGACAATCAATACGGTCCGCAAAATAATCCCGGTCATGAGTTCAGGCTGGTCAGCCAGATTCGGCAGGTCCTTCAGAGTCAGGGCCACCATAAAGCCCATGGAAGCATAGGACATCATTTTTATCTGATGAATGTCATTAACCAGATAATGCTGTCGATAGGCTAGCTCATCATCTTTCGGACGACTATTGTACAGAAAGCGCCAGAGGCCATTGCTGTTGTTATTTGTGTTCATGAATTTTTGAATGCCCCGTATTTCTTACGGAGAGTGTCAACCTGCGAATCAAGTCAATCACCCTTAGGGGAAATAGCAACTTTTCATCATGACCAACGGGAATTGAGCGCCTCAGCCCACACGCATTTCATAATAGACAACCGGAAACCTGCCTTTGGGTGTGTCATGCATCCGGTGATCGATAAACTGCATACCCAGTTTTTTCATGACCGCCGTGGAAGCCAGATTAGCCTCATCCGCGATAGCACAGAATCTATCAGCCGCTGTTACCCCTTTCACAGCTGCCATAATGGCCTGCGCGGCCTCGGTCGCTATTCCCCAGCCCCAGCAATGTCGCTTGAATCGCCAACCCAGTTCAACTATCAAGGGGTTATGGTAATTAGTCTTATAGCCATATTCGCGAACCAGAATCCATCCCAGAAACTCCTGCTTTTCCCTGCTTTCCGCTGCCCAGAGCCCATACCCTGAAGCCGGCTGAGTGAGATCCAGCATAAATGGCACCAGGAAATTATCAATTTCTTCCCGGGGTGTAGGCTCGCCATCGCTCATAAAACGCATCACTTCCGGATCCTGGTCCAGATCAAACAGCAGGTCTGCATCACACTCATCCATCAGACGATAATGTAGCCTGCTGGAGTCAGGAACTGAAACAGGGGTAATTGCAGTCATTTGCCCAAGCTAAAACAAGTCAGCCCTGATTACCTTACCTCCATGATTATTCCCGATTCAACTTGCCCCCAGCCATGAGGTTTCATGTACTATTACAGGTCTTACTCATTATCCACCATCCGTCCTGGGGGGACGCACTATGCGACAACCGACTTTCCTGGCCATAGCTGCAACATTTTTATCACTGTTACTGACTGGTTGCGGCGAAAACGAATCCATGTCAGAGAGCACCGGGCAAATTACCTCAGCTGAGACTTCAACCGTGCCGGACAGGGCAAGCAGTGCTCCAACCGCCATGGAAAACCCGGCTAATGAATGGCGCTCCCACAGTCGTGATTACAGTGAACAGCGTTACAGCCCCCTGGACCAGATTACCGCTGACAATATCGAGCAGCTCGATCTGGCCTGGTACGGTGACCTCATCGAACGCGGCGGTAATTATGAAACCACCCCCCTGGTTGCTGATGGCCGGATCTATGTAAGTGCTCCCTGGAGCAAGGTCTATGCCTTTGATGCTGCAACCGGCGAATCACTGTGGAAATACGATCCGGAAGTCCCCGGCGAATGGGCAGTGAACCTGTGCTGCGGTATCGTTAATCGCGGCGTCTCTCTCTGGGAAGACAAGATTATCTGGGGCACTCTGGATGGTCGTCTGGTGGCCGTAGATGCTGCCAGTGGAGAGCTAGTCTGGGAAGTACAGGCAACAGACAGAAGCAAGCAATTGTCAATTACCGGTGCCCCCCGAATTGCCAATGGCCGAATTTTCATTGGGGAAGCAGGCTCCGAATTTCATATGCGCGGCTATTTGGCAGCCTATGACGCCAATAATGGTGAAGAACTGTGGCGCTGGTGGGCTGTCCCCGGCAACCCTGAACTGGGGTTTGAACAACCGGAACTGGAGTGGGCTGCCGACACCTGGAATGGCGACTGGTGGGAAACCGGTGGCGGCGGAACACCCTGGGATGGCATTCTCTATGACCCGGTAACGGACCTCGTCATCTTTGGAACGGGAAATGGCGCTCCCTGGCCGGCGGAAATCCGCTCACCAGGCGGTGGTGACAACCTGTTTACCGCTTCCATTGTGGCGGTAGATGCCTCTACCGGTGAATATCGCTGGCATTACCAGGCCACTCCCCAGGATAGCTGGGATTTCGATAATACCCAGCAACTGGTCACGGCAGATCTCATGATTAATGGCGAGGAAAAACATGTCGTCATGCAGGCCCCCAAGAATGGCGTCTTTTATGTCATAGAAGCAGCTACCGGTAATGTACTTTCCGCTAATCTTTATGTTCCCACAGCCAACTGGATGCTGGGATTCGATGAAAACTACAAACCCATCCTCAACCCCGACGCCAACTATGGCGCCTTTGGCGATCGCGGTTTTCACGTAGTGCCCTCGGCTGGCGGTGCCCATAGCTGGCATCCCATGGCCTTCAACCCTGAAACCGGATATATGTACATTCCAACGAATTACGGCAGTTTCCCCCTGGTCGCTGAAGCCGGTGCAAAAATGGGCAATCAGCTGTTATCGATCAATGTGGGAAAACGTCCACAGGATCCACGACCCGAACTCGAGGGTGCAGGATCTTATTTGCTGGCGTGGGATCCCGTAGCCCGGGAACCTGTCTGGGAACAACGCATGGGGAGTTCCCGTGCCGGTGTGTTGACCACGGCAGGCAACCTGGTCTTCCAGGCATCCGGGACGACTTTCTCCGCCTATCGTGCTGATACCGGTGAACAGGTCTGGAGTACTGACACCCAGGCTGGTGTGGTTGGTGGCGCAGCCAGCTATGCTATAGACGGGGAGCAATATATCGCCGTAGTAGCCGGTCAGAGTAATCGCCGTGAAGGTTACTGGGCCCCCAACTATGCCCGACTGCTTGTCTATAAACTCGGCGGTGAAGCGGTTCTGCCCGAAAAAATCAGCTATACACCACCAGAGCTCAACCCCCCGGAAAATTTTGGTGATGCCACCCTGTTGGCCCAAGGGGAAACTCATTACAACAACCACTGCGCGAGCTGCCATGGCAATAATGGTCGGGTCAGCAGTCTGTTCCCGGACCTGCGCTATGCCGCCGCACTCAATTCCCAGGCCCTGTTCAATGCCATCGTGCTCGATGGTGCCCTGCAGGAAAATGGCATGGTCTCATTCGCCGAATTCCTGGATCAGGGGGAAAGCGAAGCCCTGCGCGCGTATGTCGTCAGTCTGGCGAATGATCTGAAGGATAATCCGCCACCACCCTTTGGGCGTCCGCCAGCACCCGAGCCGGAAGCAGAAGAAAGTTCTGAAGAATTACATGACTAATAAGGGGGAAACACCATGAGAATTTGGACTGTAATCAGGAGCCTGATCGCCATCCCCTTTTTCGTCCTTCTATCCGGACAGGCACTGGCCCAGCCCTACCCGGACAGCTGGTATGAGCCCTACCCGGCTTTCAGAATCATTGGCCCACTCTATGGCGTCGGCCTGAAGGATCTGCAGGTATTCCTGATCACTACCGATGAAGGTCATATTCTCATTAATACCGGGATGGAAGATTCAACCGTCAATATCCGGGAGAACATGGAATCCCTTGGTTTTCGTCTGGAGGACATTCGGATACTGCTGACCACCCAGTCCCATGTTGACCATACGGCAGCACTGGCAGAGATCAAATCCATTTCAGGGGCCCGTATGCTGGCCACACAGCTGGATGCCCGGGTCCTGGAAGATGGCGGCATCAGTGATCCCCATTTTGGCGGTGAGGCCATGTTTACCCCGATCGAAGTGGATCAGATTATTCAGCAGGGAGACATCATAGAACTTGGTGACGTGCGCCTGACGGTCCATGAACATCCCGGCCATACCGAAGGCAGCTCCAGCTACACTTTCACAGTCAATGAAAATGGCCGCGACTACAAGGTTGCCATCCTCAATATGGGCTCCATCAATGCAGGCAAGAAAATGCTGCATGAACCCACCTATCCAGGAGTGGCCAGGGATTTTGCCTTCACTTATGCCGCCCAGAAAACACTGGAAGTGGACATATGGACAGGAGCCCATGCCAGCCATTATCAGTTACATGATAAATATACGCCGGGACAAGCCTATGATCCGGATACCTTTGTTGACCCCGAAGGGCTGTTGCGCCAGGTGGACATGCTGGAAACCATCTACCTGGAACAGATGGCTGAAGAACAACAGATCGTTGGCTACCCTCAGTAATGGGCAGCAATCAATGCTTACTTTACAACCCAGGAATCACTCATGCGCAAACTAGTCCCCCTGTTAATACTGTCCCTGTTATTTCTAGCCCCCACACCCGGTGTGCTCGCGCAAACTGACTGCAATGCCGTTGGCGATGTCAGCTTCATCTGCGGACCGGAAAATGCCGAAGATCTGGTTCAGATACCGGATACGGACTGGATTATCAGCAGTGCCATGGGACCTGGCCGTGCATTCTACCTGGTGGATAGTCGTACTGGGTCCTGGAGTAGTCCGTCATACCGTATTGAACATGACACAAGCCGCTATGCCCTGTGTCCCTCTGCCCCGGATATTGACCATCTTGAAACCCATGGCCTGAATATCCGAACAAATGGCGGCGACCAGTCGACACTTTACAGTGTTGGTCATGGTGCTCGGGAAGCCATTGAAATATTTACTGTTGATACCTTGGACAAGATCCCGACAATTACCTGGATTGGCTGCGTGCCCATGCCTGACGGTCTGCCAGCCAATAGTGTGGCCTCCTTTGCAGACGGTTCACTGGTTGCCACCATCCTCCTCATGCCGGACAAAACTTTCGCCGACTCCGTCGCCATGCGGCCTACCGGATACGTGGTGAAATGGACACCGGGTGATGACGGGTTCACCTTCGTGGAGAACACCCAGTTACCCGGAAACAATGGTATCGAAGTGTCTGCGGATGGTAGTGAAATTTACGTGGTTTCATCAGGTTTCCAGACCATCGTCGCCTTTTCCAATACCAATCCTGCCCGGTTACTGCGCAGTACTGAACAATTCCCAATTACCCCGGACAATGTCCACCTGGGGAAGGACGGCAGACTGCTCACAGCAGGCATGAAAAACGATGTCCCGGAATGTGGTGGACCACCCGGACCCAACCATGACCTTGCAACCCTGGGCACCTGTCCCCGCGGGACAATTGCCATTGCTGTTGATCCCGCCACGATGGCACATGAAGTCCTGGTGGAAACACCGGCGCTGCCAGCGTTCAGCAATGCCACCATGGTACTGCTGACTGGCGATCAATGGTGGGCAGGAACGTTCAATGGCGATCGTATTGCCCATGGAGAATTGCCGTAAGCGCTGCACTTTCACATTCCTGACGAATATTGAAGCGCTACTTAACCAGCCAATTATCTGGACAACAGGGACCTGAACAGAAATCCCTGTTGTCCGCTTTATCCACCTTTTTGACCAGTACTGTGTTACAGTGTCCACCTCGGTTGCCCGTTGATTGAATATTTCCGGCAGCCGGTGCAGATTCTTTAGAGGATTTATGAGGCAGATATTTCATGAATCCGGCTCTTGCAAGACGCGCTGTTCACTCATCTGGGCATCTCCCTTTCACGCAGTTTCCTATCGACCTCCTGCACACACGTGCAACCTTTTCGCCCGATATCATGCTGATAATGGCATAACATTGAGTGCGATGAACTTTATTGAATAGTTCACTGAAGGTCAGCTTTGAATTACCGGCTTGATCCCTTGCCATGATCGTTCATGCCTGCGCCTTGCCAGTAGAATAAATTGCTGCACGGGTAAAACCCGATGCAGTGTAAATTGAGAAAATATTTATGAGTTTTAATACCCTGAATTTACAGGATTCCCTGCTACGTGCAGTTCATGCACAAGGCTATACAAGCCCTACACCAATCCAGGCCCAGGCAATTCCCGCCATACTTGAAGGTACCGATGTAATGGCCGCTGCCCAGACCGGCACCGGCAAGACCGCCGGTTTTACCCTGCCTCTGTTACAGCGTCTTGGTGAAGGACAACAGGCAAAACCCAAACAGGTACGCGCGCTGGTGCTGACCCCCACACGTGAACTTGCTGCCCAGGTGGAAGACAGCGTTAAAACCTATGGTGCCCATGAATCGTTGAAATCCGTTGTTGTTTTTGGGGGCGTTGGTATCAACCCACAGAAAGACAAACTGCGCAAAGGGGCTGATATTCTTGTGGCAACGCCTGGTCGCTTGCTCGATCTGCACGGACAGGGCGCCGTTGAATTCGGCGCGCTGGAAATACTGGTACTGGATGAGGCTGACCGCATGCTCGACATGGGATTCATCCATGATATTCGGCGCATACTCAAACTCCTGCCGAAAAAGCGTCAGAACCTGATGTTCTCGGCCACTTTCTCCAGTGAGATCCGCACCCTGGCAAAAACCATTTGTTACAAACCGGTAGAAATTGATGTAGCCCCGCGTAACTCCACTGTGGAGATCATCACCCAGTGTGCCTACCATGTCGAAAAAGCCGATAAATTCCGTTTACTGAGCACAGTACTGCGTTCCACAGCGGACCAGACCCTGGTCTTCAGCAGAACCAAACATGGCGCCAATGCCCTCGTCAAAAAACTGGGTCGGGATGGCGTCACCGCTGCTGCCATCCATGGCAACAAGAGCCAGAACCAGCGCACCAAGGCACTGGATGATTTCAAGAACAACCGCATCCAGGTCCTTGTCGCTACAGATATTGCTGCCCGTGGTATTGATATTGATGATCTTCCGCGCGTCATCAACTTTGACCTGCCTAATGTCTCTGAAGACTATGTCCACCGTATTGGTCGTACCGGACGCGCCGGTGCTAGCGGCCTGGCCATGTCACTGGTCAGTCCTGAAGAGAAATCCCTTCTCAGGGATATCGAAAAGCTGATCAAGCGCAAGGTGGAGATTGCCGACCTGCCTGCCTTCACCGAGGCAGAAACATCCGGAAATATCAGTCAGGATAATGTCGAAAACAGCTCTGCAAAGAATGAAGAAAAGTCCAGCCAGATTAAGCCGAACAGAAACCGTCGTCGACGGAGTAATAACAAACCGGCTGGCAAGGCCGCTGCCCGGAATCAGCAGCGTCGTACCCGTTCGGCCAATGATGAAGACAGTCAGCAACAGTCTCGTCCCAAGCGTCGCAGACGTACGCGCGCCAAGGCCGGCAACCCACAGGAAGCCCGACAGCAAAGCAATAATGGCAACTCACGGGAGAGCAGCAATCCTGCTCCACAGGCTGGAAAGTCAGCAATGGCGAAACTGAAAAGCCTGTTTGGTGGAAAAAAAGTCGCCTGACCAATTTATTGGTAAAACCAGGGCAGTGCCAGTCATCAAAACTGGCACTGCCCTTTTTTATGCTTTATTTAGTTGCACTGTTGGTGTATCAAAGGCCTTGCAAGTAACAGGAACATGATAATTCGGAGGCGCCGATGAGTTACAAGAAGATTGATATTCCGAAAGATACCGAGGTGATGGATGTCCCCGGGATGCTTGACCTGACCCGGGAACAGTACCTGACCCACCTGCAAAAACAGATGGTTTATGTGGATCACCATGATGTGCTCAGATGCCGCTATGGGGATTTCCCGCTGGCCACCAAAAAAGCAGTATGAGGCGCTGATAGAACACCTCGAAAGAGCCATGAATCATCTCGACTGAGTGGCCCAAGCAGACTTTAGGCCGGGTTGTTAGGACTCTCTTTGAAATCTCTCAGATAGGCTACGATATCCCGGGATTCAGGCATCCACTGTTCATCATCGTCAGTGGCAATTCTTAGTACCGGAACCGTGGTTCGCTGGCGGGCCCGAAACAGATCTTCCAGGTGTTGTCTATCTGTGGCTACATTGCGAATTTCCACATCCAGCCCCAGATCCTGTATGGCTGACAAGACATAGTGGCAAAACCCACACAATGGTGAGATATAGAGAGCTAGTTTGGGTTGCATCATGGAAACCACCAGGCCGTTGAATTCAGGATCTTTCGATCCAGCTGCTGCCTATTATGAGAGCAGTCTGGAAATTTTAAAGGTTATAAGCCGCATTATGTCCAAAACCGCTCCCCGGATTTAACGTCCCGGGCGGGCACCGGAACAACAGATTACAAGCCAGTTGCTTTCATGAGTGCACTTTACCTCACGTAAGTATTAAACCACCCAACCATTTTCTTCCAGGCATCAGTAGCCGCAGCCTCGTTGTACCGTTCCGGCGTTGCATCATTGAAGAATCCATGTCCGGCATCCGGATATATCTGTCCTTCATGGGTCACACCCGCCGCTGAAAGGGCTTCTTCATAATCCGGCCAGGCGCTGACCAGGCGGGTGTCGTTCTCACCATGCATCACCATGACTGCTGCACCGATATTGCGGGCATCGTCTGAAGAAACACCACCGCCGTAGAATGGCACGGCTGCTGACAGATCATCGCCCAGACGGACAGCCAGCTGGTTTGACATGCTGCCCCCATAGCAGAAACCGGTAACACCAATCTTTCCACTGCAGTCATCACGATTCTTCAGCCAGTAGGCCGCAGCGACCAGGTCCTCGAATCGCTTGTCCGCATCAAGGTCGCGGAAAAGCTGCCCCCCCTGATAATCGTCTCCGGGATAACCACCAACAGATGTCAGCACATCCGGTGCAAAGACCATGAAATTGGCCAGGGCAAGACGACGTGCCACATCTTCAGTATGGGGATTAAGGCCACGATTTTCATGGATAACCACAATGCCCGGTAATTTTGCCGGCTCGGCAGAACGACTATCGGCGCTGTATGGCCGGACCAGGTAGCCCCGGATAAATCCATGTCCATCCGGAGATGGAACAGTGACATACTCGGCGCGAATACGCTCATCATCACGGGCGATCTGCTGGCCCATGGCATAGTCCGGCATCAGGGCATCGACAATGGCGCCGGCCGAGAGTCCGGCAACAGCGTATTTTCTGACGCCATTGAGAAAGGCGCGCCGATCAATGTGACCATGGATGAATTCGTCATACAGTGCGACAGCTTCGTGTGGAACCGTACGGCGTTCCTTTGATGGTTTATCGGTCATACTGTTCTCCCGGTGAAAATATGTTTTAAAAAGGTCGGCTGACATCTTGTCAAGTTATGGTAATGCGCGTTCCCTGCCGACTCTCAATACACTCTCAACCCACTCACAGTTAATTCTTACGGCCCGCTTCCTTTCCGTGATATCCGGCTATTCTTCAGACAACGCTTCCTGAGCCAGGGATACGATATAGGCTCTGATTGCTGTCGTTTCTTCCTCGCCGATATATTCCCTGAAACTGGCCATGCCATTGGCTGACAGTTGTCCACCCAGCACAATATTGTCGAACAACTCCTGGCTGTGCAGGGCCGGTGTCCTTCTCAGGTCCGGAAAACTGGAACGGGCCCGGGCAATACCGTGGCCGTGACACATGGCGCAATTTTCCTCGAAGACACGCCCGCCCTGGTTAATCACCTCTTCTGAAGCAAACTGCTGCGGTGGATTGATCGGGCGCTGGGTAAAGGCCGGCAGTTCGGGCAGCGTTGCATTACCGCCCAGTTTGAAGGTCAGCAGGCGCGCCCCATTGGGCGCATAGTAACCGCCCTGGACAGGACCTCCCACGGCGATGGCCAGATACTGTTCCCCATCCACCTGGTAGGAAATGGCGCCGGGGAAAACCGCTGTTTTGGCATCAAAGCTCCACAGGCGTTCCCCGTCTGTTGCACGGTAAGCGACAATTTCCTGTTTCGGCAGATTACCATTGAAAACCAGGTTGCCCGCAGTGGCCAAAGCACCGCCGATGACCTGCACACCGCCCCGCGGATTGACCAGTTCCTCTCCGCGCCAGACTTCACGCTGATTGACCGGATCCCAGGCTACCAGTCTGCCAGTGAAACTCTGGCGGGCATTGGGGTTTTCTTCAAGATGCGCCGCCCTGGCATCAAAATCACCGACCAGGGTCCAGTGGGTGGTTGATGGAATATAAACCAGTCCCGTTTCCGGACTGTAGCTCATGGGCTGCCAGGCATGCCCGCCAGCGGGTCCGGGGGCCAGGTTGTAGACCTTTCCGGTCACGTTGTATCGGGCTTCGGGCACAATGAACGGGCGGCCGGTTTCCTTGTTGATGCCGGTAGCCCAGTTCACTTCAGTGTAGGGCTCGCCATTGAGGAATTCGCCAGTGGCCGCATCCAGGACATAGAAAAAACCGTTCTTGGAGGCCTGGGTCACCACGTGACGCATTTCTCCGTCAATCTCCATGTCCATCAGCATCAACTGTTGGCCAGTGTCATAGTCCCAGGTTTCCCAGGGAGTTTCCTGGTAGTGCCAGGCATAACTGCCGTCATCGGCATGGACGGCAACAATGGAAGACAGGAACAGGTTATCGCCCTGCCCCGCATCACGATCCACCGCATCCCAGGGCGCACCATTACCCGTACCGAAAATCACCAGGTCTGTCTGCGGGTCATAGGTAATGGCATCCCAGACAGTACCGCCTGGCCCTTTGTCCCACCAGCCGGCCTCGATCCAGGTCTCGGCAATCATTTCCTGGGTAGCATCCTCGAATCCGTCTGCCGGATTGCCGGGAACCGTCCAGAAACGCCACAGACGCTCGCCGGTATTCACATCATAGGCATCCAGGTGACCCCGTACATCGAATTCACCACCGGCCGAACCAATGAATACCTTGCCATCTGCCACCCGTGGGGCACCGGTAATCGAATAACGCCCTTCCGGTGTTGCCTTGACTGACCAGACTTCTGTGCCAGTGGCTGCATCCAGGGCAATCAGACGCCCGTCCAGGGTGCCAAAAATAATTTTTCCTTCATAGGCTGCAGCACCCCGGTTATCCAGGCCGCAGCAGACGTTGATATTCCACTCGCCCGGTACCTGGGGATCATAGAGCCACAGCTGCTCTCCGGTTTTTCCATCCACAGCAATAACACGGCTCCAGGGCAGGGTCAGGTAGAGCACCCCATCAATGGCTAACGGTGTGGATTCCACGTTCTGGTTCGTGGGCAGTTCCAGCGACCAGGCCAGTCCCAGCTGGTCGATATTGCCGTCATTGATCTGGTCAAGCGGGCTGAAGCGCTGCTCCTGGTAAGTACGTCCATAGGTTAGCCAGTTACCAATGTCAGCATCTGCATCAAGCAGCCGTTCATCATCCACTGCCGCAGGCTGCGCCTGCAGGCTCGACAGCAGCGAACAAAACATCACTGCCAGTGCGGTTTTCAAGCACTTGCTATCCAGCCATGTAGTCATTTCTCTCCCCCTTGATTCTCAGTTTTTCTATTTAGCCCGTCCGGTATAACCCTGCGCAATGGTATCTATACCGACAATGGCATTACGGGCCGCCTGTGTTCCCCAGGTGCCATAAAAGACAATGCCATATAATGTGCGTTTGTCTTCACCTCCGAAGAAAACCCCGTGCATACCCCGGGGACCTGGTATGGAACCCAGAAATTCACCATCAGGAGAAAACACATCGGCTGACTGCCCGGTTGCTACGTACAGTCGACCTTCTTCGTCAATGGTTGAGCCATCCCCCCCGGTGCCGCCCTGCAGCATGCCAAAGGTACGCTGGTTCTCCAGGGCCCCATCTTCCGCTACATCGAAAGCCACTACTTCAGCACCGTTAGTCGCATAAAGCGTTTCCTCATCCGCACTGAGAATAATGCCATTGGCCCCGGGGACTTCACCATACTTGGTCACATTGCCTTGTGGATCGGCATGAAACACACCACTGCCTGACACCGAAAAATATACTCCACCATTCGAAGCCGCAGCCAGGTCATTCATGACACCACCGGCACATTCCAGCGGTTCACCATTGATCGTATTCGCCAGCACTCTGCGCTCGGGTTCCAGCTGGTAAATGCCGGTACCGATGCCGCGAACGGCTACAAACAAGTCTCCGTTCTTGTTGCGGGATACCGCTCCGGCTGTATTGATATCTTCATAAATAATTTCTGCCAGGCCGGTTTCCGGGTCGAGCTGCATGACATTGCCAGCATCGTTATTGGCAAAAATCAGGGTGCCATTGTCTGCAGCTATCGGGCCATCGGCATTATTCCCTTCCCAGGACCATACCACCTGCCAGGTTTTACCGCCCTGGATAACTCCGGGAATACTGGAAGCCACGGGCAAACTCGGCATGGGGGGCGTAGTGTTGTCTTCAGCGTTACCGCCGCCAATTCGAAATGCAGCGGGAGGGGTAGAGCACGTCGCAATCACATCCTCAAAAGCTGGATCCTGCCAGGCCTGCAGACTGGAACCGCGATCGAAAGTAGAGGCCGGGGCCTGTGCTAAAGCCACCGAAGCCAGTATTGACGGTGCAAGGGCAATCAGTTTTTTCATCTTCCATTTCCCTTAGTTTTTTTATTTCAGGTTCGAATAATCAGTATTGCTCATCATGAATACTTCCGGGCGTATCAAGGGCACATTGTATTTTTTGCGCAAAACTTCCCATGCTGGATCAGCAGCAAATCCAGCCCAGACCTCGTCGCGATGATCCCGATCGCGATAGGCAAGCATCCAGATCAGGGTATTGGGCCTGTTGATATCCTGCCAGACGCCGATGACTTCAGCACCATGCTTTTCAAATATGGCGACTTCCTCTTCACGGAAGCGTTGATGCAGTTCATTGATACCACCATTGAAGTCATCGGAATTGATACGTTCCGGATCAACTGTGTACATGCGCAGCTCAAAACAGCGGGCATTTTCATCCACATTAGCCGCTATACCCCCTTCCAACTGCGATTTGGGTCCACACGGTGGCAGGGGAGCATCGTTACTGGCTGCCAGACCGGACACAGATAAAAGGATTGTTATAAGAGCGGTAAAATGTCGAATCGTTTTAGTAGATGGAATCATGGGTTTTCTCCGTTGGTAACTTGATCATGCCGAACAGGTTAATGGCACTCTATAAAGACATTTCAGTATTTGATGTCACTACATCCACCAGCCGGCAGTAGTGCCAGGCTTCATCCTCCGCTGTCCAGCTACCATCATCATAGGCAGTGCAGTTTGGGGGAATAGCCAGCGGATACTCTTCCAGTGGATCTTGATTCAGGTCATAAAACTCACACGCTTGTTCATTAACACCACCGATACAGACAATCTTGTGGCTGCCATTACGGGCCCCCAGATGCAGGGTGCCGCCAGTCATGAGATTCGACGTCTCTGTCATCAGGTAACCCTCATCCGGGTCACGGACATGCGCCGCCTGGTTCTTCAGTATCGGTGCCAGGGAGACGGAATCCAGTGGAATAGTGGCCGTGCCAGCACTGTTATTTACCATGGCCGGAGACTGCAAACCAGCCAGGGACAACGTGGTGGGAAAGATATCCGCGGCACTGGCAAACTCCTTCGATAATCCCGGAATGATACCCGGGCCTTTCACCACCATGGGCACACGTACTCCACTCTCATAGGCTGTCCCCTTGCCGCGACCATCACGGGTAATATACATATTGTCTATAAAATCCAGATTGGGACGCTGGTACATTGGCGTGCCATTATCCCCTACGTAAATAATCACGGTATTCGGGTCAATTTCATCCACCGCTTCGAACAGTTTTCCAACTACTGTGTCCAGGGCATTGGTCATGGCACGCATGTGGACCTCTCCCGGGCAATTGCCGAAATTCTGGGTGCCGAACTGCCCACCACAGGCTTGTATTTCGGCAATGGTTTCGTTGTTGAGGGTATCGCGATCCGGCACAGCCATCTGGGTGGGTTCGCTCAGGCGGGTGGCATGAGAAAGATTGAAGGCTACCCAGGCGAACCAGGGCTGATCCGGATTATTGCTCTCATTACTCCGAATCCACTCGATTGTATCTGCAATTTTTACCACCGGAGCAAACGTGGTCGGTCCTATACCGGGCAGTGACTTTTTCGGAGCCTGTTCGGTGCGCCATTGACTGGCCGAAGTACTATCATCCTGTACTTCATAATCGTATTCCCAGAATGTCTGCAGCGCGGCATGCATATTGCCCTTGAACAGATCAAAACCGGCCTCTTTGGGCTTCATGCCGGGATAGCTGACATCTTCACCAGGTAAACCAGCCATGTGCCATTTGCCAAATGCGGCTGTTTTGTAGCCCCCGTCTTCCTTGAGCATACGAACAAATGAATCATGGTTCTGTGACAGTGCATCTGCATAGGTAAAGACATGGGTAGCTGAATAGAGCCCGGTCAGAATGGATGCGCGCGTGGGAGAACAGAAAGGGTGGGCCCATACGTTGGTAAACACCATGGACTCACTGGCAAAGGTATCCAGAATCGGGGTTGATGCAGGGCTGCCGGCGATGGCGGAATATTGCGGGTGATTGAGACCATCGGGACCATAACGACTCACTAGGCCATCAATCATGCCTGGGGACATACCCGTAGTGACATCCATGCCAACGTCATCTGAAATGATGAGCAGGATATTGGGGGCAGTACTGTTTATTGGATTGTCAGCAGGAACATCCCGGGCAGGCATATCCATACTGACCTGTTCGTCACTGGAACAGGCAAGTAATCCTGTCAGCAAAAACACAACTGACAGTCGATTGAACAGCTTGCGCAACATGTTGTCCCCCTCCTCACTGGATTGCCTTGATCATTTTCAGGGCCGGTCAGTGAGTATATGAAGCTAAGGGGACAGTGTACAGACGAGGGAAAAGGAAAATGATCAGACAGGGATACAGGGAGAGCGGTTCAGGTAAATCAGGGATGCAGGAGACAGGATCCAGGATGCAAAGAAGAAATATCTGGAATTGATGGTCGCAGGAAGAGTCCGGCGACATCCGGCCTTGGAACTCTTGAATTTATTGATAGGCTCGAATAACGAACCTAATCATAAATCCCGAGCGAACCATGCTGCCTTGTATCCCTGTATCCCTGTATCCTTGCATCCTTGCATCCTTGTATCCTTGTATCCTTTTTTCTTCTATCCCTATTTCATTACTTTCAGTTATTTCATCAACTCAAGAATCTCGGAGGTCTTCGCTTCCATCAACCCGATATCTCCTCGCGACTCCACATTCAGCCGAATCACAGGTTCTGTATTAGACATTCGCAGATTGAAGCGCCAGTCATTAAAGCTGACACTAACGCCATCCGTGTAATCCACATCCATGGCTTCATCCTGATAATGGGCAAGCACATTATCAATGACCGCTTTGGCATCGTTCACTTCACGATTGATTTCACCGCTGGCAGGGAAGCGGGCAATACATTCTTCGACAAGTTGCGATAATGGCTTACCGGATTCACACATTAATTCGAGAGCCAGAAGCCAGGGCACCATCCCGCTGTCACAGTAATAGAAATCCCTGAAATAATGATGGGCACTCATTTCACCGCCATATATTGCATCTTCCTCCCGCATCTTTTCCTTGATGAAGGCATGGCCAGACTTGCACTGCACCGTAATGCCCCCATTCTTTTCCACCACATCCTGGGTATTCCAGACTAGCCGTGGATCATGAATGATTTTGCTGCCAGGGTGCTTTTTCAGGAAGGATTCTGCCAATAACCCGACTATGTAATAACCCTCAATAAAGCCGCCCTTTTCGTCAAAAAAGAAACAGCGGTCAAAGTCTCCATCCCACGCAATGGCAACATCCGCCCCTGTTTCCAACAGCTTGTCTACAGTGGGCTGACGGTTTTCCGGTAACAGTGGATTGGGAATACCGTTAGGAAAATTACCATCAGGCTCATGAAACTGACGCACTATTTCGAAAGGCAGATGTTCGGCCAGCATATCGACAATTGGCCCCGCACCACCGTTACCTGGATTTGACACCAGCTTGATAGGTTTCAGCTTCTTGAGATCGATATAGGACAGCAAATGCTTGATATAGTCATTCTTCACATCCACCTGGGTGTTGCTGCCCTTTTGTGGTGCCAGGTCAAACTCATTGCGTTCTGCCAATTTTCGAATATCTTCCAGCCCCGTATCCCCACTAATCGGCTTTGAGTTTTCCCGCACAAACTTGATGCCGTTATAGTCTTTCGGGTTATGACTGGCAGTTACGACAATACCGCCATCCACGTTGAGAAAACTGGTTGCAAAATAGATTTCCTCGGTACCACACTGACCGATATTCTGGACATCCACGCCAGCATCATTGAGGCCTCTTGTCAGGGCAGCGCAAAGGGATTTACTGGAAAGCCGGATATCATAGCCAACCACAACTTCCTTGGGCCTGATAAATTCTGCGTAGGCCTGGCCAATGCGGTAGGCAACATCCTCATTCAACTGGTCAGGAATGCGCCCTCGCACATCGTACGCTTTAAAACAGGTAATTTCTTGCACGGGGTACTGCTCCTTTAGTCTTCCTGTCAGTGTATGTATCCGTTTCAGTAGAGATCGTTGTCGAAATAAAAACGTGTCGCTTCCATGAAGCCCGGCACAGATCCGCAATCGAATCGACGGCCCTTGAATTTATATCCAAGCACACCCGCCCCCTCTTTAGCCTGGGTTAGCAGGGCATCAGTAATCTGTACTTCATTGTTCCTGCCTGGAGGGGTCTTGCGGATAATATCGAAAATATCCGGAGTCAAAATATAACGACCGATAATGGCCAGGTTGGTGGGCGCATCTTCAGGATCCGGTTTCTCTACCATGTCAGTGATCCTGATAACACCAGGTTCAATTTCATCACCAGCAATGACACCATACTTGTTGGTTTCATCCCTGGGTACTTCCTCGATAGCGACAATACTGCACTGGTACCTGTTGAAAAGCTCCACCATCTGTGACAGCACACCCTTTTCCGGGGAATAACACAGATCATCGGCAAGGATCACCGCAAAAGGCTGAGGACCAATAAGGGTTTCACCCGTGAGAATAGCATGTCCCAGGCCTTTCATTTCAATCTGCCGAGTGTAGGAAAAAGTACAGGTATCAATGACATGGCGAACCTCATCCAGCAGTCCTTCCTTGTCAGAACCGGCAATCTGATGCTCAAGTTCGTAGTTGATATCGAAGTGGTCTTCAAGCGCCCGCTTGCCGCGGCCCGTGATGATTCCCATCCCCGTCATTCCAGCTTCCATCGCTTCTTCAACACCATATTGGATCAGGGGTTTGTTGACCACCGGCATCATTTCCTTGGGCATGGATTTGGTCGTGGGAAGAAAACGGGTACCGTAACCGGCTGCCGGGAACAGACATTTTGTTATTGGTGTTTCAGACATATTGATCCTTTATTTTTTGCTCAAAAAACTTCGTTTTCAATTATCCGTTCTGTCTTTCGATACAAGGATACAGGGATACAAGGCGGTGAGCTTTGTGCCTTATGCAGATGCCTGCCTTGCATACTTGCATCCTTATCATGCGTTTATCGCTCTTTACCCCTGAACCCTTCCATACACATCATCAAACCGTACGATATCATCCTCACCCAGGTAAGAACCGCACTGCACTTCGATCAGAATAAGGTCTTCCTCACTCCTGTTTTCAAGTCGATGTTTTGTTTCTATCGGGATATAGGTTGATTCATTCTCTTTCAGCTCTATCTCACTGTCACCGTTAACGACAAGGGCTGTACCCTGCACCACAATCCAGTGCTCTGCCCGCTTATGGTGCAACTGCAGGGAGAGGGATGCACCCGGTTTGACACGAATACGCTTTACCTGGAAACAGTCCCCATTCGCCAGGCTCTCATAGGAGCCCCAGGGCCTGAAAACCCTGGTATGGGTATCTGCTTCAGTACGTCCGCTTTTCTTGATGGAATCAACAATGTCCTTCACTTCCTGCACCCGGTCTTTCGCGGACACGAGCACAACATCAGGTGTTTCCACTACCACAGCATCTTCCATGCCAATCATGGAAACCAGCCTGGATTCAGCATGAATATAGGAGGATTGCACATCCTTGAGAATAACATCACCACGGCAGACATTACCCTGGGCATCACTGTCACCCTGCTCCCAGAGTGCAGACCAGGCACCCAGGTCATTCCAGCCAGCATCCAGGGGAATAACCACCCCGTCACTGGTGTGTTCCATAACGGCGTAGTCAATGGAATCTGAAGGACAGCGCGTGAAAATATCCTGCGGGATTCTCTTGAAGTCCAGATCGTTCTCGCATTGTGCCCAGGACTGCTCACACACACGCAAGATCTCGGGAGCATGGACCATCAGGGCCTCAGTATAGGTATCGGCAGAAAACATGAACATGCCACTGTTCCAATAGTAATCACCACTGTCCAGATAGGCCCTCGCTGTTTCAAGGTCAGGCTTTTCGACAAAGCTGTCGATTGCAAAACCACTATCCAGTGCATCCCCGCGGCGTATATAACCGTAACCGGTTTCAGGCTTGTCAGGCACAATGCCGAAGGTAACCAGCTTACTGTCAGCCGCTTTGGCCTTGCCAGCCTCTATGGCAGCATGAAAGGCAGCAACATCATCAATAAGGTGATCTGCTGCCAGGACCAGCAATTGGGGGGCATCTGAAAGCTCTCTTGCAGCCAGAGCAGCCAGGGCTACAGCCGGAGCAGTGTTTCGTCCCTCGGGTTCCAGCACAATAACTGCCTTATTTTCACCCATGTCCATACCAAGTTCACGCAACTGTTCTGCCACCAGGAAGCGGTGTTCCCCGTTACAGACAACCACAGCAGGGCCCATATCAGGCAGCCCGGCAAGCCGCTCCAGGCTCTGCTGAAACAGTGAACTGGCATTTTCATCAAAGGTAACAAACTGTTTTGGCAATAACTTACGGGATACCGGCCACAACCTTGAGCCTATCCCTCCTGCCATGATGACTGGAATGATCATTGAACTTTTCCCTTTTACTGCTTTTCCACGGGCCAACGACAAAGTTAGACAGGCCAAATTTTCAGGAGAAGTGATTATATCGGCTTTATACGCAAATAATTATGGTTTCAAAGCAGTTATCTCTATAATAGCGCCTTTTTTCACGGGAAACCGGCCAAAACCGGTAATTTGAGATGTCTTCAAGCTTGTTTACACCCCAAAACAGTTATACCAAGGAAGAACTTATCGCCTGTGGCATGGGCGAATTGTTTGGCCCCGGCAATGCGAAACTCCCCATCGAAAACATGCTGATGGTAGACAGAATTATCGAAATCACCGCCGACGGTGGTTCTGATGGTAAAGGCCATATCGTAGCCGAGCTCGATATCCATCCTGACCTGTGGTTCTTTGACTGTCATTTTCGGGGGGACCCGGTGATGCCCGGATGCCTGGGGCTGGATGCCATGTGGCAGCTTGTGGGCTTTTTCCTGGGCTGGCGTGGTAATCCCGGCAAGGGACGGGCGCTGGGCTGTGGGGAAGTCAAATTCACCGGTGAAATCCTTCCCGAGAGCACCAAGGTAGTCTACGAACTGGATATCAAGCGGCTGATTGAGCGAAAGCTGATCATGGGTATTGCCGATGGCAAGGTTTCAGTTGATGGTAAGGTCATTTATACTGCGAAAGGGCTGAAAGTAGGCCTGTTCAAGCCGGATGAGAAGCTGGGTACATAAATCCGCCGTTTCCGGGCAGATGAACTATCAGCATAATAAATTAATAGTCAGAATTTCAGATCCGCTCCCCCAAAGAACTTTCGGGGAGCAGGCAGTTATCGAGGGACAGACATATGCGACGAGCTGTCGTGACAGGCATGGGAATCGTTTCCTGCCTCGGATTGGATAAAAACTCCGTAACCGAATCACTCAGGCAGGCCAAAAGCGGCATTGTGCATCGTCCAGCCTATGAAGAAATAGGCATGCGTAGCCATGTAGCCGGCGCTGTCGACATGGACTTTTCCGATTACATCGACAGGAAGGCCCTCCGATTCATGGGGGATGCCGCTGCATACGGTTATGTCGCCATGGACCAGGCCATCAAGGATGCAGGACTCGATGAGTCCGATGTTTCCAATATCCGCTCCGGAATTATCATGGGTGCTGGCGGTTCATCCACAGAAGACATGGTCGATGCTGCTGATATTCTCAGGGAAAAAGGTCTGAAAAGAGTCGGTCCCTACCGTGTTACCAGGACCATGGGCAGTACGGTATCTGCCTGTCTGGCCACCCCGTTCAAGATCAAGGGAGTTAACTACTCCATTTCCTCTGCGTGCTCTACCAGTGCGCACTGTATCGGGAATGCCGTGGAACTGATCCAGCTGGGTAAACAGGATATTCTTTTCGCTGGTGGTGCCGAGGCTGAGCACTGGACCCTGAGTGCCATGTTTGATGCCATGGGCGCACTGTCCACCAAATACAATGACACGCCGGCCAAAGCCTCCCGTGCCTATGATGCAGACCGCGACGGTTTTGTGATTGCCGGTGGTGGTGGCGTCCTGGTCGTTGAGGAACTCGAACACGCCAGGGCTCGTGGAGCCAAAATCTATGCCGAAATTACCGGTTATGGCGCCACATCAGATGGGTATGACATGGTCGCACCATCTGGCGAAGGTGCTGTGCGCTGCATGCAGATGGCCATGACCACTACCAGGAAGCCGCTGGATTACATCAATGCCCATGGCACCAGTACACCGGTGGGAGATATCCAGGAAATCAAGGCCGTAAAGGAAATGTTCGGCGATAACATCCCCGCCATCAATTCCACCAAGTCCCTGTCAGGACATTCTCTGGGCGCGGCTGGTGTTCAGGAAGCTATCTACAGCCTCCTCATGATGGAAAATAATTTTATTTGTGAATCAGCCAACATCGACAACCTTGATCCTGAAGTAAAAGGTGTACCGATTGTCAGGCAACGCCAGGATGACGCAAAACTGGACGCAATCATGTCCAACAGCTTCGGTTTTGGCGGCACTAACGCCACTCTGGTGTTTGAACGACTGGAGGACTAGATCGCTGTGGTCCGCCAGCGAGGGCTTGTCATGAAACTTTTCCCTGCCCTGTTGCTTTTCCTGATGCTGGCCCCGGGTGCCTGGGGCCAGAACAATCCTTTTAGCAATCCAGGAAGCAAGCTGCCTGTTATGGGCAGCAGCGTACTTCCGGTTGATGAAGCGTTTTCCTTGCAGACTTTCATTGAGACCCCTGACCAGGTCGTTCTGGTCTGGGATATCCAGAAAGGGTATTACCTGTACCGAGAGAGTATAACAGCGGTCACCACTGACAATACTTCCCTGGATATCGGCGAATTGCCTTTTGGCAAAACTCACTCCGATGAATTTTTCGGTGAAGTAGATGTATATTACGACAGACTGATTCACCGCATACCGATGAATGCACTACCTGCCCAGGATGACATGATTAAATTTACCCTGATGTACCAGGGCTGTGCAGAAGACAAATATTGCTATCCTATCCAGGAGAAAAGTGTCGTCCTGGAGTTACCCTAGGCAAGGCTAAAAGCTAAAGGCTAAACAGGGTAGATTCAGCAGACTTCCTGTCAGACTTTGTTGATGCAGTATATGTTTTGGCAAGATAATGCTACTCAGGCCATTTGCCTACCGATGACCTGCTCACCCTGTATCTAGCCTGTACCTGAAACGCCTGCTTTTTTATTCTTTAGTCGCTCCTTTTGTCTCTTCTTACTTCTCAACCGTATACGTCAAATCCACACTCTGACTCACACCGGTTTCGACCTCCAGTCTGAGGCGTTCGGAAAGGATGTAATCAAGGGTCAGTCGATTTTCCCGATCAAAAAGTCCAATGTCATAACGCATGAAGAGATTCGGGCTCAGGTATTTTCCGAGTCCCAGGGTCAAACTCAATGAGTATCTGCGCCTGGTAGGCTTTAAGGTCCAGACGTATCTCAGCTCGATCAAAACGGGCCGAAAAATACCCCTCCTCTACTGCAGCCGTACTCAGTATGTTTTTGATGTTTTCATAGTGCCCATGGTCAAGCGGGCTTCCTGACAGATCAGGTAGCTCTGCTAAAATTTCCTGAAACAATAAATTTTTCTCATAGCTTTCAGATAAGTGAATACTGACTTCATGTACCCTGACACGCTCACCCGGCGTAATAACGAGCACCAGGTGCCAGCAGGAATCCCCGGCACTGAACCGGGGCTCTGAAGAGAGCTGGTAATAACCCAGGGCCTGCCCCGCCCGGGAGGCATTTTCACGAACCTGGCCCCTTAGTCGCTCGAGTCTTGCCATGGGAGTGTCGCAAGCCTCACCATGAATGCTCAAATGCCCCCGAATGTTCGCCGCCAGCGCCTCATCAGCACCAGTAATTTCAATAACGGGTGACTGGCCCAGCCCAATGACACTGAAGCTGAGCAGCAAAAACAGGGCAACTGTCTTTACGCACAAATAACTTCTCACAAATTCCTTAAATTTCAGTTAAATTCATTTAAATTCGCCAATTTATTGATATCTTCGCCAAAAATCACAACTCACGTCATGGTAGCAATAAATTGATCCGGCCAGATATCTACGGTCAATCGAGCTAAAAGTCTCGAAATTGGTGCTAACGCCTTCGAAATAGTAGGATAAATCAAGAAAAACCCCATAATGGCAATTTATGGTGCGAAACTGCTCAATTCTGGGATACAATACAGGCCTACTACTTGCACGGTGACACAATGGCGCTCATTCTCGTTATCAATGGTCCAAACCTGAACCTGCTCGGTACCCGGGAACCGGAAATCTATGGCTCCGAAACCCTGGATGACATTAATGCCAGCCTGAGCCGGATTGCAGAAGGCGCAGGCCATGACATCCAGTTTTTCCAGAGCAATTCGGAGTCGAACATCATTGAGCGTGTTCACAGTGCCAAGAAAGAGGGAATCAGTTACATCCTGATCAATCCGGCCGCACTGACCCACACCAGTGTCGCCCTGCGCGATGCATTCCTTGCTGTAGAGATTCCTTTTATCGAAATCCATTTAACGAATGTACATGCCCGCGAAGAGTTTCGAAAGCACTCCTACCTGAGCGATATTGCCCGCGGATGCGTTATTGGACTTGGACCGAGGGGATATGAACTTGCCCTGGAGGCGATTATTCACCAGCTTGTTAAATGATCTCACTACCTGGTCTGGAAAACTATTCCGATTCCAGTGTTATTAATACTAAAGCACAGACAACGTTAAGAGAAAATTAATGGATATCAGAAAAGTCAAAAAACTCATTGAGCTTCTGGAAGCTTCAGATGTAGCTGAAATCGAGATAAAGGAAGGTGAGGAAGCGGTTCGGATCAGTCGCAACTCCCCGCATGTAGCAGCCGCCCCCCAGGTCATCCATGCACAAGCCCCGGCTCCCCAGGCCCCGGCACCGGCGACTACCGCGGAAACGCCTTCGCTGCCAGCTGAAGCCAGCAATGATGCCGTGAAGTCACCCATGGTAGGCACCTTCTACCGCGCGCCCTCTCCCACCTCTCCTGCATTCGTGGAAGTAGGTCAGCAGGTGAAAGCTGGTGATGTCATCTGCATTATTGAAGCCATGAAAATGATGAACCAGATTGAGGCAAGCAAATCAGGTACAGTCCAGGCAATTCTGGTGGAAGATGGGGAACCTGTTGAATTTGACCAGCCACTGATAGAAATCAGCTGAGCCGACTGTACTGCCACACTCTGAATCGAGCACACAATCCGATGCTGAAAAAAGTACTAATTGCCAACCGCGGTGAAATTGCCTTGCGAGTCCTGAGGGCCTGCAAGGAAATGGGGATCAAGACTGTTGCCGTTCACTCTACCGCTGACAAGGACCTTATGCATGTACGACTCTCTGATGAGTCAGTATGCATAGGCCCCGCGCCCTCCACCGAGAGTTACCTGAATGTTCCGGCACTGATCAGCGCCATGGAGCTGACCAACGCAGATGCCGTGCATCCCGGATACGGCTTTCTGTCCGAAAATGCTGATTTCGCAGAGCAGGTGGAGCAGTGTGGATTTATCTTTATAGGCCCCTCCCCCCAGACAATCCGCAAGATGGGCGACAAGGTATCCGCCATCGAAGTCATGCGCAAAACCGGTGTCCCTACGGTACCCGGTTCAGACGGCCCCCTGGGTGACAATGATGATGAAATACTGGCCCTGGCCGAGAAAATTGGCTTTCCGGTCATGATCAAGGCGGCTGCAGGTGGCGGTGGCCGGGGAATGCGGGTTGCAGAAAACGCTGCAGACCTTATCAAGTCAGTACAGATTACAAAAACAGAAGCTAAATCCTATTTTGGCAGCGATGTGGTTTACCTGGAGAAATTCCTCGGCAATCCGCGCCATGTTGAAATACAGGTGATAGGTGATGGTCGCGGAAATGCCATCTGTCTGGGTGACCGGGACTGCTCAATGCAGCGGCGGCATCAAAAAGTTGTAGAGGAAGCGCCTGCACCGGGAATTGCCCCTGAAGC
This sequence comes from uncultured Enterobacteriaceae bacterium, assembly GCA_964503965.1. GTDB lineage: Bacteria > Pseudomonadota > Gammaproteobacteria > Pseudomonadales > Pseudohongiellaceae > Eutrophocola. The sequence goes on along the minus strand of CAZDCK010000012.1, from coordinate 47,205 downwards.
ACGACAAAGGATCATGGAATCCTGCATCAATGCCTGCAAGGAAATGAAATACCGTGGTGCAGGCACACTGGAATTTCTCTATGAGGACGGTGAATTCTACTTCATCGAAATGAATACCCGCCTGCAGGTGGAACATCCTGTGACTGAACGGATTACGGGTATTGATATCGTCAGGGAACAGCTGCGCATTGCAGCTGGTGAAGAACTTTCTGTCCGACAGGAAGACATCACTATCACCGGTCATGCCATTGAGTGCCGGATCAATGCCGAACATCCCGAAACATTTATGCCCAGCCCTGGCAAGGTCAATCTCTATCATTCCCCGGGGGGCAATGGCATTCGCGTAGACTCCCATATATACAGTGGTTATACCGTACCACCACATTATGACTCACTGATTGCCAAGCTGATCAGCTATGGACCGACCCGCGAGGTCGCCATAGGCCGAATGCAAAATGCACTGGGTGAAATGCTGGTGGATGGCATTGTGACAAACATTCCGCTACAAAGTGAGATCATGCGCGATACTGGCTTTCGCAAAGGCGGTATCAATATTCACTACCTGGAAGAAATGCTCAAAAACCGCTGAGCAAAAACCACCGGCATTTATGTAGGAGTTACGGCTATCTCCTGGCTGCAAACACAGATTCCCGTCAAATCAGACCAGTCTGAGGCCGTTGAACAACTGCTGCTCGATGCCGGCGCGCTCTCTGTCACCCTCACCGACTCTGAAGATCAACCCATCTTTGAGCCTGGCCCTGGTGAAACACCCATCTGGGACCTGGTGACTGTCGTCGGACTTTTCCCGGGGGATTCAGACGCGGAAAAATTATCGGAAACCATCAACTCGGCGCTGGCTTCCCACCAACTGACTGCCTGTACACTCATTACGGTCGAAGACCAGGACTGGGAACGGGCATGGATGGATGATTTCAGACCCATGGAATTCGGTGACGGTAAACTGGTGGTGTGTCCCACCGGGATGCATATTGACCACGGGAATGCCGTAATCATGGAGCTCGATCCCGGCCTCGCTTTTGGTACCGGCACCCATCCCACCACCGCACTTTGCCTGGACTGGCTCGCTGAAAATCCACCCACCGGAAAAACCCTTATCGATTATGGGTGTGGCTCGGGAATCCTTGGCATAGCCGCCTTGCTGCTCGGCGGTACTGTTGTGTACGGGGTAGATAACGATCCCCAGGCTTTAACAGCAACCCGCGACAACCTCAGGAAAAACAATTTGCCAGAGACACAGTTCCCCCTGTACCTGCCGGGAGATTTCGCACAGGCACTGGCTGCCGGTTCTGTCGGACAGGCTGACATCATGCTTGCCAATATACTGGCAGGGCCACTGGTTTCCCTGGCGCAATACCTGTCAGCCATGACACAGGAAGGTGGTACCATCATGTTGTCCGGTATACTCGCAGAACAGGCCAGTGAAGTGATGGCAGCCTATGCCCCCTGGTTTACATTTTCGGAACCTCTTATCAGCGAAGGCTGGGTCAGGCTGACCGGAGAACGTAAAATTTCCTGATAAACAATGACCTGTCCGGGTTAGAATTAACTCCATCAACACCAGAGATTTCCAGACATTCATGTCCCTATTTCTAACCCAATGCCCTTCCTGCGAAACCTCATTCAAGGTGAATGAGGAGCAATTGGAAGCGGCTAATGGCGTTGTGCGATGTGGCGCCTGTAATGAAGTATTTCTTGCAGGACAACACCGCATCTATCTCAAGGAAAAAGTCACCGACGAGAAAATCGAAACCCGGCTGGTGGAAAGTCAGCCGGAGCCTGCAGTCCAGGCGTCTGATGAATTCACCGATGACGAGCCTTTCATCACCGAAGACCCATGGACTGATTACCAGGATAGTGAAACCGGCAAGGGTGATGGCATGACAGGTGTCGATGCACCCCTGGAAACGTTTTCTGCGATTTCCTCTCCCCGGGAAGACATTCCTGACAGTGAGGATGAATCCCCCGGCAACGAATTTGTGGACACTGCTACGGATGAACACCAGGAGTCCATTTCTCAGGCAGGATCACCATCCTGGGAAGATCTTGACGAATCAGGGAATGATGCGCCATCTCCAGAGGAATCAAAAGAAACAGACCTGCATAATGACATCCCATCCGAGACCACAGCAGAGAACGTAGAAGCAAGGACAAAAGAAAATCCAATCCAGAGCGCAACAAACGGGCCGTCAACTCCCCCGGCAATAGATTCAACCCGGAATGGGATTGATACCTATAACCAGTTCCTGAATCCACTTGCCTATACCTTCACCAGCTACTCAGCCAGTCATGAACTCCCGGGTCTGGAAAAAACTGTCCGGGAAGAGCCTGCGCTGCCCGATGAGCGTGATGCATTACAGTCATACCCTGACATCTCGACTGATCAGGATATCGGGGAAGCGGCGAATGAATTTGCCGGCGATCCATGGATTTTCCATGAGGAAGAGACCGAATCCCCCTCCATGGAAAAGAATGTCTCCCTGGAAAACCCTGGTACCCCGGATGAACTTGTTACTCCAGATGAAGACGTAGGTCCAGACGAGGAAACAAGGTCAGGCGAAGGTCTCTCATCCCCCGGGATAGCCTCTGAGGAAGAAACCATCCCTGAAACGACCCAGTCCCAGTGGGTGGAAAAAGAACTCCCGGAAGAAAGTGATGACTCCTTTTCTGAGAATGAGCACATGACAGATAATGAAGTCATTTCCAGCCCGGATTTACAGGAGGAAATACCTGCTTCACCTGAAGAAAAGCTGACCGAAGAAAATGAAACATCAGAAGAAGTAACGCCAGCAGAGTATGTACCAGAAAACCCGGTATCCGATATTGACGAGGAAGCACCCGTTTTCTCCCATGCTGACAGTTCACCTGGAGAAGACACACATCGGCCATCTCTTTCCCCTGAAACGCCAGTTATTGCTGACCTGACAGGCAATGCTCATGGGATCGTTCCGGACATTGTGGCCAGTGAAGCAATTCCTGTCATGACCACCAAGGTTGTACTGCCCGCTCGCTCAACCCGGCAGGAACCGCCACTTACCCGTAACAATGTGCAGGATCCTTCAGGCGTATTGCAAGCTAGCCGCCAGGATATTGATGATAAAGCCGCACTTCGCGACAGATTGTCCGACCTGAGTGATGAAGATGCCCTGGACCCGATAGAACAGGAGCAACTGCAGGCCATTGATGAGGCTCCAGTTGAACTGGTTCTCACAGAAGACCCTTTCAGGGTTCTCAAAACAGCCGGATTGCTCCTGGTCAGTATCTTGCTCACGGGGGGACTGGCTTTCCAGTACCTGTGGCATAACCTGGACACCCTGGTCATTGAGGAGAAATACCCCGCAGTAACGGAGCTGCTCTGCCAGTACCGGACGTGTCCGGATATCAGCCGCGTAGACATAACCCAACTGACAACAGAAAACCTGGCCGTGCGTTCCCACCCTGAAGTGGCCAATGCTCTTCAGGTAGATTTCGTTTTTCGTAATGATGCCGATCGAGAACAGCCTTTTCCGCTGGTTGAGCTCAACTTTACTGAAAACAGCGGCAGTGTCATCGCCAACAGGATATTTACCGTGGAAGAATACCTGCCCTCTGATATGAGGCTGTTTACCCATATGCCAGCACATTCCTCGCTTCAGGTGAGTCTGGACCTGGTCAACCCCGGTGATCAGGCAACTGGATACTCGCTGACTTTCCGTAATCCCTGAGTTGATCGGCTACCCCGATCAAGTCAGATCAAATTATTACATTCAACATTTAGAATCCGTGCCTAAAATCGAGTAAGATTAGCGCCTTTCCCAATAATAACCGCCGGAAACCTGGAGCAGCTGGATCAGTGATTAATATCGGAGTCTTTACACTGGAATCCGGACTGGTACTTGCTCCCATGGCGGGCATCACTGACCAGCCTTTCCGCACCCTGTGCCGACAGTTTGGCGCATCGCTCACCCCATCCGAAATGATCTCTTCCAATATCCAGCTGTGGAACAGGGAAAAGTGTCGCCTGCGTCGATGTCACGCTGGTAAAGCTGAGCCCCGTGTGGTGCAGATTGCCGGCGCAGATCCGCTGATGATGGCAGAGGCTGCTCGCCTAAATGTAGAACAGGGAGCCCAGATCATAGACATCAACATGGGATGCCCGGCCAAGAAAGTCCTCAAGCGTTCAGCAGGGTCAGCCCTGCTCAGGTATCCCGCCCTGGTCAGGGAGATACTCGATAGCGTAATAGCGGCGGTGGATGTCCCTGTCACACTCAAGATCCGTACTGGCTGGGATCCGGAAAACCGTAATGGAGTCGATATCGCCCGCCTGGCGCAGGATTGCGGTATAAGCTCCCTGGCAGTTCATGGCAGAACCCGCGCCTGCGGCTTCAAGGGTGAGGCCGAATACGACACCATAGCCAGAATCAAGCAGGCTATATCCATCCCTGTTTTTGCCAATGGCAATATCACCTCCCCGGAAAAGGCAAAAGCCGTGTTGGATTACACAGGGGCTGATGGGGTCATGATTGGCCGGGGAGCGCAGGGACGACCCTGGCTTTTTGCCGAAATACGCCATTTTCTTGAGCACGGCAAACCGATGCCAGAACTGCCCCTGGGTAAAATCAGCACCGTGATCACATCACATATCAAGGCAATCCATGCATTTTATGGTCAGGACAAGGGAGTCTTCTTTGCTCGAAAACATATGGCCTGGTATCTCAATAATATTCCAGTTGGGGACTCCGGAGTCGAAAACCCGGATTCACACCCTCGCCAACTGAGACAGCAGTTCAATACCCTGCAGGAGTGCAATGCCCAGGTCGAGTTCCTGGACTACATCTTCGAAACACTAAAAACATTAAATAACAAAACTCCAGTGAAGGAGCTCGCGGCATGAGTAACTCTCTCCTAGACACCGACGATTTCAGGCCAGGCAAGGTGGATAACCTGAGCACACCGGAGGACTGTCGACCCGAAAGCCAGGTCAACGGAAGGCAAACTCTCAGGCAATGTGTCACCACCTCCCTTGCCGAGTATTTCAGCAAAGTGGACCAGGAAAATATCTCTGATCTATACGAACTCGTCCTATCCGAAGTCGAGGGTCCCCTGCTGGAAAGTGTTATGCAGCAAACCCGCAGCAACCAGAGCAAGGCGTCTGCCATGCTGGGACTGAACAGGGGAACTCTGCGCAAGAAACTGAAAAAATACGGCATGCTCAGTTAAGCCAATACCGGTGACGGACAGTTTAATCCTGCCGTCCCAACGTTTAACCACGACAACGCGTCAACTGCAATTTTTGAACTACATACAGTTCACAACAAGGAGAACCAATTCACTGCCATGAATGCGCAGAACTCATCCCCAGTACGACGGGCGCTTATAAGCGTATCTGACAAAACAGGCATCGCCGAATTCGCCAGGGCTCTCCAGGCCAGGGGCGTGGAATTGCTATCCACCGGTGGTACGTACAAACTGCTGAACAGCGAAGGTATCCCGGTCACCGAAATTTCCGCTTACACTGGTTTTCCAGAGATGATGGATGGCAGGGTCAAGACACTGCATCCAAAAGTTCATGGCGGCATCCTTGCCAGACGAGGCCAGGATGATGCTGTCATGGAAACCCATGACATCCCCCCCATTGATATGGTTGTGGTCAACCTCTACCCATTCCAGGCTACTGTCGCTCGTCCCGACTGTGACCTGCCCACAGCAATTGAGAATATTGATATCGGCGGTCCAACGATGCTCCGGGCAGCGGCAAAAAACCATGCCTGGGTCACAGTAGTCGTGAACCCGGAAGATTATGACCGGGTAATAAACGAACTGGAAAACAATGAAGGCATGATCAGCGGTGAAACCCGTTTTGACCTGGCTGTGGCCACCTTTGAGCATACTGCACAGTATGACGGGGCTATTGCCAACTACCTTGGCTGCCGCTCTGCTGATGGGAAAGCAGAGGAATTTCCGCGTACATTCAACACCCAGTTCATTAAAAAACAGGGTATGCGTTACGGTGAGAATCCTCACCAGAACGCCGCGTTCTATGTCGAGACCGGAGACAGGGAAAACTCCATTTCCACAGCCCGCCAGTTACAGGGCAAAGAATTATCCTTCAATAACATCAACGATACCGATGCCGCTCTGGAGTGTGTGAAGAGTTACAATGATCCGGCCTGTGTTATCGTCAAGCACGCCAATCCCTGTGGTGTTGCCAGCGGCAGGTCGATACTGGAAGCCTATGAAAAGGCATACCAGACTGATCCCACCTCGGCTTTTGGAGGCATCATTGCCTTCAACAGGGAGCTGGATGCGGCTACTGCCCAGGCCATCGTTGATCGTCAGTTCGCTGAAGTAGTCATTGCACCCTCAGCTACACCGGATTCTGCCTCCATGCTTTCCGCGAAAGAAAACCTGCGTCTGCTTGAATGCGGCCAATGGCCGGAACAGGCGGCCCCGTCTCTGGATATGAAGCGGGTTAACGGGGGCCTGCTGATCCAGAATACTGACCAGGGTGTCATAACCGAATCAGACCTGAATATCGTAACCAGACGCCAGCCAACCGAAGAAGAGATTCGCGACCTGCTATTTGCCTGGAAAGTCGTCAAGTTCGTGAAATCCAATGCCATTGTTTACGTCAAGAACAACCAGACCATTGGCATTGGTGCAGGGCAAATGAGCCGCGTTTACAGCGCCAGGATTGCCAATATCAAGGCTGCCGATGAAGGCCTGGAGGTCAAGGGCTCTGTCATGGCTTCCGATGCTTTCTTCCCCTTCCCGGATGGTATTGAAGCGGCCGCAGAAGCCGGTATTACGGCTGTCATCCAGCCAGGCGGGGCCATGAAGGATGCCGATGTCATTGCCGCTGCCGATGCAGCAGGCATGGCCATGGTGTTTACGGGTGTGCGGCATTTCAGGCATTAAGAGCAGATACAAGATACAAACAACTCATGCTTAGCTGTCTGTAAAAGAGCTTCTCATCCTGAAACAGATGTTTCAGAAACTACAAAGCATGAACTGTTCCGGAAAAGTTCCTCTTGCATCCCGTATCTTGTATCTTTCATACCCTTATCCACGAATCGTTTAGATAGTACTAAAGGTTGTCTATGAACATCATGATTATCGGCAGCGGCGGTCGCGAGCATGCCCTGGCATGGAAAGCCGCCCAGTCAAAACAGGTGAACGAAGTCTTCGTTGTTCCGGGCAATGCGGGTACGGCGCGTGAACCCGGCGTCAGCAATGTCATCCTGGACACTACTGACTTCCCGGCACTGACATCATTTGCAAAAGACAACGATGTGGGCCTGACTATCATAGGCCCGGAAGCCCCCCTCGTGGACGGTATTGTTGATCATTTTCAGGCAGAGGGTCTTGCCTGCTTTGGACCAACCCGGGGCGCTGCCCAACTGGAAGGCTCCAAGGCGTTTACCAAGGATTTCCTGGCGCGTCATAACATTCCTACAGCGGCGTACTCCAATTTCACTGAAGTCGAACCAGCGATTGCTTATGTCAGGGATCAGGGAACTCCTATCGTCATAAAAGCTGATGGTCTGGCCGCCGGTAAAGGTGTCATCATTGCCCAGAATCAGGAGGAAGCTGAGGAAACCATTCGGGACATGCTCTCTGGAAACAGCTTTGGTGAAGCCGGTCACCGCGTCGTCATTGAAGAGTTCATGCAGGGAGAGGAAGCCAGTTTTATCGCACTGGTCGATGGTAAACATGCACTCCCGTTTGCCACATCCCAGGATCATAAAGCCAGGGACAATGGTGACCTAGGGCCCAATACTGGCGGCATGGGTGCCTATTCCCCTGCACCGGTTGTTACACCGGAAATTCATGACCGCATCATGAATGAAGTAATCATGCCGACAGTTTTCGGCATGGCCGAGGAAGGCAATACCTACGTGGGCTTCCTTTATGCTGGCTTGATGATCATGCCGGATGGCTCCCCCAGAGTCGTTGAATACAACTGCCGTTTTGGCGACCCTGAAGCCCAGCCCATCATGATGCGCCTGCAATCTGACCTGGTGACATTATGCGAGACAGCCCTATCCGGGAAACTGGAAGATACGACAATCGAATTTGATCCACGGGCCTGCCTTGGCGTGGTGATGGCCGCCGGTGGATATCCGGACTCCTATGCCAGGGGCAAGGTGATTCATGGTCTTGATGCTGATAATGCGTCTGGGAATACACGTATATTCCATGCCGGTACCCGCGAGGATGATGGAAAGATTGTCACCAATGGTGGACGCGTGCTTTGTGCAGCTGCTTTGGGCAGCAATGTCACCGAGGCACAGTCGGCAGCCTATGAACTGGTGAAAGAGATTGACTGGGAAGGGGTCTATTACAGAACAGATATCGGCTATCGTGCCGTCGCAAGAGAAAATAAGCAGTAAATATGAAGAATAAAGACGGATATTACTGAAGACCCTTGAAAAGACTCGGCCCAAACCAGTTTGGTTGCCAACTTCTTGATGAGCCTGTTCAAAAGTAAGTTCCGACTTTTTGTGTCCTGTGTTTTTTATCCTGTCTTTTATCTTTTATCCTGAATCATTTAACCCCGTCTGTTAGAATTTTAACGCTATGACTCTTATCGACAACTTGATTGTGAATTTCGACCAGGCCCTCAAAACCCTGGTTCCAGGCAGTGTGCACGCACACCGAAGAAACCCGGCCAATGCCAATCCGGAAGCCGACATGGACGAGACCGAAAGGAAACATACCGCCGGGTTGATGCGTATAAATCACACCGGGGAAGTCTGCGCCCAGGCACTTTACCAGGGGCAGGCCCTCACAGCGAAACTGCCCGAGGTTCGCGACAGCATGCAGCACGCCGCCGAAGAGGAAATTGACCACCTGAGTTGGTGTGAAGACAGACTCAATGAACTGGACTCACGTCCCAGCCTTCTGAACCCTGTCTGGTATGGACTTTCCTTTGGTATCGGCGCTGCTGCCGGTCTTGCGGGGGATCGCTGGAGCCTGGGCTTTGTTGCGGAAACCGAGAAACAGGTATGTTCACACCTGCAGGATCATCTGGCAAAACTGCCACCACAGGATAAAAAAAGTGAAGCCATTCTATCGGTCATGCTGGAAGATGAAGGCAAACATGCTGTCAACGCTGAAGCAGCTGGTGCCGCTGAGTTGCCCGCCCCTGTAAAAGGGGCCATGACCGCGATGGCTAAGGTAATGAAAGAGACGACCTACAAAATCTAACCCGTTACGGTCTAGTTCAGATCCTCATCTGCCCAGAACTTGGTCCCCTTGATAGTGGCCTGTAATGCCAGTCCGGTTTCAGTCATCTGGTAAACCGTGACGTTATCTACTGTAATTTCTCCACCCACAGCACCGCCCTGTTCGCTGGCGACTGCAGCAGCATCTGCCTGGGCACCAAAAGCAACACCGTATTCCTTAAAACGATCCAGGGCGTCCCTGGTATGGAAGACCATGACAACGCGGAAGTCCTTTACGCCAGCACCGAAACCGACCCCTACTTCTCCCATTTTCATATAGGTATCACTACCATTACCATTGTCAGTAAGAATCCCGTAACCACCCCCAAAGCTCGCCAGAATCAGGTTTATATTGGCATTACTGAAGACAGCGTAGCCTGCCGAGTCTCTGAGTTGCCCCCTGACATCAGGCTTGATTTTATTCAGTTCAACCAACACTTCCCGCTTCATTTCCTGAACGGCGGCCCTTCTGTCATCAATCGAGCCTGTGGTTGCTGCACAGCCAGCCAGGACACAAAGTATCAATACAGGTAAAACTTTTCCTGTTCCTGTCACGAGATTTTTCCAGATAGATATAGATGTTGTATTCATTTTTTTCATACTCTCAATAGTACAGATTCAAATTCCCGGTAATGCGAATCCAATCACAACTACCGAAGACCACATCTGAGTTCCTATGCTTCCTCGATGATGAATTCATGGGTCATTTCCACACCAGCCTTTCCCAGCATGATGGATGCTGAACAATATTTTTCCGCCGATAAATCGACTGCACGCTTAACCTTTGCCGGATCAAGATCATGACCGCTCACCCGGAAGACTAGGTGTATTTTTTCAAAAACTGCAGGGACAGCATCAGCGCGTTGAGCGTCAACTTCTGCCTCACAACCTGTGACATTCTGCCGTGATTTTTTCAGGATATTCACCACATCAAAGGCAGAGCAGGTGCCTACGCCCAACAACAACATTTCCATCGGCCTGACGCCACGATTCCTGCCACCTGCACTTTCGGGGCCATCCATGATAACTTTATGACCACTGCCGGATTCACCTTCAAACATGGCCTCTTCCAACCAGGTGATTTTTGCCTTCATCAATTCAACCTCATACCTTGGAAACTTTGTATAACCACCGGCGATTATCCCACACTATTCATGGCCCAGTCTGCATGGAACTTCTTGATTCAACGAACAAAAACACTGCGCGGGGGTTGGCATTTATTTGCTTATAGAATAGTACCCCCAGACAAAGTATGGTATGCAATTATCCATGTTTACGCTTAGGCGAGGAAAAGCGGATGGCATTAATGGCAATCACGCCTCACATTACGGACTGAAAAACTTTTTAAGTCATACCCACAGGCGGAAATATCCCAACAAGACCACTATCATTCATGAAGGGGACAAGTGCGAAACACTTTATTACATCGTTTCCGGAAGTGTTTCTGTCGTGCTGGAAGATGAGGAAGGGAAAGAAGCTGTTATAGCCTATCTCAACCCGGGCGACTTTTTTGGGGAAATGGGCCTGTTTGAACATAGCGAAGCCCGCAGTGCCTGTGTACGCACCAAGACCGAATGTGAGCTGGCCGAAATTTCCTACAGCAATTTCAGTGACTATACCCGGCAACATCCCGAAATTCTTTACACCATCGGTGAACAGATGGCCCACAGGCTACGCAGCACAACCAAGCGTGTTGCCGATCTGAGTTTCTTTGATGTAACCGGCCGTATCGCCAGCACCCTACTGGAACTGTCCAAGGAACCGGATGCCATGACCCATCCGGAAGGCATGCAAATCAAGATCACCCGTCAGGAACTTGGCAGGATTGTGAACTGTTCAAGGGAGATGGCTGGACGGGTACTCAAGGATCTGGAAGAGCAGGGTCTTATTGAAGTCCACGGCAAAACTATTGTTGTGTATGGTACCCGGTAGATTGTAACAAAAGAGCTACTGCAATCCCGGAACTAAAAAAACAGAACCAGGCCCCAGACTACACCAACCAACGCCAGACTGAGAAAGACGGCCGCACTGCCCAGGTCCTTGGCCAGTCCTGACAGTTCATGGTGTTCATGCCCTATCCGGTCAATAGCCGCTTCAATCCCAGAATTGAGCACCTCAACGATTAACACCAGGAAAAGTACGCTCACCAGAAGGGCTTTTTCCAGACCGCCGTTACCCAGGTAAAGCCCAAGAGGAACTAGGATAATGCTCAGCATTACTTCCTGTCGAAAGGCCGCCTCATTTTTCCAGCATCCTTTCAATCCTTTCAGGGAGTTGAAAAAGGCAGAAATGACGCGTTGCAGCCCTGTTTCACCCGGTTTAGCCATGAAAAAAAAGTTCCCGTAATTTTTCGCCAGGCTCGGGTGCTCGCATGAATGACTCACCTACAAGAAATCCGTAAACACCATGGGAAATCATTTCTTCCACATCTTCACGGATATGGATACCACTTTCAGTAACCACGGCAGTACCCTCTGGAATCAGGGGCAGCAAATCATAGGTAGTAGACAGACTGGTGTTAAAAGTATGCAGATCCCGATTATTGATACCAATCAGCTCTGCATCCAGTGACAAAGCCAGTTCAAGTTCATCACGATTATGTACTTCAACCAGGAAATCCAGCCCATAGTGGCGGGCACTGTCAGCCAGTTCCTTCAACTGCTCAGGCGATAGAGCCGCGACTATCAGCAATATGCAGTCAGCCTGCATGGCCCTGGATTCTGCAATCTGCCAGGGATCCACCATGAAGTCCTTGCGAATGACAGGCAGCTTGCAGGCGGCTCTTGCGGCTTCCAGATAGGCTTCATCGCCCTGAAAAAAATCCTTGTCAGTAAGCACAGACAGACAGGCGGCCCCATTATCAGCATAACTTTCTGCAATAGCGGCCGGTTCAAAGTCTTCCCGAATCAAGCCCTTGCTCGGAGACGCTTTCTTGATTTCGGCAATAACGGCGGGACGCTTGTGGTCAATCCGGTCCATCAGGGCCCTGGTGAATCCGCGACAGGGATCAGCCGAAACTATCGCCTTCTCCAGATCCGCCAGGGATTGACGGGCCTGCCTTTCAGCGATCTCTTCCGCCTTGCGATCGAGAATTTTTTTGAGAATAGTCGACTGTGTCATGGTACTGCTGTGCTCAGGAATCCAGGAAATTTTTCAGCATCTGGTGACCATGTTCACTGAGTATGGATTCCGGATGAAACTGAACCCCTTCTACCGGGAGTGTCTTGTGACGCACACCCATGATTTCCTCGAACGAACCATCATCGTTTTCGGTCCAGGCGGTTATTTCCAGACAATCCGGCAGGCTTTCTTTTTCAATCACCAGGGAATGATAGCGTGTGGCATCAAAAGGACTGGGCAGGCCTCGGAAAACACCCTCATTTTTATGATGCATGGCGGAGGTCTTTCCATGCATGACCCGCTTGGCCCTGATAATGTTTCCTCCAAAGGCCTCTCCAATACTCTGGTGACCAAGACAAACACCAAGGATAGGCACTTTACCGGCAAATTCCTTGATGAGCGAAACGGATATCCCTGCTTCAGATGGCGTACAGGGGCCCGGTGATATAACGATACGTGATGGTGCCATTACCGCAATGTCTTCCAGGGTAATTTCATCGTTTCGGAATACTTTCATCTGCGCACCGAGTTCCCCGAAATACTGAACGAGGTTGTAGGTGAAAGAATCATAGTTGTCGATCATCAACAGCATAATGACTAACCCGGCCTAGAGGCCTTCTTCTGCCAGTTTTACCGCATGAAACATGGCCCGGGCCTTGTTCATGGTCTCTTTCCATTCCAGTGCCGGCACAGAATCCGCCACAACACCGGCACCTGCCTGGATATACAGGGTATTGTCCTTGATCACTGCGGTACGAATCGCAATGGCCATATCCATGTTGCCGTTCCAGGAAAGATATCCCATGGCACCGCCATAGACTCCCCGTTTCACGGGTTCAAATTCATCAATAATTTCCATGGCCCGTACTTTCGGAGCACCGCTTAGCGTCCCTACCGGAAGTGTGGCCTTGAGTACATCCAGGGCATTCATGTCATCGGCCAGTTCACTCTCCACATTGGAGGCGATATGCATCACATGGGAATATCGCTCAACAAACATCTGCCGGGTAACTTCCACCGATCCGGTTTTGGATACCCGTCCGGAATCATTTCTGGACAGGTCAATCAGCATCAGGTGCTCTGCAATTTCCTTTTCGTCGGCCAGCAATTCCTGCTCAAGGGCCAGATCCTCTTCCTCGGTCTTGCCCCGTCGACGGGTTCCTGCCAAAGGCCGCACGGTAATCTTGCCATCCTCAACCCGGGCTAGAATTTCCGGTGAAGCACTGACGATATGGAAATCACCCATATCCATGAAAACCATGTAGGGGGAGGGGTTGAGCTGGCGAAGGGCTCGGTAAACATTGATCGCCTCACCATCGTAGGGCAGGCTCATGCGCTGGGCCAGCACCACCTGCATGACATCACCAGCGACAATGTAATCCTTGATTTTATCAACGGCCGTTTCAAAGGCTTCCTGACCGAAACTTGATACAAAATCTTCCTCACCAATATCCCTGGACCCTTTTCGGACTTCCATGTGTAGTTGGGCATCCAGCATGGCTTCAATTTCATCGAGTCGTTCACTGGCCAGCGCATAGGCTCCATCGATGGCTGGATCCTGGTAAACCATGATCATCAGTTTGCCGCGCAGATTATCAAAGACCACCACTTCTTCGGAGAGCATCAGCACAATATCTGGCGTATTTACATTATCGGGAGGCGTTGAATCGGCGACCTTGTGTTCGACATAGCGAACAGTGTCATAGGCAAAGTAACCGACCAGGCCGCCATTGAACCGCGGCAGGTCTTTCAGTTCGGGCACTCTAAAGCGCTGCTGGAAGGATTCAATAAATTCAAAGGGGTCATCGGCTTCACAGGATTCAGTCACCTGGCCGTCGGTTTCAACGGTCAGCTTGTTTCCCATCACCTTGAGCAGTGTCCGGCATGGAAGCCCGATGATGGAATAACGACCCCATTTTTCTCCGCCCTGAACAGACTCCAGAAAATAACTGTAGGGGCCGCGGGCAAGTTTAAGATAACTGCTCAGGGGTGTTTCCAGGTCAGCGAGAATTTCCCGGTACACAGGTACACGATTGAAGCCCTCACGGGCAAAGGTTTGAAATTGCTCGGGAGTCATCAGCTTGCCAGCGCCCCGCGCATCTCAGCGATGGTAGCCGTGTAATCACCGCTGCCAAAAATCGCGGATCCGGCCACAAACATATCCGCCCCGGCTGCGGCTATTTCAGCGATGTTGTTAACACCTACACCGCCATCAACTTCAAGACGAATATCCAGGCCACTGTCATCAATGAGCTTGCGGACCACCCTGAGTTTATCCAGCGTGGATGGAATGAAGGCCTGCCCCCCAAAACCGGGATTCACGGACATCAGCAAAATAATATCCAGCTTGTCCATGACATAGTCCAGGCAGTCCACAGGAGTCGCGGGGTTAAGGACCAGGCCGGACCTGCAACCGGCATCCCTGATCAACTGCAGAGAGCGATCAATATGGTTTGTCGCCTCGGGGTGAAAGGTAATATAACTCGCCCCGGCTTTTGCAAACTCAGTAATCAGGCTATCCACGGGTGAGACCATCAGATGCACATCAATCGGGGCATCAATGTTGTTCCGGCCCATGTAGTCCGCCAGTGATTTGCACACGCCCGGGCCTATCGTGAGATTGGGCACATAGTGATTATCCATAACGTCGAAATGGATAACATCAGCACCTGCATCAATCACAGCACTGACCTCTTCTCCAAGCCTGGCAAAGTCTGCTGACAGGATTGAAGGTGCGATAAGGTAATTGTCTCCAGCCATATTCCAAGTCCGGTTGTTTTCCGGGATTAACGGGATTTCTCAAGAGGCGCATTGTACCGGGTTTCAGTGTGCATGTCCTTGTCAAAGAGGTATTGTAATCCGGTGAAATGCCACAATATTTTAATTGTCCGCTGTACGAACACACAATTTCTGCCACCCGATTCACAGGAGATCAGAACATGCTGCGCATCGCGCTTTTTCTTGGTACCAATATTGCCATCATGGTACTCATTTCACTTGTTTTCCAGGTCTTTGGTTTTCAGGGACTCCTTGCTGCCAACGGTGTGGACCTGAATCTGCAGGCCCTGCTGGTCTTTTCCACCATCATCGGGTTTGGCGGCTCTTTCATTTCACTGATGCTATCCAAGATGATGGCGAAAAAAGGCATGGGCGTTAAGATCATCAATCAGCCCCGTAACGACTTCGAAAGCTGGCTGATGCAAACCGTGAAAAGACAGGCTGACCAGTGTCGCATCCGCATGCCTGAGGTCGGGATTTTTAACCAGAGTGCTCCCAATGCCTTCGCTACGGGATGGAATCGCAATGATGCCCTGGTCGCTGTGAGTACCGGGCTTTGCCAGAGCATGACCAGAGAGGAAATAGAAGCTGTTCTTGCCCATGAAATCAGCCATGTAGCCAACGGTGATATGGTGACGATGACACTGATACAGGGCGTGGTGAATACCTTTGTGGTCTTTCTGTCACGGGTGATTGGACATATCGTGGACAGAGCAGTATTCAAGGTGGAACGCGGTCATGGTCCTGCTTTCTTCATTGTCTCGATAGTGACCCAGATTATTCTGGGTATTTTCGCGTCCATGATTGTGATGTGGTTTTCTCGCTGGCGGGAATTCCGCGCTGATTCCGGTGGAGCACAACTAGCCGGGCGCCAGGCAATGATCTCCGCCCTGCGCCGCCTGCAGTCTTCACAGCAGGCTCAAATGCCCGATGAACTGGCAGCCTTTGGTATAAACACAGGCAAGGTGCAGGCTATTTTTTCCAGCCATCCACCCTTGGAAAAAAGAATTGCAGCCCTGGAAAACATGAATCGGTAAGCGGTAATGGCCGTCCATCAGTCCTGTTCAAGGCTGCTGCGGATGATCTGCCAGGCATCAACTTCACTATCCACAAAGCGGAAAAGTGACAGGTCTTCCTCGTTAATTACTCCTTCCTCGACGAGAAAATCAAAATTGATGAGCTGCTGCCAGTAATCCCTGCCAAAAAATATCACCGGTAGTGGCTTGATCTTGCCTGTCTGGATAAGGGTAAGCGCTTCAAACATTTCATCAAGCGTACCAAAGCCACCGGGAAAAATCACGAGTGCGCGGGCCCGGAGCATAAAGTGCATTTTTCGCATGGCGAAATAGTGGAACTGGAAACACAACTCAGGCGTGATATAGGGGTTTGGGGCCTGCTCATGGGGTAAGACAATATTGAGTCCCACTGACTCATAGCCGGCTTCATGCGCACCACGGTTTGCCGCTTCCATAATGCCCGGCCCTCCCCCTGTCACTACATGCAACTGCGGGCAGTCAGCGCAACCAGAACTTTCACTGATTAATCGGGACAGCTTCCGGGCCTGCTCATAATAACCCGCCTGCCGTATCATTCTGTCACTTCTTGACACTTCCTTTTGCAGGTCAGGATCACCGGGATTTTCATTCAGGGCCAGCTCAGCTTTCTCTTTCTTCAGGAGCGCTGTCTCCATATCGAGCGTTCTGGCGCTGCCGAAAATAACAACTGTCTGGTTGATTCCATGCTCCTGCAGAAGAAGCTCCGGCTTGGACAACTCCAGCAGGAAACGGACAGGACGCATTTCATCCCGCAGCAGGAAATCAATATCATCAAAAGCCAGTTTGTAGGCATCAGCTGTAACCTGGGCTTTCGACATCTCCCTTTTTTCAGGGTAAGCGTAATGTCTGTCATCTGCAGCATTATGAAACAAATGACCCGATTCTTTTCGGTTTGGCATGGTGCCTCCTGCAAAAAAGTAGTTTGATTTTTTTTCATCATCATACATGATTAAATCCTGACCAAGTCATGGGGAATACAAAGCATGTGCCGATTCCTGGCTTATAGCGGACCACCTACTCTCATGCAGGAACTTCTTCTGGACAGTGCCTATTCACTTGTCAGACAAAGCCGTCATGCCCGGATGCGATTCGAACCAGTCAACGGCGACGGCTTTGGTGTTGGATGGTATCCGCAACATGATGATCCGGAGCCCGGGACATTCGTCAGTATTGAGCCGGCCTGGAGCAATCGGAATCTGCGCGAGATTGCTGCCAAGATTCTCACCCCCCATTTTTTTGCCCACGTAAGGGATGCAACGCCCGGCATGCCGGTTTCCCAGGCCAACTGCCATCCCTTCAAGCATGGCCCCTGGCTTTGGATGCACAACGGCTTTCTGGGAGAGTTCCATAAAACACGACGCTACCTGTTGGAAGCCCTGTCAGATGAAGCATTTGAATCCATCCAGGGTAATACAGACTCGGAACATGCCTTTGCACTGTTTCTTGATGCTGTGGGACGGCACCACGAAACGGATGCTGACAAAATCCTCGCAGCATTGAACAGGACCCTGACCATCATTCACGATATCAGGACCAGGGCAGGATGCCGCACAGAAGCGCCGATGAATTTTGCAGTAAGCAATGGCACAACTGCCCTGTTCACCCGTTACAGTGAATTGGAGGACCATCCTCCTCCCACACTACACTATGCAGAATCAGCAGAAAGTATCATCGTGGCCTCAGAACCATTATCCGACAGCGATGCCTGGCAGGAAGTGGGCATTAACAAGGTGTTGATCGTCGAAAAGGGAAAAGCGATTGTTTCAGCGGACCTGGATCCCTGACAGCAAACCTGTCAGGCAGAAAGCATTATATCAAGCTGAGTCAGGCGTTCGGGGGTGCCGATATCGTACCACTGCCCCCCATGGTATTCGCCTCCTACCCGGCCCTCAGCCATGGCCTTTTTCAGCAGGGGAACGACGGACTGTTTCCCAGGCGCCAGTCCGGAAAACAGTCCGGGATGATAGACAGCGATACCACTGAAGGTGAGTTTTTTCTCCGAGGATGTACCTTCACGGACGAGGCCATTGTCCAGTACGAAATCCCCATCACTATGCTGCGGCGGATTGTCGACCATAACCAGCCAGGCGAGCAGGCTGTCTCCATTCAGTTGCGGCAGGCGCGTATAGGAAAAATCAGTCCAGATATCTGAATTCACACAGGCAAAGGCCGAGTCATGTCCGGCACCAGCAAGCAGCGGAAGTGCCTGGAGTATCCCACCAGCCGTCTCCAGAGGTTCATGCTCGGGCGACCAGGAAATAGTCACCCCCAGACTGCTGCCGTCCCCAAGTGCCTGTTCTACCTGTTCGCCCAACCAGGCATGATTGATCACAATATCCCTGAATCCTGCCTGTGCCAGCTTTTCAAGTTGATGGACAATAAGCGCCTTACCACCAGCCATTAGCAAGGGCTTGGGGGTTTCCAGTGTCAGGGGACGCATGCGCTCTCCCTTCCCGGCGGCCAGTACCATTGCCCTCACAGATTACGGCTCCCGTTCTCTATGGAACGTAGACGGGTCCATAACATCGGGTAAACCCGCTTCTCCAGCCAGTGCCCAATTTCATACATCTGCGGATAGTCCCCCAGCACCTCTTTGATATAGGCCAGGGTTCGCGGAATATCACCGAGATAACCCGGTTTACCATCACGCAGGTACAACCTGGAAAAAATACCAGCGGCCTTCAGGTGTCTCTGCACCCCCATCAGGTCAAATTCCAGGAGATACTGCTGATTTTCAAAACCATTAATTATGCCGGCTGTCTGTGCCATATTGGCATATTGCAGGGCCCATTCCCGTATCATTGCCTTGGGCCAATTGATGTAGCAATCCTTGATCAGGGAGACCAGGTCATAGGTAACCGGGCCAATCACCGCATCCTGAAAATCCAGCACACCATGGTCACCCTGTTCATTAACCATCAGGTTGCGTGAATGATAATCCCGGTGCACACACACCTGTGGCTGACCAAGGGCCGTATCCACCAGCACCCCGAAAAAATCATCCAGAAGCGCATTATCGTCCCGGGTCAATTCCAGCCCCATGATGCCCTGACAGAACCACTCCCTGAACAATTCAAGCTCAGTGATCAGCAGCACACCATCATAGGGAGGCAGGAGAATATCAGAACCTTCACGAATGCCCTGGATTTTTAACAGGATCTCAAACGCATTGGTATACACCTTGTTGACTTCAGACAGACGATTTTCCGATTTCAGTGTATCGAGCTGCTGCCAAAGCAGGGTATCTCCAAGGAAGGACAGGCATAGAAATCCACTTTCATAGTTGGCATCAAATACTTTGGGTATGTTCACACCGGCCTTAAGGAATTCTCCCGCAACCTGGACAAATGTCCTCGCATCTTCCTTGTCAGGGGGTGCATCAACCAGGACGTAGGTCTGTTTGTTGTACCGTGCGGTAAAATAGCGGCGGAAACTGGCATCTCCGCTTAAGGGCTCAAGGGTAACAGCGTCAACTGATTCATTGTTTTCAGTGCCACCGGCATCAAGGCTTGGTAAAATTTCCCTGAACCAGTGCTGGAGCTCTTCCTGACGCTTTTGCAAATTTGCCTTTGTATTCTCAGATTGGCTCATACAGGGAAACGATCCTGGCTCCACACGTTGTGTAACTTGTTTAGCCGGGCCATAAAAACTAGAATCCTTCGATGTTCAGCATTATGCCTACACACAGGGGAATTGAGAAGTGATCCCCAGGTCCACTCCACCTTTCTCAACCAAACACCTGCTGTTATCAATCATCCTGGCGAGCAGCGCTGCTGTGCAGGCCCAGCCTTCACTTTACCAGCAGGCCAGTGATATTGATTGGATAAGTTTTGATGATCTCAGTCCCGAGCAACAGGCACTACTGCCTGACAATTGCTGCGGCATGTATGTGGAACCGAAGCTGCCATCTGTCAGGGGAGATGCCGGTTCTGCGAACCTGACGGCAGATTCCCTGAGTGCCACGGAAAATGACAGGGTTACCCTGGAGGGGAATATTGAAATTCGCCAGGAGGATGTTTATATCCGCGCAGATTCAGGTACCTATGATACCGGTAACGGTAATGCCGGGGTGTCAGGAAACATCCGGATACGCCAGACCGGTATGCTGCTCACTGGCAGCGATGGCATTATTGAAAACGCACGTCAAACCAGTACGCTGAATAATGCCAGCTATGTACTGCATGAAGAAAACGTGCGCGGTTCGGCTGACGTCATCATCTATACCGATACAGACGGCATAATTACCATCGACAATGGTCTGTATACACGCTGCGAGCCTGGCAACAATTCATGGGTTATGGAAGGTAATTCCATCACATTGAACCAGGCCTCCGGCCGGGGCATAGCAAGGGATGTCAAACTACGTCTGGGCGGAGTTCCGGTGCTCTACCTGCCTGTCATCACCTTTCCTATCAATGATGACCGTGCAACCGGCTTTCTGGCCTCGACCATCGGCTCCACCCGGGATGGAGGTCTCGATATACAGACACCATTCTATTTCAATCTGGCCCCGAACTACGATGCCACTCTTTACCCCAGGGTAATGACAGATCGCGGTGTCATGCTCGGACTCGAAGGACGTCACCGGGGACAGCGTTCACTCAACAGCATTCAGTTTAACTACCTGCCGGATGATAATCTGTACGATCCAGCTGAGCTTCTGCTCCCGGATCCCGAATCTCCGCCAGTCGCCGATCGCTGGCAGGTCAATATCGACCACGCCAGTCGCCTGACCAGGGACTGGACCGCATTGGTGGATTATTCCGCCGTCAGCGATGACGACTATTTCCAGGACCTGGGCAATA
Organism: uncultured Enterobacteriaceae bacterium; assembly: GCA_964503965.1. GTDB lineage: Bacteria > Pseudomonadota > Gammaproteobacteria > Pseudomonadales > Pseudohongiellaceae > Eutrophocola. The sequence continues at coordinate 26,223 of CAZDCK010000012.1, read as the reverse complement.
CCGGGCTTGACACCACGACCAGAAGCTTTCTGTATCGACAGGGAGGGTTACAGTACAGAAATGATGACTGGCGTTTTCGCATACAGGCCCTGAGCTACCAGATCATCGATCCCACCATACCCGACAACCGACAACCCTACGAACGCCTTCCCAAGATCAATCTGGACGGTAATTTCAGCAATGAACTGGGGTTTGAATATGGAATCCGCAGCGAATATGTACGTTTCGACCGAGACCTGGATGCGAATGATCTCACAGCAGCCCAGTTGAGAAATGGTGCCCTGGTAACCGGGCAACGTCTTTCAATCCAGCCGGAAATCAGCTTCCCTTGGTCCAGCCCCGGGGCTTTCATAACACCTGAAGCCAAGTACAAGTATGCCAGCTATACCCTGGACGACCCGAGCAACGTCTTCACTGAAGACCCTTCCAGGGGCATATTTGTTGGCAGCCTGGACAGCGGGCTTATCTTTGACAGGGATCTGGAATTCCGTGGGCAGGACCTGGTCCAGACACTCGAGCCACGGCTTTACTACCTGTACAGTGAATATGAAGACCAGAGTGATATTCCGGTCTTCGACAGCTCCAACATGACATTCAGCTTTAACCAGCTGTTTCGGGAAGACCGCTTTAGCGGCAAGGACCGCGTTGGAGATACCAACCAGGTGACGCTAGCACTTACCACCCGTTTCCTGAACCACCGCGGCCAGGAAAAGGCCAGTGCCAGCATCGGCCAGATCCGGTATTTTGAGGACAGACGAGTAACTCTCAACAATCGTATTGGCTCTGCCCAGTTGACCAGTGGTTCAGCAGTCGCCAGTGAATTCACTTATCAGTTTAACGACAACTGGCGCATCAATTCGTATGTGGAATGGGACACGGATGAAGACAACCTGCAGGTAGGCAATTTTCAATTCAGATACCAATCTGATATAAATCACATCCTCAATTTCAGCTACCGATTCCGTGATGTTTCAAACAACCCTTTCACGGCCTCAGGTATTGATCGGCGCATCAAGCAGACAGACATCTCAGCGGTGTGGCCTCTTACCGGGAACTGGGGAGTCATTGGGCGCTGGAATTACGATCATGCCAACAGTCGCAACCTGGAAACCATTGCCGGACTGGAATACGACAACTGCTGCTACAGCGTCAGGGTGATTGCCCGACAGTGGATAGATAACGACGCACTCTTCTATGGCAATGTGGATGATAATACTGGGGTGTTCCTCCAGTTTGAACTAAAAGGCCTGGGCAGCGTCATAGGTGGTAACGTTAGTGGAATTCTCAACAACGGTATCAGCGGTTACAGAGATAGAGAATATGGTCAGTAAGTTTTCAGCAACACTCATGGGTAAAACAGGACTTGCGCTGCTCCTGGTGTTGTCTGCCAGTGTGCAGGCACAGGAAGTAGAGTCCCTGGACAAAATTATTGTCATCGCTGACGATGACGTGGTGCTGCAGTCAGAATTTGATATGCGCTGGGCCCAGATTGAACAGCAACTGGCCAATGTCCAGGGCCCACGCCCGGATCCAGCGGAATTAAAGCAGCAGCTTCTCGACCAGCTCATCATAGAAAACCTGCAGATGCAGATGGCTACCCGCGCTGGTGTTCGGGTTGATGACAACCAGCTTAACCAGGCCATGAATGTCATAGCCCAGCAGAACAACATGAGTTTCGACCAGTTCCGCCAGGTATTGGAAAACCAGGGTATATACGCCCAGACCCGTCAGCAGTTGCGCAAGGACATCATTCTCCAGCAGTTTCAGACAGGTGCTGTAAACGGCCGTATAGATATTACCCGACAGGAAGTGGAAAACTTTCTGCGCTCGGAAACAGGCCAGGCAGATATCGCACCGGAATACCGGGTAGCCCAGATTCTGATAGAACGAACAGATGGCCCGGACCAGGCCAGGCGTGATGAACTTGCCAATCTGATTTACCAGCAGCTTGTCGATGGTGTAGAAATCTACCAGTTCATTAATGCTGGCCAGGTCAGCGGCATACCTGTGCGAGGCAGTGACCTGGGGTTCAGGAAAGTGGAAGACCTGCCACAGGTGTTCCGGGACGTGGTACCGAACATGGTCCTGGGTGAAATCAGCGAACCATTCAGCAGTCCCAGTGGCTGGCATATCATCCAGGTGACCGACCTGCGTGGTGGCGCTACCCTGGAAATAGAGCAGTTCCATGTCCGCCACATCCTCATAGAACCAAACGAAATCCGCACAGAGGCGCAGGCTGAGGACCTCATCAATGACCTTTACCAACGCATTCAGGACGGTGATGATCTTGGGGATATTGCCCGGCAGGAAACGGATGATGAAACTTCTATCGTTGCCGGCGGTGACCTGGACTGGATCACCTTTGGCCAGTTTCCCCCGGAATTTCTTGCGGTTGTCCAGAATCTTGAAGACGGTGAAATGTCCGAGCCGGTGCGCCTAACAGACGGCTGGCATATTATCGAACGCCTGGAAACACGGCTGGAAGATATGACAGAAGAAAACATGCGCTACCAGGCAGAACAGATTCTGCGTCAGCGAAAATTCGAGAACGAACTGGAAAACTGGCTGACCGAACTTCGCGATACTGCCTATATCGACATCAAGATAGACTTTGAATAAACCCCATCCCCCACTGGCAATCACTCCCGGCGAACCCGCCGGAATCGGTCCGGACCTGTGTATTCAGTATGCTGCCGAACACGCTGAACTTACGCCCATTGTGCTGGTGACTGACCCGGCACTGATCAGAGAACGGGCGGAATTACTTGGCATAGACATCAACATAGCAATCTGGTCCGATGGTCCCTGCGATCCCGGTACTGTAAATATTCTGCCGGTAACACTGAAATCTCCGGCCAGACCTGGCATTCTCGACATAAACAACAGTTCATTTGTACTGGAAACATTAAACCAGGCGGTATCGGGTTGTCTGTCGGGGCAGTTTTCCGGTCTTGTCACAGGACCGGTCCAGAAGAGCATAATCAACCAGGCCGGTTTTTCTTTTTCGGGGCATACAGAATATCTGGCGGACCTGTGTGAAACAGAGACTGTCGTCATGATGCTGGCAACACAGGGACTACGTGTAGCCCTTGTCACAACGCACCTACCCCTGGCTGAAGTCCCGGCAGCTATTACGCCCGACCTGCTCAGGAAAGTCATCTGCATTCTGCATCGGGATCTGCAGCAGAAATTTGGCATAACCGAGCCGGAAATTGTGGTTGCCGGACTCAATCCCCATGCAGGTGAGGATGGTCACCTGGGCCTGGAGGAAATCGACACAATAATTCCGGCGATGGATGCCTGTCGTCATGATGGCATCCACCTGGTAGGCCCACTTCCCGCGGATACCCTGTTCACCCCCCGACACCTGGCCACTGCCGATGCCGTCCTGGCCATGTACCACGACCAGGGACTGCCGGTATTGAAATACGAGGGCTTTGGTAATGCCGTCAACATTACCCTGGGGTTACCGATTATCCGCACCTCTGTAGATCATGGAACAGCTCTCGATCTGGCCGGGACCGGCAAGGCCAGCACGGGAAGCCTGGTAACTGCCATAGATGCTGCCAGGGAAATGGCCTCATACTGGAATCCCCATGGCTGACAACGAACACAGGGGTCACAGGCCCAGGAAGCGGTTCGGGCAAAACTTTCTTAGCGACCAGGGCATTATTGACCGGATAATACAGGCGCTTGATCCGTCGGCTGAAGATTACCTCATCGAGATAGGCCCAGGACAGGGAGCCCTGACAGACCAGTTGATTGACCAGTGTGCGCACCTCGATGTCATTGAGATCGATCGCGATCTGGCCGCAGAGTTCAGCTGGCGCTTTGACAGCAAACCGAACTTTTCCCTGCACAATGCGGATGTTCTGAAATTTGATTTCAGTTCTCTGCCCGCACCCGCGCAGCGATACCGGGTGATCGGAAACCTGCCCTATAACATTTCCACCCCACTGCTCTTCCATCTCTTTGAATGTCGTCACCTGTTCAGGGATATGCTGTTTATGTTGCAACTGGAAGTGGTGGAGAGAATAGCGGCTCAACCAGGCAACCGTAATTATGGCAGGCTCAGCATCATGACCCAGTACTACTGTGAGGCCAAAAAACTATTTAAAGTGCCTCCTGATGCCTTTGTCCCCCGCCCCAAAGTGGATTCAGCCATTGTTAGACTGACTCCCCGGCAAGAAATGACCCTGAAGGCAAACGATGAAAAATTGCTGGAAAAAGTGGTTCGGACCGCGTTTTCCCAGCGCCGAAAAACCCTGCAGAACACACTCAAACCACTGCTGGATAAATCCCTCCTAGCAGCGCTGGACATTGATGGCAGTCGTCGCCCGGAAACCCTCTCACTCGCGGAATATGTTACCATTACCAACGCACTCTGACGGTAATGATTTCGGCTACCGGGTTCTTGCCATTCACCTTTCAAGCCATTCCTGAGTCAGCCATTCAATCAACTGACACGTATAATCCGTTGGACTTTATATATGACTGACCATGAACAAGCACAGGGCGTGAACCATATTGTGAGCACAGAAAACGACAACAGCGGAATCAACATCAACACCCGCACGCGCTACCTGGAGATGCAGTCGGACCCTGCACAAAACTCGTATGCGTTTTCCTACACCATTACCATAACCAACAACAGGCCAGAATCCGTGCGCTTGTTAAACAGGCACTGGGTTATTACTGATCAGAATAACAAGGTCGAGGAGGTGTCCGGTAAAGGCGTTGTAGGACAGCAGCCCCTGATCCAGCCAGGAGACTCTTTCGAATATTCCAGTGGCACCATCATCGGCACGGAAATCGGGGATATGCATGGTTCCTATACCATGGAAACCGCTGACGGGGACCAGTTCGATGCACCAATCCCACTGTTTGTGCTCGCTGTCCCGAATATGATTCACTAGCCTGAACGCAAACTCGCAGTAGCAGGAACTTTTTCAATGGCAACATACGCCGTCGGGGACATCCAGGGTTGCTACGACCACCTTATGCGACTGCTGGACAAGATTAACTTTGATCCCACAGTGGATCGACTCTGGTGTGTCGGTGACCTGCTCAATCGCGGGCCCAAATCCCTGGAAACCCTGCGTTTAGCCAAGGCATTGGGCAAAGCCTTTACCATGGTACTTGGCAATCATGACCTGCATTTCGTTGCCATGGCTACCGGTGCCCAGAAACATGGCAAGAAAGACACCCTGCAGCCCATTCTGGATGACCCGGACTGTCCCGCATTCTGCGACTGGCTTCGAATGCAATCCATGCTTCACCTGGAAAAACTTGATACAGAGAAGGGACCTCAGACTTTCCTCATGGTGCATGCGGGCATTGCCCCGGGATGGTCTTTCAAACAGGCCAGACGCTATGCCGCGGAAGTCGAGCATGTCCTGCAAAGCGATAAATGCGAGAAGTTTCTCAACAAGATGTATGGCGATGAACCGGATATCTGGCATGAGGGCCTGGAGGGCTGGGAGAGACTGCGTGTCATTACCAATTACCTGACCCGGGTCCGTTTCTGTAATGGTGAGACCCAGCTAAACCTGTCTATCAAGACAGGCCCCAAAAATGCCCCGGAAGGGTTCAGACCATGGTTTGAATATCAGCAGTTGAAGGAAAATAAAAACATAGTCTTTGGACACTGGGCCACCCTGGAAGGGGAAACCAACTGGCCAAATGTTTATGCACTGGATACCGGGTGTGTCTGGGGCAGAACCCTGACGGCCTTGCGCCTCGAAGACAAGCAGCGCTACAGTGTTCCCTTCGATCCCGGCAAGTAAAAACCCATGAAAACATACCTGGTCGGCGGTGCCGTCCGCGACAAACTCCTGGGAATCCCGGTCAAGGACCGGGACTGGGTCGTTGTGGGAGCCACAGGCCCGGATATGCTGTCCAATGGTTACCAGCAGGTAGGCAAGGACTTCCCTGTTTTCCTGCATCCAGAGACCAGGGAAGAGTACGCCCTGGCACGCACGGAACGTAAATCCGGCAAAGGCTATACAGGCTTTATTGTTCACGCCGACCGGGATGTCACGCTGGAAGAGGATCTCATGCGCCGGGACCTTACCATCAATGCCATGGCCGAGGATGACCAGGGACAGATCATTGATCCCTTCAAGGGACGCCGGGACATCAACAACAGGATTCTGCGGCATGTGTCTCCCGCCTTCGTCGAAGATCCATTGCGTGTGTTGCGCGTAGCCCGCTTCGCCGCCCGTTATCATCACCTGGGTTTTACCATTGCCGGAGAAACCATGGATCTGATGCAGGCCATCAGTACCTCCGGGGAACTCAGTGCCCTGGTGAGTGAACGCGTATGGACAGAAACCGGTATTGCCCTTAAGGAAAAATCACCCCAGGTCTATTTCAGGGTGCTGCGTGATTGCGGTGGATTGAAAGACCTGCTGCCGGAAGTCGACAATCTTTTCGGTGTAGCACAACCGAAAAAATACCATCCTGAAATCGATACCGGCATACACACTTTCATGGTGCTGGAGTTGGCAGCGAAACTCACAAATGATCCTGTCGTGCGCTTTGCTGCCCTCATGCATGATGTAGGTAAGGGAGCTGTCCCGATAGAACAGCGTCCCAGTTTTCGCGGTCACGAAGCACTTGGCGTCAACCTGATCAATACGGCATGCAAACGCATCAAGGCACCCAATGAATACAGGGACCTGGCAAAAATGGTAAGCCTGTACCACACCCGCTGCCACCAGGCTCGCAGTCATGAACCCGCCGAACTGCTTGAAACACTTGAAAAAACCGATGCTTTTCGCAAGCCTGAGCGTTTTGAAAAGTTTTTGCTTGCCTGTGAAGCCGATGCACGAGGGCGACTTGGCCTGGAAGAAAATCCTTATCCCCAGGCATCAATATTACGTAAGGCCCTGGAGGCATGTCGTAAAGTCAATACCGACGAAATCATTGCCCAGGGCTACCGGGATGCAGATATCGGCAAACAGGTTCATCAACGCAGACTGGCATTGATCAATGTCTGGGCGAATTCACCTTGAGCGCCCCGGTCGCACTCATTACAGGGGCTGCAGTTCGGCTTGGCGCTAAAACTGCCCGTCAGCTCCATGGCCAGGGATATAATATTATTATCCACTGTAATCACTCCCTGGGGGCAGGTAACAGCCTTGCTGATAGCCTGAATGCACAACGGCCGGATTCGGCTATTGTCCTGCAAGCGGAGCTTTCCGATACACAGGCCGTTATTGATCTCGGAAAAAAGGCTGTCTCTGAATGGAGCAGGCTCGATGTCCTGGTGAACAATGCCTCTGCTTTTTATCCAACACCGCTGGATAATGTGACAGAGGATGACTGGGATACGCTGTTTGCAAGCAATGCCAAAGCTCCCCTGTTTCTTAGCCAAGGTGTTGCCGACGCCTTAAAGCAGCAGCAAGGCTGCATCATCAATATCTCTGATCTTTATGCCGGAAGAGGTCTGCGTAAACATCCGATCTACACCATGGCCAAAGCCGCACTGGAAGGCATGACCCGCACCCTGGCTCGGGATCTGGCACCACATGTACGTGTTAATGCCATTGCCCCCGGCGCCATACTTTGGCCATCCGGAGACAATACACTGTCTGAAGAAGCACAGCAGGCCATCATCAACAAAAGTTTCATGAAGCGAATCGGTGCCCCGGAAGATATCGCCAATACGGTCTGTTTTCTTATTGAGAAAGGAAGTTATGTGACGGGACAGGTACTGCATGTTGATGGTGGGCGATAGAGGCAGTTTTTCTGCCTGGTAATGTCGACCACTAGTAGCCGGTAAAAAGCAGCCGGGTAAAGTTGTCTCTCCCTCAAGGCATGCCAATCAGGGGCCAACTGATGAACTGTCAGGATTAAGCAGCGTTGTCAGCACATGATCCTCCCACTGTCCGTTGATACACAAATAGCGCTTTGCATACCCTTCTTTTTCGAAACCAAGCTTTTCCAGAAGTCTGCCGGAACGTTTATTGGCCGGCATATAGTTGGCACAGATGCGATTCAGACGCAGGTTCTCAAACGCATAGTTAATAACATGCCTCACGAGCTGCATCATTACTCCGCTACCCTCATATTCCCTGTCCACTGAATAGCCCATAAAACACAGGCAGACCGGAGAATACAGAATATTGGTCAGGGAACAGGCGGCAATTACACGGTCGTTTTCCAGTGCAATAAAGTGCACTGACTTACCTTCCTGGTATTCCCTCTCCCTCTCTGCCAGCCGACGCTTCCAGTGGGAAACACTATGATGATCGCTTTTCACCAGGGGATGCCAGGGCTGGAAACGATCGGCATTCCTGGTGTAATAGTCAGCAAGGCAGACTGCATGCTTGGATTGTGTAGTTACAATTTCCACGACAGCAGGATTCAGTCCCCGGCATCCTCTTCCTGCAGGGAGGACAGTACCTCTCTGGCAGTTTCCAGGTCTGCGTCATTGATCAGCCACAATTCCTGGTCCAGGTTGTAAGGTGGAAAACCGCTGGTTGTAAATTCGTTTTTGATGGAGACTCCAAGGCCTGCGTCTTCCAGCATACATTTTGCCAGCCCGACAAGTGAGGGGTTCTGATTGGTATAGACGAGTATCATCGAGTCACCTGAGATTTGACCCTGTACCCATTCAGGCCAGGGACTATTTGGCTTTGGAAATCATTCTACCATGCCATGTGAAGTCCACCGGCCATAGTTTCTGGGAGTCCCTGTCATAGCCCTGCCACAGGTCGGCAAAACTCTTCCCGAGCACAGGATGTTTCTGGCGGGCACAAATCTGGGACAGGGGCCACAGGACGAATGCATTCTCGGTGATCTCGCCCCTTGGCAATGTAATGCCATGAAACTCACCCGCCAGATCATCATAAGTCAGGATATCTATATCCAGGGTCCTGCCGCTGAACTTTGGTGAGCTTCTGTCACGACCATGCTTGTCTTCAATGTCTTTCAATAGCGTGGAAAGATCCGGCAGTGCCAGGTCGGTGTTCACACCAACCACCATGTTGAGAAAATTATCTCCTTTGAATCCCACTGACTCGCTCTCAAAAACGGAAGACAGGCTAAGGTCCTTGAACTGCAGGAGGAGTGCATCAAGACAGCTGTTGATATTCTGTTGAGGATTGAGACTACTACCCAGACTGAGGGTTACCCATGCCATCAGTTGCCTGCACCTACATCCTTGCTACCGCGCTCGATAATAACGCCCACATCCCTGGCTCCGGTTACTGCTCCGGGCTTACCCAGCTCGAGGCGCAACCACTTCACGCCAAACTCATTCTGAACGATATCCGCAATGCGTGAACCAAGGGTCTCCAGCAACTCAAAACTGCTTTCTTCCATGTAGCCAGCAATTCGTTTAGACACGGCTTTGTAGTCGAGCGCATATTCGATGTCGTCATTATCAGCTGCCCTGGAAAAATCCCAGAGCATGTCCAGGTCAACCGTTAATCGCTGCCTGATTTCCCGTTCCCAGTCATAAACGCCAATAACGGTCCTGACTTCCAGACCTCTGATATAAACAATTTCCATACTTACGGTTTCTCTCGTTGAATTAATTTTCCAGCGGCGGCAGGGTTTCAAGATTCCAGCGAGGTTTAGCCTGAATTGCAAGATCATCCTGCTGCCCGGCCATGAGGCGCATACAGCCCGCATAGGCAATCATGGCACCATTATCAGTGCAATAGGCCAACCCCGGATAAAACAGTTCACCCCCCTCTTCCCTGGCCATGGCGCCCAGCTTTTCTCGAAGTCGTGTATTGGCACTTACACCACCTGCAATTACCAGGCGCTTCATGCCACTATGCCTGAAGGCCCGGCGACACTTGATTACCATGGTATCCACCACGGCTTCCTGGAAAGCCCAGGCAATATCTGCACGAGTCTGCTCATCCAGCTCACCATCCCGAGTATTCGCTTCCACGGTATTAAGCGTGAAGGTCTTTAGTCCACTGAAACTGAAATCCAGGCCAGGGCGGTTTGTCATTGGACGGGGAAAAGTGAAACGATCCGGGTTGCCCTGCTCGGCAAGACGGGAAACATGGGGGCCGCCCGGATAGGGAAGCCCAAGCATTTTCGCCACCTTGTCGAAAGCTTCGCCGGCGGCATCGTCCAGGGATTCCCCGATCAGTGAGTAACTGCCAGCTTCGGGCACTTCGACCAGCTGGGTATGTCCACCGGACACAAGAAGCGCGACAAAAGGAAATGCCGGCCCGTTTTTTTCCAGAAGAGGAGCCAGTAAATGGCCTTCCATGTGATGGACACCAATGGTGGGTATACCCAGCGTCATACCCAGTGAGCGACCGATAGAAGCACCTACCAGTAAAGCACCAGCTAGACCGGGGCCAGCAGTGTAGGCAAGTCCATCGAGGTCCTGCAGGGTACAAGCAGATTTTTCCAGCACTTCACGGATTAGCGGAAGCGTTTTGCGAACATGGTCCCTGGATGCTAGTTCCGGAACAACACCACCATACTGCTGGTGCAGTTCAATCTGGCTGTACAGCGCATCACCGAGCAACCCGCGCTCGCTGTCATAAATAGCGACGCCGGTTTCATCACAGGATGTTTCGATACCCAGCACTCTCATAGGGACTCACCTATTCAGGAGGATGCGCATCATACCACAGGGCCTCTCAGTGGTCTGGTTATGACTCGATATCATGGAGCTCCGTGTTATCATCATTTCCCTGATTTATTACTGACATGCAAGAGGCACTACCCATGAAAGCTTTCGTTCTAAAAGCAGGCAGCACATCCATTGACGGCATCCACCAGGAAGACCTGGAAAAACCTGAAGCCGGTCCTGGAGAAATACTGGTCAGGATGAAGGCTGCCTCCCTGAATTTTCGTGACCTGGGCATTATTGCCGGTCAGTATTTCGGCGGCCCGGTTCAGCAGGATACAGTCCTGGCTTCAGATGGTGCCGGCGAAGTGGAAGCTGTGGGTGAAGGTGTGACCCGGTTCCAGGTCGGTGATCGTGTCGCCGGTACATTTTTCCAGGACCTGATTGACGGCCCGGCTAATCCATTGGCAAACCCGGCCCTTGGTCATTCGGCCCCCGGCGTCCTGCGCGAGTATGCCGTGTTCAATGAACAGGACGCGGTCAGGATTCCCGAAAACCTTTCCTATGAAGAAGGTGCCTGTCTGCCATGTGCTGCTGTGACTGCCTGGCACTGCCTGATGGAAGCAGGCCGGCCGGTCAAGAAGGGTGACAACGTGCTTGTTCTTGGTACTGGCGGAGTATCCACATTCGCCCTGCTCTTTGCGAAGGCCATGGGGGCAAATGTCATTGCCACCTCGTCCAGCGATGAGAAACTGGCCAAGGTCAAATCCATGGGTGCAGACAGCCTGATCAATTACAAAACCCACCCTGACTGGGAAGTGGAAGTGAAAAAAGTCACTGATGGCAAGGGCGTTGACTGTGTTGTCGAAGTGGGCGGTGTTGGCACCATCAGCAAATCCATGCAGAGTATGGCACTAGGTGGCAAGATTGGCATGATCGGTGTTCTCGCCGGAGAAGGTGAATGCAACCCGCGCAGCCTGATGATTACGGGTAGCAGTATCCATGGCATCTTTGTGGGTAACCGCCGCATGTTTGAAGAGATGAACAAGGCTATCGAAGTCCATGACATCCATCCCCTGGTCGACAAGGTCTTTGCGCTGGAAGACACCATAGAGGCCATTGGCTACTTCCAGAGCCAGTCACACATGGGCAAGGTGGTCATCAGGATAGACTGACACGCATTCCCCTGGCCTGAGTGTATGTCCAGTTTACCCATCGCCGTGACACGGCTCCTGCCATGCAGTGCGGCATGCCTGTTTTCACTTTTCATGGGTTTTGCCATGGGGGCGGAATCTCCGGTTGTCACCGAGGAAATCACGGTCACGCAAAGTCGTGACCGTATCAACCTTCAGCTGCAGGTGGACCAGGCTGAGGATGAGTTTTACGCATTGCTCAACGACCTGATTGATGACAGGGATTTCAAAATCACCTGCCGGTACGAGAAAGTCATCGGCAGTCTGATAAAACAACGTCTTTGCCAGACCGGCTACATGCGCAGGGAACTGACGACAACGGCAACCTTCAGTTACTTTGGTATGGAATACCTGATCACACCGGCCCTGGCGGAAAAAAACCGCCAGATGCGGGAAATCACCGTGGAATTGCTGGAAAAAAATCCGGAACTGAGAATTGCCGCACAAAAGCTTTCCCGTCGTGTGGAAGAATACAGGGATGAATACGGCATCAAGGCTGGGGAATAACCTTCAGTTTGCTGTAAAAATATCACATTAAATATTTATGAAAACCGGGCGAATTGTGGATAATTGCCCGATCAATTATCAGGCGAGATTTGTTTGTGCCCATTAGCAGTAAGTATTACCCGATTAGCTCCGCGCTGAGAAAATCTTTCAACTACACACTGACATGCTTTTCACTGGCTTCGCTGGTTGCCTGCAGCACAGTGCCGGTTGAAAACGATCAGGTTACGGATATGTCCGCGGATATCCAGGAAAAGGATGACCGCCTTATCATCGAATCCCTGGTCAGTGAAGCCGGCCAGCTGGGTGACACGGACCTTGACGGTGATTCAGAAAAATCCGGTACCGAATTCATCGATCAGGAGGTTCTGCCACAACCCGTTACCCCAACCATCAATATGACGGCCAACCGGGTGGTTGAACGCGCCATCAATGATTACCTGCAAAACCGCAGGACGCTGCTGAAAATCTGGATTGAACGCAGTCATACCTACTTCCCAATGATTGAAAAAATCTTTGAGGAAGAAGACGTACCCGATGAACTGAAATACCTGGCTCTCGGTGAAAGCGGTTTACGCCCAACGGTTCGCAGCTCTGCCGGTGCGGTGGGTATGTGGCAGTTCATGTATGGTACTGCCCGTGGTGCGGGCCTGGAAATCAATACCTGGGTCGATGAAAGACGTGACCCTGAGAAAGCCACACGTGCTGCCGCCCGGCATTTCAAGGAACTGTATGAAAGCTACAACGGCAACTGGGAACTGGTTCTGGCAGGATACAACTGCAGTTACCGCTGCATCACGCGAGCTGCCCGCCGCGCCGGAAAGCCGATATCGGAAAACCCGACTTACTGGGAAATCTATCCCTTCCTGCCCCGGGAAACCCGTGGCTTTGTCCCCAAATTCATAGCCTCTGCCCTGATAGTCTCCAACCCAGAAATGTATGGCATCAACGCGGAAAGCCTGGGACAGGAAATCGCCTATGACATTGTGCAGGTTAACGGCATGCTCTCACTGGACGCCGCTGCCATGCTGGCGGGCACCGACCTGGCCACGATACGCAATCTCAATCCCTCACTGATCAAGGCCACCCTGCCTGACCAGGCAACCCCCTACTCCCTGCGTATTCCCCTGGGTACGTTTGACCGTTTCGTGCGTGCCTTTGATTCAATGCCACAGGATAAAAAAGTGGCCCCCAGTGAATACGAAATCCGCAGTGGTGACACACTTGCCGTGATTGCCCGCAAGTACGACACCTCCATAGAAGAATTAAAGGCCGTAAATGGTATTCGCGGACATCTCATCTACCCGGGCAAGAAACTGCTCATCCCGGGTACCGGCGTCTCAACCACCATAGAGATTGTCAGCCGGGAACGGGAATCTGTTGCCTATGGAGAAACCCAGACAAGGCCTATCAAGCTCCGCGAAGAATTCCAGCTGGTCGAACTTAACGGTTCAACAGAAGACGTCCCGTTAATGGCTGTAAGCCTGAGTGCTGATGTGGAAGATGACATGGTTGTCCCGACTATCTACAAGGTACGAGCAGGGGATACACTGGGACAGATTTCAGAACGCTTTGATGTTTCAGTGCGGGATATCAGGCAGTGGAATAATATTCGCGGAACCACCATTTACATCAACCAGGAACTGACCATTCATTCCGGTGCTGCCGGCCCGGTCACCACTTACCGTGTACAGCGGGGCGACAACCTGAGTATCATCGCCCGCCGATTTGGTGTCTCAGTTGAAAACATCAAGCGCTGGAACAATCTTCGCAGCAACATGATTCACCCTGGACAGGACCTTTCCATCAACTGACAGTTGCCGGGTTGAACAACGCTATTGCCGCTCAACCCGTTGCCAGCTTTTAGCCAAACAGCGAATCTCTGACACCGGCAACAGCCTGGACAATCTTGCCGCCAGCCTGAATATCAGCAGTAATAGCCGCAATATAGGCATCCATGGCCTGTTCGTAGTCATTCCAGATCAGGGCCTTGTCCGTATCCATGTCACGGCCTATCACTTCATAAATCGCTTTATAAAGCGGCAATGATTCCGGCGACAGAGACTGGCTACCATCGTAATGATCACAAACAATCTTCGTACGAAGCTCGGCTGCCTGCACACCAAAGAGCAGGCTCACGGCCATATACTGCTGGAAGATTTCCACAGAACGCCTGGCCAGATTCGCTGACCCAAACCCCTGGGAATTGATGTTCTGGTTAAACCCTTCCGCATGTGTCGGGTAATGGGTAGTCAGCGAATTTCCATAAAACTGCAACTGGGGCATGATGCAATTTCCGCATAATTGCAGACTTTGCAGGCCACCATTGATGGCCCGGTCGGTATTGCCTACCAGCATGGCAGACAGACCGTTACTAAAAGCGGGCATGACGGCCATGGCAATCTGCACGTCGAGGTGTTTGGCCAGCATGCCCACATGGAAACGCAGCTGGTCCATACTCACGCCAATGTACTGACCGAGGAAATTGCCACCGTGATAGGTGTTGCCGTTGGCTTCATCCACCAGCGGGTTATCTGTGGCGGAGTTCATTTCTCCTTCCACCTGTTCAGCGATCTGCCTGAGGCCATCCAGAATCGGCCCCATGTACTGCGGCAGGCAGCGCAGGGAGTAGCGGTCCTGGATTGGCTCGTCGCCCCCACGGAACTCATGCTGTCCCTGCAGTTCATCAGCAATGAGGCTGGACCCCTGTATCAGTTCAAGCATGACCGCCGCAGATCTCACCTGCCCCGGTAAAGGCTTGCGGGCATGGATGAAGGGATGGAATGACTGGTTGGTGGCACCGAGTCCCTGGAATAACAGGGAGTGGGCACCGAAAGCCAGTGATGTGAGATTGCGAATATCATACACAACTCCGGCAGCGATCCCGGTCATGACTGAGGTGCCATTTACCATGGCCAGGCCTTCCTTAGGTCCAAGCTCCTCTCGTTCGAGTCCAAGCCTTTTCAGTACAGTCCGGGCACCGAGAACCTCACCGTCATAATCCACTTTCCATGACTCATCCAGCCCGATCAGGCAAGCTGTTATATACGACAGTGGAGACAGGTCGCCACTGGCACCGATAGAGGCAAACTCCCTGACCTGGGGTGTAGCCCCCTCATTGAGGAAGATCCCCATACGCTCAATCATGGACATACGGATACCCGATGCGCCCTGGAGATGGGAGTTCATGCGGACCAGGATGGATGCCCTGACATCGGACTGTGGCAGCAGATTGCCTGTCCCGACCTTGTGAAACCAGGGAATATTGTTCTGCAGCTCTACGGCCTGTTCCTTGGAGATGGCTTTGTAGGCCATGGCACCGAAACCACTGGTTACCCCATAAATGGGTTCTCCGGCAGCCACGGCATCAAGGATGAAATCATTGGATTTCTTGACACGGTCCTGCACCACTGGATCGTCACTGACAGCCACTTTGGCACCGCCACGGGCGACACTGACCACCTCATCAATAGTCAGCCCTTCACCGGATACTGTTACATGCTTGGAAGTCATCACTCCACCTTTTGTAAGTAATTGAATATATTTAAATAAATGAAGTTATCTGGCATTGTCTTCGTACGCCATGCCATCAATCGAAGGGAAAAACCGGGCAGGTCAGCTCCAGTCAAGTAGGGAGAATATGCCTGCCTGAAACAGGGCTTTGATCTTTTTACTGGGTTTCATTGGGTTACCGTCTCAATACGCATGATAGTCTACTAGAAAAAGACTCACGGGCGTACAGCATTCACCCGGATTTTGACGCCCAAAAACTTTGCAATTCAATGCCTTTGCCATTACAATCCCCGGCCCTTAACCCAGGGATAAACCAATTTAACAGGTAATTGATTAATGCCTATCGTAAAACTGAAAGAAAACGAGCCTTTTGACGTTGCTCTGCGTCGCTTCAAACGTTCCTGCGAAAAAGCCGGAATCCTTGCTGAAGTACGTCGCCGCGAGTTCTATGAAAAGCCAACTTCCGTGCGTAAGCGTAAAGCCGCAGCTGCTGTTAAACGTCACATGAAAAAAGTGTCTCGCGAAACCCGTCGTACCCAGCGTTTGTACTAAGCTTAGTTTGTTCGGCGTCGGGGTAATTCCTGCCCTGGCACCCGTGCTGGTACCAGCACAACAGATATCAACCACTTAACCTGACACCAGAAGACCATGGCGGATCATCCCCTGAAAACCAGCATCTCTGATGCGATGAAGGATGCCATGCGGGCCAAGGACAAGCCACGCCTGTCCACAATCCGCCTGATGCTGGCCGAGCTGAAAAAAGTGGAAGTGGACGAACGCATCGAGCTTCCCGAAGACCGCATCATTTCCATCCTCGACAAGATGATTAAACAGCGTCGTGATTCCGTGAAGCAGTATACGGACGGTGGACGCCAGGAACTGGCTGATATCGAAGCGGCAGAAATCCAGGTTATTCAGGAATTCATGCCCCAGGCCCTTGGGGAGGATGAGATCGCTGCCATCGTCCAGAAAGCCGTTGCCGATGAAGGTGCCGCTTCCATGCAGGATATGGGCAAGGTCATGAATGCGGTTCGCCCGCAACTGGCCGGTCGCGCTGACATGGCTGTGGTCAGCCAACTCGTTAAAAAGCAGCTTTCCTGATTTTCTGCCAGCTTCCTGGCAAAGTTTATATCCTGAAGTCCTTTCGGACTGAATTGCTGCTCGTCCTCACCGCTTCATACTTTACTTATTACCCACCAGCTCAGCCCCGCAGTGTTTGCAGTATCCTGCATCCTCATCATGCCCGACATGGTTGCAGTTATTACACACTCGCTGGTGGTGGTGTGCCGGGTTTTGCCGCTTTTGTTGCTCCGTCATGATCTCGGAGGACACGATACCAAACGGTACAGCCAGTATGGCGTAACCAAGAATCATGGCGGTAGCGGCAATAAACTGGCCAGCGGACGTTTGCGGCACAATGTCCCCATAGCCAACGGTGGTGATGGTAACAATGGCCCAGTAGATACTTTCCGGAATACTGCTGAAACCATTTTCAGGCCCTTCCACCAGGTACATCAGCGATCCAAAAATCACGATCAGGGTCAGCAACGAATACAGAAAGACAACTATCTTGCGCCTGGCCCCGAGCAAGGCTCGCATCAGCAATGTCGCTTCCCCCATATAGCGCATTAAACGAAGCACACGGAAAATCCGCAGAACTCTCAGGATTCGAATCACAATAAGGTAAACACCACCTGGCCATAGAAAGGCAATATAAGTAGGCAGGATGGAAAACAGGTCAATCAGGCCATAGAAGCTTAGGGCATAACCTTTAGTGGAGGGCGAACTCCATAATCTGGCGGCATATTCCACGGTAAACACGATGGTAAAGATCCATTCCAGCAGGTAGAGCTGCTCATGCCAGCTGGCGCTGAACCCTTCGACAGAATCAAGCATCACAGCCATCACACTGATAAAGATAGCCATTATCAGGACCAGATCGAATATTTTGCCCGCGCGTGACTCATACCCGAAAATTACGTTGTAGACCGTCTCCTTCAGACTGGACTTTTCTGTATCAGTTTTCTCCATCCGGCATCTTCCCCTTTCACTGCAGTGAAACCATTACGCTGATTGTAACAGCTTGCCGTCCGGGACAAGCCAATACGCAATGAATCCCGTCATGCAAGGCCATAAACGTTATAATGTTAGGCTCTGACTCCATTTAACCGGCTATCAACGTTGCCAAGCAAAACTATTCACACCTTGCTGTCACGCGATGAAACGAAGCTACCCATGGCTTTGCTGGGTATTATCGTGGGCGTTGTCGCGGGCCTTTTTGTCAATCTGTTTCGCTTCATTCTCGAAGGCACTTTTCCCATTGTCTTTGACAGTGGTTTACATCATGATGATTTCGAATCCCTGTCATCGGCCTGGCATTTCTTCATGCCTGTAGCTGGTTGCCTGCTCATTGGACAGCTGCTTTACAACCTGGCGCCCGACTTACGCAGAATGGGAGTCAGCTATGTCATCGACAAGGTGCAGCATTTTCGAACCCGAATGCCACTCAAAAATGCCATCTTGCAGTTTGTGACTGCATCTGTTGCCCTGCTCAGTGGAGGTTCCTGCGGGCGCGAGGGTCCCTCCATCCATCTTGGTGCCTCATCGGGTGGCGCTATCGGTCATGCCCTTTCCCTGCCAAACAACAGCAACCGCAACCTCATTGCCGCGGGCAGTGCTGCCGCTATCGCCGCAGCCTTCAATACCCCCATAGCCGGGGTGATTTTCGCCATGGAAGTGATTCTCATGGAATACGCCGTCAGTGGCATTATTCCGGTTATCGTGGCAGCAGTGAGCGGCACAGTCATTACACAGATACTCTATGGCGGGGAACCTGTTTTCCTGATTGAGAATGTGTCCATGGAAAGTCTTTGGCAGTTGCCATGGGTCGTATTCATGGGGCTGCTGATCGGAGCAATGGCCAGCCTGTTTGTTTATATGCACAAGCTTGCTGCCGGATTTGACGCCATTGATCTGCGACTGCGTCTGCTGGCGACCGGGTTGATGACCGGCACCTGTGCCCTGTTCATACCTGAGATTCTGGGAACCGGATACGACTCTCTCAATGATGCCCTGCTGGGCGAACTTACCGTAGGTTTTATGCTGGCCCTGCTGTTGGTAAAACTGGTGGTTACCGCCGTTGGCCTTGGGCTTGGTTTACCCGGCGGCCTGATCGGTCCCAGCCTGATGATTGGCGGTATCGCTGGCAGCATCCTGGGACTTATTGGCGAACAGATGATTCCAGGCACTGGCAGTTCCACGACTTTTTATGTGCTGATCGGCATGTGCGCCATGATGGGGGCTACTCTGCAGGCCCCTTTGGCCGCACTGATGGCCCTCCTGGAATTGAGCAACAACCCGAATATCATTCTGCCGGCCATGCTGATCATCGTCGTAGCCAACATGACCAGTTCAGAATTGTTTCGAACACGATCCGTTTTCCTCAACACACTCCCGCAAAAGCAGGAAGGCTTTTCACCGGAACTGTCCCGCTTTCTCAACCGTTACGGTGTCAGCACCGTGGCCAATTTCAAGTTCAGCACCCTGTATCATGAGGCAGACGCTGAAGAGATTCAGCGGGTTCTGCAAAACAACCCCGAATGGATTGTGGTGGATTATGGAAGCAGCACATTGGGCTTGTTAAGTCGCAATGCCCTTGAGCTCGCCATGGACAATCCTGATTTCAACCTGGCAGTCCTGGACACGGTCTCCAACATAGTGCCTGTCTCCCGACATGCCACATTACTCGAAGCCATGGAAAGACTGACGGAAAATGAGGCGTCCTTTGGCTATATTCACATAGAGGACAGCCGGGGCGATACCAGTATCGCCGGAGTCTTCTCACAGGATGATATTATTGCCTTCTACAAGGGGACGAAAAAATAGCCAATGGCCGGCAGAATTCCACAATCTTTTATTGATGACCTGCTCGCACGCGTTGATATAGTCGACGTGATAGACGCCTACACAACACTGAAAAAGGCTGGCAAGAATTACAAGGGCCTGTGCCCGTTTCATCAGGAAAAATCCCCCTCCTTCAGTGTCGAACCAGACAAACAGTTCTACTACTGCTTTGGATGTGGCGCCGGCGGTAATGCACTCGGTTTCCTGATGAATCATGACAACCTCGACTACGTGGAAGCCATCGAAAAACTCGCCTCCCAGGCCGGAATGGAAGTCCCTCGGGAAGAGTCCTCTGGCGCCCAGCGCAGTCGTGAACAAAACCAGGCTCTCTACGATGTTCTGCAGGAAAGTGCCCGCTTCTACCAGGCGCAGCTGCGCCAGCATCCCCAGAAAAACCGGGCTATCGAATACCTGAAAAACCGCGGACTGTCCGGAGAGATAGCCAGGGACTTTGCTCTGGGTTATGCCCCGCCGGGCTGGAGCAACCTGATCGATTCCATTGGTAGCACTGAGCAGAAGAAAAAAGCCCTGCTCAATGCCGGAATGCTGATTGAAAATCCGGACAACAAACGCAACCCCCTGTATGACCGTTTTCGGGACCGTATCATTTACCCCATTCGTGACAACCGTGGCCGGACCATCGCCTTTGGTGGGCGCGTGCTCGGTGATGACAAGCCCAAATATCTGAATTCACCCGAAACTCCGGTGTTCCACAAGGGCGAGGAACTCTACGGGCTCTATGAAGCACGCAAGTCTACCCGCAAACTTGAAAAATTCATGATCGTGGAAGGTTATATGGATGTGATCGCCCTGGCCCAGAAAGGCATAAGCTATTCTGTGGCTACCCTGGGTACCGCCACTTCCACCAGCCATCTACGCAGACTTTTTAAACTCGTGCCCGAGATTGTCTTCTGTTTTGACGGTGACAATGCCGGTCGTGATGCCGCATGGCGCGCTCTTGAACAGGTATTGCCGTTGATGGAAGATGGTCGCACTGCCCGCTTCCTCTTCCTGCCGGACGGGGAAGATCCCGATACGCAGGTACGCAAAATCGGCAATGCCGCCTTCACCGGCAACGTCAATAATGCCACCCAACTGGCCGAGTTTTTCTTTCAGGCACTTGGTGAGCAAGTGGATATGAATTCCCTGGAAGGTCGGGCACGGCTTGCAAAAATTGCACTCCCCCACATTGAAAAGATTCCCAAAGGCGTTTATCACCAGCTAATACTGGATCAGCTGGGAACAATCACCGGGGTAGATCCTTCCACGCTTGGGAACATGGAAAAATCGCCACCATCTCCCGCTCCTGCTGGTCCTGCCGGTCCCGAATATTCGCCTGTCCCGACCAGGCCCTCACCTCCCAAAAGCAGTGCGGGACGTTCAGTCTGCATGAAAGCGGTAAACCTCATACTGCTGAAACCGGATATGGCAACAGATTTCGACCAGGAAGAGGAGCTCAGAGCGATCAATGCGACTGACATGGACCTCTTGCTGCAGGTAATCAATCTGGCAAAAAAACACCCATCCAGCACAACACCGGAACTGCTGGGCAGGGTTTATGCCACTCCGCTTGGCAGCCAGCTGACCCGATTGCTGGATCGCGAACAGATAACACCCAGAGAAGGTGTGGAGCAGGAATTCCGCGAAATTATCTCCCACATGCTCGAGACCCATCGCAAGCGCCTTTCCCACCATTCCTGGCTGGAAGAAGCGCGCCAGAAACTGCAATCCCGGCGGAAACCGGAAAACTCTGCAGATGAAGGATGAATTTACGGAATTTTCCTTGAATTCTGCGGTCTGGGACACCATCTAGGGTTTAAATTTCACTGGCATAGGGACTCCGCTTTCGTTAGAATACGCGGTTCTTTTTTCCGGGCCCATTTCTCACACGAGGAACTGCACTTCATATGAGCAACGTCCAAGCACAACAGTCCAGTCTTAAGGCTTTAATCGCAAAAGGTAAGGAGCAGAATTACCTCACCTATGCGGAAGTGAATGACCATCTTCCCGAATCCATCTCAGATCCGGATCAGGTAGAAGATATCATCCAGATGATCGACGACATGGGCATCAAGGTTTTTGAAACCGCCCCCGATGCCGATCAGTTGTTGATGATCGAAAACGAGACCGATGAACTGGCTGCCGCCGAAGCCGCCGCCGCACTGGCTGCAGTGGAAAATGAAGCCGGTCGCACCACCGATCCCGTGCGCATGTACATGCGTGAAATGGGCACTGTAGAACTTCTGACCCGTGAAGGTGAGATCGCCATTGCCAAGCGAATCGAGGAAGGCATTCGTGAACTGATGTCTGCCATGGCCTTTTTCCCCGGTACTATCGAATTCATCCTCGACGAATACACCCTGGTGGAAAAAGAGGAAAAACGCCTCGCCGATTTACTCACCGGTTACCTGGACATTACTAACGAATCAGAAATCACTCCGGGAGCAAGCAGTGCACCTGTAGAAACTGACGACTCGGAAGCCAGTGATGACGACGATGACAAGGACGACGACTCCAGCGATGAGGACGAAAATGCTGGTGGTCCTGATCCGGAAGAAGCCAAGATCCGTTTTGAAGAATTGCGCAAGCAGTATCGTTCAACCCAGCGTGCCCTCAAAAAGTATGGACGTGACCATGAAAAAGGTATCGAAGCCCTTGAAAAACTGGGTGAAGTCTTCAAGTTCTTCAAGCTGGCTCCACGCCAGTTCGACCCGCTGCTCGAGCATGTTCGCGCTTGCCTGACCCGTATCCGTCGCCATGAAAGGACTGTTCGCAACCTGTGTATCAACACTGGCCAGATGCCGCGCAGTGTATTCATCAAGAGTTTTCCGGGTAATGAAGTCAACCTGAAATGGCTGGACACCCATCTGCGCCGCAAGGACTATTCCGAAAGCCTGGCAAAGGTGAAAGTGGAAATCCTGCGGGCACAGAAAAAAATGTTGCTGGTAGAGGAAGAAACAGGTCTTACTATCAGTGAGATCAAGGACATCAATCGTCGCATGTCCATCGGCGAAGCAAAGTCACGTCGCGCCAAAAAAGACATGGTGGAAGCCAACCTGCGCCTGGTTATCTCCATCGCCAAGAAGTACACCAATCGTGGTCTGCAGTTCCTTGACCTGATTCAGGAAGGCAACATTGGCCTGATGAAAGCCGTGGATAAATTTGAATACCGCCGTGGTTACAAATTCTCGACTTACGCTACCTGGTGGATTCGCCAGGCCATCACCCGATCCATTGCGGACCAGGCCCGTACCATCCGTATTCCGGTACACATGATCGAGACCATCAACAAACTTAACCGTATCTCACGTCAGATGCTTCACGAGAAAGGCCGGGAGCCAACACCTGAGGAACTGGGTGAGCGTATGGATCTTTCGGAAGACAAGATTCGTAAGGTGCTGAAAATTGCCAAGGAACCCATCTCCATGGAAACCCCTATCGGTGATGATGAAGATTCGCACCTGGGTGATTTCATTGAGGATGCCAATATCGATTCCCCCGTGGACTCCTCACTGGACGAAGGACTTCGCGAAGCCACCAAGGAAGTACTGGGCAGCCTGACTGCACGTGAGGCCAAGGTACTGCGTATGCGCTTCGGTATCGACATGAACACTGACCATACTTTGGAAGAAGTGGGCAAACAGTTCGACGTCACACGCGAACGTATCCGACAGATCGAAGCCAAGGCACTGAGGAAGTTGCGTCACCCGACCCGCTCCGATCACCTGAAGAGCTTCCTGGACGAATCGTAAAATTCGTCAACATAGACGACAAAAAAGGGCGCCAGTTGGCGCCTTTTTTTTGCGCACGACTTGATAAGTGCAGAGATGGATGATCAAAAACGGGACTTTGCCAGGTCAACTTTCATTAAACGGTACAGGATTGTTTTTCTTATCAAGGAGGGACTCAATAATTCCGGACAAAAAAATAAAATCGACCAGACATAAGCGGAATTCATAACCTATTGAATTTACGAGATTTATTGCTGATTTTGTGATGCCGGTCGTTGTGCAAAGCAGCATGAAAAACCCGTTTTATGTGGTTCTTAGTCCTTGCTGAAAATGCTAAGACGTAACAAAGCCGTCGGACTATCCGATCCACCATAAAAACAATAATTCCGGTGGAAAGGAACACAGGGCGAACACCAACCAGAGTTTCACCAAAAGAAACCATCGGTGTTCCCGGAGTGTCAAAACGAGGTTCGACAGTTAGGGAAATAATATTTGCACTGGGGGAAAGACCATGGCTTCTATAAAGGCCGGGTTGGCCGCATCTGCTTTCCATACAGGAAAGTCTGCGGTTGCAAGCTTACCCAAACATAAAAAGCATCATACAAGTCTGCTGCTAACGGCATTGCTCGCATCGGCGCTCTTTTCAGGCCCTGTATCTGCCGATAGCAGTCCACAATCCATCACCATGGACACCGCATATGTTATGCCGCTGATATCAGTAAACACTGACAAGGCAAGACATGACACGGCTTTGCTTGAATCCACCGCCAAAACTCTGGAAGACAGGGTTCACATGCAAAGAGTTGGCCTGAACACCAACCCGGATCAGCAGGCACAATACAATACACAACTCATCCAGACCTATACGGCACTTGCCCGTGACATGGCGGAATCCGGCCAACATACGAAAGCTGTTGAAGCCTTTGACCAAGCCCTTAACCTGCAAAGTACAGAGCTTGGTATCCATAATCCTGTACAGTTGCCACTGCTCAGGGAGCAATTACCTCTCCTGGAAAAGCTGGCTCGCTGGGCAGAATATAACGATAACGTCTACCGTATTGTCAGTATCAGCAATCGCAATTATCTTCCAGGTAGTGATAATCGCCTGGGCGCCCTGGGTGATTTCAACCGAGGCTGAACCTGAATCATTAACCCCTAACCCTCAGGGTCCCACGAATTCCCTGAGCATTTGCAGCACGCCTCTACTCCCCGTACAGGCGTACTTTTTTTTACTCTTACTATTCACTCCCCTATTGGCACAGGATAATTTTCGGGCATCTGTCTGTTTCTGTTTTCACGGTATACAATTCCGACACCGGCGTTCAATATCAGCGTCAAACGAATTGAGCCATCCCCTTACCAGCAGAGGTTTGCCATGAAAACTGCGACATTTTTCCTGATTGCCACCACGGCCCTGTCTCCATGCATACTCTCTGCACAGCAGGGTGAAATCGGTATTCCTGCCATGGACCTTGCAGAAACGCCCTATATTTTTGATACGGCAGAGCAACATGGCATCGAAGTCAGTGTCATCGCGCGGGATTTTGAGCGTCCCTTCAGCATGGCCTTCCTGCCCAATGGCGACCTTCTGGTATCCGAGCGGGGACGCGAGCTTCGTATCATTCATGAGGCCACAGGACCTGATCCTGTTCTTGATCCAGAGCCAGTCATGGGCATGCCCCAACTGGATCCTTTCTACCGCAATGGCGGGCTTAACGACCTCGCCCTGCATCCGCACTTTGAAGAGAATCAATGGCTCTATTTCACCTACAACAAACCGAACCCGGATTCTGAGGAACCAAGCAGTGCCGTCACCCTGATGCGGGGACGCCTGGATAATGGCCGCCTGGTAGAGGTGAAAGAACTCTTCGCGGGAGAGTTTGCCGGCACCAGCGGATCCCGCCTGGCGTTTGCTCCCGATGGCACAATCTTTATCACTACCGGGGCACCCTTCGGAGACCAGGCCCAGGATTTGGCCAGCGTCAATGGCAAGGTATTGCACTTGAATGAAGACGGCAGCATTCCTGCGAGTAATCCTTTCCTTGGCAGGGATGATGCCAATGCGGCCGTGTTTTCCTACGGGCATCGCGATCAGCTTGGACTGGCTGTCCATCAACAGTCCGGTACCATACTCTCAGCGGAACATGGGATGAACGGGGGTGATGAGGTCAATGTCATCCTTCCCGGCCGCAACTATGGGTGGCCAGACTTCAGCTACAGCCGCACCTATGACGGTTCACAGATTTCACCAATGCCAGTAGTCCCAGGTGTGGAAAGACCCCTGGTGCTGTGGTCCCCTTCAATCGCCCCCAGCGGCATGAACTTTTATAACGGCGACGTTTTCCACGCCTGGAAAGGCAATCTCTTTGTAGGCAGCGCCCGCCGGGGCGAAATACCCCGCACTGGTGGCCTGGAACGGGTCGTATTCAACGACAACCTTGAGGAATTGCGCCGGGAAACCCTGCTGACAGAACTGCATCAGAGGGTGAGATATGTCCTGGAAGGACCTGACGGCCTGCTGTATGTGCTGACAGATGGTGATGTTAATTCAGTCCTGCGAATTGCCCCGGCAAGATTGTAGTTTTCCGTATGGAAGTAAGCAGAATCAAACCGTATAATGCCCACCCCTAAGGGCCTATAACTCAGTTGGTTAGAGTAGCGGACTCATAATAGGTTGCTTTAAAAACAAGTAGAGATTATAAAAAATAAAAAATTCAACATATTACATTGCATCCTACCCATCCTTATAATCGCAATGTAAGCAATATGTAAGCACAAGGGCCTATAACTCAGTTGGTTAGAGTAGCGGACTCATAATCCGTTTGTCCCA
>CAZDCK010000011.1:62380-76526 GCA_964503965.1 uncultured Enterobacteriaceae bacterium | reverse complement strand
AAGTGTTTGATATTTATGGATATATGCTAACCCCTGTCATAGTGTAAACAAACTGACTCATTGTTGGGGATTCCTGATGGGAGATGTAAAAACGGGGTAACTTCTCTGAATACTGTAATTTTTCAGGTAGAATAGCTAGCCCGAATTTTTACCCCTCCAGAGGAGCAAGATGCTAGACAATCAAATGAAACTGGCCGGATTTGATGATGAATTGCTGTCTGCGATCAATAATGAATCACAACGTCAGGAAGAGCATATCGAACTGATTGCATCGGAAAACTATACCAGTCCGCGTGTCCTGGAAGCCCAGGGCAGCATTCTGACCAACAAGTATGCCGAGGGGTATCCGGGCAAACGTTACTATGGTGGCTGTGAGCATGTGGATGTGGTGGAAAATATGGCCATAGATCGGGCCAGGGCCCTGTTCGGTGCCGGGTATGCCAATGTGCAGCCTCATTCCGGTTCCCAGGCCAATGCGGCGGTTTATATGGCATTGATGAAGCCCGGCGATACCTTTATGGGAATGAGCCTGGCTGATGGTGGACACCTTACCCACGGCGCTTCGGTCAGTTTTTCAGGCCGTATATACAACGCCGTTCAGTATGGATTGAACCCGGAAACCGGTGAAATTGATTATGACCACGTTAATGAGCTAGCCAGGCAGCATAAACCGAAGGTTATCTGGGCAGGGTTTTCTGCTTACTCACGCGTTGTTGACTGGCAGAGAATGCGAGACATCGCCGATAGTGTTGGTGCCTATTTTGTCGTCGATATGGCACACGTGGCAGGGCTGATTGCGGCAGGCGTTTATCCAAGTCCGGTAAATATTGCCCACATCTGTACGTCGACCACCCATAAGACTCTCCGCGGCCCCAGGGGCGGAATCATTCTCGCCCGGGGCGATGATGAAGAGCTCAACAAGCGGTTGAACTTTGCCGTATTTCCTGAAAGCCAGGGCGGGCCATTGATGCATGTAATCGCTGGCAAGGCGGCCTGCTTCAAGGAAGCGATGACGGAAGAATTTGTCGAATACCAGAAGCAGACACTGGCTAACTCCAGGACCATGGCCGCTGTATTTATGGAACGTGGGTTTGAGATTGTCTCTGGTGGTACCGATGACCACCTCTTCCTGCTCAGCCTGGTTGGTAAAGGTGTGACCGGTCAGGAAGCGGACAAAGCACTTGGCAGCGCCAATATCACCGTCAATAAAAATGCTGTACCCAACGATCCGTTGCCACCCTTTGTGACCAGCGGCATTCGTATTGGGAGTCCTGCCGTAACAACTCGGGGATTCGGTGAAGAGGAAGTCACACAATTGGCCAACTGGATCTGTGATATTCTTGAAGACACTGAAAATGAGACATTGATAGCGTCGGTTAAAGAAAAAGTGCTGGAACTTTGCAGGCGCTTTCCCGTTTATCGATAGTCAGTCGGTGGCCTGAACCATGTACTGTCCTTTCTGTAATGCTGAAGATACCAAGGTGATCGATTCCCGATTGGTTGCTGACGGTAACCAGGTCCGCCGGCGTCGGGAGTGTCTGTCCTGTTCCGAGCGATTTACGACTTTTGAGTCTGCGGAACTTCTGATGCCACGCCTCATCAAGCAGGATGGAACACGCGAGCCTTTCAACGAGGAAAAGCTCCGCTCTGGCATACTCAAGGCTCTGGAAAAAAGGCCGGTAAGTATGGAGAGTGTGGAGAGCTCGCTGAGTCATATATCCCATGAGTTAAGAGCAACCGGTGAAAGAGAGGTGCCCAGCAAGCTGGTAGGCGAAAAAGTCATGGATGAGTTGAAAAAGCTGGATGAAGTGGCCTATGTGCGTTTCGCCTCGGTCTATAGAAGCTTCAAGGACCTGAATGAATTCAGGGCCGAGATTGACCGGATCTCC
Source organism: uncultured Enterobacteriaceae bacterium (assembly GCA_964503965.1). Classification (GTDB taxonomy): domain Bacteria; phylum Pseudomonadota; class Gammaproteobacteria; order Pseudomonadales; family Pseudohongiellaceae; genus Eutrophocola. The sequence continues at coordinate 74,637 of CAZDCK010000011.1, read as the reverse complement.
AGTGAAGGTGAATCCCCGAAATCCTCAGGCAACTGATCATTTCATAACGTACCAGACTGCCTGGTCACTGAAACCAAACCCTGTGATGTCCGACACTGATATTAAATTCATGCAGCACTGTCTGTCCCTGGCGGAAAAGGGCAGGAACACGACCCGGCCAAATCCGGTTGTGGGCGCGCTGCTGGTCAAGGATGGCGGGATCATTGCAGAAGGTTGGCATGAATGGCCAGGGCAGGAACATGCCGAAGTGATGGCCATCAGGAAAGCGGCCGGCCGGGAAACTGGCGCTACACTCTATGTGACGCTGGAACCCTGTTCCTTTACCGGTAAAACAGGTCCCTGTTGTGACGCTGTTATTGAGGCAGGAATAGCCCGTGTTGTCTATGGGATGGTGGATCCAAATCCGCAGGTGGCTGGGCGTGGGATCCGGAAAATCTCCGATGCAGGTATTGAGGTATCAGGTCCCATATGCCCTGAAGAGGCTGGTGCACTTAATCCGGGCTTTATCAAGCGGATGACCAAAGGACTGCCTCACGTTGTCTGCAAGCTTGCCATGAGTCTTGATGGTCGAACTGCCATGGCCAGCGGCGAAAGCAAGTGGATTACCGGGACCGAGGCCCGTGAGGATGTCCAGCGGCTCAGGGCTCGCAGCAGTGCCATACTGACCGGCATTGAAACCGTGTTAAGTGATGATTCCGGTCTTGATGTGCGTAGCCAGACCATGGAATGTAAAGCGCCAATACGTGTCATCGTGGATTCCCGACTGCGAATTTCTCCTCAGGCTAAAACCCTGCACCTGCCCGGGCAGGTCATTCTGGCTACAGCGGTGACCAGTGAAACGCTGTTGTCTGACAAGGAGAATGAACTCGCCAATGAACGCGTGACCCTGCTCTCCTGTGCCAATGCAGATGGACAGGTAGACCTGCATACATTACTTCAAACCCTGGCCCGGGATTACCAGTGTAACGAAATCCTGCTTGAGTCCGGTGCGGAACTGGCCGGCAGTATGCTTAAGGCAGGCCTGGTGGATGAAGTGATCACCTATATAGCGCCAAAGCTGCTTGGCAGTGATGCTCGACCCCTGTTCAGGCTGGGACTTGAGAAGATGGAGGACCAGGTTGCTCTGGAGATCCTTGACGTGGCAATGGTCGGAAAAGACTGTAGAATGCGCTCCCGCGTTAAAAATCCATACTGAATAATTATGTTTACAGGAATCATACAAGCCCTGGGCACTATCAAGAGTCTTGAACAGACCGGTGGCGATCTGCGTGCTGTAATCGTGTCCGACGACCTGGATTTCTCGGACGTGGCGATCGGCGACAGTATTTGTGTCAGTGGTGTCTGCTTGACAGCCATTGCCCTGGATGGTCATGGTTTCACCGTGGACATTTCCAATGAGACCATTGACCTGACCTCCTTTGCCAGTCTTGAGGAAGGGGCCAGGGTGAACCTGGAAAAAGCCATGCAGCCCAGCAGCCGCTTTGGTGGACATATCGTCAGCGGTCATGTGGATGGCCTGGCGGAGCTGGTTAGTCGGAGTGAGGAAGGACGCAGCGAGAGACTTGTCTTTGAGGTACCTTCCTCGCTGGCCCGTTATATTGCCGCCAAGGGCTCTGTTTGCCTGGAAGGAATCAGCCTGACTGTGAATGCCGTGGAGGGAAATCAATTCGGGGTCAATATCATTCCCCATACAGCCGATGTAACGACTTTTTCTACCTTGAAGCCGGGACAGAAAGTGAACCTGGAAGTGGATATCATCAGTCGGTATCTCGAACGGCTGCTTGCAGACAGAAACCTGGCAGGTGCCGGCGAGGGTATTACCCTGGACAAGCTGGAACAATACGGTTTTGTTGGCCAGCATGACGACAGTCAATAGACGCAGCAGACCATGACTCTGAATTCTGTAGAAGAACTTATTGAAGACTTTCGCCAGGGCAAAATGGTGGTCCTGATGGATGATGAGGATCGTGAGAACGAGGGTGATCTCGTTATCGCGGCGGACAGGATAAAACCGGAAGACATCAATTTCATGGCGAAGTATGCCCGGGGTCTCATTTGCCTGACATTGACCCGCGACCGGTGCCGCCAGTTGAAACTGCCCCTGATGGTCGATAACAATGTCACGCCCTTTGGCTGTAATTTCACTGTCTCTATAGAAGCCTCCACTGGCGTGACAACCGGAATATCGGCCGCTGATCGTGCCAGAACCATCCAGGTGGCCGTGGCACCGGATGCCAAACCGGAAGACATTGTTCAGCCAGGACATATTTTCCCGGTGATGGCCAATGATGGTGGCGTGCTACGCCGTGCCGGACATACCGAAGCCGGATGTGACCTGGCCAGGCTTGCCGGACTATCTCCCGCTTCAGCTATCTGTGAAATCATGAACGAGGATGGTTCCATGGCCCGCAAGCCGGACCTGGAGAAATTTGCTGCCGAGCACGATCTGAAAATCGGTACCATCATGGACCTTATTCATTACCGCATTGCCCATGAGAAAACCATTGAGCGGACCCACGAGTACACGCTGCCGACAGATCATGGTGAATTCAAGGTCTACTGTTACAGGGATCTGATCAAGGAAGGATCGCTGGTTCACCTGGCGTTGGTAAAAGGGGATATCCGGGAGGACGAGCCGGTACTGGCCCGGGTACTGGTGACAGATACTGTCCGTGATCTGCTGGGTATTGCCAATCCTGCTCGCCCGAGCTGGTCACTGCATCGTTCACTGGCTCGCATCAGCGAGGAAGGAAAGGGCGTTGTGGTAGTATTGGCCAATGAAATGGGGACCGCCGATGTACTGGATGAACTGGCGGCAATCGATAAGATTTCAGATCAGCCTGCAACCGCTCCCGCCCACCACGGCATCTACCTGAATGTTGGTACCGGGTCACAGATCCTTAGGGACGTGGGCGTTGGAAAAATGCGCCTGCTGAGTTATCCGACCAAGTACGCCATTTCAGGTTTTGACCTTGAAGTGGTTGAGTATCTCCCTTGTGAATAAATACACAGGAGTCAGGTCCTGACCTGATTCCAGCGAGGCAGAACACAATATGAGCAATGTTAAAAATATAGAAGGTGATTTTTCCGGAGCCGTAGCCAGTTATGCCCTGGTTGTGTCCCGCTTTAACAGTTACGTGGTAGATAGCCTGGAGGCGGGTGCTATTGATGCCCTGCAGCGTCATGGCGTCTCCCCTTCAAATATTACGGTAATGCGTGTTCCTGGCGCCCTGGAACTGCCTCTGGCTGTCAAGAATGCAGCAGAGTCCGGCAGCTTTGATGCGGTGATTGCCCTGGGTGCAGTAATACGTGGCAGTACCTACCATTTCGAAATTGTCGCCAATGAGAGTGCCCGGTGCCTGTCCGAAATTGCGCTTTCTACCGGCGTACCGGTGATAAACGGTGTTCTCACTGTTGACACCATTGAGCAGGCCATTGAAAGAGCAGGTACCAAGGCCGGGAACAAAGGCGCTGATGCGGGCGTGGCTGCCATGGAAATGGTCAGTCTGTTGCGCAAAATGAATGCCTGAGGTTTTTTCCTCAATACCGATACCCCAATTCCTATATAAAGAAGCAGAAAATGACCGATACACCGGACATGCCCGAAAAGCCGAAAATAGCTCACCGTAAAAAAGCACGCAGTTTGCTTGTGCAGGCCCTGTATCAGTGGCAGATTTCCGATTACCCGACCAATGCCATTGAAGCGCAGTACCGGGCTGACAATACCGGGAAAATCGACTGGCGTTACTTTCATGAGCTGTTCACGGCCATCACCGGGTCGGCAGATGAACTTGATGAAAGCTTTACCCCATTTCTAGATCGTGGTCTGGAAAAGCTCAATCCGATTGAGCTGGCGGTACTCAGGCTGGGTGCCTATGAGCTGCTCAAGCGTATAGATATTCCCTACCGTGTGGCGATCAATGAGGCTGTGGACCTGGCCAAGAAATTCGGTGCCACCGACAGTCACAAATATGTCAATGGTGTGCTGGACAAACTGGCCAGGCAGCAGCGAAGTGTTGAGATCAATGCTGGCGCCTGAGTCCGGGCGTTGACGCAGGTAATCGTCAGCCATGTTTTCAGAATTCGAGATAATTCGTCGCTGCTTTGACCAGAAAGGCCTGGCGGCGCAAACCGGTAATATTATCAGGGAAGGCATTGGCGATGACTGTGCGCTGGTCTCTGTCCCACCCGGACAGGCTCTTGCACTGTCCATGGACACTCTGGTCGAAGGGGTACATTTTCCCCGTGACGCTGCGCCTGAAGACATTGCCTGGCGAGCCCTGGCCGTCAATCTCAGTGATCTTGCCGCCACCGGAGCGTCTCCGGTATTTTTTACACTAGGTCTATCCCTACCGAATGCTGACCAGTCCTGGCTGGAAGCCTTTGCCAATGGACTCGGTCAGAGTGCAGGGCAGTACGGCTGTTACCTTGCCGGAGGCGACACAACATGTGGGCCGTTGACAATCACCATTCAGGCTCACGGGTTGGTAAGAGAAAACAGGGCGATTCTGAGGAGTGGCGCCTCTCCGGGAGACCGAATCTTCGTGACCGGTACCCTTGGCAAGGCCGCACTGGCGTTGAGGCTTTTCGGGGATAAGCCCTTGGCGGTGGAAGAAGAAGCCAGGTCTGCCCTGCACTCTGCTTTTTATCACCCACAACCTCGCCTGGCAGCAGGGTGCTCCCTGGCAGAATTTGTGAGCGCGGGTCTGGATATTTCTGATGGCCTGCTGGGTGATTTATTCCATATCTGTGAGAAAAGTATCTGTGGTGCGAAAGTTCGGCTGAACGATATCCCGGTTGATCCCCTGGTATCTGACATACTTGGCCATGATCAGGCACAGGAGCTGGCCATAAATGGGGGGGATGACTATGAACTGATTCTTACCGTACCGACCAGGTATGAGCAGGAATTTCTTGAGGCGGCGGCCAAAGTACCGGTGGAGGTAACCTGTATTGGTGAAATGACGCAGGAGCGCACGCTTGTTTGCCTGGATACCGGAGGCAATCCTGTCGAGGTGACCAGGGATAGCTATACCCACTTCCAGGAGAAATCTTGATATGCAGCCATCCCCGACCTCTTTGTTGACGAACCCGGTTCATTTACTGGCATTCGGATTTGGTTCGGGGCTGTCACCAAGAGCCCCGGGCACCATGGGGACTCTTGTGGCTGTACCCCTGTATCTGTTGATGGTTGAGTACCTGGCTATGGAAGGCTACCTGGTTATGCTGCTGATGACTTTCCTGGTTGGTATTTACCTGTGTGGAAAGACTGCCAGGGATCTGGGCGTACATGATCATGGCGGTATTGTCTGGGATGAATTTGTGGGCTACTGGATTACCATGCTCATGGTGCCAGTCATCTGGTACTGGGTACTGGCGGGGTTTGTCCTGTTCAGAATCTTTGACATCCTCAAACCATTTCCCATTGGTCTGCTGGATAAAAAAGTGGGCGGCGGGCTGGGGATCATGATTGATGATGTTGTTGCTGGAGTGTATGCCGCGATTGTCCTGCAGGTAGCCATGGTCCTCATTGCCTGATAACTTTTCTCCCTGCCGGGTTTCCCTTGGCCTTGTCAGTCCCACATGTTTATACTTGCACCCCGAATTTTAAGCCCCGCACCGACAGGGCACGATTGAATCGATTCTGAATCTGAAAAGAGAGGCAACCATGCGCGACTACTTGCAATTCTATATAAATGGCGAGTGGGTGGATCCGACCACACCACGTACTTTGGACGTTATTGATCCATCCACTGAAGCGGTTGCAGGTCATATCAGTTTGGGTAGTGATGCTGATGTTGATAATGCTGTCTCTGCGGCTTCTGAAGCCTTCAAGTCCTGGTCCCAGACCAGCAAGGAAGAACGTCTGGCTATTCTAAACCGGGTTGTCGAGGAGTTTGAGAAGCGTGTGCCCGAACTGGGTGAGGCTATTACCGAAGAAATGGGAGCTCCCACATGGCTGGCAGAAGGTACCCAGGCCGCGATCGGAGTCAATCATTTCAAAACCGCCATTTCCGTGCTGGAGGATTTCAAGTTTGAAGAAGACCGGGGAACCAGCCGGGTGGCACGAGAGCCTATTGGTGTGTGTGGGTTTATTACTCCCTGGAACTGGCCGATTCACCAGCTTTGCGCGAAGGTAGCTCCCGCTCTGGCAGTGGGTTGTACCGTGGTAGTGAAACCTTCTGAAATTGCCCCATTCTCGGCGCAGATTTTTGCCGAGATTCTGGACGCGGCCGGGGTACCAGCAGGTGTATTTAATATGGTTAACGGTCTGGGGCCGGAAGTAGGCCAGGCGATTGCCTCTCATCCCAAGGTGGACATGGTATCTATCACCGGGTCTACAAGTGCAGGTATCCAGGTAGCGGAGGCGGCTGCCAAAACAGTTAAACGTGTACATCAGGAACTGGGCGGCAAGAGTCCAAACATTATTCTGGAAGATGCCGACCTTGAAGCTGCGGTAAATGGCGGTATTGCGGGCATCATGATGAATTCCGGACAGTCCTGTCGTGCACCGACAAGAATGCTGGTTCCCAACAAGTTGATGGACCAGGTGTCTGAATTGGCCAAGGCAGCTGTAGAGAACTGGGCGCCGGGTGATCCCAAGCAGGATAGCAGAATGGGGCCGGTAATATCCGAAACCCAGTGGAACAAGATTCAGGGCCTGATTCACAGCGGTATCGAACAGGGTGCACAGGTAGTAGTCGGTGGCGAAGGGAAGCCTGAAGGCCTGGAAACCGGTTATTTCGTCAAGCCTACTGTATTCAGGGACGTGAAAAATGACATGGATATCGCCAGGGAAGAGATTTTCGGGCCTGTCCTGAGCATTATTGGTTATGACAATGAAGAAGAGGCCATAGAAATCGCCAACGACACTGAATACGGTCTTGGTGGCTATGTCCATAGCAAGGACATTGATCATGCCCGTGCCATTGCGGCCAAAATCCGCGCCGGCTATATCAGTATCAATAACGCAGGGCTTGACCTGAATGCTCCCTTTGGTGGCTACAAGCAGTCCGGGAATGGCAGGGAATTCAGCGATCAGGCGTTTGGTGAATTCCTGGAGTATAAATCCCTTCTGGGTTATACCCCGGCAGCCTGATGGAACCTTCAGACACCGGCTTTTGAAGGTGGTGTCAATTCAATGTATTTGTCCAGGGACAGGTGCAAAAACAAGGGGGTCAAATGTGCCACTGTGCCAGCTCTGGACAGGGCTGGATTGGCATTGCAAATTGGAGCCGATACCTGTATCGTAGCGCCTTTTTTTGACCCCCCTAAAATTAACTAGAGGATATCAACAACAATGAGCAAAAGCTTAGAAGACTTATTGCAGAGTGTTGACAACCCGGTAGATATGATGCGCAATTCCAAGATTGGCGCCTATGTCTATCCTGTTGTTGCTCCGGAATTTCACAACTGGCGCAGTGAGCAAGAAGCATGGCGCGAATCAGCAGTACTGTTCGACCAGTCTCACCACATGGTGGACATCTACATCAAAGGTCCGGACGCTATCAAACTGCTGTCTGATACCGCTATCAACAGCTTCGAAAACTTCCCGGTTAACCGTGCCAAGCAGTACGTTCCTGTAAGCTACTCAGGTCACGTTATCGGTGACGGTATCCTGTTCCACCTGGCCCAGAACGAGCTGGTGTTTGTAGGCCGCGCTCCTTCTGCCAACTGGATTCGCTTCCATGCTGAAACTGGTGGCTATGATGTGGAAATCATCCATGATGATCGTTCACCTTCACGCCCGATGGGTAAGCCGGTTAACCGTATTTCCTACCGCTACCAGATCCAGGGTCCTAACGCCTGGCCGATCATTGAAAAACTCAACGGTGGTGCTGTAGAGCAGCTGAAATTCTTCCACATGGCTGACATGAATATTGACGGCACCCGTGTACGTACCCTGCGTCATGGTATGGCCGGTGCACCTGGTCTGGAAATCTGGGGTCCTTACGAAGAAGGCGAGCGCATCAAGAACGCCATCCTTGAAGCCGGTGAAGAATTCGGTATTGTGCCTGTAGGTTCAAACGCTTACGCATCCAACACCCTGGAATCTGGCTGGATTCCTTCTCCGCTGCCAGCTGTTTACTCCGATGACCGCATGAAGGCCTATCGTGAGTGGCTGCCAGCTGCCAGCTATGAAGGCACCGCTGCTATCGCCGGTTCCTACGTATCTGACAATGTTGAAGACTACTACACCACACCTTATGAGCTGGGCTACGGTCCGTTCATCAAGTTCGACCATGACTTTATCGGCCGTGACGCCCTCGAAGCCATGCAGAACGATGATCACCGCAAGAAAGTGACTTTCCAGTGGAACAGCGAAGACGTGGTCAAGGCTTACGCTTCCCTGTTTGAGAAAGGTGAGCACGCCAAGTACATCAACATTCCTATTGCCAACTACGGCAACTCCTCTTTCGACACCATTCTGGGTGGCGACAAGGTTGTTGGTCTGTCCATGTTCTCTGGCTACAGTTACAACGAGCGCAGCTGTCTGTCTCTGGGTACTGTCGATTCTGACATCGAAATCGGTACTGAAGTGGTTCTGGTTTGGGGTGAGAATCCTGCTACCGAGAAAACCACTGTTGAGGCGAAGAGCACAGCTATTGAGATCCGTGCCCGTGTTAGCCCGGTTCCATACGCTGAAGTGGTTCGCGAATCTTACGTTGAAGGTTCATGGCGTAAGAAGTAAGTCGCAAGGCTTTGAAAAAACCCGGGCTATGCCCGGGTTTTTTTTGCCTTGGATATTCTGCTGGGTGCAGTGCCGGCCTTTGCTTTCTCAGCCGCCTGTGGAATGGATTATCGGAGACACGGGGTTCGCCAACACAAGGAGGTAGACTGGTTATACCTTGGGTGTTTAATTTTCAGGCATGACAGGTGTAACATTCGGAGCAGAACTTTGGGGGACAATCCAGCATGAATACAGTAACCACTGCTGCAGCCGGCTCATCCGCTGCTTTCAGGCCATCGTTTTATCTATCCATGATCCTGTTGATGGCATTTTTTGTCTTTGGCGGTTTCAGCATGACCTATTGGTATCCCATGGCGGCTGGTACTTTTCCGCCGGCACCACCGGTCGTACATTTTCATGGCTTGGTGTATTCAAGCTGGATGATCCTGCTGGTGGTACAGGCATTGCTGGTCAATGTCCGCAGTGTCGCGCTTCACCGTAGTCTTGGCATGTTTGGAATTGCACTGGCTACAATGGTCATTGTAATGGGATCGCTCATTACTATCCTTGGGGCATCGGGGAGTTCTGGTAACGCCGCCCATGGCATCTACCTGGGTATTACGGCGGTAACCGGGTTTGGCTTGCTGTTTACCCTGGCGATGCGCAACACTCGCAAGCCTGATATCCACCGGCGACTTATTCTGCTGGCCATGTTGCCAATCCTGCCACCTGGTATTCACAGGCTTTACATGGTCCCCCTGGGGCTCCAGGCATTTCCAGTCGTCGCGATGTATATGACGCTGAATGCGATGGCACTGGCGATTCTGGTTCAGGAATGGCGTCAGTCCGGGAGCATCAACAAATACACATGGATTGGTGTGGGCTGGCTGGTCACTCAGCAGATAGTGCATGGCCTGATTATTGATACACCATTTTTTGTCGATGTGGTCCGTTTTCTTGGCAGTCTGGCGGTATACCGCTAGCTATTACCGGCAAGTTTCCGAATGTAGCTTAAATAAAAAAGGCGGCCATTTGGCCGCCTTTTTTCTGTTACATGCCAGAATTATTCCATTAGTCCTGCCCGCAAACTCAGTAGCCAGTGCTTGACGGCATCAACATCTTCCTCAGCGAGGAGATGCCCCAGGTTAGGCATGCCACGGCCGGCGTAGGCACCCTCACGGACAATATTCTGGATAATGTCGTAGGTAGCAGGAGCTGCGTAACGCAGGTCGGCAAGAGCACCGCCGCTGGCGCCACCGGCACCGTGACAGAGCATGCAATGCGTGGTGTACATGTCCACACCGTGAGCCAGGACCTCCGGGTCATCGTTATAGTCGATGGCCGTCAGCTCCGGCAGGGGCTGACCTTCAACAGGAATGATCTCATCACCATTCAGCTTGAAGGTCCACAGTCGTCCCTCCGGCTTGTAGGCACCTGAAGAGTTGGGGCCGATCAGGCCGGAAGAACCGCCCCAGCCCACGAGGATGGAAATATACTGTGTTCCATCCAGTTCATAGGTCATGGGGGCAGCCATGATGCCGACACCAAGATCCACTTCCCAGACCAGCTCGCCAAAGTCGGCTGTAAAGGCCCTGAAATAACCATCTGCCGCGCCCTGGAAAACCAGGTTGCCAGCCGTGGCGAGTGTGCCGCCGTTGATGGAAAAATCGTATTCGCGGGTCCAGCGGGGCTCACGGGCCACCGGGTCCCAGGCCAGCATCACGCCGGGAGAGTCATAGACCGGACCGGTGCCACCTTCATAATCTTCATCGGGCCTGACCGGGCGGTCGGTTTGGGTGCCAAGACCAATGCCCAGGTTCCAGCCGGCAGTTTCATAATCCCAGTTTTCATCAACAGCGTAGGGGAAGGGACCACCCTGCATGGTGGGAACATAGAGCAGGCCGGTTTCCGGGCTGTAGGACATTGGATGCCAGTTATGGGCACCTGATGGTCCCGGGACCAGGAATGAGATGGCGTTGTCATAGCGTGCCTGTGGCGTCTCGATTGGACGACCGCTTTCCAGATCAACACCAGTGGCCCAGTTTATCTGGGCGTACGGGTCGGCATAGATCAGGTCGCCGGTCTCGGCATCCAGCACATAAAAGAAGCCGTTTTTGGGGGCCTGCATAACCACTTTACGGGGAAGGCCGTTGATGGGAATCTCGGCCAGCATCAGGGGCTGTACAGCAGTGTAGTCAAAGTTATCCGCCGGGGTGGTCTGGTAGTGCCACTCAACACTGCCATCATCCACATCCAGGGCTACAATGGAAGAGAGGTACAGGTTGTCACCGATGCCTTCGCTACGGTATTCATGGCTCCAGGGAGATCCATTGCCGGTACCTACGTAGACCAGGCGCAGTTCAGGATCGTAAATAATGGAGTCCCAGGGATTACCCCCTCCGCCAAACTCCCACCATTGTCCTGCCCAGGTGGCCGCTGCTGCTTCAACATCGGCATTTTCGAAACCATCGGCAGGGTTGCCGGGTACGACCCAGAAACGCCATTCAATGTCACCGGTATCAGGGTTGTAGGCTGTCAGGTAACCACGGGTACCCAGTTCAGCGCCACCGTTACCGATCAGCACCTTGCCATCAGCGATACGAGGAGCGCCGGTAATTGTATATGGTTTGCTCTGGTCAACAGTTACTTTGCTCCAGACTACTTCGCCGGTGGCTGCATCCAGGGCTACAAGCCGTCCGTCAATAATGCCGGCAAAGACCTTGTCACCGTAAATGGCCACCCCCCGGTTGACCACGTCACAGCAGGCTTTCCAGCCCATTGAACGATCCACCTGTGGGTCATAGCGCCAGAGTTCCTCGCCGGTACGCGCATCCACGGCAAAAACTATGGACCAGGAGGCTGTGGCATACATGATACCGTCGCGGACCAGTGGAGTGGCTTCCAGTCCCCGGAAGGTTCCGGTGTCATAGACCCATGCCACTCCAAGTTCGCTCACATTGGAGACATTGACCTGGTCGAGGGGGCTGAATCGCGTTTCCCCGGCATCGCGTCCGTAGCTTAACCAGTCCGCACTATCGCCTGTATTGATGAGATCATCATTGGTGACTTCACTGGCCATCACGGCCGGGGTATCCGACTGGACGGGGGCAGTTGATGGGGCCTGTGCTGTATCGGCACTGTCCTGGGAACAGGCGGCAAGACTGATTAGCAGGATAGCTGCAACGCTGTGCCAGAATGACTTGGTGAATTTATCTAACATGGATGGATTCCCCTTGTTTTGCTAAAAATGCAGGACGGGAAGGATAGCACAAGCGGGGAGAAGAGCGATAAAGGGATAAAGGGGTAAAGGGAAAAAAGGAAAAAGGGTGGGCGGTTCAGGTATGGGAGCGATACAGGGATACAAGGATACAGGGATACAAGGCAAGCAGTTCAGGTAAGACAGGGATGCAAGATACAAGATGCAAGAGGAAATATTCGAGATAGCCGGGGAGATTGTGTTTATCTGAGCATCAAATTCAAGAATAAGTCCAAATAAAACCCTTGACGGTAAAGTTCAGGCGAACCATCCTGCCTTTTTTCCTTTTTTCCTTTTTTCCTTTTTTCCTTTTTTCCTTTTTTCCTTTTT
>CAZDCK010000011.1:0-62280 GCA_964503965.1 uncultured Enterobacteriaceae bacterium | reverse complement strand
CCTTTTTTCCTTTTTATCGCCTGAACACCTTCAACCAACGCCAGAAGTTAAGCAACCCCGACAGGGAGCTTGCCAGGTAGGTTAGGGCGCAGGCTGTCAGAATTCGTCGAGCCGCCCGGTAATCACTTTTGCTGATGTACTGGCCTTCACGAAGAATTGGTAAGGCGCGGCCAAAGCTCGCATCAAATTCCACGGGCAGGGTGACCAGATGGACGATGGTGTTAACCAGCATGCTTAGAATGACGACAAGTAACAGTGGTAAAGTCAGGCGTGCTCCAGCCGGGGTAAACGCCATGAAAGGCATGGCTAGCATGGCGATACCACCTACACGTTCCAGTTTCTGTGCTGTCCTGACCATGTTGGTTCGAGTAGTAAGGGGTTTGTATTGATGATGATCCTGCAAGGCATGGCCAAACTCATGGGCAGCGACGGTGATCGCCGTCAGGGAACGCTTGTCCAGGTTTTCCTTAGACAGGCGCACGGTCTTGTCCGTTGGGTCGTAATGGTCTCCAAGGTCGGTACCTTCGACATTGAGATGGCCAAGGCCGAACTTCTTGCGCAGGTGCTTGACCAGTTCTGCACCGGTTCCCGGAATATCCTCCCGATGATCACTGTATTTTTGCAACACATGCCGTGCCCAGTATTGTGGTCCCAGGATAAGGACGAATAGCAGTATGCCGAGAATCAGGAAAATCATGAGAGCATTGTAACGGGAATCTTGATGAATGCATGCCAGACTTTGAGGGACTTAAGCCGTGTATAATGCCTCCCCTACAAGATACAAAGGAACAGACCAGGTCAATTCATGCAGCTCATACCTCCATTACAGGCTGATCCTGAAAATTTACATTCCGCTTATCAGGCGGCCAGTCCTTTTCCCCATATCATCATAGATGACCTGTTTCCTGACGAGATACTTGGGAAGGTGCGTGATGTATTTCCCCGTCCGGAAGGGATTGAATGGCGCCGCTTTGATAGCCCTGAAGAAAAAAAACTGGGCTTTTGGCATACCTGTGAAATTGATCCTTACTTGTATGATTTTCTGCAGGCCATGAATGCGCCCCCCATGTTGAAATTCCTTGAATCCCTGACAGGCATTGATGGACTGATACCAGATCCCTATTTTGGTGGTGCCGGCCTGCATCAGATTCTTCCTGGAGGTTTTCTGAAAGTCCATGCAGATTTTAATGTGCATCCTAAACTCAACCTGGATCGGCGATTAAATATGTTGATATACCTGAACAGGGATTGGCAGGATGACTGGGGTGGCCACCTGGAATTATGGGATAAGGACATTACTGTCTGTCATGAAAAAATTGCCCCGCTTTTCAATCGCACAGTTGTTTTCAGTACAACAGATACGTCATTTCATGGCCATCCCCATCCACTGCGATGCCCGGAAGGGGAGAGTCGTAAATCACTCTCGTTTTATTACTACACCAATGGTCGTCCGGAAGCTGAACAATCAGCAGCGCATAGCACACTGTTTCGGGAAACCCCCGGGGAATGAAAGTTTCTTCCACACATCGGGGGCCGGATTTTTTTATTCTTGGCGGTATGAAGTGCGGTACGACATCACTGTTCAATTATCTCGCCCAACATTCCTGTATTGCGCCACCCAGAGAAAAGGAACTGCATTATTATGACATTCATCGTTACAGGGGGGTGACGCTCTCGCAATATACTGGCTGGTTCCCTGAGCGTGGGGAGGCTGTACTGTCAGGAGAGGGGACACCTTTTTACCTGAGTCATCCGCGATGTCCTGAGTGGATTCACCAGGATTTCCCCCGGGCGCGTTTCATCATAGTCATGCGTGATCCTGTAGAGCGATTCTGGTCCCACTACAAACAGTACTGCAAGTATCGCAATTTCAAGGGTTTGGCGGAGTCGTTGATAGAAAAGGAGCTGGCAGTGATGGATTCCATTCTGACATCGATAAGCCAGGATCCGGATTATCCGGTAGATGATCTAAAACTCTATTCCCTGCTTTTGCGAGGTCGTTATGCCGAGCAGATCGAACGCTGGTTTCAGTGGTTTAGCCGTGACCGATTTCTTTTCCTGTTTACCCGGGATCTTATGTCCCAGCGTGCCCGGGTAGTCAGGCAAACCCTGGAGTTTCTCGAATTAACAACTACAGAGCAGTTACCTATCGAGACACTCCACCATACCCAGGAATATGATCCGATGCCCCCAGACCTGCGCACATTCCTGGAGCAATACTATGCTCCTTGTGATGCGGCACTTGCCACCCTGCTTAATATCAGGTTACCGTGGACCGAAACCTGATCATCAGCTTCTAAATCCATGAACTGGGCCGATATAGCATCAGCTGCCGCGACACTTTTCCTCGTACTGGATGCGCCGGGTAATATCCCTGCATTCAACGCCATCCTGTCGAAACTGGATCACGGCCGACGTTCCCGGGTAATTGCCCGGGAAATGCTTTTCGCACTGGTGATTCTGATGGGCTTTCTTTTTGCCGGTAATACCATTCTCGGCTTTCTCGGTTTGACGCAGTCATCGTTGAATATCACGGGTGGTGTTCTTTTGTTCATCATCTCCCTGCGCATGATTTTTCCCGGCCGGCACCAGGTCAGTGATGAGGAAACAGAAGACCCGTTCATCGTTCCTATTGCTGTGCCTCTGACAGCGGGTCCCTCCACAATTGCCATCGTGCTCTTTCTCGGCTCAAGCCAGCCTGACCGTATCCTGGAATGGTGTATTGCTCTTGTGATCGCCTGGCTTGGAAGTACTATTTTGCTGATGCTTTCCCCAAAACTCATTGCGGTGATAGGAGAGCGGGGTTCGCGGGCCATGGAAAGGCTGATCGGCATGATCCTGATCATTCTTGCTGTGCAAATGCTGCTCAACGGGATTCGCGATTTTATCCAGAGTCTGTAAAGTAAGACTCTTGGTCGACATGCCAGTCAGGAGATAATCATGATTCACTCAACAACTCCAACAATCGAAGGGCGTCCAATTCGGGAATATCTCGGTGTTGTGACCGGGGAAGCAATTCTTGGCGCCAATATTTTCAAGGATTTTTTTGCGAATATTCGCGATATCGTCGGTGGGCGATCTGCAGCCTATGAAAAAGAACTGCAGCGTGCCCGGGATATTGCGTTCAGTGAAATGTCTGAACGTGCCAAGGACTGGGGTGCCAATGCTATTGTCGGTATTGACCTGGATTATGAAACTGTGGGCTCCCAGGGTGGCATGCTGATGGTGAGTGTCAGCGGTACGGCTGTCAAAGTCTAGGTCTGTCTATGAATAGGAAGGGCAGGGTTCTCTACATACCCCATGGTGGTGGTCCAATGCCACTGCTGAATGATCCAGGTCATGCAACACTGATTCGCTTTCTCAGGAGTATCCCTGACCAACTTGGGCACCCTGAGGCCATCCTGATGGTCAGTGCTCACTGGGAACAACCGATACCGACTCTCACTGCAGGGCAGAATCCCCCGCTTATTTATGATTACGGTGGTTTTCCACCGGAAAGTTATGAGATCAAATACCACGCCGCGGGGAGTCCTGCCCTAGCTGAGCGTATTGCCGCAGAATTTCGTGATCAGGGTATACCCGTAAATCTGGATGATAAGAGAGGCTATGATCATGGCATGTTCGTACCCCTGAAACTGATGTTTCCGGAAGCCGATATACCCTGTCTGCAACTTTCCCTCTTGAACAATCTGGATGCAAGCTCACATATGGCGATGGGTGCAGCCTTATCTTCCCTTGTCGAGAGCAACATCCTTGTTGTTGGATCGGGTATGTCCTTCCATAACCTGCAGTCTATTTTCAGGCCTCTACCAGAAGGGGATGTAGCCAACAGGGAATTTGAGCAGTGGCTCGAAGAGACATGTACCGGGGAGATGCCCGAAACAGAAAGAGCAGGGCGGCTGGAGGCCTGGTCCCGGGCCCCGGGTGGTATTGCCTGCCATCCCAGGCCGGAACATCTGCTGCCCCTGCATGTGTGTTATGGAATAGCCCAGTCAAAAGCAACCCAGGTATTCAGTGGGGACGTGATGGGGAAAATGGTTTCAGGTTACCTCTGGCATTGAAAACCGGGATAAAAAAAGGGCGCCGATTGGCGCCCTTTTTTTCAGTACCAATTATCAGTACTTGTAGTGCTCCGGTTTGAATGGACCTTCAACAGGAATGCCAAGATATTCTGACTGTTCCTTGGTCATCCTGGTGATCACTCCACCAAAACCTTTGACCATGCATGCGGCGACTTCCTCGTCCAGGGATTTTGGCAGTACTTCCACTTTCAGGTTGTCTTTCTTGAAAGACTCATCCAGGTCAGCAAACTTGCGTTCCCACAGGTACATCTGTGCCAGTACCTGGTTGGAGAAAGAGCCGTCCATGATGCGTGAAGGATGGCCAGTGGCATTACCCAGGTTGATCAGGCGACCTTCGGACAGCAGGATCAAGTAGTCATCATCACCGTTACGAATAACGCGATGAACCTGTGGCTTCACTTCTTCCAGTGTCCAGTTTTCACGCATGTAGGCCGTATTGATTTCACTGTCAAAGTGACCAATATTACAAACAACAGCACCTGGCTTGAGAGCTGTGAGCATGTTCTTGTCACAGACATCTACGTTACCAGTCGTGGTAACGATCAGGTCAGTGTTTTCCAGCAACTGTTTGTTGATGCAGTTCATGGTGCCATCGTTAATGCCATCAATGTATGGAGAGACAACTTCATAGCCGTCCATGCAGGCCTGCATGGCACAGATTGGATCGATCTCCGTTACTTTCACGATCATGCCTTCCTGGGACAGGGACTGTGCAGACCCTTTGCCCACATCTCCGTAACCGACGACGAGAGCTTTCTTGCCAGACAGCAGCATGTCAGTACCACGCTTGATGCCGTCATTCAGACTGTGGCGACAGCCGTACTTGTTATCATTCTTGGACTTGGTGACGGAGTCATTCACGTTGATGGCAGGAACACGCAGTGTGCCTTTTTCCAGCATTTCGAAAAGACGATGCACACCCGTAGTGGTTTCTTCGGTGATTCCGTGAACGTTATCCAGAATCTGTGGGTATTTTTCATGGGCCATGGCAGTCAGGTCACCACCATCGTCCAGCAGCATATTGCAGTCCCAGGGCTCGCCATCCTTGAGGATAGTCTGCTCAATACACCATTCTGCTTCTTCTTCGGTCTGCCCTTTCCAGGCGTAGACAGCTATGCCTGCAGCAGCCATGGCTGCAGCGGCGTGATCCTGTGTTGAAAAGATATTACAGGAGGACCAGCGTACTTCAGCACCCAGGGCAACCAGTGTTTCGATCAGCACGGCAGTCTGAATAGTCATGTGGATACAGCCGATGATTTTTGCGCCGGCCAGTGGTTTGCTTTCACCGTATTTTTCGCGCAATGTCATCAGGGCTGGCATCTCGGCTTCTGCCAGTGTGATTTCCTTGCGGCCGAAATCAGCAAGGCCGATATCTGCTACTTTGTAATCATTACTCATTATGTATGTTTTCCTTTAATTGATTCTTATAAAGCAGGGACAGAGCACGCAAGGCGGGGTCTGTCCCATGATCAGGCTGTATTGCTGCTTATACGCCGGCGTCAGCTTTCAGGGCTTCAGCCTTGTCAGTTCTCTCCCAGGAGAACTCTTCACGGCCAAAATGCCCATAGGCAGCAGTTGGACGATAGATCGGACTCAGCAGACCGAGCATCTCGATCAGGCCGGCAGGCCTGCAGTCAAAGTGCTCGCGGACCAGCTTGGTGATCTTGTCGTCCGAGATTTTGCCAGTACCGAAAGTATCGACCAGGATGGAAGTTGGCTCGGCTACACCGATGGCGTAGGAAAGTTGTACTTCACATTTGTTCGCAATGCCGGCAGCAACGATGTTCTTGGCGATATAGCGACCAAGATAGGCAGCGGAACGGTCGACTTTTGACGGGTCTTTTCCGGAGAATGCGCCACCACCATGACGAGCCATGCCACCATACGTGTCCACAATGATCTTGCGTCCAGTCAGTCCACAGTCACCGTGAGGGCCACCAACAATGAACTGGCCGGTTGGGTTGATGTGGTACTTGGTGTCTGCGGTCAGCCATTCGGCGGGCAGAACAGGTATGATTACTTCTTCCATGATAGCTTCACGCAATTGTTCCTGGGTAACATCCGCGGAATGCTGTGTTGACAGGACAACCGCGTCGATGGATTCGATCTTGCCATTGACGTAACGACAGGTCAGCTGGCTCTTGGCATCCGGTTCCAGGAATGGCAGTTTGCCGCTCTTGCGTGCTTCAGCCTGTTTCTGTACCAGACGATGAGCGTAGGTAATCGGGGCTGGCATCAAAACGTCAGTTTCGTCATTGGCATAACCAAACATAAGACCCTGGTCACCGGCACCCTGCTCCTTGTGCAGGCCTTCGCCTTCAGTAACACCCATGGAGATATCTGGTGACTGTTTACCGATGGCATTGAGTACAGCACAGTTATGGCCATCAAATCCCTCAGCAGAGCCGTTATAGCCAATATCCAGGATCACACCACGTACGATGTCTTCCACATCAATGGTGGCTGTGGTGGTAACCTCACCAGCAACCAGTGCAAGACCAGTGTTTACAAGCGTCTCGACGGCAACCCTTGATTTCGGGTCCTGTTCCAGCAATGCATCAAGGATGGCATCGGAAATTTGGTCTGAAACTTTATCAGGGTGTCCCTCAGATACAGATTCAGATGTGAACAATACTGCTTCAGTCATACTGTCTTCCTTCTTGTTTATGTGAAACGCAAAATTCAGTGCTGTGGATACGGCTGCAGCAAGCTTTGCTGTTTTAGTCTCTATATGTTGATCACTTTGGGTCTAGATGATTAATGGCAACGGTATTATCCGGTCAGATGTCAGTTTCCGTGTCTTCCGAGATCGCCACTTGGGCTGCTGGAACCTATACACACAGGAGGTCTGTTCACCATTGCCAATCCCCCTGTGGCAGTTGCAATTTTTGTGTCTGGGAAGTACGGAATACTTATTATTTTTATATCAGACTGGAATTACAGGGCATCGAATGTATCACCCTGAACCCGTTTACGCAAATATGCCGGAAGTCAGGGGAATAACGCCCTCCACCGGGCATAAAACGGGGATTTTCCCCCTATTCCGAGTGGCAAAATTCCATTGGCTGGGAGACAATAGCCGACCCTGGTCCAGGCCTGCCGGATTTCCAGCAACTGTCCAGGTTTCATAACAATAATAATTTCATAAATGAACTGGCGTGTGGTGCCAGTTTTTCAAAAAATCGGGTAGCAGGAGTAAAGCAGCATGCCGGCTGAATCAAGCGCTGAAAGACAAGCCAGCAGGAAAGAGTGTGCCAATGCCATCAGGGTATTAAGCATGGATGCCGTACAAAAGGCCAATTCCGGTCATCCGGGAGCTCCCATGGGAATGGCGGATATTGCCGAAGTCCTGTGGAACGACTTCCTCAAGCATAATCCAACCAATCCCAACTGGATCAACCGTGACCGTTTTGTCCTCTCCAATGGTCATGGATCGATGCTTATTTATTCCTTGCTGCATCTCACCGGTTATGACCTGTCTATTGATGAGCTCAGGAATTTCCGCCAGCTGCATTCGAAAACTCCGGGTCACCCCGAGTACGGCTACACCCCTGGTGTGGAAACCACTACCGGTCCCCTTGGGCAGGGCCTGGCCAATGCCGTGGGGATGGCAATTGCCGAACGTACCCTGGGATCCCAGTTCAACCGGGATGGATTCCCCCCGGTAATCGATCATTTCACTTATGTCTTTGCTGGCGATGGTTGCCTTATGGAAGGTGTCTCCCACGAGGTATGTTCGCTGGCGGGCACGCTCGGACTTGGCAAACTCATCGTTTTCTATGATGACAACGGAATATCCATTGATGGCGAAGTCCAGGAATGGTTTTCTGATAATACACAGCAGCGTTTTGAAGCCTATGACTGGCAGACCCTGACCATTGATGGTCATAACCCTGATGAAATCAGCGAGGCTATAACAGCTGCCCAGGCCAACACTACGCAGCCGACATTAATTATCTGTAAAACACAGATTGGCTTTGGTTCACCCAACAAGGGCGGGACTGCTGCTACCCATGGGGCTCCTCTGGGCGAAGATGAAGTTCAGGCAACCCGTGATGCGCTGGGCTGGGAGTATCCGCCGTTTGAAATCCCTGAATCTGTTTACCAGACCTGGGAAGCCCGTGAAAAAGGTTATGCGGTCGAAACCAAATGGAAGGAGCTGTTTGTCCAGTATGAGGAGGAGTACCCGGTTCATGCCATGGAGCTTATCCGTCGCATCCGCGGTGATCTGGTGGGTGATTTTGAACAGATAGCTGACCAGTTCATCGCCAAGTGTGCCGAAGCCGGTGAAACTCTGGCAACACGCAAGTCGTCCCAGAATGCTATTGGTGCTTTCGGCACGATCCTCCCGGAGTTGATTGGAGGCTCTGCTGACCTGACGGGTTCCAATCTCACGGCCTGGGATGGCAGTCTTGCCATCACGCGTAACCCAAAGGGAAATTATATCTATTATGGAGTCCGGGAATTTGGTATGGCGGCCATCAATAATGGCATGGCCCTGCACGGGGGGGTTATCCCCTATGGCGGAACCTTCCTGATATTCATGGAATATGCCCGCAATGCTGTGCGCATGGCGGCGCTTATGAAGCAGCGTAACATCTTTGTATTCACCCATGACTCGATCGGGCAGGGAGAGGATGGACCTACCCACCAGGCTGTGGAGCAGCTTTGCGCACTTCGGGTAACACCAAACATGTCTGTCTGGCGACCTGCCGATAGTGTTGAAACAGCCGTGGCCTGGAAAGCGGCCCTGCTGAACAAGTCTGGCCCCACGTCGCTGGTATTGACCCGCCAGGGTGTGCCTCACCTGGACAGGACTGCAGAGCAGATCAGGAATATTGAAAAAGGTGCCTACATTCTCGAAGATTGTGATGGGACTCCTGATGTGATCGTCATTGCCACAGGCTCTGAAGTCTCTATCAGTCTTGATGCTATCAGGACGCTACAAGGAGAAGGTGTGGCTGCGCGTCTGGTGGCGATGCCGTCAACGGACCTTTTTGATGCCCAGAGTGAGGAGTACCGTGAATCAGTCCTGCCTGCAGCTGTCAGGAAGCGTGTTGCTGTGGAAGCGGCTCAGGTGGATTACTGGCATAAATATGTTGGCCTGGATGGCGATGTGGTTGGGATGAGTTCCTTCGGTGAGTCAGCACCAGGCAAGGTCGTGATGGAATACTTCGGATTTACTGCCGGGAATATTGCCGATCGGGTCCGTAATCTGCTGTAACTGTCCGGCATGCCCTACAGGCTTGTATTGAGCCGCATGGTTTCTGTGCCGGCATCCATTTCATAACCCAGTATGCCCATAAAAGGTTTAATCATGTCTTCCCGGTTATAGTCCGGGAAGCTGGTCTTGTCGAAGACGGTTTCCAGCAAGGCTTTTTTCTTTTTATAGTCCAATAACCACGAGTCCGGTTCCAGGTAGCGGTAAGAGCCTGGGTCAGTGCTGAGGGGGAGCCCAAGACTGTCCAGCTGCCTCATGTAAGAGGCCCGATAGGATTCCTTGTCCCTGAAAACACATATGCATTGGGTTGTCTCGGAAAAAGGGGCAAACAACCCCAGCAGCCGCTGGTATTCTTCCAGGGAGTTGAGCAGGTAGAGACCTTCATTGGTCCATAGAATATCCCGGCACCCAAGCCGTCTGGCTTCTCTGTAATGATGAGCGACATCCTGCTGAAGTCTGTCGGGGATCTGCGCCATGAACGATTCACTGACGGTTTCGCGCAGCTGGATCTTGGCCGTGGAATCCCGGTCACTGTCCAGGGCAAACACATTCAGCAGAAAGTGGGAGGGGTTGGCAAACCCCAGCAATGAGTCCGGTACGTAAAGGCCGGCACTAATGAGGTTCTCTCGGTGCTTTTGCAGGTAATGCTGAATCGAGGTGGTACCGGTTTTATGTTGTCCGACATGGATAATGGTTTTCATCATCTGATCGCTGTTAATTCAGTCATTTTTCCGGTTCTGATGCCTTCACGGAGAGGCAAAATACCCGCTAATCGGTTATGATGCAGCCCTCTATCTGGCACCAGACAGCAGCTTAGATTTTACCAGAGGATTGGCAAGTATAATGGCTATACACAGTATTCAGGATTATCCCCTTAAAGACCAGCGGGTGTTGATTCGCGAAGACCTCAATGTGCCGGTAAAAGATGGCCGAGTTGTTAACGATACACGAATAAATGCAGCGCTACCCACTATCCGTTACGCCCTTGAGCAGGGAGCCAAGGTCATCCTCATGTCTCATCTCGGACGCCCTGAAGAAGGAATTCCTGTCAGTGAGCAGCCACAGTTTTCAATGGCACCTGTAGCCGGGAGGCTTGGTGAATTACTGGGCCAGGATGTCGCTATTATGGCCCCTGAATTCTCGGCCGAAGAATCCAAAGCATTGACATCAGGCTCTTGTGTTTTACTGGAAAATGTCAGGACTAATGTCGGGGAGAAAAAAGATGATGAAGCCTTGTCCCGCTATTATGCGAGCCTCTGCGATATATTTGTGATGGATGCATTCGGGACGGCTCATCGCGCCCAGGCCAGTACCCATGGTGTGGCTCGATTTGCCGACAAGGCCTGTGCAGGACCATTGCTCAAGGCCGAACTGGATGCACTGGACAAGGCGTTGAGCAGCCCCCAGCGTCCGATGCTGGCCATTGTGGGTGGTGCCAAGGTATCCAGCAAACTGGAAGTGTTAAAAGCCCTGGCAGATAAGGTGGACCAGCTTATTGTTGGTGGTGGCATAGCCAATACCTTCCTCTCAGCGGCAGGTTTTCCCATCGGTAAGTCTCTGGTTGAGGAAGACATGATTCCGGTGGCCAGGCAGTTGATGGAAGAAACCGATATTCCTCTTCCTACAGATGTGATGGTGGCAACGGAGTTTTCCGAATCTGCCGAGGCAGTACTCAAGCCAGTGGCTGATGTGGGTGCGGATGATATGATTCTTGATATTGGCCCGGATACGGCGGCCAGGTTTGCTGACATTATCGGTTCGGTCAACACGATTCTCTGGAATGGACCGGTGGGTGTGTTTGAATTTCCGCAGTTTGCCAGGGGAACGGAAAGTGTGGCGAAAGCCATTGCCGCTAATAGCGGCTTCTCTATTGCCGGCGGTGGTGAAACCATCACGGCAATCGATACTTTTGGTATCAGTGAGGACGTTTCCTACATTTCCACGGGTGGTGGGGCCTTCCTGGAGTTCGTGCAGGGTGAGACACTGCCGGCAGTAGCCATCCTGGATGCACGCGGCGATTAAGCCGAAGTGAAAAATATTTTATTTCAGACAATACAGAATAAAGGACAAGACAATGGCATTGATGAGTTTAAGGCAATTACTGGATCACGCGGCTGAGAATAACTATGGCGTGCCAGCATTCAACGTCAATAATTTAGAGCAGGTCAGGGCAATCATGATGGGGGCATCAGAAGTGAACAGTCCCGTTATTCTGCAGGCCTCTGCTGGAGCAAGAAAATATGCAGGGTCGAATTTTCTCAAGCACCTGATTCAGGGAGCCATTGAAGAGTTTCCCCATATCCCCATTGTTATGCACCAGGATCATGGTGTGTCTCCGGGAGTTTGCCAGCGCTCAATCCAGCTCGGTTTTTCATCTGTCATGATGGATGGCTCACTGGGTGAGGATGGCAAGACGCCTACCGACTTTGAATACAATGTGGATGTCACCCGCCGCACTGTAGACATGGCCCATTCCTGCGGGGTATCAGTAGAAGGAGAGCTGGGTTGCCTGGGATCTCTTGAATCGGGTATGGCCGGAGAAGAAGACGGGATTGGTGCCGAAGGCAAGCTCTCCATGGAGCAGTTGCTAACTGATCCCGAAGAAGCCGCCCAGTTTGTTGAAGCCACCCAGGTGGATGCCCTGGCGATTGCTGTAGGGACAAGTCATGGCGCCTATAAGTTCAGCCGTCCTCCTACTGGAGATATCCTGGCGATCAGTCGTATCAAGGAAATTCATCAGCGCATTCCAAACACGCACCTGGTCATGCATGGTTCTTCATCTGTACCCCAGGAATGGCTTGCTGTCATTAATGAGTTTGGTGGTGAAATTCCTGAAACATACGGAGTGCCTGTGGAAGAAATCCAGGAAGGTATTCGCAATGGGGTGCGCAAGGTCAATATCGATACTGACCTGCGCCTTGCTTCAACCGGTGCGGTGCGTCGTTTCCTGGCAGAAAACAAATCCGAATTTGATCCGCGTAAATTTCTCCTGCCAACTGTCAGCGCCATGAAAGAAATCGTGGTAGCCCGACTGGAAGCTTTTGGCACTGCCGGCCAGGTATCCAGCATTGGCAAGATCTATAATCTCGAGGAAATGGCCCAGCGTTATGCCGACGGGGAATACAAATCCAGAGTCGTATGAGCTGATGCTGTTCAGGGGAAAACCCTTCGGGCTTTCCCCATGGCAACATACCCTCAATTAACCAGTCATACCGAAAGGACTTTCCTGACAGTATGGTGAATGCCAGGGAAAACCATTGAATTCCAATAAAAAAGACGCTGACCAGATTGTCCAGTTTTACCGGTTGATCAGGGAATACCAGGCGGAAATGTCCAGATCTGCAGATGGTGAAGTCAGTCATATCAACAACTTCGGTTACTGGCTTCCGGCATGCAGAAACCTGTTTGATGCTGAAATGGCATTGTTTGATCTCATCATTGGAATGTTGTCGCCCCTGGAAGAGGGCATGAAAGGGGTTGATATCGGTTGTGGTCTTGGAGGGTATGCAGTCAGGTTGCTGGAGCGGTATCCGGTAAGTCTGGTTTGTTACGATCTGCTGGAGGAGCATCTGGCAGAGGCACGTGAATTTGCTGATGAACGTCATGTAACAAACAGGCTCACAGCTATTCAGGGCAATTCCATGCAGATGGATAGTATAGAAAATGCATCACTTGATTTTGCCTACAACATTGAATCATCGTTTCACTATGATGATAAACAGATTTTTTTCAATGAAGTAGCTCGCATCCTGAAACCAGGAGGGGTCTTTGTCTATGCTGATCTCAGCTGTGAAGATGCGACGAAAGTGACATTCAAGTCAGGAAATTTCTTTTCTTCGAAACAGGAACTTGAAACCCTGATGTCAGGTGCGGGTCTGACTGTTGAGGAACATCTGGATATCGCCCCTGAAGTGTATATCCCATTGAAGCAGTATAAGGAATATTTTGATCAGGAAATGACCAGCGTTTCTTCGCGACTGCGTAAGGCGCGTGTAGTGAAGTACTGGGATCTGGTGTTGAATAATTACATCAAACTTTTCAACCAAGGCTTGATGGGCTATGAGGTTTACAAGCTTACACGCTAGCCGTTTGAGGCGATGTGCTGTTTCCATCCCCTGCCTGTTTGGATCAGGCATGTTTCCTGCCAGAAGGGCGTATTCATGAGCTTACAGGCAGCGATACGTTATAAGATGATGTTGGGCTGGGCCTGGCTCTTGCGTATTCTTCTGCCCTATGGAACAGCCATGTCCATAGCTTCTGGCACAATCAGGTGGTTCCACCCGGGTTTGGGAAAACAGAAGCCGGCTTTCATGGATGGGCTTGATAGTGTGTTGGCTGACAGGCAGCTCACAGATGCTGCCTGGAAACGGCACACCGCCCTGGTGGGAGTTAATCGCTTCCAGAGTAGTTACTACGCCCAGCCGGATACCTCCTGGATAGAGAAATGTCGTCTTGATATTGAGGGAGGGGAGCTTGTCAGGCAATGCCATGACTCAGGTAAGGGCGTCATGGTCATGACATACCATCTGCACCTGAACATGCTTTTCTGCAATATGATGGCTCGTATCGGTCTGCCTGTTACAACGATTGCCATGGATGATCGCGGAAATACCAGGCTGCCAAAAAGGGTAGAAAATATTCATGCCCATGCTGCCAGGCTGGTGAACGGGGGAGACCTGATACTGGTAAAACCCAATAATCAGGTGCGACCGATTATGCGTGCATTCGAGAAGAATCACCTGGTAATCAGTGCCAATGACTTTCCTGGCGTATTCGATGACAAAAACCGCCGGGATTTTCCCTTTCTCAACACGACATTGTCATGCCCCACCGGTACCGTAAAGTATGCTGTGAAAAAGCAGATTCCTGTTGTGGCCAGCTATCTAGACTGGCTGGGGGGTAACCATTTCCGTTTGGTTAATAGTCTGGTCAGTGACGGTACCGGTGATACTACCGTGGAAGATGTTATGGCGGGTTATCTGGCAGTGCTGGAAAAGATTGTTGAGCAGCAGCCGGGACTATGGGAAGGGTGGAAGTGGCTTGGGAATAACCATAAAGAGATAAAAGCGTAACAGATGCGCGGTTCAGGTTAGAAAACGATACAGGGAAACAAGGATACAGGGATAAAAGGGAAGCGGTTCAAGTATTGCTTGTAGGCCGGAAGAGGTCCGGAGGACCGTCATCCGGCGACGAAGACGATGCAGGAGACAGGATGCAGGATGCAGGATGCAAGAGGAAATATTCTTTATTAGCGGGGACTTAGGATAACCGAAATATCAAATTTATTGATAATCCCAAATAAAAAACCTTGACGGAAAATTTCAGGCTAACCATCCTGCCTTTAGCCTTTTACTCAGCCCTTATAGTCTCCACACCCGATTCCCTGCCAAGCAACAATACATCCGCCGGACGATGGGCAAACAGTCCATTCGTAACCACACCGACAACCTGGTTCAGTGCCTGTTCCAGTTTTCTCGGATCAACGATACTCATGTTATGGACATCTATAATGATGTTCCCATTGTCTGTAATCACGCCTTCCCTGTAGACGGGATCGCCACCTAGCAGCACGATCTGCCGACCAACATGGCTTCGCGCCATTGGAATCACTTCAACCGGTAGCGGGAATTTACCCAGGATATCAACGTACTTGCTCTCATCTGCGATGCAGACAAATTTCCTGGCGACTGCTGCAATAATTTTTTCACGGGTCAACGCGGCGCCGCCACCCTTGATCAGTTGCAGATAACGATTGGCTTCATCCGCACCATCG
Source organism: uncultured Enterobacteriaceae bacterium (assembly GCA_964503965.1). Lineage (GTDB taxonomy): Bacteria > Pseudomonadota > Gammaproteobacteria > Pseudomonadales > Pseudohongiellaceae > Eutrophocola. The sequence continues at coordinate 47,204 of CAZDCK010000011.1, read as the reverse complement.
ATGTAGACCGTTACCTCATCCACCGAATTGAGGTCATATACCGGAATTCCGTGCTCCTTCAGGCGACGGGCAGTTTCTTCTGAACTGGCTACGGTCGCTTTTACATCAGGCCCTGCTTTAGCCAGTTCCTCAATGAACAGGTTGGCAGTGGAGCCTGTACCAACGCCGATCACGGCATCATCAGAGATGATGGGCTTGATATGTTCAAAGGCTGCCGCAGCGACAGCCTGCTTTAATTCGTCCTGTGTCATGGTCATCTCGATGCATTAATCGTTGGGAGTGAAACAGTACCAAGTCTATCTGACAGTACGGGCTGTGGCGAGATAAGCCCCTATTTTAAAGAAAATATAAATATCACTTGCTATGGAAACATAAAAACCATATAGTTCAGATGCTTGCAGTATTTTGCTAACAAGCCGATTTAAATGTGGCTTCTAACTTGCTGTTGTTTTGTATTGAAACTGTGTTGGAGCAGGCATGAAAAAAAATCCTGATCTGATGGTGGTATTGTTCCTTGTGTTCAGTGCCGGCATTCTGATTAGTAGCGTTGCACAAAGCAGCCTTTTATAAGGCCTTTCGGGCAGCACTCCACAGAACTCCGTCAACGGGCCCGGTAAAACTGCCGCCCCGTTATGACTCCCACTAGAGGCACATCCCAATTTGCAGCCTCCAGACGCTCTACCCTCTGACATTCGTGAGCCAGCCCTATCAAAAGGGGCCGACCTGATGCTTTGTTCCTTAAAAAGGCAAAAGTCCTGTCGTAGTAACCTTTCCCCATCCCAAGGCGATTACCATCCGTATCAAAACCCACCAGGGGCATGAACACCGTATCAAGACTTTCAGGGGCGATAGTTGGAGCTGAAGCTGGCGGCTCCAGCAGGCCAAAAAAGTTCGTTTTCATGGGCCCATCGGGTAGATACTGCCTAAACTCCAGTGTGGTGGTTTCCTCTACCAGTACCGGCAAATAGCAGCATTTTCCCCGGGCGAGCAGTGCCTTGATCAGGGGCATGGTGCCTACTTCCCCATCAGCGTCCATATAGATCGCTATATGATCTCCGGGGGTGAATTCGTCACCCGAGAGGGCTGAATTTGCTACCTCATGCGCGGTTGCTGACTGCTCTTCCGGAGAAAGATTGTTGCGTTGCTTACGTAACTCTTTTCGTAGTGCTTTCCGAGGCTGTTCTTTTATTTCAAGCATTTTGTCGGTAGTAAGTACTTACAAAAAATATATTGTCAGGCTAATAGAGAGTCTGGATATGACTTTAGGGGCAAAAAAAATCCAGAGGATGTCATATCCGTCCGGATTATAGTTCACTCCCCAAAATACCGCTGCCGAACGAGTCCTGAACCCTATGGTTCAGGTGGTGGCCCACCCGGCGTATCAGGCTTTCCGGCTAGCGGACATGCACACAACGCCATTAGGCAAAGCCTCCGGATTGCAATTATCGGCTCAAGAACATATTCAACTGGCCAATATCCCAGGGAGTTAGTCTCAATTATAAGCTAAACAGGGAATAAAAGGTGAAAATGTGTCCCGAATGGCAGGAGGACTTCAGGATAAATCAGATTTCAATCTGGCGGCTGGTTTGCAGGGCTATATCTATCTTGTTCTGCAGTTTCTCGATTTCTTCCAGTGATGTATTCTCTGAGTTTTCAGCCTGTTGGGAAGTTTGCAGCAATTCATGGCAGATATTCAGGGCTGCCATTACTGCAATTTTTTCAAATGCCAGGGTTGAGCCACGCGATTTCACTTCTGCCATCTGTTTGTCCAGAAAACGAGCAGATTTTCGCAGGGCTTCTTCTTCCGAAGGTGGGCAGTTGATCTGGTAATCACGGCCCAGAATGGTGATGCTGATGGTATCGACTTCTGTTGGCATCTAATGCGGATTCCGTTGCTTTTCGGTAGAGCCCTGATCAGCCCTGTTCGAGGCTTTTCAGGCGTTGAAGTACTTTTTCCAGTCGGGATCGTGCCAGCTGGTTTTTCTCGATGAGTGTTTTACGCTCATTTTCCCAGTTATGCTTGTCATCCCTGAGCAACTGGTTTTCTTTTTTCATGTCGCTACAAAGTTGAATGAGTTCATCAACTTTGTCTTCTAACGTATTGAAACTAATGTCACTCATGGTGCTTTATTTTCCCTGAAAAAAGCCGGGAAGTCACTATAAAGCCCCTATCAGGCAGGGTCAACTGATGAATTAACAGTCCAAATAATCAGGTCAGCACTTGCAGGTTGGTAAATGCTATCATTGCCGCCTTCAATATATTGGCATGCAGTTCCATGGAGATATTATGGCGGCCGACTATTTCATGACAGCAGATTTATTGAAATCACGGAAAGTTTATCGCCCGGTTTCCGAGATTCACGGTGTCCTTTGTGGGCAGATATGCGCCGAGGCGGATAAATATGATGTCAACCTCAGCCTGGAAATTCTCGAACTCCCCAGTGACGTGGAGGATGTCGTCACCAATCTTTTCAAAATGCTTGCCGAAGACATTCGATCCCAGCTGCAGTCGGAGGATTTCAGTTTTCAGCCATTACTTCCAGATGATGATGAAAGCTTCGAACACCGGCTTCAGGCGCTTTCCAGCTGGTGTGACGGCTTCAATGCCGGGTTCGCCGGAGCCTGGGTGAAGGAAGATGGGGACATGTCTACTGAAGTCAGGGAGGTGCTGAGCGATTTTTCCCGGATCGCTGAAGTGGATGAAGAGGACTCGGAGAGTTCCGACAGCGAAAATGAAGCTAACTTTATGGAAATCTCGGAATATGTCCGAATGGCGACAATCACCGTATATATGCAAATGAACCAGTTGGATGGGGCTGTCATGGCCCCGGACAGTGCAACTGCTGAAGATAACATTCATTAACCTGAACCACGACAATATCACTATTATGGCCTCACCAAAGATCAAGAAAACTGAATTCAGGAAACGCCGCAAAGAGCTGATGGCGCATATGGAGCCCAATTCCATTGCTATTCTTGCTTCTTCAGATGAAATCCTGCGTAACGGCGATTCACACTTTGCTTTTCGTCAGAGCAGCGACCTTTACTACCTCACGGGATTCCGCGAAGCCCAGAGTTGCCTCGTGCTGATACCCGGCCGCAAGCAGGGTGAGTGCCTGTTGTTCTGCCAGGAAAAAGACCCGCAAAAGGAAATGTGGAACGGTCGCCTCATGGGACCGGAAAACGCGCAGGAAACACTGGGTGTAGATGATGCATTTCCTATTTCGGACATTGATGACATTTTGCCCGGGCTTATTGAAGGTCGTGATCGTGTCTACTACGCTATGGGCCGTGACGAACAGTTTGATCACAAGGTTATGGAGTGGGTAAAAGTCATTCGTAACAAGGTACGCAGTGGTGTGCAATCTCCTGGAGAGTTTCTGGTGTTGGACCATTTGCTTCATGAAATGCGCCTGATCAAGTCCAAAGGTGAGCTGAAAGTGATGCGTGAGTCAGGCCAGATTGCCGTGCGGGCTCATAAACGAGCCATGAAAGTCTGCAAGCCGGGAATGTATGAATATGAGTTGGAGGCCGAGTATCTCCATGAGTTTGCCCGTTCAGGCTGTCGCGAACCGGCTTACAGCAGCATTGTCGCCAGCGGTGAAAATGCCTGTATCCTGCATTACAACGAAAACAACATGCAGATGAAAAAAGGCGACCTGGTGCTTATTGACGCCGGGTGTGAATATGAATATTACGCTTCGGACATTACCCGTACTTTCCCTGTGAGTGGCCAGTTCAGCAAGGAGCAGAAAGCAATCTATGAACTTGTTCTGAAGGCCCAGATTGAAGCTATCAAGGCGGTCAGGCCGGGAAATCACTGGGATGACCCACATAGAGTGACTGTGAAAGTGATCACTGAAGGTCTCGTGAAACTTGGTATCCTCAAGGGTCGGGTAGATTCCCTGATCAAGAAAGGGGCATACAGGGATTTCTATATGCATCGGGCGGGTCACTGGCTAGGTATAGATGTGCATGATGTCGGTGATTACAAAATCGACGGCAAGTGGCGTCTTCTGGAACCGGGTATGGTATTGACCGTGGAGCCTGGCATCTATATGGCCTCCGGGAACAAAAAAGTGGACAAACGCTGGTGGGGAATTGGCGTCCGTATAGAAGACGATGTGGCTGTAACCGGAGAGGGTGCGGAAGTTCTTACCGATGGGCTTCCAAAAACCGTAGAAGAAATTGAGTCCTTCATGGCGGCTTCCTGATGTCTTCGGAACACGCTGACCATTATGATCTTGTTATTGTTGGTGCCGGCATGGTGGGTGCCAGTCTTGCCTGTATCCTTGACAGGGTAAAGTTTGACGAACCGTTCCATATCCTCCTTGTTGAGTCTGCTGCCATAGATCTTGATGCGCCACCCGCACAGCCTTCCTTCGATGCCCGCAGTACGGTTCTTTCCCATGGCACTGTCAGCTATTTCAGGGAATTGGGTTTGTGGGACTCGCTGCAATCCGGAACGGCACCTATCAAACGTATTCATGTGTCAGACCAGGGCAAGTTCGGCGCTGTAAGAATGAACAGTGACGAGCAGGGTGTAGAGGCCCTCGGACATGTGGTGGAAAACAGGATTCTGGGCAATATGTTCAACAGGGCGCTTTCAGGTGCTGCCGGCCTGGAACTCTGTAGTCATACCAGAGTCAGTGATATCGCAGCCCTGCCTGATGGTATGCAGGTGACCCTGGAACATAATCAGGCAAAGTCCACGCTGACCACTGATCTGGTGGTTCTCGCTGAGGGTGGACGTTCGGGACTGTGTGAGAAGCTGGGCATTAATCGCTCCACGGTTTCCTATGACCAGCAGGCCATTATTGCTAATGTTGCTTTCAGTAAATCTCATGAAAATCTGGCTTTTGAACGTTTTACACCAAATGGTCCTCTGGCACTGCTACCCCTGCCTGATCTTGACGGTGAACATCGCGCTGCGCTCGTATGGACACAGCATTCGGAAGAAGTCGCTCAGGTATGTGAATTACCTGATGCTGAATTTCTGTCTCGCCTACAGGAAGAGTTCGGGGGCAGACTGGGTAAATTCACGCGGGTTGGGGAGCGTCACAGTTATCCATTAAGCCTGGTCCAGGCTGATGAACAGGTCAGGCCGGGATTGGTGCTTCTGGGTAATGTAGCCCATTCACTTCACCCCGTTGCAGGACAGGGATTTAACCTGGCTTTTCGTGATACTACACGCTTGGCTGCAAGAATCATTGATGCCAGGAAAAGGGGTAACAACCCCGGACAGATTCACTATTTACAGGCCTACCTGGATGAAACCCTGCATGACCAGGAAATGACCGCAGGATTCAGTCATTACATGACGCGTCTTTTTTCTAAGGAAAACCCTGCCGCCGTGTGGGCGCGCAAGTTCGGTTTATTCAGCATCGATCTGGTATTTCCACTTCGAAAAGCGTTTGCCCGTAGAGCCATGGGAATGGGTGGTTCAAGGGTCAAACTTGAAGGAAAGGCGATCTGAGGAGAGAATAGGCCCATGGATATTCTTAATGTTCCAGAACATATTCGTATTCTTGAGGAACTCCTCTTGCATCAGGACTTTTCCTCCAGCCCTGAACTTCTCGAATCGATGATCGGTGATGACTTTTATGAGATCAATCCGGATGGCAAGATTGTAGAAAGGGGTGAGGTTGTAGAGTGGTTGCTTGGGAAAAATCCCACTGCACGGTGGCAGTTCTCTTCTTTTAACGTAGTAAACCTGTCTGATAACCTTGTTTTGGCCACTTACAAGGCCCGCCAGATTGTCCCTGAGGGTAAATCCGCTGGCGGATCCGTGCATAGTTCCCTCTGGCGTGAGGACTCGCCGGGCAAAACCTGGCAACTGATTTTTCACCAGTCTACGAGAATCAGTGATTAACCAAACCTGGATACAGGCTTGACTCGCTTCAGTGCTTTGGGCACGCTGCCGGCCCATGAAAACTCCAAACACTTCATTTAACTGGTGGTGGCCAGATTCCAGGGCTGCCGTTTGTTATTAAATATTTTGACATGGCAGGTGTAAGCATCCGTTTTATATCCTGTCACACCATGAATTTAAAAAAGGCCGCCCGGTAACCCAGGTGGCCTTTTTTTATTGTCCCGATTTTATATCCAGCAATCAGTAAATCGCCTCCAGGAGCCGGGAAGTGCTTCATTCAAGGAGAAAAGCGATGTCTGGTATACGATCCAGCAAATATATTACCGATGGTGGACTTGCGGTCTACCGTGCGAGTCTGGGTGCAGCCTATGACAATGCCTCAGAAGAGATTCGACAAAATCTTGATGAATGTCAGGGTGTACTCTTCAGTTCCGGATTTGAATTTCCCGGTCGCTATACACGCTGGGATATCGGTTTTATACATCCGCCGCTGAAAATTGTATCGCGTAAACGGACTATGGAGTTTGTTGCCCTGAATGAGCGGGGTGAACTGCTGTTACGAGTCATTGGGAAGACACTGGCGAACTGTGAAGCTATCAGCAAGATCCAGAGTGCAAACCACAGGATTGCCCTGATGCTTCATCCTCCGCGGGAGGTTGTTTTTGAGGAGGAGCGGAGTCGACAGTTAACTGTATTTTCTGTGCTCAGGGAAATCATTCAGTTGTTTTCAAGTAACGCTGACCCCTTTCTTGGACTGTATGGTGCCTTTGGTTATGAACTGGCTTTCCAGTTTGAAGCGGTAGAAGAAAAGCTTCCAAGGGATGAAGAATCGCGGGATCTGGTGCTGTATTTGCCCGATGACATTCTCGTTGTGGATCACCAGAAAGAGATAGCGCATAAACATACCTATGACTTTGAAACGGGAGGTCAGACCACAAGACATCTACCCCGTGTGGGGCCTCGGCACGCATTCAGGCCTGTTGCTAAGTCTGAAAGCAGGTTATCGGGTGATCATGCGCCGGGCGAGTATGCCGCCACGGTGCGCAAAGCGCTTGAATATTTTGCCCGTGGGGACCTGTTTGAAACGGTGCCCAGCCAGATGTTTCGCGAGCCTGTTACGGATTCGCCAGCAGCCGTGTTTAAACGCCTTTGTGAAAGTAATCCTGCTCCCTATAGGGCCTTGTTGAACCTGGGCGGGGAAGAATACCTGGTAGCAGCTTCTCCTGAGATGTATGTCAGGGTGGAACGTGGCGATTCTGGTTTGCATGTGGAAACCTGCCCTATTTCCGGGACTATTACCCGAGGCGAAAATGCCATTGAAGATGCCAGGCAGATCAGGACCCTGCTCAACTCTGCCAAGGATGAGGCGGAACTTTCCATGTGTACTGACGTGGATCGTAACGACAAGTCCAGAATATGTATTCCTGGAACAGTTAAGGTGATCGGTCGGCGACAGACAGAATTGTATTCCCGCCTAATCCATACCGTGGACCATGTGGAAGGTGTTCTCAGACCTGAATTTGATGCGCTGGATGCTTTTCTCATTCATGCCTGGGCGGTGACGGTGACCGGGGCCCCGAAAAAAGCAGCCATACAGTTTATTGAAGATCATGAAAAATCGCCGCGTAGATGGTACGGGGGCGCTATGGGCTTTCTACGCTTTAATGGTGAAATCAATACCGGCCTGACGCTAAGAACGATACGAATCGACAGAGGGATCGCTGAAGTGAGAGTTGGAGCGACCCTTTTGGCGGATTCTGATCCGGAGGCAGAAGAAGCGGAAACCCGGCTGAAAGCCTCAGCATTAATGGCGTCAATTTGTAATGAGCAAGCACCGGTGCAGGATGTATTGTCGGCAGGCGCTGGAGCAGACGGGCAGGGTATGACAGTCCTCATGGTGGATCATCAGGATTCTTTTGTGCACACGCTGTCAGCCTGTTTCCAGGAAACCGGTGCTGTGGTGAAAACAGTGAGACCTGAAAATGTCGAGCAGGTCCTGGCAGGATGCATACCGGATCTGGTGGTGTTGTCGCCAGGCCCGGGCAGACCCGCGGATTTCAATCTGGCAGGCACTATCACACTGTGCCTTTCCCGGGGAATTCCCCTCTTCGGTGTCTGTCTCGGGTTACAGGGTATTGTTGAGTATTTCGGTGGAAAACTATCAACACTTGATATTCCCATGCATGGTAAGAGTTCGGTGCTGAAAGAAGTCTCGGGATTCCTGTTTCAGGATGTTGCCCAGTCGGTCAGCGTAGGCCGTTATCATTCCCTGGTAGCAACTGACATGCCCCAATCGCTGGTAGTCACGGCTACAACGGATGATGGCGTGGTCATGGCAGTTGAACACAAAATCTTGCCTGTCAGTGCTGTCCAGTTTCATCCTGAATCCATTCTGAGCCTGAATGCTGAAACGGGTGCAAAAATCATCAGTAATGTGGTCAGGCAAGTTACAATGACCGGAGAGGCCTGAAGGCCATGGCAAAACCAATGCAGGAAATAACGCGTGTTTGAATCGTTTGGATTACATCCTTCACTCCTGAAAGGGATGGATAAACTGGGTATTAAAGAAGCAACGCCGGTCCAGGAATCGATGATTCCTGAAGTACTGGCTGGGCATGATATCCAGGCAAGTGCCCGGACAGGCAGTGGTAAAAGTGCCGCTTTTTTCCTGCCGGTCATGCATCGTATGCTGGAAAACCCGGCACCTGAGACATCAACGCGTTGTCTGGTACTGAGCCCGACAAGGGAGCTGGCCCAGCAGCTGGATCGGCATTACCGGGAACTGGGTGCATTCACGTCACTGTCTTCACAGCTGATTACAGGGGGTGAAGGATTCAGGGAGCAGCAGGCGAGGCTGCGCAAAAATCCTGAAACAGTTGTCGGTACACCGGGCAGGTTGCTAGAACATATCCAGAAGAAATCCCTGCTGGTGGATGACCTTGAATGCCTGGTACTGGATGAAGCGGACCGCATGCTGGACATGGGCTTTAGGGATGAAGTACTGGAAGTTGTTAACCAGTGTAACAGGCAAAGACAAACGATCCTGTTGTCTGCAACCCTGAGTCATGAAGGAGTAGCGCGGATCTCGGCAGAAATACAGCAGTCTCCTGTCATTATCAGTATCGGGTCCCATCGCAGCGCTCATGAGGATATTGTCCAGGAAGTGATTCTTGCAGATGACCCGGGCCATAAACAGCAGCTCTGCAACTGGTTGCTTGCCAATGAAGACTGGGAGAAGGCCCTGGTCTTTACCAATACCCGGGAGCATGCTGAACGGGTTGCGGTGTTTCTTATAGAGCAGGGGCATAAAGCCCTGTGCCTGCATGGTGAAATGCAGCAGGATGAACGCAAACAGGTGATGCAGATATATCGCAGTGGTGGCAGGAAAGTGCTGGTGGCCACAGACCTTGCGGCCCGAGGACTCGATATTCCCGAGATCAGCCTGGTGATTAATTTCGCCATGGCTCGTTCCGGGGATGAATATGTTCACCGCATTGGACGGACTGGTCGGGCAGGTGCCAGTGGCAAGGCCGTTTCGCTGATTTCTCCCCAGGAATGGAATCTCATGGAGAGTATAGCCCGTTATCTGAAGCTGGATTTCATCAGGCGTGAAATTGCAGGCCTGCCATCCCGGTTCAGGGGGCCCTCGAAAAAGAAAAAAGGGGACAAGAAGAAGTCCCGTTTTGCTGCCGGCAAGGGCAGGCCGAAGTCCAAGCAGCGGCATCGTGACAAGAAGAATATCGGCAAGCGGCGAAAAAGCGCATCAGCGCCTAAAGCCACCATCTCCGACGGCATGGCGCCGTTGAAGCGTAAATAATCGAAACCCGGTGCGACTACCAGTTTATGTTCGCTGCCAGCATGGTGGAATACTGCTGGATTGCCTCGTTCTTTTCCCCTACCACCACCAGGTTGCCGCCCGGTCCGGGACTTACCAGACCTGAAAAGCGTTCATCTGCAATAGTCATTTCCCTGTCCACCGGGGTGTTTGGGATAACCATCACTGTCACTGGTCCGGCGTTACCTTTCATCACGAGGTGAACGCCCTGGATACCATTTTCCAGGTCGACCCAGCAGTCCTTGGTGACATTAATTTCAAGCGAATCCATTTCTGCACTAGTGATAAAGTCTGTTCCGACAAGGTTTTTCATGACGTCATTGACTTCAGACAGGGTAATGGGCGTGTTGTCATCCAGGAAGGAAATTTCACTGTAGATGTGGGAAAAAATCATGTCTTCCCATGCATTGGAAGGGTTTTGAATTACAGCAGCAAGAACACCCAAAGCCACAATAAATCCGGCAGCATAGCGGGCGTTGCGACGCCAGAATGAATCATTGGCAGCTGCCTGACTGGTATCCGGGTTAATAGTCTCTTCTGAAATATTCAGCAGTGTGTTCTTCAGGGTCTCTGGTGCCGATACAGCCTTGAGTCCCGAGGACAGAGCGGCATCAAACTTTTTGAGGGAAGCAACCAGTTCCTGTCTTTCGCTACCTTGTGCAATAGCATCCAGAAAATCAGGAGATTCATCATGCGGATTGGCATGGGCTCTCTCAATAAATTGTTGGTCATTCATCACGTCACCGGGCCTCTTTTATAATTGTTTTAGTTGGTCATCAGCTTGTCTATGTATTGTGTTATTACTGGTCAGACTTGTCGCCCAACAGGTCTTTAAGTTTATTTCTGGCTCTGAACAGCCGTGTCATCACGGTGTTGTTGTTCAGGTCAAGCATGCCGGCAATTTCCTCTCCACTGAAACCACCAATAACCTGAAGCAGGAGTGGATCCCTGTATTCCGGTTCCAGCTCTGACATGCTTTTGTAAAGTAGCTCCCGATCCAGTATCTGGTCTGGTTCCAGCTTTTCGGTATCGGGCAGGGAATAATCATCAAGATCATCTGTTTCCGGCCTGTATTTTTCAAAGCGCCTGGCATTTTCACGCCTGAGAATAGTAAACAGCCATGCTTTCGCTGCACCGGGTTTTTCAAGGCTATCCAGAGCCCGCCATGCTCTCAGGAAAGTTTCCTGCGCCAGGTCTTCGGCTACCTGTCTGCTTTTACTTAGCCAATAGGCGTATCGGAAGATGTCATTGTAATACTCCCCGACAAGGGCCTCGTAACGCTCTTTCCTGCTGCCATCAGGGTCTATGACCGGTGGCTTGTCGTTTTCTTTCGAGGTCATTTTTATAAAAACCGGGGAATTGAAGATATGGCTTGAAGTTAATCTACAGCATTATTACTGATCTAATTACATGGCCGCAACCAGACTGCCTATGGAGACTGAATACGAACATTAAGTTTTTGTAAATTTAAATGATATCCTTCAACACCCTTAACCTGTTCTTAATTCATCGGTGGTAATGTTTCCCATTAATATAACGACCGCATAGCAGTTATCCAGGCTTTAATTTATGAGCAAGAAAAAGATAGTCATTATTGAGGACGAACCGGATATCCTCGAAGTACTCAGTTACAACCTCAAGCGTGAAGGATTTGAGATATTTTCAGCGACTAATGGGACTATAGGTCTTTCCCTTGTTGAGAAAGAGCAGCCTGATCTTGTCCTGCTGGACCTGATGTTGCCTGGCATGGATGGCATAGAAATTTGCAGTGCCATCAAGAAGAGCCCGAATACACAGAATACGCTGATTATCATGGTCACTGCCAAGGGAGAGGAAAGCGATATCGTGCTTGGTCTGGGTGTCGGTGCCGATGATTACATTACCAAGCCTTTCAGTCCCAAGGAGTTGGTGGCCAGGGTCAAGGCCGTATTACGTCGCGGCGTGCTGGAAGACAGTGTTGACGGGCAGGATAAGGTAGAGGTGGGTGATCTGTCTATCGATACCAGCAAATATGAAGTGATGGTTGCAGGCAATAGTATTCGCCTGACGGCTACCGAGTTTCGGTTGCTGCACTACCTTGCCTGTTATCCGGGACGTGTTTTTTCCCGTGAACAGCTTCTGAGCCGGGCTATGGGGGATGACGTGGTAGTGGTAGACAGGAATATTGATGTGCATATCCGTGGAATTCGCAAGAAAATGGGTATTGAACCTCCGATGATAGAAACTATCCGTGGGGTTGGCTATCGCCTGCGTGATACAGCCTGATTTGTTTATGGCCTTTGCCTGATAAAATCAGCACATTTCCAAACCACCAGCCTGGTTCAGTGGTGTTTGTTTCATACATATTTGTAAGGCTTTAATCATGTTTCTCAAGTCACATTATTTCTGGCGTACCTACCTGGGGTACGTGATTGTGGCCTTGTTAGGAACCTTCCTCTTTTCTGCCACCCTTATCTCCCGGGTGGAGCGCCAAGTTCTGGAAGAAGTCGACAGTAAAATGTCAGTAACGGCTGACCTGTTGGCTGCAGCAGTATCGCCCACCATCCGGCTGCTCGATTATGACGCTATCAGAAATACTGCTGCTTCGGTGGCCGAGTCATCCTCCCTTCGAATTACCGTGATTGATGACAGGGGAATCGTCCTGGCAGATACTCACGAATCTCCGATGATGATGGACAATCACCTGCGCCGTCCCGAGATTCAGGTGGCTACTCTTAATGGCAAGGGCGCTGCTCAGCGCTATAGTTTCACCCTTGATGAGGAATTCAGATACCTCGCGGTTCCTGTATATTCTCGCCAGCAGTTGGCCGGTTATGCCCGTGTTGCCAAATCCTCAAGTGAGCTGGCTCGTGACATTCGTGAGCAACAGACATTGTTGCTGGGAAATGCAGCCGTTGTCTTTTTTATCATTCTGCTGCTGTCCTTCTACCTTGCAGGTCGTCAGGCTGCCAAAGTTACGGAATTGACAGCCGTCGCCGAGGAGATTTCAGCAGGAAATTTCGCGAGACGTATCCCTGAAGGGAATAACCTTGGTCTGAAGAGGCTGGCAGAAGCGATTAATCAGATGGCCAGGAGTTCAGCACGTAGTGTGACTGAGGTGACCTCTGACCGGAATCGTCTGACAACCATTTTTACCTGCATGGTGGAAGGGGTTATTGATGTGGACATGGGCCAGAACATTCTCCATATCAATGAGGCAGCAGCAAGGCTCTTGTCTGTAAACGAGAAAAACTGTCTTGGAAAGCCTCTCTGGCAGGAGATACGTAACCAGGAGATTATCAATGCCCTGGATGAAGCCATTCGCACTCGTTCTGTTATCAAAACGCAGATGCGTCTTAACAGAAAGTCTGACCAGCTTGTGGTCGATATTTATGCGGCCTCACTCAGTAACGATAATGGAGAGCCCATTGGTGCAGTCCTGGTGCTTCATGATGTCACGGACATCAAGAATCTTGAACGTATTCGTACTGACTTTGTCGCCAATGCCTCTCATGAACTGAAAACGCCCATTACTGCAATCAGGGGCCTCACTGAAACTATTCTTGGTGATGATGAAGTTGATAGAGAGACAGCCATTCATTTTACCAGTCGGGTCCATGCTCAAAGTCTCAGGTTGTCCCAGCTGGTCGGGGATCTGATGACCATTTCACGCCTGGAGAGCAGCCAGAACCGGGAAGACTTCAGCAGAATCAACTTCACAGACCTTGTACGACAGGCGGTTCGAAACGTTCAGATGCCTGCGGAAGAGAAGGGGCATGAACTGGTTATGCAGTTGCCCCAAGACGAGATAGTACTGTGCGGGGACAGGCAGAATATGAACCAGTTGGTGGATAACCTTCTGGACAATGCCATCAAGTACACAGAACAACCCGGTACTATTACTGTTCACCTGGAAAAAGACGCCAACTGGGCCACGCTCAAGGTCCAGGATACCGGGCTGGGTATCAGTCCGCAGTACCAGCAGCGTGTTTTTGAACGGTTTTACCGGGTAGATAAGGCGCGCTCCCAAAGTCTGGGCGGAACCGGTCTTGGGCTGTCCATTGTCAAGAATATTATTGAAAAACATGGCGGAAATATAAGTGTGGAAAGCCAGCTTGGCAGTGGTTCCAGCTTTACTATCAAGCTGCCTTTGGGGAACTGATTATTTTCTGCCCTGCAACAAAAAACGGGATCCAAATGGATCCCGTTTTTTAACGTCAGTGTTCCTGAATCAGAAAGAAACATCCCATTGCAGTCTCAGGCGATCATCGGATTCATCCTGTCCAAAGAAGGCGTCATCCAGAGTGAGTCGCGAATAATCCAGAGTCACCTTGTTGTTGTGGCCATCGAAGAACCAGTTGGCACCAAGCGTGGTTTCCCGACGTTCGTTTTCGAAAATACGGTTGGTGGCATTAGGCTCGTCAACAAAGGCATATCGAACAGCGAGTTCCAGCTCTTTCGGTACACTCGGGAAAATATTATGGAAGAAGTAGCCAGCCTGCACATAGCCACCAGTCAACTCATGTGAGCTGCCATCAGATTTATCGTCGATTTCCCTGCGATGATATTCCTGCTGCGCTGAGAAGCCCCGATACTTGAAGGCAAATTCCTGTACGACCTGGTCGATATCAAATTGGCCTGGAATGGCATTGGCAGGCCTATCAAAGCCATCAAGGTTTCCGCAACCGGATGATGACCAGCGGGTACAGCTACCGGTAGTAGTGAAGCCGGCAATGGCAAGGCTGCCGGTAGGTTTGTCAGTGTATTCAACATCCGTTTGTCGCCACGAGAGATCCCGGCCGAGGAAGTTCCACTGCAGGCGGCCCATATACATCATGTCATTGTCGGTATTGTTTACACTTCGACCTTCACCATTAAATACACCGGCATAGAATCGCATGTCAGCTGGCGTTTCCTTGAAGATGTGTCCCCTGATCTGGGCGCCTACCTGCCTGTCCATGGTGAAAACCCGGTTGGCTATTGAGCGTTCGACAAACTGCTGGCGACCTGAGGAATCAACACGTTCCCTGTTCAGGTCAACTTTCCACTGTCCTACACGAATACCGCCCCAGTCCCACTTGGCGATATCAATACGCCAGTCAATGACCCTGGCACTGGAGGACGCGCTGCTGTCATCCACATCCCTGGAGGGCTGCAGGTCAACTTCAAAATAGTAACTTAACCAGGGTTGGAAACCGTGACCACCAATTTTCATCCGTAACCGGCGTGCCTCAAAATTGGACTGGTTATCCGCATTGAAGCTGGAAATTTGTCTTGGGTCTGATCTGTAGGGCGAAGTGAATCGTGTCTGGGCACGCCACTGTAGATTGGTCTCCCAGTTGCCATCGCGTGTCGCAAGACGAAAACCACTGCCTGTCTGACTGGCCGCTACGGGAAGCCGGGTCTCCAGCTGCTGATTGACCTGGACTGCTATCCGTTCATCAAGATTGATGACTTCAACGGTTGAGTTTTCTGCAGAGGGCGCTGGAATGACATCTTCAGACGTTATCGAGTCCTTGCTGAGAAGAGACTCATACTGCGCCTGGGTGATAGCTCCATTTTCGAGCAGGATACCCAGTAATTCCTCATCTGCTGCATAGGCTGCAGTTGAGGTATTGATAAAAGCGACTGCCAGTAGCGCCTGCTTCAGTTTGGTGATTTTTTTCAGATTCATCTGGAAGACTCCGTGCCGTTTGGGGCCAGTGATTAACGAGCGCATTCTTTCAGAGAATTATTAAGATTTTATGAAGCGAGTGTTAAGTTTTAAATTCTGGGTTAAATAAAGATAGTGTGAATAACGCGACGCCAGCAGGCATTATCCCTGTCCAGAATTGCTGGCCCGCCTGCTCTGGGAACTTCGGGAGTGTTTTAATATTAAGAAATTAATCGAAAGAACCCGGTTTCTTTATGAAAACTTAACACTGTGGTGTGAAAATGCCGCCCAACTGAACATGCCAATGTTTGCCTTAATCAGGGAAATTCCAAAATGAAGACACATTCTTTGCAAATGACCGGAACACTAAAATTGATCTCTCTCTTAAGCCTGGCGCTCCTGCTTGGTGCCTGTTCTCAGGATGAGGGCACTGCTGATTCAGGACAGGAAGCCGGAGGAGAGTTGACCGGCACAGTAAGTCTGGACGGTTCAAGTACTGTTTATCCAATCAGTGAGGCTGTTGCAGAAGAGTTCATGGGAGTTGCTCCCCGTGTGCGTGTCACTGTTGGAGTGTCCGGCACAGGTGGTGGATTCAAAAAATTCCTGGCCCAGGAAACAGACATCAATGATGCGTCCAGGACCATCAAGGAATCCGAAATGGCCACTGCTGAAGCCAACGGGATTCATTACCTGGAAATTCCAGTTGCATTCGACGGTCTTTCCGTCGTGGTTAGTCGCAATAACGACTGGGTGGATTACCTGACAGTAGAAGAATTGCAGATGATCTGGCAGCCAGGCAGCATGGTCGACAGCTGGGATGATATTCGTCCGGAATGGCCAAGTGAGCCGATTCGCCTATATGGTCCAGGCACTGATTCAGGCACTTTCGATTACTTTACAGAAGCGGTAAATGGTGAATCCGGTGCCTCCAGGCCTGATTATACAGCCAGTGAAGATGACAATGTCCTGGTTCAGGGCATCAGTGGTGATGAAAATTCCCTCGGATTCTTCGGGTATGCCTATTACATCGAGAACCAGGACAAGTTGAAAGTGGTTCCGATAGATGGTGGTAATGGTCCTGTTACGCCCAATGCCGTTACGATCAATGATGGGACTTACAGCCCGTTGTCCCGTCCTATTTTTATTTATCTGAATACCGCCAGCCTTGAGCGCCAGGAAGTCCGTACGTTTGTTGATTTCTACATTGACAATGCCGGCGCTCTGGCTAACGAAGTTGGCTATATTGAACTCCCTGAGGAAATGTATCAGGAAGCCAGGGACCAGGTCGCCTCTTTTTAGTCGCTTAATAATCTTTTGCTAAAGTTTGGTGGTGGATTAGTCTACAATGCGTGCCTGTCCGAAAGGGTTCCGGCAAAAGATAAATAATGACTCAAAAACAATTAACCGAAACCCCTGATACAGACATTCAGAGTCCGGTGTCAGGGGATACTTCGATCAGGCAATCCCGTATTCGCTGGGGCGAAGCCATGATAAAGGGCTGGCTTGGTCTATGTGCCATTGTGTCCATTGTCACCACGGCTGCCATTGTAATACTGCTCGTTTCCGAGTCTCTGAACTTTTTCGAGAATGTGTCTCCCTCTGAGTTCTTTTTTGGTACTACCTGGACCCCTCTGTTTGAGCCGTCTTCCTATGGTGTATTGCCGCTGGTGTGGGGTACGCTGATTGTCACCATCGGCGCCGCTGTAATCGCCATCCCCACAGGGCTCGCCAGTGCAATCTATCTCAGTGAATATGCCAGTGACCGGGTTCGCAGGATCATCAAGCCCGTTCTGGAGTTGCTGGCTGGAATACCAACCGTTGTATACGGTTATTTTGCCCTGACCTTTGTTACGCCAAGCCTGAAAACCTTTTTCCCGGACATCCAGGTGTTCAACGCACTCAGCGCAGCCATTGTCGTGGGGATCATGATTTTGCCCATGATTGCGACTCTCAGTGATAATGCCCTGAAGGCTGTCCCCGTCAGCCTGCGCCAGGGAGCCTATGCCCTGGGGGCTACGTCCTATGAAGTGACTACACGCGTAGTCGTTCCGGCAGGGCTTTCCGGTGTGATGGCTTCCTTCCTGCTGGCGATATCGCGTGCCATTGGTGAAACCATGGCTGTAACATTGGCAGCTGGCCAGACGCCAAATCTCTCTCTTAGCATGTTTGAGAGTATCCAGACCATGACAGCGTATATTGTGCAGGTCAGCCTTGGGGATACACCCACAGGTGGTATCGCCTACCAGACACTGTTTGCTGTAGCGACTTTACTGTTTTCCATCACGCTGGTTATCAATATCGTGTCACAGCTCATTCTTAACAGATTCCGCGAAGTCTACGACTGAGGACTGCCTGATCATGTCAATTGGCTCTGAAAAAGAAATCAGGCACCTGGCGAAAAGACACAGGAAGGCAAAAGTATTTGCATCGTTCTGTGCTGCTGTCACCTGGTCTGGTGTTGTCCTGCTGGCTGTTCTGCTTTACCAGGTATCCATTGATGGTTTTGCCTGGCTGGACTGGCAGTTTATCAGCAGCTTTCCCTCACGCTTCCCGGAAAGGGCTGGTATCAAGTCTGCCCTGGTGGGAACCCTGTGGTTGATTGGATTGGTTGCCCTGATTTCAATTCCGGTGGGTGTCTCGACGGCACTGTATCTGGAAGAGTTTGCCGGCAAGGGACGGTTCGCCAAGGTCATTGAAGTCAATATTGCCAATCTGGCGGGTGTGCCTTCTATTGTTTATGGTATTCTTGGCCTTGCCATTTTTGTCCGTTATTTTGCGCTGGAGCGTAGTCTTGTCTCCGGGGCACTGACGATGAGCCTGCTTATCCTGCCGGTGATCATTATTGCCAGCCGGGAAGCCATCAAGATGGTGCCGATGAGTATTCGCTATGCCGCATACTCCCTCGGTGCCACGAAATGGCAGACCGCCTGGGCCCATGTACTGCCATCATCTTTTCCCGGCATTATGACGGGAGTCATTCTTGCCTTGAGCCGCGCTATTGGTGAAACAGCGCCTCTTGTTATGATCGGTGCACTCACCTTTGTTGCCTTCCTGCCGGAAGGGCCAATGGATTCTTTTACTGCCCTGCCTATACAGATATATAACTGGGTTTCACGTCCACAGGAAGAGTTTCATCAACTGGCAGCGGCCGGCATTATTATTCTGCTTGTTGTCCTGTTGATCATGAACGCCACAGCCATTTATATTCGTAACAAGACCGAACGGAGATTGAAGTAATGAGCCAGGTTTCTGACTCTTCCACCAGGGATGTATCACAGCCGAAGATGCACAAGAAATCTGTGCTTGAGATTCGTGATGTGGATATTTTTTATGGGGAGAACAAGGCGGTCAACAATATTTCATTCAACATCCGCCGTAACAGGATCACGGCCATTATTGGTCCATCGGGCTGTGGCAAGAGTACCCTGCTTCGTTCGCTGAACCGGATGAATGATTTTGTGGAAGGTGCCCGCGTTGAAGGTGAACTGCTTTTTGCCAACGAAAACCTGTACAGCAATGATGTAGATCCCGTTGAAGTCCGCCGGCGCATAGGCATGGTATTTCAAAAGCCTAATCCATTTCCAAAATCCATTTATGACAATATTGCCTGGGGACCTAAAATCAATGGTTTCTCGGGTGCCACAGATGAGCTGGTGGAAAAGTCACTGAAACAGGCCGCGTTATGGGGGGAGGTGAAAGACAGGCTGCATGATTCTGCATTAAACCTCTCAGGTGGGCAGCAGCAGAGGCTTTGTATTGCCAGGGCCCTGGCTATGGAACCGGAAGTTCTCTTGATGGATGAGCCCTGTTCCGCTCTGGACCCAATCTCCACGGCGCATATTGAAGACCTGATGTTTGAACTTAAGGAGCAGTACACTATTGTCATTGTGACCCATAACATGCAACAGGCAGCCCGAATTTCAGATTACACTGCCTTTATGGAAATGGGTGACCTGATCGAATTCAATGTGACCAAGCGTATATTTACCCGACCAGCGGTAAAAAGGACTGAAGAATACGTCACCGGCCGATTTGGTTGATCGTTTGACTGGACCGGAACAAGAGAAAGCAATATGTCATTACATTTACAGCGTGATCTGGAAAAACTCAAAAAGGAAGTACTCAAACTGGGTAACATGGTTGAGACGTCCATCAATAACGCCATCCTGGCCATTAACAACAGGGAGAGCACCTTCGTTGATGAAGTGTTCAAACATGAAGATGTAATCAATGACATGGAGGTCAAGATTGAGGAAGACTGCCTCAAGATTCTGGCTTTGCACCAGCCGGTTGCTGGTGATTTACGATTCATCGTAGTGGTTCTCAAGGTCAATAATGACCTGGAAAGAATGGGTGACTTTGCTACCAATATTGCCAAGCGGGCTCAGGAATTGATGAAGCATGAGCCTTTGTCCACCCTGCCGGAATTTGTCAACGAACTTCCTGACAGTGTGCGTACCATGGTCAGGTATTCGCTTGATGCCCTGGTCAAACTTGATGATGTGCTGGCCCGTAAAGTCATCGATATGGATGACAGGGTTGATGAAATCAACCGTAATATGTACGAGGCAATCAAGGCTGTTATAGAGGAAAGCCCCGCAAAAACCGATATTGCCATGAGCCTGCTTTCCACTTCCCGTTATATGGAACGTATTGCTGACCTGAGCACGAATATCGCAGAAGATGTGATATTTATGGTGGATGGACGGGTAGTAAGGCACGCCGATTAAATTATGCGCTATCTTCTCACTGCACTTTTTGCGACATGCGTGGCCGGATGTACTCAGGTAAAAGAGCCTGCTGTTATCACCCCCGAGGCTATTGTTGATACCTATATCGCCATTGCCCAGGCAGGCTATGAAGACTCGCTTGTCACCGCCCAGGCCCTTGAGCGGGCAGTCGATGCTTTTCTGGCCAGGCCTTCCGACAGCGCATTATCAGATGTAAAAGCCGCCTGGCTGGCTGCACGCATTCCCTACCAGCAGACAGAGGCCTACCGTTTTGGCAACCGGGTTGTCGATGAATGGGAAGGGCGGGTGAACAGTTGGCCTCTGGATGAAGGCCTGATTGACTACACGGCAGCTTCCTATGGGGAAGAGTCCGATTTCAATTATTTCTATTCGGCCAATGTCATCGCCAACAGGATCCTGGATGCCGGTGGTGTGATGGTGGATGCCATCGCGATTACGCCACAGTTCCTGGCGGAAGAATTACACCTGCTTGATGGTGTCGAAGCCAATGTTGCCACTGGCTATCATGCCATTGAGTTTCTGCTCTGGGGCCAGGATCTCAACGAAACCAATCCCGGAGCAGGTAATCGTCCCTGGACTGATTATTCCCTGGAAAACTGCACTCATGATAACTGTGACCGCCGCAGGGATTATCTGAAATCGGCCACGACCTTGCTGGTCAATGACCTGCAGGAAATGGTGCAGAACTGGCAGCCGGGTGGTGCTGCTTACGAGGACCTGATGGCCAAGGGGCCTGAAGGAGGTCTGGCTACCATGCTTACTGGTATGGGAAGTCTTGCCTATGGCGAATTGGCCGGTGAGCGTATTCGTCTTGGTTTGCTGCTCAATGACCCGGAAGAAGAGCATGACTGTTTTTCTGATAACACACACAACTCCCATTTCTATGATGCCCAGGGAATCCAGAATGTCTACATGGGCGAATATCGCCGGGTTTCCGGTGAAGTGGTGAGTGGCCCGTCACTCTATGATCTTGTACGGCAGCAGGCTCCCGCCCTATCGGCGGAAATGATGGCCAGGCTTGAGGAAACGGGACTGGCGATGACCGCGCTTGTCGAAGCCGGTGAACAGGGAAACACCTTTGATGTACTTATAGGTCGTGACAATACGCAGGGTGAGCAGATTGTGACCCGCATTGTGGATGCGCTCATGGAAGAAACCCGGACCATAGAAAAAATTATCAATGAACTTGCGCTCACAAATGTCAGTATTGAGGGGTCGGACTCTCTTGATAACCCCTCGGTCGTTTTATAAACGCCTGACCACAACCCTGATTGGTTGGCTGGTCACCACAACACTGGGATTTGCCCAGCATCCCCTTGATTTTGCCGCCGGACAGGCTCTTTTTGAAAGAAACTGGGTGCCGTCACCGGCCTCCACCCAGGCCAGTGATGGTCTCGGTCCCTACTACAATGCCCGTTCCTGTAATCAGTGCCATCCGAACGGGGGGAGGGGAGACAGGAACAATCTTGTGGTACATCTGGATGATCCTGTCTACGGCGAGCAGCTGCAGCCCTATGCTCGACCTGGTCTTGCCGCAGAAGCGGCTGTCAGTATTGATTTCAATCCTGCCTCTCCATCTGGTCTTTTGCTGCCTGAAATCATGCTGGAATCCCTGGAACATGGAGATATTGATACCGCTGTCCTGTCACCGCGCCTGCCACCTTCGCTACGGACAACACGGTTGCTTGAAAGAATTCCTGAGGAAACCGTGCTGGCCCTTGCCGATGAAACCGACAGAAATGGCGATGGTATCTCCGGCAGGGTAAACCTGGTGGACGATAGCATGGGCAAAGGCAGGCTGGGACGTTTTGGTTGGAAAGCCTCACAGGCTAGTGCCCAAGGGCAGGTGAGCAGGGCACTGAGTCTTGATCTGGGCCTGGGCAATCCACAGTATCCGGAACCCTACGGTGACTGCACTGAAGCCCAGGCAGAGTGCCGGAAAGGGCCCCATGGCAATTCAGTTCTCCAGGGAGACCTGGAAGCCAGCCAGCAGGTAGTGGATCTGCTGTTGACCTATATCAGGGGGATGGCGCCTGCTTCAGGAGTAGACTTGGCAATGGCAAAACCGGGTTATGACCATTTTCGTCAGGCTGGGTGCGCTGAATGTCATGTTGTAGTCATCGACACCGGTGAAGGCGCCGTATATCCCTTCACTGACCTGTTGCTCCATGATATGGGCCCCGGGCTTGCGGATGGATTGTCCGTCGGGGATGCCGGAGGTCAGGAATGGCGCACGGCCCCCCTGCGTGATGCAGGAACAGGCAATGTATGGTTGCATGATGGGCGGGCCAGCAGTCTTCATGAGGCCATTCTCTGGCATGACGGAGAAGGACGACAAGCTCGTGAAAATTACCTGAACCTTAATGAGCGGGACAGACGTGATGTAATCACCTTCCTGAATAGTTTATAATGAGAACCGTTCTCAACAAGATTCTCTGATCATGAAAACTCTTTATTCCCTGATCCTGGCGGCATCGCTATCAACGAGTCTGTTTGCCCAGAAAGATGGTCCTGGTAACAACTGGACCGAAGTAAACCTGGCGGTCACCGATCACCAGGTCATTCCGTCTTACCAGGCCTTTGCCCTTGCTGCGGGGCAGCTGGAGATTGTCGCTGGTGAGTTCTGCAACTCTCCGGATACTGCAGGTCTTGAGTCATTTCGCCAGGCCTTTCATGGCGCCATGGATGGCTGGCAACAAATACAGCATGTCCAGTTTGGTCCGATTACCTATTTCAACTGGAATTTCCGTCTGCACTATTGGCCCGACGAAAAGGGTACCGGTGGTCGCCAGTTGGAGTCACTGGTCACCAGCGGTAATGCAGAGCTTTTGGAACCTGATAATTTTGCCCGGGAAAGTGTCGGCGTGCAGGGATTTCCGGCATTGGAAAGGCTCCTTTTTACAGAAGGCAGTATTGGTGCCTTGCAGGAAGACCCTTTCAGGTGTCAGGTAGCCCATGCTATTGCCCGTAATATCAGTGATATTGCTGAAGGAGTTCATCAGCGCTGGGTTGATGAATTCAGAGCGACTATTGCCAATGCCGATGAACGGGGATTTTTCGAAAGTGCCGAAGATGCCGCTATCGACTTCATGAAGGCCCAGGTGGAACCCATTCGTCGAATCCAGCAACAGAAAATTGAGGAAGTCATCGGGGAGAATGCCCAGAGGGCACGCGTGCGTCGGGCGGAATCCTGGCGAGCAGAGCGCTCCCTGCGTAATGTTGAGTTGAACATCCTGGCCCTGGAGTCTTTTTTTAATGGTGATGACCAAACGTCGAAGAGTTTGAGCAGCCTGCTTGAGGCATCGGATGTGTCCACCATCAACGGTATATTTTCCGAGTTGGAGCAGTCCTTTATGGCCCTGCCTGATTCCCTGGAAGAGGCGCTGGCCAGTGATGGCGGTCACGCCCGGTTACTGGCATTGGCTGCTCACCTTGATGCCCTGTTCGAAGCTTTCGAGGCCGGGCTGAAAAATACCGACCTCTACCTGGGCTTCAACTCCCTGGATGGTGATTGAGTCCATAATGAAACTGCACCGCCGACAATTTACCTCTCTTGCCGCCTGGCTGCTTGCCCTGCCTGGAAGTGTTCACGCCCGGAGCAGTGTCGGCAAAATCCCCCTGTTTCTCAGCGCTGCATCAGATCGTGGTGACAATCACTGGGTTATCGGTTTTCGACATAATGGTATTAAGGCAGAGGAAGTCTTCAGGCACAGACTTCCAGCGCGTGCACATCATATCGCGGTCCATGAGGGGCTTGGTATATATACGGTTATTGCACGCCGGCCAGGCAGGTACCTGTGGACGGGTGATCTTGAAAGTGGTGAAAAACTTGCCGAGATATCTGTTCCTCATGACAGGCATCTCTACGGGCACGGTGTTTTTTCTGCTGACGGCTCAACATTCTATACTGCGGAAAGTGCCTATCAGCTCATCAATGGTGACAGCGGACGTGTGGTTGTCTGGCAAGTGACAAGAAATGATCATGCCGTGACCATGGTCCGTTCAACGGAATACCCCAGTTACGGCGTTGGCCCCCATGAGTTACTGCTAAAGAATGACCAGACCCTGGTAGTAGCCAATGGCGGGATTCGCACCCATCCCGATAGTGGTCGGGAAAAGCTCAACATTGAATCCATGCAGCCGTCCCTAGTTTATATGGCTGCCGATACCGGGGCATTGATAGAACAGCAGTTTCTGGATACTGACTATCATAAGGCCAGTATTCGTCACCTGGATATCAATGCCGATGGACTGGTTGCGGCAGGCCTTCAGTATGAAGGAGAGCCATTCGAGAGGGCTCCCCTGATCATGATTCATGAGCAGGGCAGCCCGATACAAACCTTTTGGGCACCAGAACCGAGTCAGTCAGAAATGAAGCAGTATGTCGGTTCTGTTCGCTTTGACCTGGGGGGCAGTTATTTCGCTGCCAGTTGCCCCAGGGGGAACCTGATAACTTTCTGGGATGCCCGAAGCGGGGAGATGGTGAATGCCCTGCGTTCACGCGATGGTTGTGGTGTCTGTGCGGTGGAAGATGGTTTTGTGTTCACGGCCGGTACCGGTCGCATCAGTCACTATAACCCGACTGTAGACGATATTGTGTCATTGGACGTATCAGCGACAGGGAAAGTATTCTGGGATAACCACCTGACTGTTTGGCAGGAGACCTGATGAAGCCATTGTGGCTGTTATTACTGTTGTGGATACCTGTTTTGGCTTCAGGCCAGCAGGATTCCGATTACCAGGCAAAACTGGAAGATCTCGGGCGGGCGTTGTTTTTCGATGTCAGCCTGTCAAAGGATCGTACCCAGGGCTGTGCTTCCTGCCATGATCCTGCTCAGGCATTTATAGACTGGCGCGGTGGGCCTGCCGGACTGGCAGCGTCAGTCGGTAATGATTTTAAATCATTGGGTGACCGCAATGCGCCGTCCCTGGCCTATGCGGCACTGACACCAGAGTTTCACAAGAACAGTGCAGGGGAATATGTAGGGGGCATGTTCTGGGATGGCCGTGAACCAGATCTGGAAGGACAGGCTGGTGGTCCCTTCCTGAATCCCATTGAAATGCAGATGGAAGACAAGGCAGCGGTTGTAGCCCGGTTACAGGAACACACGCTCTTCCCCCAGGCGTTCAGGGAATTGTTCGGCGACGATGTATTTGATGACGTGGATGTTGCCTACAGGCGCATGACCGAGGCAATTGCTGCGGCAGAACGTACGAGTTTTTTCTCGCCGTTCGATTCCAAGTACGATCGTTACCTGCGTGGTGAATATGAACCTACCGAAGAGGAAGAGCTGGGCATGACACTCTTTTTCTCCGAGCAGTTCACCAACTGCAACCAGTGTCACCAGTTAAAACCCTTTGCTGAAAGTGAAGGTGAGCCATTCACCAGTTACAAGTATTTCAATGTGGCGACTCCGGTTAACAGGGAGTTACGATCATTAAATGGTCTCGGGCAGGATCACATCGACTATGGTTTGCTGGAGAATCCGGCAGTTGATGACCCGGCTCAGGCGGGTAAGTTCAAGACGCCCACACTGCGCAATGTGGCCATGACAGCGCCGTACATGCACAACGGGGTGTTCAATGATCTGGAAACTGTGGTGCGTTTCTATAACAAGTTCAATGTGCGTGGCCCTGCAGCGGATATTAATCCTGAAACCGGTGAGCCCTGGAGAGAGCCGGAAGTCGAGGAGAATATCGACTTCGAAAAACTGGAGTCAGCCCCGGCACTGGATGAGAGGCGTATCAAGGCATTGGTGGCCTTCATGAAGATGCTGACGGATAAGCGTTACGAGCATCTGGTAAAATAGAGTCGTGTGAATCAATCAGCGCAGATAATTTTCAACAGGAGCATTATCTGCTTTTTATGTCTTGGCCTGAATTTCTTGAAGGCCTGGATTTTCTGTGACATGCCAGGTTGAGTATGAAGATTACGTGATGTCACGATTCTGATTTTTTCTAGTCAGGCAATTAGTAACGCTTGTATTAACGGTTATAGATAAACCGACCAATCTTTAATCCTTTCTCAGGATTGATCTCCTCAAATTCTTTTGCCACCGGCATCCATTCCTCAAAGGTTGTCTTTGGCAATTCCTTCTCAAAAACCTCCAAAAGGAAGTCTTTACCCAGAAAGGGGCTGTTCAGGACGGCAATGATGGTGGCGCCGGGGTTGCAGAGTTCCTTCATGCGCTTGACGACACTCTTGTAGTTCTTTTCGGCATTGAAGCTTCCCTTTTGTTGGCTTGGCGGATCAATGATCACCAGGTCATAACGACCAAACTGCCTGATGCGCCCCCAGGATTTGAAGAGGTTGTAAGGGACACGCTTGATGGGCATGGGCCCCTGGCCATTGAGCATATGGTTCTGGTTGCCCCATTCAATACTGGGTTTGCTCATGTCCACGTTGGTTACGCTCGATGCGCCACCTGCCATAGCGGCTACAGAGAGTGCGCAGGTATAGGCAAACAGGTTCAGGACATTACAGTCTTTACTGTTCGCTTTCAGCCATTCTCTCAGAGGGCCTGTGTCGAGAAAGAGTCCGACATTTTGCTGTTTCCCCGGACGGACTTCGAAACGCAGGTCCTGTGCCCGGACAACGACTTTGTCCGGCACGTCGCCAAAAAGTGTATCCGCAGGGGACTGGTTGATATAGCGATGCTGCAGAACGATGGCCTTGAGCTCGTCTTTTGGGGCAGCATTCTGGATCATCTGTTTCAGTTGCTCCGGATTTTCAATAGGCTGCCAGGCTGAAACAAGGACAACAGGCCTGAACCAGTCAACACAGATATGTTCCAGGCCAGGATAACAGTGGCCCCTTCCATGAAAGATACGCCTGGCTTCAGGTTGTGGCGAGGCAAAGAATGTCTGCAGTTTCTGTTCTATAACATCATACATAACAACGTACTTGTTGGATTATGGTGGGTAGGTGACCGCGATGGCGCGTTGCCAGGTAAGGCTGGATTGGCCTGGTTACATGGATGATTATTTGTCGTCGGCCGAGTAATACTGTACGCCGATTTTAATGCGATCCCGCCCCTGGGACAGACGGTGCTTGTTGGTGTCACGCAGAGAGTATACGCAACCACAGTATTCCTGCTGGTAAAATTCTTCCCGCTTGCTGATCTCAATCATGCGCTGTGAGCCACCGCCCTTGCGCCAGTTGTAATCCCAGTACACCATGCCATCATACCGGGAAGCTGCGCGCTGTCCGCAATCATTAATCTGGTTCATATTCTTCCAGCGGGAAATGCCCAGTGAGGAGGAGATCACGGGGAAACCGTTTTCACGGGCATACAGGGCCGTTCGCTCAAAACGCATGTCGAAGCACTTCGTACAACGTTCACCCCGTTCCGGTTCCATCTCCAGTCCCTTGATACGATCAAACCAGTTATCGGTGTCGTAATCGGCATCAATGAAATCAATACCATGCTTTTTCGCAAAATCGATATTTTCTTGCTTGCGCAGTTCATATTCACGTTTGGGGTGAATGTTGGGGTTATAGAAGAAGATACTGTAGTTGATACCTGAGGCATGCAGGGCTTCCATCACTTCGCCAGAACAGGGGGCGCAGCATGAGTGCAGCAGGAGCTTGTCGGCTCCACCGGGAAGTTTGAGAGTTAGCCTGTCTGTCATTGTCATGGGGTCACCTTTTCAGGGTCGCTACCCTACCATAATCGCGAGATTTGTTGGAGTCTCTGGCTCCGGATGCTCTGTTCAGGTGAAGACAGAGCTGATGGCCTGGTCAACCAGGCTGGTCACAATTGGCCGGCTGTTATCGAGTTTGCGTTCCAGGGTCAGGGCAAAGAATTGCTCCCTGACATTCTCGGTTCTGCCAACAATGGAAACCCCGTAGTGCTCCTGCACCTCGGATTCAATAATCGTTGGCATGAAGAAAACACCCGCACCGCTTTCCCCGAATGCCTTGAGCAGGGCGCTGTCATCAAATTCACCAACCACTGTAGGAGTAATATCAGAGGTCATAAACCATTGGTCGATGGCTGGTCTGATTGTGCTGTGGTTCGTAGGCAGTAATACCGGCGTATGGTCCAGGCTGTCGGGAAAATTGCGTTTCAGTTTCTTTGCCAGCGCTGGAATGGCAAAGCAGGTCATAGGGCTTTCCCCGAGTTTATGGTTATAGGCCCTGATGCTGTAGGCGGAGTTCACTGGCATATCGCTGATTACCATATCCAGTTCGCGAATGGCCAGTTTGGCGATGAGTTGTTCGAAGCTGCCTTCATGACAGGTGAGGCTGATGGTCTTGTCGTCAATAACCGGGCATAGAATCTTGTAGGCAATGATCTTGGGAATGCCATCCATGATGCCAACACGCAGTTCGCCCGAGGAAACGGAGTCGCTGCCTCTTAAAAAATCATTGAGTTCCTCACCAAGGCTGAAAATGCGATCAGCATATTTATAGACCGCTTTTCCCTTGTTGCTTAAAAGCAGTCGTCTGCCCTGACGCTCAAAAAGCTTGTCACCGATGGACTCTTCCAGCAGTGAAAGCTGCCCGCTGATTGTTTGGGGTGTGATATGCAGTGCTTCACTTGCATTGATAATGCTACCGGTTTTGGCGACATGCCAGAAATAATTCAGGTGTTTGTAGTTGATTTTCATGGGCGCTTTTAGTTCGGAAAAACCGATTTAAAAAAATTAAAAATACGAATATTACGATTTTAATAACTATACTAAGATACTTTCAAACTGATCAACAGGAGAGATTACATGAGTATCAACATCCAGGCACGGGGGTTCCCCCTGACCAGGGCGCTGGAAAACGCAGTAAGAACGAACTTTGTCGATATGCTCGATGCTTATCAAAATGTCAGTCTTCTGGATGTCAGACTTGAAGATATTAACAGTAGTCATCATGGAGGTATTGATAAGCGTTGCCAGGTTGTTTTGAAGCTGGACAGTGAACCCTCCCTGTTTATGCGCTCTACCCAGAATGACATGTATCTGGCGATCAAGCATTGTGCCTCCCGGTTGAAGCATATACTGCGACGTAATGCCGGTAAGCAGCAGAATTATCAATTGGATAAAGCAGATTTACCCCTCACCTAAACCCCTCCACTCAAAGCTATCAAGCTCCCTTCCATTGCCTGCACGGCAGCTCAATCTCCTCCTTTTGAGCTGCCATTTTTTTTGCCTGGTATATCTGTCTTTCTCCAATAGTTCGAAAAAAACTAACTAAATAATAGATAAATCGAATTATATTGATAATTATATTCACCTATTCTAATTGCCCATACACAGAAAGGAGGTGGGTATGAAGATCCATAACCATCGCAATAATAGGCAGGCGGCAATTGCCCTGTTTTTCGTGTCAATGACTACGGCAGCTTACCTCTCGCTGCCCAGACTCACACAATGGAGATGTCGATCCATTCCGTACTGGTATTGATGGGGCTTGAAGAAAGTTTCCAGGCGCCTAACCCGGCAACCAGGGCCTGGGAAATAGATAATGACCTTACCGAGTTAGTTGAGCGCTCCCGGTATCAATACACCCGGGTGATTAATAATCATCTGGATAAAAGTGTGTATCCAGTCAAGGGAAGTAAGCGTGAGATAACTACCAGCATTGAATTCAGGGAAGGGGATGCTTCACTGAACATGGAACGCCACCATCTCAGTGAACGGGTGCCGGCAATTCTCACTACGTCGAGGCTGAAAGTCTCACATTGCAAAGTACCTGGAAGTCTGAGGATGCCAACTGGCTGATTGAAGCCACCCTCACCGACCCGGCGGATGAACGCCTGTTCAAAAGCCTGTCGGACCTGTCCGCCATGCAAGGTGACTCCTTAAGGCAAACCCCGTCATGTCACTGGTGGATAGGCTTTAAAAGACAGTTTTGATCGACTAGCCCATGGGATAGAGGAACTCGTTATGGACGTCATCACAGGCCCTGAGTACATCGTCACTCAGTGAGACATCCAGTGCAGCCAGGGATTCATCCAGTTGCTGGGCTGACCGGGCTCCAATAATGGTGGAGGCCACAAAGTCGAAATGCATGCTCCACGCTGTGGCCAGGGTCACAGCAGACATGCCGGCTTCTGCAGCAATTTCAAGATATCGGGCTGTAGAGGCCAGTGTGGCCTGGTTTACAAAACGATCCGCCATGGCGCGTTGCCTTGGATCTTCGGCGTCAATGTATTCGCCAAATCGGGAGTCGGCTGGTAAAGGGTCGATGTTGTATTTGCCACTTAAGACACCACCACCAATCGGAGAATAGGGCAGTAATGATACATTCTCACGGCGGCAGATATTGGCAATCTCATCAAGACAACGCCGATGCAGCAGAGAAAAGTTGTTCTGGATGGACTGGAAGCGGACAAACCCTTCGTAGTCAGCGACCGTATTGCTTTTGGTCAGGCCATAGGCTGTGTCATTGGATGTACCCACATATCTGACCTTACCTGCTTCAACAAGACGATTGAGGGCATCCATGGTTTCTTCAACAGGGGTGATGGGGTCTGGCCAATGAATCTGGTAAAGATCAATGTAATCTGTATTGAGGCGACGCAGGCTGCCTTCAACAGCCTTTTCGATATGGTGACGATCCAGGGCTGTCAGTCCATGGCGAGTGACGGGCACCATCCAACCGGAGGCCGCGCCGGACACCTTGGTTGCGATAATTAGTGAATCCCGGGACTTGCCTCTCATCCATTCGCCGAATATCTCTTCGGTAAGTCCGACGCTTTCTGCTTGAGGTGGGACAGGATAGATCTCGGCGGTATCAAAGAAGTTGATGCCGTGCTCATAGCTTTTATCCAGTATGCGAAATGCCTCGGCCTTGTCCGTCCAACTGCCGAATGTCATCGTGCCCATGCAGATGGGGCTGACACGAAGTCCACTTTTACCGATATAACGAAAATCCATGAATTATGGCCTCTTTTCAGGTTGAATCTATATTGGGTAAAGCTTAACGGAATTGGGTAAGGAATGGAGCCTGCCATGACGGCTTTCCAACAAGTTTCGTATTGGGGTCATTAAGACATATCTGGTCCTATTTTATCCTGAAGACGCTCCCGGTCGGGAGGCGGGCCAGCTCAATATCAATAATGGTCGTCTGGAATGTATTGATCACTGACCTGGCCTGTGTTCCGGAAAAGCGCATCAGCAAGGGGACATAGGCAATCTCATCGGATTGTGTCTCAGTGCCGGTTATTTCAACATCAACAGGGCATAAATCTCCGATCAGGTCTTTCCAGTTGCCGCGATGAAATGACTGTGTTCGCAAATAAAAAGTATTGGTGCCTGCATGATTCTTGTTTGTACGCCTGTCTTCAATCAGCTTCTCCAGCTTCGTACCCTTGCTGCCTCTTGATCGAAACATGATGTCAAAATCCCTGACGCCATTGCCATGCTGGTCCCTGATCCTGAAAATCAGTTGTGCATGCCCCTCGTACTGCTGTTGTACATTCCATTCAAGTAATCTGCTTGAGAGCCGGGCTGCCCGCTTGAATGTCTTTTCCGTGTTGGCAGAAAATCTGTCAGCGACCTTTGCATAGGCGGTATCATCTACCGGTGTCGACAGGGCGGTAGTCACCAGGGGGACAATGGACTTCCGGTTTTTGCTGCCGATGACGATCCCTATGTCTTCCCCGAAGTGGGCGGTTTCATAGGCAATGGTGTATGGTATACGGCGTCTTTCTCGACTCAACCCGCTAATATCAATCGCATAATAACGCCCGGACAGCGTTTTCTCTTCAAGCCTCTCCTCATTGAGTTTCTTCAGTCTGGGCACAGACAGGGAATCCACATCGTGCTTGGGGGTAATGCTGATGTAATTGAAGTTCAGATTGCCTGCACTGGTGCGAACAGTATTATCGGAGGAGTCTTCCTTGATATATCGCACAGGTATATGACGAAGTGCCTTGGGTGTTTGTGAGCCGATAATACAGAATTCCTGTACACCGTAATCATCAAACATATCACCGCCAGGTTTAATAAAGTGCAGGGCAAGATCCAGGGATTTCCAGGAACCGAACATCAGTTCATCAAGTACCTGGATGCCACTGCGAGTATGCAACGCAAGCAGTCTGGCCCAGCGTGCGAACTGCCCTGATCCAATATGGGCAAGCCCGCTACCAAAGTGTGCGCCTGCCAGGTGAACAATGTTGTCAATGGGGCAGGTTGATGGATCCAGGCAATGATTCCTGATCCAGTTGCGAACAACCAGGGCGCCGGTACTGTGAATCACCACGTGAAAACCGTCTCTCAGAAGAGCCTTGTGGCGGGACCGTAATGCCCGGTCCATGGCCAGGCTGACATCGTCCAGGTTGACGCCATCACTAAGTGATATCCATCGACTCAGGTTGAGATCGAGTACCTTTTTATTACCAAAGGCCCGTCTGAGGTCATCAGGTAGCGTGCCGTAAATTTCCTCGACAGTGTTGCCGTGTCCTTCTGAGGAATATCCGTGGATGAACAATATCGGTTTCATGGCTACATCTCCCTGTAATGTTTGTGTGTCCTCTCATGAATCTGCCTGTCAGACCCCTATTCGACAATGGCTTGCATCACGGCCGTTTCAAAGTCATCCATCAGTGTAAATGCACCCGGAAAGCCGGTGACCTGGGTCATGTAGATACCAACGATCTCTTCCTCCGGATCAACGAAGAAGTGGGTATTGAACGCGCCGCTCCAGCCAAAACTGCCGGTAGACAGCCAGGTATGATTGGCCACGGCATCGGTGATGACCCTGACTCCCAGGCCATAGCCTTCCCCGGGATTTCTGCCTGGCAGGGAATCCTCTATAAAGGCCGATCGCATGATCTCCATGGTACGTCGCCCAAGCAGGCGTTCTCCGTTTAACTCACCATCATTGAGCAGTACCAAGGCGAACTGCAGGTAATCTTCAGCCGTGCTGAAGAGTCCGCCACCACCGGAGAAGTAGGCGCCATTGATGAAGGGCATATCCGGATTCTCGACAAGTTCACCATTCTCGATGCGATAAAGTGTAGTTAGGTTGGGATGGGCAGTATTCCTGTAGAAATAAGTGTCATCCATATTCAGGGGGTCGAAAATGCGCTGCTGAACAAAGCTGCCAAAATCAAGTCCTGAACTGATTTCAACAATTCGGGCCAGCACATCAAAACCGAACATGGGGCTGTAGGCCCAGCGTGAGCCGGGCTGGAATTCCAGGGGAGCGGTACCGAGTTGAGGCAGAACATTTGCCAGTGTGGCCTTTGGTGTAAATTCAACAGAGACGGCTCTGTTGCTTTGAGGTCCGCTCATCAGTCCCGAGGTGTGGGTGAGCAAGTCCTTGACGGTAAACTCCCTCTCTGCCTTGACCCCGTTAGGATTGGTCGCTGAGGCAACCCTCAAGCCGCCAAGTTTAGGAATGAAGCGGGAGACTGGGTCATCGAGCCTGACCAGGCCTTCCTCCATCATCATCATGATGGAAAAGGCGACGATGGGTTTTGTCATGGACATGATGCGAAATACAGAATCTTTCTGCATGGGTCTACCGGACGCTATATCCATCAGTCCCTGGGAATGGAGCCAGGCAACCTTGTTGTTGCGGGCGACAAGGGTAACGGCCCCTGAAAACCCATTGTTGTCGATATGACGCTGCATCAGCGTTTCAATACGGGAAA
This sequence comes from uncultured Enterobacteriaceae bacterium, assembly GCA_964503965.1. Taxonomy (GTDB): domain Bacteria; phylum Pseudomonadota; class Gammaproteobacteria; order Pseudomonadales; family Pseudohongiellaceae; genus Eutrophocola. The sequence goes on along the minus strand of CAZDCK010000011.1, from coordinate 13,516 downwards.
GTCTTTCCGAGGACAGCCCTACCCGCTCTGGCCTGACTTCCTGGGCTGATAACTGGGCAGGCAGGCCTGTTATCGCAAGCAGGAAGATCGCAATAGGTGAAATCAGTCTGGTCGTAGTCATGGAATCAGCCCCGGGCTTGAATGGATGACCTTCAAGAATAATCCGCCATACTAAAAAGATCCATCTTCATGGAATATTTGTGGAGCATTCTTATGTTGCACTTGGCCCCTGTTGGTCAGGATAATGTCGTCAAAGAAATGTCATTGAAAGTGAGCTTATGAAAATCAACTATCTCCTCCTGGTTGCCATGTTAATCAATGTTCCGGTACAAGCCGCTGACCTGACCGGTGTATGGGTACTGCTTCAACATGATAGGCCGGGAGGCCTGTTTGGCGCTCCCGGAGATCCGGAACTGTCAGAGCAGGGGCAAGCCATCATAGAGGCCTTTCGCAATGAACTGCCCGCTAATGCTCCGGAACGAGGGGCTTTTTGCGTAAATTCCGGAATGCCGGAATCCATGTTCGGTATTGCTGGATATCCCCTGGACATCATTCAGACAGAAGAGCGCATTACGCTAATCTCGGAATTTCAGTCAGAGGTCAGGCGTGTCTACCTGGATGGTCGGGCAATTCCTGCTGATCAGCCTCATACACGCAACGGTTATTCGGTGGGTCATTGGCGTACGGAAGATGGCAGGGATGTTCTTGAGATCGATACCGCCAAGGTCAAAGCCTGGGAAGTGGACAAATGGGTGCATAGTGACCAGGTCATGATCAGTGAGCACCTGTCACTGATACCCGCAGCAGACTTGCCCCTGGGAGAAAGGCAGAAATCGAGTGTCGCAGACGATGAGTTGATTCTCCAGAATATCATTACGGTGACCGATCCCGTGATGTACCGGCAACCGGAAAGCGTCACTGTCTGGATGCAGAAAGTGCCTGATTCTGTTCTGCTGGAGTACAACTGCACCGAGTATAACTGGCGCAATGTCCTGAGAAACTGAGTAAGTTGTCTGGCTGTGGGTACATCCATGTAAGGCTACTGATACTTTCGCCGCTCCCAAACTTCCCTGAAGTACACGCCGCCGTTCGGGCGTCGGTATTTTTCCGCATTGGCCCGGTTTTTCGCATCAATCTCTTCGGCCGAAATATCCGTGTCATATTCTGCTAGCCAGTGCTCCCGTTTGAAGGGAATGATCTGTGCATAGGGAGAACCGGCGGGCACAATGCCGGTGACACCTTTCATGAAGAAAAAGGGCATGGTCCCCGGCAGATGCACCTTGTCGTTATCCACGATCCCACCCATGGTCCAGAAGGGAAGTTCAAAGCGGTTGAATGGTTGTGTATACAGCGCACTGTAGCCTTCCGGTAATTCCACTGCCCAGTCTGCCCACCAGGCAAAATGTTTGGCATGAAAACCCTGCGGAGGCGGGAAGCGGTCGAGCGGCATGCGCTCCTGTACCAGGCTCTGATGTTGAGGATCGAGCACACGGGCCTGGATATTGCCCTGGGCATCCTCGTAAAACTCGATATCGCAGGGAGTTTTGTAGGTGTAGCCACTGCTCATGATGTCGAATACGGCCGGGCAGGCTTTCCAGTTTGACATCCGGCTACCATCTTCTTTCAGTACCGGTAGGCCTGTTTCGGGATTCTTGATAAAACGGCTGGCCTTGCGAAACCAGTCGGGAATGGTCTTGAGTACAGGACCGGGTCTGGATTTGCTTTTTTCCGTCAGCCAGGGGCGATTGGAAACAAAGCGGATTTTTCTTGTATCCATGATATGCGTCCTTACTGGTATTTACGGCGTTCCCAGACTTCACGCAGGTAAACACCGCCATCCGGTTTACGATATTTGTCGCTGTTAGCCTGGTTTTTGGCTTCCATTTCTTCAAGTGAGAGGGAGGTGTCGTACTCCGCTATCCAGTGTTCCCGCTTGAATGGAATGATCTGGGCTATAGGTGTCCCTGCTGGCAGGATGCCGGTGACGCCTTTGAGAAAAAAGAAGGGAATGGTGCCCGGTAACTTGTCCTTGTCATTATCGATGATGCCGCTTGTAGTAATGAATGGCAGTTCAAAACGGTTGATCGGATGCATATAAATAGCACTGTATCCTTCAGGAAGCTCCACGCACCAGTCTGCCCACCAGGCAAAATGTTTCGCATGATAACCCTGCGGTACAACAAACTGGTACAGGGGTTCCCGGTCTACCAGGAATTGCTGGTGCTGTGGATCGAGTACGCGGCCATGGATATTGCCCTGGTTGTCTTCGGCGAACTCCAGGTCGCAGGGTGTCCGGTAGGTATAACCACTGCCAAGAATATCGTAGACGGCAGGGCAGGCTTTCCATGTTGGAATTTTTCCGCCTATCTGGGGCATTTCGTAATACTGGTCGGTCTGGGGGTCCCTGGCGTAGCGGTCGGCCTGTCGATACCATTCGGGAATGGTTTTACCAATAGGGACAGGCCTGGATGCACTGTCTTTTGTCAGCCAGGGCTTGTTGCGCACAAAACGAATTTTCTTGGTATCCACGGGGAAAAAATGCCTTTAGCCGTCGAGGAGATGAAGACGTGACAGGGTACCAAATCGTATGGGGCAATCAACAGAAAAGGTTTCAGACTTGAGTTAAACATGGAACATCGCAATGATACAGGTTCAATGCGCTGTCTATTCCTGAAAATGCCCCTGCGACCATTCAGGAAAGGGGGTGAGCGTCACATGGGTTTTTGTCTGTCCTGATTGCCATGATTCTTAAACGTCCCATCAATGACATGAATCGGAAGTCGGGATAAACATCAATAGGGGGAATCAGGGTAATCCGGGGAATCCGGGGAATCCGGGGAATCCGGGTAAAGAGTAAACCCGGGAGCCTGCCTCGAATTCTTTTCCTTCGTTTGGTCCAGCCTTGGCCCAAAAATATGAGTCAGTTTTTACTGGCCAGGCATTCCAAGCAGGGCAGCAACGGCCTGACGACCTTCCGCAGATACGCGACGTCCTGGTCGTGTGCTTTCAACCACTTCCTGAAGCGCCAGGTCCAGAGGTGTGTTGCCCTGGGCATCCTGTATTTCCGGGTCTGCACCGCGATCAAGAAGGACCTTGGCCACTTTATCCCAGCCCAGTTCGGCTGCCGAGTGGAGGGCTGTGCGGCCTTCGTTGTCTTTCCAGGCAATATAGGTATCGAGTTTTGCGGTGAATGTATGGCTGTCATTGACCTGGGCATTGATGTCGGCACCAGCATCCAGCAGCATGTTAATTGTCCTGACCGCTCTTTCCTGGATGTCATCACCATTGGAACCACTAGGGCCTCGACCATTGCCGCTCATACCGGAGGCATACATCAAGGGCGTAATTCTGAAGACATTACGCAGATCCACTTCCGCACCATGCTCAAGCAAAACTTCAATGGCTTCATGGTCATGGGTAAATACAGCTATCATCAGGGCATGGGTGCCACCGCGCATATCATAATCGGCAAAACGTCCCCGGCCAGGACCATTCGGGCGCATGCGAGTAAGTTGGTGATTGACATCAACGCCCATGTCCAGCAGGCGATGAACAATGTCCATGGCTGTTATGCCCCGATCATTATTGGCCAGTGGGTTGAAAGAGTCACCAAAACCACCAAATGAGCGTGGTACAAATGAATTCATGTCCACCGCCATATATAGCGGTGTGCGACCAGTCATGTCCCATACATCGACTTTGGCGCCTTCGTCGATCAGGAACATGGCAATGTCGAAACTTTTGTTATCTATAGCATTGAGAAGAGGTGTAACACCATCCGGGTTGGGCTGGTTGATGTCTGCACCGCCTTCCACAATGGCCACAGCGCATCGGTAACAGCCGGAGCGTGTGGCATAGAGAAGTGCTGTGAGTCCACCTGTCGGGCGAAACTGGGCACGAGGCTCTGAAGTCATTTGCCTGGGCCAGTCATCGTATACGGCTTTGACCGAGACATCGGCGCCATTGGCCACAAGCAGTTCGGCTACATCAGGATTGTTTTCTGCTGACGCCCACATCAATGCGTTCTGACCACGGAAGGTTTCTATCGCATTCACATCGGCACCTGCATCAATGAGTATCTGGGCGATTTCCAGATTGCCGATGTAGGCAGCCAGCATCAGGGCCGTCTGGTTATCCAGGTTGGGAGAATCAGGATCCGCACCAGCGTCCAGAAGCATGCTTACAAGTTCTGCATCATCAAGCTTGACGGCCTCAGCCAGCGGTGTGGCACCATAATTGTTGGTTACATCAACATCGGCACCGGCATCAAGTAGTACTTCAACCAGTTCATGATTGACTGAATAGGTTGCATAAAGGAGTGCCGTTGAGCCATCAGGCAGCTCTGCATTGATATCAGCACCTGCTGTGATGGCAGCAAGTGCATCATCAAAACGACGATCCTTGATCAGGTCTATCAGGGATTCCTGGGCCTGAAGTACTGTCGAGGACACCAGGAAAAGGACAGCAGCAAGAATTCTGATTTTTATTTTTGTAGCAAGATTTTCCATATTCAGATAGCTCTGGAAATTAGTATGTTGGGTCATCAAAAAGCTTTGTGGACAAAATAGCCATTTTCCAAAATTCATTCGCGGTATCAGACGACGTTGCCGCCAAAATTGGTGTAATGTGCCCACAGGCCTTTGGCTGCATCATAAAGAAACCGGTAAGGATCATCGAAGGTCCGGTCGATTTCATCCATCACGCCTGCATCAAGGATGTCCTGTGCACTGCGGCCGTTGTTCACCAGGGTTGAGCAGCGTTCCCAAAGATGCCACATCATATCCCGTTCCTGTTGAAAGTCTGCCATGGTCATCACTGGGCCATAGGCAGGAACGACGAGTGTTTCGGCATTGGCAATCTCGAGAATATCATCCATAGCATCCACACGGCCGCCAAGCCAGCCACCGGCATACCAGTCCAGTGAAGGATCGCGAAGTGGGGAAGCGACATCGCCCACAGCGAGAATATTACTGTCACGCAGAAAAACGTAAGCATCACCCCGGGTGTGTGCCTCAAGCAGATAGCCGTATTCAACAGTGTTATCACCAACAGCTGTCTCACCCTTTTCGCGGAAAGTATGTGTTGGACGCCCGTTCTCAGGTACGGCAGCTACCCAGTAATCCTCAAAAGGCACATAGTGATCTGCGCTTAACCATTGTCGGGTGATTTCATGGGCATGAATAGCCGCACCGTTGTCACCAAATAACGCGTTTCCGCCAGATTGATCCCGGTGGTGATGGGTATTGAACAGTGTATGTACACGGGCATTATCAAGAGTCAGTTGAACTGACGGGGCCAGTTCCGCAGAGCCGCTGTCGATCAGCATAAAGCCATCACTGGTCTGCAAGGTCAGAATGTTGCCCGGCGCGCCAGAGATAATGTTCACATTGTTGCGAATGGACTCAACTGGCAGTCTGGTGGGCTCAGGCAGTGGTGCTGCTTCGGCCACGGTTTCCATGGACTGTTCGTCTGAAGAGCAGCCGGCCAGTCCGGTGAGCAGTGGGGCTGATGCGATGCCCAGGCCGACCTTGAGAATGTTTCTGCGTTCGTACTTCTTCATGAATTGCCTTGTTTCCTGTCTCACACTTCGGAGATGATGCCCGTGCTGTTCCCGAAGCTTTCCTGGGGGATGCCCAGCTTGTCGAGGATAGTCAGATGGACATTTGCCAGTGGCGTCTTTTCAGGGGGCGTTACATTTTTGCCACCTTTATGGGCACCGCTGGCGCCACCTACCAGAATTTCTGGCAGTGGGTAGTTGTCATGCTGGTTACTGTTGCCCATGTTGGAGCCGTAAAGGAACAGTGAATGGTCAAGAATACTGCCGTCGCCATCCGGTGTATCAGCCAGCTTCTGGATGAAACGACCAAAATGTTCCATGTGATAGGTCTGCACACGAATCAGGTCCTGGATGCGTTCCAGGTCATTGGTGTGGTGGCTGGTCGGATGGAAACCACCGGCAACATTTACCTGGGGGTAAGTGCGGTCAGTACCTTCCGCGGCCATGACCAGGGTGCCTACCCGGGTCAGGTCAGCCTGGTAGGCCAGGGCCATCAGGTCAAACATCATGGTGATCTGTTCATCGAAATCCTCGAATACACCGATCGGGGCTGATGGAACATCAATACCGGACATGTCCTGGTCCATGGAAATCTGGACTCGACGTTCAATTTCGCGCACGGTGTCCAGGTAATTGGACAACAGGATTCTATCGCCGGCACCCAGGTCTTTTTGCAGCTCCCGGGTTCTGTCCGCAATCATGTCCAGGATACTCATGTTCTTGTTCAGGATCAGCTCGCGTTCTTCCTGGGTGTCATAGGGCCCCATCAGCTGGATAAATACCTTGCGGGGATTGAATTCCATGGGCAGAGGCTGGTTCTCTGAGGCAAAGGAGGTGGTAACAGCATAGAAACCACCATTACCTGCAGCGACCTGAACAGTGGTTTCTGTAGCCAGTTCCAGGGAAGGCAGGGCTGTTTCCTGGCCTAGCTGCTGGGCAATGACCTGGTCAAGAGTGGTTGCCAGTTCGGGTATGGAACCTGTACCAGGGCGAACGCAGGACAGCCATGTCGCCGGGTTGAGTGTATGAACCGAACCCAGAGCAGCATTGTTTTCCAGATTTTCAAACGTAGTGACGTACTGCTTGAATGGCTCCAGGGATTCCATCATTTTGCCCAGCTGGAAGCTGTCACCCGAACCCGTACTGGTCCAGTGGTCAACGTCCTTGCCGAATGGCGTATTGTTCATGATGGTGCCGTGGGGCAGGTAGAAAAAACCCGCGCGTTTTTTCGGCATGGCATCCACCTGTGCAAGCGCCGTTCCGGCAGGCACCATGGCTTCAAGGAAAGGCAGCGCCAATGCGACGCCACTGCCACGCAGGAGCTTGCGGCGTGAAAGATGTTTCTTGGTCAGGAAATTAGCCATTTTCTGTCCCCCAGTCTAGTTGGATGCTACGTCATGAGCGTCCTGTTCATGATGTTCTTCAGGGCCTTGCATCCTGAAGACATCGTGATTAACCAGTTCGGCCACGATTGAAGCAAAAGTATAGTTGTCATCGGCGGCGCCGCGGACGATTTCTCGAACGTAAGGCATATCGAAATATTCGACCTCACGATTGAGGGCGTACATCATCAGTTTTTTCGCAATTGTCTGCGGTAGTTGGTCTTCCTTGCTCAGCAGGAAGTTACGCAGTTCAACGGGGCCGTCAATTTCCAGGCCGCTGATCAGTACAGTTGAAGAATTGATTGGTGCATCTGCCTGTTCATCCACATCACGCCAGCGACCGGTAACATCAAAGTTTTCCAGGGCCAGACCCGGAGGATCAATGGAACCATGGCAAGCCATGCAGTTGGGGTTTTCACGATGCTGTTCGAGCCTCGCGCGCAGGGTCGTTGGTTTTTCACCTTCACGGATAGAGAGGTCAACTTCCACATTGGGTGGTGGTGGTGCAGGCGGGGTGCCCATGATTCGGTCAAGGACCCAGGCACCGCGCAATACCGGAGAGGTCCTGTCACCATAGGACGTTCTCAACAGGGTAGCGCCCTTGCCCAGAATACCCCAGCGGTTCGGATTCTCAAGATTGACACGGCGGAACTGGGATCCATAAACACCGTCGATATCATACTGGCTGGCCAGGGACTCATTGACGTATGTCCAGTTAGCGGTCAACAGGGTATGCACTGGGTGGTCTTCCAGTAGGACGCTTTTCAGGAAAAGCCTGATTTCCGTTTCAAAATTGTTACGCATGGCATCATTGAAACGCCTGTCTACCGGTTGCACCAGTTCAAGTTCATCCAGGTTTAGCCAGGCCAGGGCGAAGTTCTCAATAATGGCTTCGGCGCGGGGATCATCGAGCATTCGGTAAACCTGGTTTTTCGTCACCTGCGGGTCAGACAGTTTGCCCTCGGCGGCCAGTGAGATCAGTTCCTCGTCTGGCCCCTGACTCCACAGGAAAAAGGAGAGGCGGGTGGCCAGTTCCAGATCGTTGAGAGGCCTGGGCTGTTCCTCAATGATGCGCATTGAGCGGTAGAGGAAGTCAGGGCTGGATAAAATCGCTGTTGTCAGTTCAATGATACCGGCATCAAAACCGCCTTCCTCGGCGCGTCCGACTTCGTAGAAAGGCATCAGCCAGTCCAGATCCTCATCGGTTACAGGACGTCGGAAAGCCCTTGCAGCCAGGTGGCGGGCAATGTTTTCAGCACAGGGACGTTCTTCGGCTGCTTCCTTGGGCTCGCAGACAAAGATTTTTTCGCGGCTTTCATTCATCGACAGGCCTGTTGGATTGAAGGGACCTTCAACTTCCACACCAAGCGCGATAATCGGCATCCCGGTGATACGGCCATTACCCGTGGCGTTGTTACTTGCTGCCCAGGATCGTTCGATAAAGGTCACCATGACCTCATGTGTGCCAACTGTTATATCGGCGGAAAGCCCGGCCAGCTTGGCCAGAATCACATCGCCACCGGTAACGCCATCTCTCGTAGCAATGGCAAGATCTTCAGGACCACCGATATCCACCCGGTTGACTTCCTCGCCGTCGACCAGAATGACCATGGTAGCAGCTGTCTCCATTCCGCGTGGATAGAGACCGGCATCGATATCGAGGATACTGAAACGGTATTCTCCATCCGCGGGGAAGAAGTGGGTGAATTTCATGCCCCCACGTGTGCCCAGCGGAAAACCATCAATATGATTTCGCGCTGAGCTGTTACCTCCAGCGAAACCAATATTCCTGTTTGGGAGCTCATGGAATACATTGGCAAATTTGGGGACGGGATTACCCACAGCCTGGGTGGCTACCTGACGTGCGGCCGTTATGTACTGCTCGAGGAAGGCGGGCGATGCGCCAAGCGCATTGGCGATATTTTCAAAGCCTTCCACTTCAATTTCACTGGGCAGGATCTGCGCCGGTTCGACTACCACCCCCAGCAAGTCACTGACAATGGTCGCAAATTCGGTACGATTAAGGCGCTGCACCGGCACATGACCAACGGGCCTGTTTTCAACGCTCTCATCAATGGTGTTTTCCAGGAAGGCAACAAGGTTGTCAACGTCGTCCTGGTTTGGCTGCGGCTGCCCGGCGGGCGGCATCAGCCTGCCACGGAGTTTGTTGACCGCTTCTTCCCAGACATCCTGGTCATTGCTGACATGATTAATGTCCATGAGATCGAATGCCACCCCCCCGGAGAAGTCCTCATAGTTGTGGCAATCCATGCAATAGGTCTGGATGAGGGCTTCAGGTGAGTTACTGCCCGAGTCCTGGGCAGTGGCCAGCTGGAAACACGAGGCCAGCATGGCAAGACAGAGTCCTGTCTTTGTCAGAGCATATTTGGGGCGAACTACATTTAGCATGAATTTTCCGTAATATAACCAGTGTTGCGTATAACTACGGAATTGTCCCATATTTGGCTCTTAAAAGGGGATTTTCCGTGCATCGTTTCCCGGTTTTTACACAATTTTACCGGCCATGTGGTCTTCATCGTGCATGGATCAGTTTTTCGATTACAATCTTCCAGGATTGCGGGTAACCTGACACAGTGACCCTGAATGTACTTTTACAGGGTTCAGGTATAAGCTGGAACACCGTAAATAATTGATAATTATAAGAAAATAAAATTCTGAAGTATGATGACAGGGTTCCTGATGGGAGCCCTTATACAGGCAGAATCCAGAGGAATTGACCATGTTTCTTACCAAAAAGCATTTAAGCCGTAGAGCGCTACTGCGTGGTACAGGTGTTGCTGTGGCTCTCCCGTTTCTGGATGCCATGGTGCCTGCCCATACTGCCCTGGCCAATACCGCTGCTGCTGGCAAGATCCGCACCGGTTTCTTTTATATTCCCCACGGCGCCATCATGCATAACACGGCCCATGGAGCGGAGTGGGACAACTGGACACCGAGCGGGGCCGGTGAGAGCTTTAAGCTCAGTCCCATCATGGAATCTCTTGAGCCTCACAAGCAGTATGTAAACTCCTTTGGTAACCTTGAAAATGCCGCCAGCGCGGGATCGGTGCACACATTGAATCCGGCGACCTGGCTCAGCGGGGTTCGCCCGGATGCTGATGCAGCAGGGGCCAGTATGTCCACAACACTGGACCAGGTGATTGCCCGGCATATAGGCCAGGATACTGCCTTGCCCTCTCTTGAAGTGGCAGCGGAAACTACCGTCCAGGTCGCTGCCTGTGGCGGTGGTTCCGGTGGCTGCTACTACTCTTCAACCCTTTCATTCCGTAATGCCACATCACCCCTGCCCATGGAATTCAATCCCAGGAAGATATTCCTGCAGTTGTTCGGCGAAGGAGACAATGCCCAGGAACGTGAGGCAATTATTGCCCAGAAGGCCAGTATACTGGACCTGATTGCTGAGCGTACCAGGGCGCTGCAGAAAACACTTGGCGCCAGCGACAAGGTGATACTGGACGGTTACCTGGATACAGTCCGGGAAATCGAGCGCCGTGTGAATCTGGCGGCAGGACAGGATCTTTCCGGGTTTGATGTCCCTGATGCCCCGGTTGGGGAACTGGACCGGTTTGATGAACAGGTGACCCTGCTGTTTGATCTGCTCGCCCTGGCGTTCCAGGCTGACCTGACGCGTGTGGCCTCCTACATCATGGTGTCTGAAGGCACTAACAGGACCTACAACCACATTGGTGTTCCGGATGCTTTCCATCCACTGTCCCATCATGCCAATGACCTGGAGCGTATCAAGCGCCTGGTCAAAATCCAGACCTGGCATATGTCAGAATTCAGTAAATTCCTGACGAAGATGGCTGACACTCCTGACGGTGAAGGGTCTCTGCTGGACAATGCCTTGTTCATGTATGGATCCAATATGAGTAACAGCGATATGCACAATAATTATCCGGTGCCCAATATTCTTGTTGGTGGTGGTGCCGGTACCATGAAGCTTGGCGGCCAGCACGTCGATTTGCCGACTAAGACACCCATTGCAAACCTGCACATGACAGTGCTGGAAAAGCTTGGCATAGAGGTGGATGGCTGGGCCAATGCGACAGGTATCATCTCGCAAGTCTGAACTTGGTCGTCAGGGGATAGAAGGCGGGCAGTTCAGCGAAGACCTGGAGCCTGGATAATTATGTTTATCCTATAATTCCCCGCATAATTCCGAGATATTATGGAACAATTCACCCAGTCCCTGCTTCTTATCTGTGTTCTGCTCAATCCCTTCATCATGAGTGTCTACCTGCTGTCGCTCATCAAGGAAGTCCCACTGGGCCAGTTTTCCAGCATCATGTTTCGTGCCGGGCTGATCAGTTTTATCGTGTTTTTCCTTTTTGCCTGGGTTGGTGAGGTCATTTTTGACAGTGTCCTGCAGGTGCGCTTTCTCGCATTCATGATTTTCGGAGGCATCACTTTTCTGATAATCGGTGTCCGCCTCATCCTTGGTATAGGTCCACCCATGGCAACCATCAACCCCCAATCCCGGGAGATTGCCGGAGCCATTGCCATGCCTTTTATCGTGGGTCCGGGAACTATCAGTGCCAGTGTAATTGCAGGCACCCAACTCGGTTTACTCAGGTCCACAATAGCGATTGCCCTGGGACTCACCCTTGCTCTGGGTTCCATTATCCTGTTCAAAAAGCTCCATGACTTTGTGCAGAAAAGGAAAGAGCGCTACGTGGAGCGGTATGTGGAAATTGCCGGCAGGATAACGGCTCTGTTCACAGGATCATTTGCCGTCGACATGATTCTCAAGGGAATTGAACGCTGGGTGCAGCTCGTTTTCTGACAGAGCTAGCGACAGTCTCTGTTTGTGAGCAGACGTTTGAGATTGTCGGACACAGGGTCTTCTCCCAGCCAGAGTTCGGTCAGGGCGGGAACAAGAGCAACGGTGGATTTCCTGACATGGACTTCGCCATTGATTTTAAGAATCTCCCCGTTTTCAGGATGGAAAAAAAATTCGACAGTGTCTCCATTGTCCACTTCATCATAAAGGTCCTGCAGAATGCCCAGATATTCCCTGGAAAGCTGCTCAGCGAGGGGTTCTTTCCATAAATCCGGTATATCTTCGGGGAGATCCCCCTTGTACAGGACTTTCAGCAGAAAGATACGTGGCCGCCTGGAATCGATTAAATTATCCGAACCGGTATCTGGCTGGTTGAGATAAAGTCCAAGCAGATAAATGTCACTGAATAGTAATTCTCGCAAACCGCAGCCATGGAGCCTGTAGTCATTATCAAAACGTTGAAGTGAATCCGGCAGGGAAGTGCCACTTATTTTGGCGCTTTTCAGGAGTGTTGTTGGCAGGGAGACCATCAGCAGCAACAAGAGTAATGAAAAAGCTGGACGCATTAAAAAAGCCTGATTGCTTTGGACATTATAGGCGTTGTTATGGAATATTTGTTACTGGACTTTCGATGAATGATTTAAAGGCCTTGATGAATAGTCAAAGCCCTGATGATGAGGCCTGACCCTTGAAAAAAAGGATGTTGAATTTACTGGTGCTTGTCCAGTTCGGACTTGGCACGTTCTGCGGGCAGCCAGTACTTGCCGGTGATGAGGCTGTCATTAGACATTTACCGGATGTGTCTTCACCCGCGGAGCGTGTCCGAGGTGAACCAGGTCAGCTCCAGATTGTAGATCGCTCCTGTCGACAATATCCTGTTACCAGGGTGCGCCAACGTATAGTGGATATTGCCCTGCAGGAATGGCGATGGTTTGGCGGTAGCATACTGGACATGACCGGGCCGGATATCGAGCCTCCACGCAAACCGGGAGAAAGGCCCTGGTGGTGGAGTGACTGGCGGACACCGGAAGAAGCACGAAGGGTGGCAGATGATATTGCCGGCTATTGGGCAGCCGCTCCTGCCAGTAGCTGGATAGTCAATAAACAGAACCAGCGCTGGAATGAACTGGGTATCACTGCCCGGTGGCGGGACTTCTGGTCTGCCGCTTTTATCTCCTGGGTGATGTGTGAGAGCGGACTGGGCAGACCGGAACAGTTTCAGCGTGCCATCGCGCATCATACCTATATTGACCAGGCAATCAGGGCCCGGGATGGGCAAGATACAGGGGCCGCCTATGTTGCCTATGATGTCGGTGAAGCTGAAATATTGCCAGGTGATTTGCTTTGCAGGGGAAGTCGGCCAGCCTACATGAATCTGTCCCAACGCCGTAGCCAGATGGGGCAGGGCGCGCGGACTCATTGTGATGTTGTGGTTGAACTTGATGTTGGCAATGAGCAGATCAGAGTCGTTGGTGGGAATGTCAGAGGGTCAGTAAGGATGAAAAGGCTACCTGCCAAAACCGGGGTCAATGGTTTATTGCAGCCAGTCCCCTATGGTGGCAGGCGAATTTTTTCTCATTTGAAGCTCATGGATCATGGGGAAACCATGGCTCTTTCAGACTGTGTCGAATACGAATGCGCCGCGACAGAGTCATGATCATTTGTATGGACTGGATACTGCATCAACCCTGATTTCTTTTTTCGGGCTTTTTATTAATAACTTAACAATCTCTTTGATAATTTCACTTGCAGTAACCTGAACAGTCAGGTCTG
>CAZDCK010000010.1:0-80822 GCA_964503965.1 uncultured Enterobacteriaceae bacterium | reverse complement strand
TATTATTCCCTGGTGCTCTGACCCGGAACAGGTTTATGAGTGAAAACCGACATGCCAGGCCACTGATCATCGGACTTACCGGTGGGATTGGTAGTGGCAAGAGTACGGTGAGTAAGCTGTTCAACTCATTGGGAGCGCAGATCATTGATGCAGACGAGATTTCCCGCACTCTCGTCTCCAGGGGTACGCCACAGTTTGAACAAATTACTGCTCATTTTGGTCCGGAAATTCTTGAGAACGACGGGTCCCTGAACAGGGCCAGACTCAGGGAAATTATTTTTCACAATGACAAGGAAAAACAATGGCTGGAGAACCTTCTTCATCCGGCTATACAGGCAATTATCATGGATCAGGTAGCGCGTGTTGAAACAAGCTATGTAATCCTGGTTGTTCCACTGCTGCTTGAATCCGGGAACTACAGGTTTGTTGATCGAATCGCGGTTGTTGATGTTCCTGAATCTGTTCAGCTGGCCCGCGTCATGAATAGGGATGGTAGCAACAAGGCACTGGCCGAAAAAATTCTGGCTTCCCAGGTCAACAGGGAATCAAGACTGAATGCAGCGGATGACATCATAGACAACAACAGCTCTCTTGAGGCTTTGGAAGCACGTGTGAAAGAGCTGCATGATACATATAGCCAGTTCACCGGGCACTGACCAGATCCGCGCCATGCCTACCCTGACAATCTTTCAACTTTGCAGTAGCAGACTAGCCCATATTACGTTTATCAGCATGGCGATTATTCTCTGCTATGCCGGTGGTTTGGATAGTGACTTTCTGTTTGATGATGGGCCAAACCTGGATGCGCTTGTTCATATTCAGGGCGCCGGAATTTTTACCAGTGACTTCTGGGAATTTGTCCTTTCAGGAGGCGCTGGTCCTACTGGCAGACCGATTTCCCTGTTCACTTTTGCCCTTCAGGCCGACTTCTGGCCTGACTCATCCCGGGCGTTCAAACTGGTTAATCTTCTGCTGCACTGCCTTAATGCTAGTCTCATTTACCTGATCTGCAGACTTCTGACCGGAGTGCTTAATACAAGCAGGACACAGGGGACTGTAATTGCATTGGCATGTGCGCTGATATGGGGATTGCACCCGGTTCATACCTCTTCCGTCCTTTATGCCATTCAGCGTATGGCGCTATTAAGCAACTGCTTTATGCTGACGGGAATTTTTCTTCACCTCAAGCTCCGGTTAAATTACTCACACCACAGACACCAACTTATCCTGTTAACCATCAATCTTGGCCTCACCGGCTTACTGGCCCTGTTCAGCAAGGAAAATGCACCCTCCCTGGTATTTTATTTACTGGTTATAGAGCACACCCTTCTCGCATCTCAACCAGTACATTCCGGCCTGAAATACTGGCGCTATCTTTTTCTGTGGCTACCGGTAGTACTTGTAATTTTGCTGCCACTGTTTTTTCTCGAAAAACTTCAGGGTGGTTTTGCCGCAAGCTTCGATTTCTCCATGACGGAAAGGCTGCTTACAGAGTCCAGAATCCTGTGGCAATACCTCTCTGTTCTGCTTTTACCCACTACCGGGGCTATGGGACTTTTTCATGACATAACAGTATCCACCTCCCTGTTTGCTCCATTGACCACCATGTTTTCCATAGCTGCATGGCTTGCGTTCTTGTGCCTGGCTCTTGTTTATCAGGGTAAAAACAGATTACTGCTTTTTGGCCTGTTATGGTTCTGGTCCGGGCATGTGGTTGAATCTACGTTACTACCACTTGAGCTCTTCTTTCATCACAGGAACTACCTGGCATTCATGGGGCTGGTCTTTTGTGCAATAGTCGGTTTTGTAAATACACTGCCAGCGGCACTGGGAAGTCACCGGGTAAAATTACTCATTGGGGCGTTTTATGTATTGATGCTGTGCCTGAATACCACCAGGATCAGCATGCTCTGGTCTGAGCCACTTGAGCTATCACAGCGCTGGTATGAAGCGGACCCGGATACACAGAGAAATGCTGAGTTCCATGCCATAGAACTCGCCAAAATAAACCCTGCCGGTGAGATACTGGCAGCCAGGATATTCTCAAGAGCCATCGAAAACACGGATGACAGCTTCAGGCTGATGTTGAACCTCATGACCCTGGCCTGCGTTAATGGTGAGGTGCCAGGCCCGGATAAAGACAGTATTCTGAAACAGGTGACACAAATTGGTCCGGAGTCCCGTGATATCGTATCCCCCATGCAACAGCTGGTTACCCTATCCATCAATGACCAATGCCCTCCCTATGACCCGGTATTTCTGGAGACACTACTCACATTGCTGGTTGCTCAAACTGAAGGCAGGGACAAGGGCATGTTCCAGTTCGACCTGGCACGACTGGCCAGTCATGATAATAATTCTCAAAGAATGCTCGAGCTGCTGGACCAGGCCTACCGGAATACAGCAGATTCTGGCCTGCTATTTAATTCTGCACTGCAGCTTATCAACCAGGAGCGTTATGATGAGGCTCTGGTGATCATTGATGAAGCTATTCAGGATACCCTGGAAAACAATAATATCAGGACGGGTACGCGCAGCAGCAAGCTACAGGTGCTCTATGGCATGCGAGATGATGCCGTGGCTTTGCAGGCAGAATCAGGCAAATAAATGATGACAAGAAGGACTATTTCCAGCCAATGAATACGAAGAGTGACTCCGGTTTACGGAAAGTTCCATGCCCCACCTGCAGAAAAGAGGTAGCGTGGGTTGAGGAAAACACATTCCGACCATTCTGTTCGAAAAAGTGCCAGCTGATTGATTTTGGTGACTGGGCCAGTGAGCGCAATGCCATACCGGTAGAGGAAGGCCCGGAAGACTTTAACCTCGACGATCTAGATTTCAGTGGTTCCGATGATCCAGCAGACTCCTGACCGCATCCACTATTTCCCTGTTGGCGGCCGGGAATTCCATAGCCGCCATCTCATCGGCTGTCACCCACATCACGGGCTGTCCCTCCAACCCTTCTGCGTTACCCGAAAAAACGTTAACGAGCATGACATCAAGAAGCACATGCTTGTCACCGTAGTCATGAGATATTTTCATCAGATTGCTACACTCTCTGACCGAAATATTTACTTCTTCCTGTAATTCCCTGTTCAAGGCATCAGGAACGGTTTCGCCATCAGCAACCTTGCCCCCAGGAAATTCCCAGAGACCTCCCTGATGCTGGCTATTGTGACGTTTTGCTACCAGCACTTTCCTGGCACGATTGACGACCACACCTACGGCTACATGAACAATATTTACTCCGACTTTCTCATACGGGGTTGTTGGCATTATTAATCAATCCATTCTGGAATATTAGAAAAGCACTGGATACTGTTCCGGATTTATAACTGAGTTTGTATCCAATCCTCAATCTCCCATCTGTTACTCCAGATCGTTTTTGCAGCAACATACCCATCCGGTCGAATTAGTAGCAGTACTGGTTCTGAATTACCTCCAACATAACGCTCAGGCCCGGGAACCAACTGGTGAGCTACCAGAAGATGCCGGTATTTATTGCCCAAATTGTATATCCATTCTGAAAACCCACCAGGACAATCCATATTTTCAGTCATCACCAGGAGGGTAAATTTAGTATGACGTGTAAGATCGAATAATCTTTCTGCACTGTGATCAACTAACGCAGAATCCGGCGCTCTATCACCTGCCTGTACAGATCCAGTTTTTATTGCCAAATCCTGACCTTCCTCCCTGTAGTGATAGGCAACTCCTGATACTCTACCTACTAATTCCTCAATAAAACCTGATTTTTGTAACTCTCGCAATCCATCAGGCCCCTCATTTTTTCCTGTCATGAAAAGCTTATGTATGTCTGTAGCCGCTGTTATTACCTGGTGACCAATAGGTTTTCTTTCTCTTTCATAACTATCCAGCAGTGACTCATCTGCATCACCCATTAAGACCATAGCCATCTTCCAGCCAAGGTTATAACTATCCTGAATACAGCAGTTCATTCCCTGACCACCGGCTGTTGAATGTGTATGTGCAGCATCCCCAGCAAGAAAAATATTTCCATATCTGTAGGATTGGGCCAGTTTTACATGGCTCTGCCAACGGGAATGCCATTGAATATCACCAAAGCCAACGCCATCAAAATGGCTGGAAAGTATATTGTAGAAAATCTGTTGGGGAATCTCCTCCGAGCCAGCCTTATCTGGAGGCTGACTCATCAAAAGGCGTGTATATCCACTAGGTAATTTTGCGACCATAAGAAAATGGCCTGGACCAACACAATAATGCATCCACTCTTCTTTATCAGGAAAATTCTCCAGAACAACATCCAGATTTTGAAGTACAGCGCCGGAATAATCGCCACTATCATTTTGGTCCACTTGTAGCTGATGCCTGATACGGGAGTTTACGCCATCACAAGCTACTACATAGCGGCATCTAATCTTCTCTTCCTGCCCAGATCTGTTTTTCAATACAGCATGAACTTCATTATCCCGTATTTCTACCTTTTCACAGCTCACCCCCCACTCTGTATTTACATGAAATGTCTCTTTCATATAATCACGCAAGGACTGTTCCGTCTCATTCTGTCCGTGGGTCACCAGAAAAGGATAGCGGGAATCCAGCCCCCTGAAATCCAGCCCGGGGCGAACTTCGCTACGTTGTCCTTCTTCATCCAGATAATGAATCACATAACCAGGACTGTGTATGCCTCTATCCAGTATCCTGTCAGCCAGTCTTTTATCTATTCTTTCCAGAATTTCAAGAGTGCGTGCATGCACGGTAATTGCACGTGAAAGTGACGATGGCGCTTCAAGCCTATCGATCAAACGAAATTTGATACCGAAGCGAGCCAGTTCAAGTGCCAGCATCGTTCCGGCCGCACCACCACCAACTATCAATACGGGAATTTCCTGCTGACTTTCCATATAGCACCTCTAGAGGCATTACAGTTTACAATCACAGTAAACGACTTACTGAATATTTGATCAAGCAACGGATTCATGCAAGATTAAAACTTATAGAGAAGAGGATCAAAAAGTGACAGGTCATTCTGAAAAGAAAGCCCTCTGATAAGGCTTTTTTAAAATGACCTAATTGAGCTCAGGTTCTATATTCCGCATTAATGGTCACATAGTCGTGCGAGAGATCACTGGTCCAGACTTTCTCGGCATAGCCTCCCCGCCCGAGGGTTATACGAATGGATATTTCATCGTTGTCCATGACACGCTGTCCCTCTGCTTCCGTGTAGTCAGGAGAAACCGCGCCATTTTTCACGATACAGACATCTCCCAGATAAATACTCACCTTGTCTATATCGAGGTTTTCCACACCAGCACGGCCTACCGCAGCAAGAATCCGCCCCCAGTTGGGATCCGACGCAAACAGTGCTGTCTTTACCAGTGGCGACTCTGCCACCGTGTAAGCCAGTGAGAGACATTCCTCCTGGGTCTCTCCTTCTTCAACCTGCAATGTGACAAACTTGGTGGCCCCTTCAGCATCCCTGACAAGACCCTGGGCCAGGGACTCAAACACTTCAACCAATGCATCCACAAACTCTTCCGTTTTATCTGTCACCCTGACACCACTTTTACCCGTAGCCGAGAGGATGCAGCAATCATTGGTAGAGGTATCACTGTCTACAGTAATTCGATTGAATGACCGGTTTGCTGCAAGTTCCACCAGATACTGCAGGGCCTGCTGTTCGATAGCGGCATCTGTAAAGATATAGCCCAGCATAGTGGCCATATTTGGCTTGATCATACCGGCGCCTTTGGCTATGCCGGTAATGGTGACTGTTTTTCCCTCCAGGGTAATCTGCCTGGACGCAGCTTTCGGTCGTGTATCTGTGGTCATGATCCCCCTGGCACACTCAAGCCAGCTATCCTCAGCCAGGTTGTGCAGGGCATCGGGAATAACATCAAGTATTTTTTCTACTGGAAGCTGCTCACCGATGACCCCGGTGGAAAAAGGCAGCACAGTGTTCACCGGCAGTGATTTGAGTTCCGCTATTTCCAGGCAGACTTTCATTGCAGCATCGATACCAGCCTGCCCTGTTCCGGCATTGGCATTCCCCGTATTGATCACAAGATAGTGAGGACTTGCCTGGGTAATATGTTTTTTACAGACGACCACGGGCGCGGCACAGAATGCATTCGTTGTAAAAACACCGGCTGTGTGGGCATTATCACCAAGGGAAAAAACAACACAGTCAAGTTTGCCCGGCTTCTTGATGCCTGCCGATACTGCAGCCATGGTAATCCCCGGGACGGGATACAAAACACCGGTTTCTCCGCTGCCTACTGCCATAATTACATCCAACCTGTATAAAAAATTATCGGAACTTCCCTCCCCGATTTCGCAAACCAGGCAGAGGGTTTCCTGTCTTTTATCTCTTTATGCGCTGAATATCAGTTCAGTTTCCCATGGCACTGCTTGTATTTCTTGCCAGACCCACAGGGACAGGGTTCATTCCTGCCCACTTTCTGCCCCTGCCTTGTAAAGGGAGTCTGGGGCTGGGCCTGTTCACCGTCCTGGGCGTTGTCCTGGGACGCGGATCCATCCATGGCGCTGGCTTCTCTGTGAACAGTCCTGGAGTGCTGGTTTTGCTCTTCCTGAAGCCTTTTCTTTTCTATCGCATCAGCAGATTCATCCTGCTTGATCTGCACCAGGCTTAGGAACTTGACCACTTCATGCTGCAGGTTACTTAGTAATTCCTCAAACAAGGCAAATGCTTCACGTTTGTATTCCTGCTTGGGGTTTTTACCGCCATAACCTCGAAGCCCGATCCCCTGTCTCAGGCTATCCATCTGTGCCAGATGCTCTTTCCAGAGAGTATCCAGAATTTGCAGGGTAATCTGCTTTTCAAAGGTACGCATGTTGTCACCAACCATGGCACATTTCTCATCATAGGCAGTAACGACTGCTCCGACGATACGTTCACGCAGGGTTTCTTCGTAAAGCGTGTCATCCTCATCAAGCCACTGTTGAACAGGAAGTTTGATACCAAACTCTCCTTCAAGGGACAATTCAAGACCGGAGATATCCCACTGCTCTTCGATGCTCTGTGGCGGTATGTAGAGGCTTATATGGTCATTGATCACATCCTCACGCATACCCGCTATAACGTCACTGATATCCTCGGTTTCCATTAACTCATTTCGACGCTGGTAGATAATCTGGCGCTGATCATTGGCCACATCGTCATACTCAAGCAACTGCTTGCGTATATCAAAGTTACGACCTTCCACTTTGCGCTGAGCCTTTTCAATTGAGTTGGTCACCATCTTGTGTTCGATGGCCTCTCCTTCACCCATACCCAGTTTACGCATCAGGTTGCCTACGCGTTCAGAGGCGAAAATCCGCATGAGATTATCGTCCAGTGACAGGTAAAAACGTGAATATCCTGGATCACCCTGTCGTCCTGCACGCCCACGGAGCTGGTTATCAATTCGCCGGGACTCATGACGCTCTGTACCAATAATATGCAGACCACCTGCTTCAATCACTGCATCATGGCGTTTCTGCCATTCTGCCTTGATCTTTTCGATTTGCTCCGGGGAAGGATCCTTGAGCGCCTCCACTTCCGATTCCCAGCGACCGCCCAGAACGATGTCGGTACCACGACCGGCCATGTTGGTCGCAATGGTAACTGTTCCGGGACGCCCGGCCTGGGCGATGATTTCAGCTTCTTTCTCATGGTACTTGGCATTGAGAACATTGTGCTTGATCTTTTCCTTGTTAAGGAATTTCGACAAGACTTCCGAGGTTTCAATACTGGCTGTACCTACCAGAACAGGTACACCCTGATCCCTGAATGTCTGAATGTCCTCAACAATGGCATTGAATTTTTCCTGGTTAGTCAGATAAATAAGATCATTGTCATCAACACGTACCATCGGCTTGTTGGTAGGAATCACGACAACATCCAGCCCATAAATCTGATGAAATTCAAAGGCTTCGGTATCAGCCGTACCTGTCATACCGGAAAGCTTTTCATATAGCCGGAAATAATTCTGGAACGTAGTGGAAGCCAGGGTCTGGCTTTCATTCTGGATGGGCACCCCCTCCTTGGCTTCTATAGCCTGGTGCAATCCCTCGGACAGGCGACGCCCGGGCATGGTACGACCGGTATGCTCATCAATCAGGACAATCTGGTTATCCTGCACGATGTATTCCACTTCCTTGTTAAACAGGTAATTGGCCCGCAGTGCGGCACTTAACTGATGCAAAAGCGTCAGGTTGGTGGCGGCATAGAGGCTCTCGCCTTCTTCCAGCAAACCCCGACTGACCATCAGATCCTCAACTTTTTCATGTCCTTTATCAGTCAGTTCAACCTGGCGGCTTTTTTCATCAACAACGAAATCACCATCGATTTCCTCATCCCCTTCAAGCCGCCTTTCGATCATTGATTTATCAGCGGCTTTATCCGCTTTCTTGAGAAGCGGTACCAAGGCATTGATTTCTATATAACGCTTGGAGGAATTCTCAACAGCACCGGAAATAATCAGGGGAGTCCTGGCTTCATCAATCAGAATGGAATCCACTTCATCGACAATGGCATAGGCCAGCGGCCTCTGGAATTTGTCCTGAAGACGAAACGCCATATTGTCGCGCAGATAGTCAAAGCCGAATTCGTTATTGGTCCCATAGGTGATATCGGCCAGATAAGCCTCACGCTTCTCTTCGGGTGACTGGTTGGGTACTACAAAACCAACACTGAGTCCGAGAAATTCATAAAGCGGTCCCATCCAGCCGGCATCACGGCGGGCAAGATAATCATTCACCGTGACAAGGTGTACACCCCGGCCCGTTAAGCCATTCAGGTAGGCTGGCAGCGTTGCTACCAGTGTTTTACCTTCACCGGTTCGCATTTCGGCTATTTTTCCCTGGTGAAGTACCATGGCCCCAATCATCTGCACATCGAAATGGCGCATATTCATGACTCGGACCCCGGCCTCCCTGACAACAGCAAATGCTTCAGGCAGGAGCTGCTCCAGAGTCTCACCATTTTCAAACCGCTCCCGGAACTCAGATGTTTTGGCTTTCAGCTCTTCATCTGAAAGCGCCTGCATATCAGGTTCCAGGGCATTAATTCGATTAACGACCTTGGAAAGTTTCTTTATTTCCCGCTGGTTTTTACTACCAAATATTTTTGTAAGCATGACTATTGAATCTTGAAGTGTAGGTTATAAAGTGGGGTCGAATTATCGACACTCTAGTCACCTGGCAAGGCAAGTGCCGAGCGAGGCTTAATATTACAGGAAGGAGGATTATCGGCTGGTGCGATGTACGTAAGACGATGGATCTACCACGCGCCCATTCTTGTGAACTTCAAAATGAAGGTGGGGGCCGGTAGAACGGCCAGAATTGCCGGATAGGGCAATAATCTGCCCTTTCTTGACAATATCGCCTGGCTTGACCAGTAGCTTTTCATCATGGGCATAGAGTGTTTCGAAGCCGTTTCCATGGTTGATGCGGACCATCTGGCCATATCCATTCTTCTCACCCGCAAAAGTAACCACACCCGAGGCAACTGCCTTGACCTCTACCCCGGTTTTGCCTGTAGCAAAATCCAGTCCCTGGTGCCAGGCCAGCTTGCCAGTAAATGGGTCTATACGCTTGCCAAAAGGAGAGGATATCCACCCACTGCTAACTGGTTTGCCGGACAGGAAGGATTTGGATTCCAGCTCTTGCTCCGATAACAGTGAATCCAGCAATTCAAGCTGCTGCTGTTTGTCCTCAATTTCCAGTGCCAGGTTATCTATCGCTTTCAGGAAATCCGGTAACTGGAGTTCCTCTGCATTGAAGTCTGAAGGCCCACCAATGGCAGGTTCCTGGGTAAAGTCAAACTCCCCGTCATCCAGATCAGAAATTTCCGTCAAACGCTGGCCCAGGGCATCAAGACGCAGAATTCGAGCCTGTATATTGGCCATTCTCAATGTCAGTGCTTCCAGCTGGGCAAGGGTATCCTGGCGAATCTGGCTGATGTCTTCTTTCTGGGACTTGAGGTCGTTGATCCACGCCTGGGCAGTTTCATCCTTATAGAAGTCAGCATTCCTGACGGATGAAAAATGGTAGCCGTAATAGCCAAGAATGACGGGAATGCCAAGCAAACACACGGATAATGCGACTTTCATCCAGCCCTTGAGAACAAGGGACCTGGTCTGACCATGCTTTTGATCGACTATGATGATCTTCATAAACGATGATTATTAATACAGAAAATGACCCTGGGGCCTGATGCCTCAATACAGCACCGGATTAGACCATATTTAGCCAGAAAAAACAGGTCTGAGATAGGAAATTGGTGCTTCATCCTCTTCATCGAAAGTTACAATTTCCCAGCAGTCTTCAGCTGTTATGAGCTTTCTCAAAAGGGCATTATTCAGCGCATGACCTGATTTGTAGCCACGGAACTCACCAATGAGGGTTTTACCCAGCAGATACAGATCCCCTATGGAGTCGAGAATCTTGTGTTTGACGAACTCGTCTTCATAACGCAATCCATCTTCATTGAGCACCCGGTAGTCGCCAACAGCAATGGCGTTATCCATACTGGCACCCAATGCAAGGTTACGATTGCGCAGTTCCTCGAACTCATGCATGAATCCAAAAGTCCTGGCCCGGCTGACTTCCTTGACGAATGAGGTACTTGAGAAGTCCACACACGCTTCCTTGGTGTATTTACGGTGAACAGGGTGATCATATAGGAGGGTATAGCCCACCTTGAAACCGTTAAAAGGTCTCAGGCTGACTTTTTTATCACCCTGCTCTACCGTGACTTCTCGGGTAATACGGATATATTTCTTGGGGGCTTCCTGCTCTTCAATACCGGCAGACTGGATCAGGAATACGAAAGGACCGGCACTGCCGTCCATAATGGGGACTTCAGAAGCGGATACATCAACATAGGCATTATCAATACCAAGGCCGGACATTGCTGACATCAGATGTTCGACCGTGGAAATCCGGACATCACCCTTGATGAGCGTGGAAGACAAGGTGGTTTCTCCCACGTTCTCAGCCAGGGCAGGGATCTCGACAGCCGGATCCAGATCCACTCTCGTGAATACTATGCCGGTATCAACAGGGGCAGGTCTTAGTGTCAGGTAGACTTTCTGACCGGTGTGGAGTCCGACACCTGTTGCCTTGATTACGTTCTTTAAGGTTCTTTGCCTAATCAACGGTTATTCTCACTTTATCTTCGACGACCCAATATCTACACCGCACGACCCCCGAAGCTTTCCGTAACTGGTTATAGCGGCTTTGATGTCACATCACCCCAAGGTGGTGCATACGCCTTTTTTTTATCACCCGGCCCGTTTAGCTGGCCGGTAGTCCGGAAAAAAGCGCATGTTACCAAATACAGGCATTTTCACCAATAGCTATAACCATTTCGCATCCCTATTTCCTGTTCAGGTGACCGAATCCAGCCACAGCTACCTTTCTATACAGGCAGACTTGGATTAATCGGCCTGCTTGCGCAGGAAAGCAGGAATATCCAGGAAATCCATATCGGATTCCGCACCTGCAGCCTTGGCCAAGGGCTGTCTCTCTTCCCGGGATTCTTCATTACCCTGAGCATGGCGCGCTGCTTCTTTTTTCCTGAGCACAGCCGGTTTGTCTAAATTATGAAAATCCGCTGTTTTAGGGATTTTTACCGTATTATCAATGACTTTCTTGGGACGTTCGGCCACTACACCACCCAGGCCGGTAGCCACAACGGTAACAGTGAGTTCATCTTTCATGGAAGGGTCAATTACTGTTCCCACCACCACGATTGCCTGCTCAGAGGCAAATTCGGAGATTGTGTCACCCACTTCCGAAAATTCCCCCAGTGTCAGGTCTTCGCCGGCCGTGATATTGATCAGGATGCCGCGTGCGCCCTGCAGATTCACATCCTCCAGGAGAGGACTGCGGATGGCGGCTTCAGCAGCCTCTACAGCCCGGTTTTCACCGGTCGCATGACCAGTTCCCATCATCGCCATACCCATCTCGGACATGACCGTGCTGACATCGGCAAAGTCGACATTAATCATCCCTGGACGCATAATGAGGTCAGCAATTCCCTTCACGGCACCCAGAAGCACATCATTGGCCGCACCGAAGGCATCCAGCAGGGTTGATCCCTTACCCAGAACATCCATGAGTTTTTCATTGGGTATGGTGATTAGAGAGTCAACATGCTCTGCAAGTTCCCTGATTCCCTGTTCTGCGATTGCCAGGCGCTTTTTGCCCTCGAAAGGGAAAGGCTTGGTAATGACTGCTACTGTAAGGATGCCCATTTCCCGTGCAATTTCAGCCACGACTGGAGCACCGCCCGTACCTGTACCACCACCCATACCGGCGGTGATAAATACCATATCTGCGCCATTGATGATTTCACGGATACGGTCCCGGTCTTCCAGGGCAGCCTGGCGACCGATTTCAGGGTTGGCTCCTGCACCCAGCCCCTTGGTGACATCGCCACCAAGCTGAAGATTCATCTTGGTGTCCATTTTCTCAAGAGCCTGCGCATCCGTATTGGCACAGATGAATTCAACGCCATCAATGGTGTTGGTGATCATATGCTGGACAGCATTACCACCACCGCCGCCAACGCCTATTACTTTTATGACTGCACTTTGTGCAATATTGTCTACTATCTCAAACATAATTACCCCCTCGTGGGTTCCACCTTGTATTTAAAGTTAAAAATTAAAATCTCAGTCTTCACTGCTAAAAATGCTTTTCACTCGGTCAAACAACGTAATGCCGCTATCCCTTACAACAGATCCTTCCCGCTCCTGGCTCTGGCGCATGCCATACAGCAACAACCCGACCGCTGTTGAATAGGTCGGATTGCGCACGATATCCACCAAGCCATTCACCTCAACCGGCATGCCAATGCGCACCGGCATATGGAATATCTCTTCAGCCAGTTCAGCCACACCTTCCATCTTGCTCGTACCACCGGTAAAGACCATGCCAGCTGCCAGCATGTCTTCAAATCCACTTTGCCTTATTTCAGCCTGGATCAAATGGAATAGCTCGTCATATCGGGGCTCTACCACATCGGCCAGGGCCTGGCGCGACAGTTCCCGTGGCGGGCGTTCACCAACACTGGGCACCATGATCATGTCGTCAGGGCTCGCCAGCTGCGACAGGGCACAGGCATACTTGATTTTCAGTTCTTCGGCATGATCGGTAGGAGTACGCAAGGCCATGGCGATGTCATTGGTTACCTGGTCTCCCGCTATCGGTATCACCCCGGTGTGCCGGATGGCTCCTTCCGTGAAAATTGCAATATCTGTTGTGCCACCACCGATATCCACCAGGCAGACGCCCAGTTCCTTCTCATCCTCGGTGAGGACTGAGTAACTGGATGCCAGCTGCTCCAGAATGATTTCATCAGTTTCAAGGCCACAGCGTTTTATACATTTTTCAATATTCTGCGCCGCATTGGTGGCGCAGGTTACCAGGTGTACCTTGGCTTCCAGCCTGACACCTGACATTCCCAGAGGCTCCTTGACACCTTCCTGGGAGTCGATGATGTATTCCTGGGGCAGGATATGGAGGACTTTCTGATCTGCAGGAATCGCAACTGCCTGGGCAGCATCTATCACCCGTTCTATATCGGCGGGAAAAACTTCCTTGTCCCTGATAGCCACAATGCCATGTGAATTCATGCTTCTGACATGACTACCGGCAATACCGGCATACACCGAATGTATCTGGCAACCAGCCATCAGCTCTGCTTCTTCAATAGCTCGCTGAATAGACTGTACTGTGGATTCAATATTTACCACGGTGCCCTTCTTCAGGCCTCGGGACTTGTGCCGCCCTATACCGACTATATTGAGCCCGCCTTCTGCGTTGACTTCGCCAACTATCGACACCACCTTGGACGTGCCAATATCAAGACCGACTATCATGTTACCGCCGCTCAAGTTACTCATGGGAAGCAACTCCTTCTTATTCATATTTTGAAATTTGGTCATAGCGACACCACCTCTTCGCCTTGAATTTGTTTATCCCTGACAGCTAATCCACTGTCATAACGCAAATCAATGGATTCCACGTTTTTCATCTTTTCCACGAAAAGCGGGTCAATAAATGCCACCAGTCTGCGCATGCGTTTCATGACATCTGACTTTCCGATTTTTATCTGTACACCATTGGCCAGACCGAGAGTCCAGGCACCACGTGCATCCAGGTCAAGCTCCCCTATTTTCAAGCCACGCTGATACAAAAGCTGGTTAAATAACTGATAATGTTCCATGATCTTGCCCGCACTGTTTTCAGGTCCGGACAGAATTGCCAGGTGCTCGAGCCCGATAATATTTTTAGGAGAAAAAATCTCTCCATCCTGGTTCAACAACTGACCGTCTCCCCACCGGGCAATAGCCATTTCTTCTGTAACGCTGAGAACAAGCGTATCCGGCCATTCCCTGCGTATCGTCACAGAACGCATCCAGGGCATTTCCTCAAGCCTGGATTTGATCTGGTCCATATCCACGAGTAACAGGCTTTCACTGATAAAACTGTTTACCACTGCAAGCACATCCTGCTCATTGATAAAATTGACCTCACCTTCAATATTTATCTGCTCGACACGCTGACTGCTGACAGTCTCAACAACCTTTGGTGTGGACAGTGCGCCATACATCCCAAGCCCGACTACTGCCAGAAAAACCAGCGTTTTAAATACAAAGCCCCAACTGACCTGTCTCGTGGGCTTGGCTACTCTGACACTGGCACCACCACGTTTACGTTTCCGGTTACCCGCGGATGATGAAGGCCTGAATATTTCCATCCTATTCACCCCGCCTGTCTTTATAACTACTCGACAAAATCTGCAGCACCAGGTCATCAAAGCTGATTCCAGCCTCTTCAGCGGCCTTGGGAACCAGACTGTGGTCTGTCATGCCAGGTACCGTATTCACTTCCAACAGCCAGAATCGGCCAGAGTCATCACGCATGGCATCAACTCTTCCCCAACCGGAGCAACCAACAACGTCATAGGCCTGTCTGGCCATAGCACCCAGTTCGGCTTCTGCCTGTTCATCAAGATCACTGGGACAGGAATAGAGGGTTTCATCTGAAAAGTATTTGGCCTGGTAATCGTAAAAATCGCCCTCTGCCTGCATTCCCACGCTCGGCAGGATTTTTTCACCCAGAATACCCACGGTATATTCAGCACCCTGGATAAAACGTTCGGCGATCACCTGACTGTCATATCGACTTGCCTGGCGGTAGGCACTTTCCAGCTCATCAGCTGTTGCTGCCCTTGAAATACCAATACTTGATCCTTCTTTTGCCGGTTTTACAAAGACTGTCCCAAGTTCGTCTATCACTGCCTGCCAGTCAGTAGTTTCATCCAGCACACTGAATTCCGGCGTACTAATTCCAAAACCCTGCCAGACTCTCTTGCATAACACCTTATCCATCGCCAGGGCCGATGCGATTACACCGCTGCCGGTATAGGGAATGTCCATCAGTTCCAGTGCGGCCTGGACCTTGCCATCTTCACCCTTTCGACCGTGCAACATAATCAGCACCCTGTCATAACCGCCATCGACGATTTTCTGAATGGCGTCACTGCCCTGCATATCAACTTTATCGGCTACAACTCCACTTCTGGACAGTGATTTCAAAGTAGCCTGGCCGCTCATCAGGGATATTTCCCTTTCTGCTGAATCACCCCCCATAAGGACAGCTACCCTGCCGAAGTCTTTCGGATGCATCAGGCCGGACTCAGTCATGACCAAGCCCCTCTTCTGATAATTGGCGTGAAAGAACACCAATACTTCCTGCACCCTGGGTCATCAGAATATCGCCATCCAGCAGCAGATCCCTGAGCACCTTTCCAAGATCAGACTGGTCTTTTACATAGACAGGATCGAGTTGGCCACGCTGCCTGATACTTCGGCTCAGACTCCTACTATCTGCTCCCCGGATAGGCTGTTCACCAGCTGAATACACATCAAGCAAAATCAGCAGATCCACTTCTGAAAGCACATCAACAAATTCGTCATAAAGATCATGGGTCCGGCTGTACCTGTGGGGCTGGTAAATCATGACCAGTCGTTTTTCTGGCCAGCCATCCCGAACCGCCCTGATATTCGCTGCAACCTCGGTAGGGTGATGCCCATAATCATCGACCAGCATGACCTCCCCATTCTCAATAATCAGGGGAGTCTTGATATCGAATCGCCGGCCAACACCACCAAATCCTTCAAGGCCGGCTACAATATCTTCATCAGCAAGGCCTTCATCCGTGGCCACCACAGCAGCCGCTGTAGCATTCAATACGTTGTGTATGCCCGGCATATTAATAGTCAGTCTCAATGACGCTTTTTCATCCGGACGATCCAGTGTAAAACTGGTAACCATACCCTGCTGCTTAACGTCACAGACTCGAAAATCAGCCTGCTCTGACTGACCATAGGTCACTACCGGCCTGGAAATTCTTGGCAACAATTCACGAATTACAGGATCGTCAACGCAAAGCACCGCAAGTCCGTAAAATGGCAGGTTGTGCAGGAAATCAATGAAAGTCTGTTTGAGTTTATCGAAGTCACCTTCATAGGTGACCATGTGGTCTTCATCGATATTTGTCACAATCGCAACCATTGGTTGCAGATGAAGGAAGGATGCGTCACTTTCATCAGCTTCCGCCACAATGATGTGACTGGCACCAAGTTTCGCATTCGTTCCGGTACCATTGAGAATTCCGCCAATGACATAGGTCGGATCCAGGTGCCCCTGGGCCAGGAGAGTTGCCGCCATGCTTGTCGTTGTCGTTTTCCCATGCGTGCCAGCTACCACGATTGCATGACGATAGCGCATCAATTCAGCCAGCATTTCGGCCCGGCGAATGATGGGTATGCGAAGACTGACTGCTTCCGCGACCTCTTCATTAGAATGATCTATTGCACTGGATACGACTACTACATCTGCATGCTCAACATTCGCCGCTTCATGGCCGATAAAAATTGTCATGCCAAGGGATTCAAGACGTTTGGTAACACCTGATACGGCAATATCAGAACCAGAAATACTGTAACCCTGATTAAGCAGCACTTCTGCAATGCCACTCATACCGGCTCCACCGATTCCAACGAAATGAATTCGATGGATGCGGCGCATTTCAGGAATTGCGCCACCGCGGGTAATATTCAGATTTGCATCAGGCATGGCAGGCCTCCATACAAATCTGGCCAGCCTTTTCGGTGGCATCAGGATGCCCGGCCAACAACGCATTTTCTGACGCTTCTTTTAGCACCTCACGACTGTCAGCAAATTTCCTCACAGCTTCCAGAAGAC
This sequence comes from uncultured Enterobacteriaceae bacterium, assembly GCA_964503965.1. Classification (GTDB taxonomy): domain Bacteria; phylum Pseudomonadota; class Gammaproteobacteria; order Pseudomonadales; family Pseudohongiellaceae; genus Eutrophocola. The sequence goes on along the minus strand of CAZDCK010000010.1, from coordinate 63,554 downwards.
GATGCTCATCGAGATCACGCTGCTGTATTACCTCTGCAGCTCCAGCTCTTTCCAGATATCCAGCATTTTCTGTTTGATGGTCATCCACCGCAAAAGGATATGGAACGAGAATAGATGCCAGACCAGCCGCTGCAATTTCAGAAACCGTCATCGCACCGGCTCTGGCAATAATGACATCTGCCCATTCATAGGCCTGGGCCATATCATCTATAAATGGTTCAACCCGTATATCCTGACCTGTGGCAATATCCAGTAAACTGTAAAGTCTTCGGGTCTCTTCAATATTTCGGGTTCCACACTGGTGCAGAACCTCCGGCCATTCACCAACAGGAATCAGTTTCAACATGGCCGGCATAACCTTGTTTATCGCTACGGCGCCGAGACTTCCCCCAATCACCAGCAAGCGTAAACGCTTTCTTTCCTCGGATTTTTTGTTGCGCTTTTCTGCCACCTGTGAAATTTCAGTTCGCACTGGATTGCCGATAACAACTGTCCTGCCTGGCTTAATCAGGTTTTTCAAAAACCCGCTGCTTAGATTTCGTTTGCGTTCAAAGGCTCCTGGAAATGCCTCCATGACGGTCGAAGCCAGGGGGTAGAGCAATTGATTGCTCATCCCTGCTATAGCATTTTGTTCATGGATCAGGACCTTTTTACGAAGCATCCAGGCAGCTAATCCACCCGGCCCCGTCACAAATCCGCCCATACCCAACACACAACCCGGCTTCACCATTAACACCTTGCGAATTGACTGCAGGACTGCAACGAAAATCACAAAAGGTGAAAGCAGCTTTCTCAACAGGCCGCTGCCTCTGAGTCCCGCAATGGAAATAAAATGTAGCGGTATGCCGGCATCTGGAATTACCGAAGCCTCCAGTCCATTACGCGTTCCCAACCACTCTACCTGTACTCCCTGGTTCTGCAGGTACTGGGCAATACTCAGCGCAGGAAACACATGTCCACCAGTGCCTCCGGCCATAATGAGTATTTTTCTGTTGGCTTGCTGCGTCATCTTCCCGGCTAAGCCTTCACTGATGCCTTGCGGCTGTCGTTGTAATAATTCTCAATATCGAACCTGATCAACAGGGCCACCATGGCCATACATGTCAGCAAACTCGACCCACCAGAACTGATAAATGGCAGTGTCAGCCCCTTGTTAGGCAGCAAACCGGTATTCACTGATACATTGATGACAACCTGTCCAATGAAGATAAAGGCCATACCATAGGCCGCATATGCAGCGAAAAAGTGGCCATTACGTTCATTTCTTCTGGCTATCACCAGAGCCCTGGTTATAAAGGCTGCAAACATCAGCAGAAGGACCAGTACACCAATGGCACCCAGTTCCTCAGCAATGATGGCAATAATAAAATCGGTATGACCGTCAGGCAGGAAGTACATTTTCTGTATGCTGTTGCCCAAGCCCATACCAAGCCACTCACCACGCCCGAAACCGATAAGGGCCTGAGCTAGCTGGTAACCGGAATCAAAGACTATATCTTCATGAAAAGGATCCTTGAGGGCCTGCAAATAGGACATGACCCGACGCATGCGATAACCGGATGTGAAAATCATGGCCGCACCTGCACCCGCGACCAGAATTGCTGCCAGCAAAAAGTGCCAGAAGCGTGCGCCAGCCAGGAACAGCATGGCCATGACAGCAAACATGATGACAACCACTGCACCAAAGTCAGGTTCAAGCAGCAACATAATCACTGTTGGCAGCATGAACCCCAACGCCATGGCAAATCCCTTCAGGCTGTTACAGATAAATTCATGATGTCTGCTCAGCAAGCCGGCCATGAAAAATATGATCATGATCTTGGCCGGCTCTGAGACCTGCAGTGTCATAAAGCCTAGATTGATCCAGCGGGTTCCTCCTCCTGCGGTATGGCCAATACCTGGTATCAGAACCAGCGCCAACATTGTTAATGCGACCACAAACAATGCATTGCTGCCTTTTTCCCAAGCACTTACTGGAATATTGACGATAATCAACATCCCGATAATTCCCATGAAAATGAAAACCAGTTGTTTCTTTAGATGGTAGAAGGGATCGCCATACAGGCTTTCCCCTATTTCTATAGACGCAGAAGTCATCATGACCAGGCCATAGAACACCAGCAGCATGGTCAAGGTAATAAGCCAGTTATCACCATAATAGGTCAGTCCGGACCGTTGTTGTTGCACAATAGCCTGCATGATCAGTGCAACTCCCTGACGCAGCGCATGAATACATCGCCACGTTCTTCATAGTTTCTGAACATGTCAAAGCTGGCACATGCCGGAGAGAACAGAACAGTATCCCCGGCAACAGCATTCTTGCAGGCAAGCCGAACCGCTTCTTCAAGAGACCCTGCAAAGACAGTTGCCACGGATTGACCAACGGCTTTCTCCAGAAGGGCGGCATCTTCACCAAACAGGATGACCAGTTTGCAGTGCCTTGATAAGGGAGCCTCAAGGGGGTTGAAATCGGCTTCCTTACCCTGTCCACCTGCAATCAATATCAGGCGCGACTCATTGCCAAACCCTTCCACTGCAGCTATGCAGGCACCAACATTGGTTCCTTTGGAGTCGTTGTACCAGTTCACGCCAGCACTTTCGGCAACCCACTGACAACGATGCTCAAGACCCGGAAAACACTTCAACGTTTCAACCATGGCGTCTACAGACAAGCCAACCGCATTACCCAGTGCCAGCGCAGCAAGCGCATTGGCAATATTATGTCGACCGGGCATGCGCAGTTCACTGGCGGGCATCAATACTTCACCATCATGGCAAAGACATTCTTCCCCATTAACCTGTTTAACAAAGAAACCGTCCCCATTGCCTTTACCAAGACCGAAATGCCACTGCCTTATCCCTGTTGGCAACTCAGGTGCACTCAACCTGTCATCATCATTGATTACTGCCTGTCTGCATCCCTCGTAAATCCGGTACTTGGCCCGGGCATATTCTTCAAGTGTGGCGTATCGATCCATATGATCAGGACTGATATTGAGCACTGTTGCCACTTCAGCCCCAAGATCGCTGGTGGTCTCAAGCTGAAAACTCGACAACTCAAGCACATATAGGCTTGCCCTACCCTGAAGCAGACAATCCAGTACCGGCAAGCCAATATTCCCGGCAACAGCGACATTGATACCGTCGGCAATGGCCATTTCACCAACCAGGGTGGTGACGGTACTTTTAGCGTTCGATCCGGTAACAGCAACTATCGGCGCCGAAATTTCCCGGGCAAAAATGTTTACATCACCGGTTATCTGCACGCCGCTTTCCGCCGCCTTCTTGATGGCCGGTGTTTGTTGGTCCACGCCTGGACTGACAATCAACTTGTCAGCATTCATGAATGTTTCCTGGTTGAAATCTCCAAGTTCGAGTTCAACACCAGGATGCTCTGCTTTCAGCTGTTGCAGTCCAGGCGGATTCTGTCGGCTATCCACTACCTTGAAATGTTCACCACGGCTGGCCAGGAAACGCGCGCACGAAAGTCCGGTCTTACCAAGACCGACGATTACTTTCATTCTGTTTTCCGTTTGTGTTGTCAGCACGTTACTTTTACCTGTCAGTGGACTTACCTGATCTTTAATGTGGCCAACCCGCATAACACGAGGATGACCGTAATAATCCAGAAACGAACAATGACCCTGGGTTCGGGCCAACCTTTTAGTTCAAAGTGATGATGCAGGGGCGCCATCCTGAAAATCCGTTTACCTGTCAGTTTGTAGGACGCTACCTGAAGGATCACGGACAGGGTTTCCATAACGAACACACCACCCATGATCAACAGAACTATTTCATGACGGACAATCACAGCGACAACTCCCAGTGCCGCACCAAGTGCCAGAGCACCGACATCACCCATGAAGACCTGTGCCGGGTAGGTGTTAAACCATAGAAATCCAAGACCGGCCCCAGCCATAGCACCGCAAAAAATACCCAACTCGCCGGCACCGGCAATGTAGGCGATATCGAGATACTCCGAAAATTGAGCATGTCCTGTGAGGTAGGCAATAATCCCAAGTGCTGCACCAACCATGACCGTGGGTAAAATAGCCAGCCCATCAAGACCATCAGTCAGGTTTACCGCATTACTGAAACCTACAATCATGAAGTAGGCGATAACGATATAAAACGGTCCCAGCCCAAGGGCAAAATCCTTGAAAAATGGCACAAATAACTGGGTCTCAACAGGGCTGGCTGCATTGGTATAAAGATAGACTGCAGCGAAAAGGCCAATCAGTGACTGCCAGAAATACTTCCATCGCGCCGGCAGTCCTTTTGGGTTTTGTTCAAATATCTTGCGATAATCATCAATCCATCCGATAGCACCAAACAAACCAGTGACCAGCACAACTACCCATACATTGGGGTTGCGCAGGTCAGCCCAGAGCAAGCTGCTGACAATAATACTGACAAGAATGAGTGCACCACCCATGGTCGGCGTACCGGCCTTGCTCAGATGAGTCTCGGGGCCATCATCACGTACAACCTGTCCAATCTGGTGATAATTGAGCCGTCTGATCATGTAGGGACCAATCATCAGGGAAAGTATGAGCGCCGTGAGAATGCCGAGAATGCCCCTGACAGTCAGATACTGGAATACCTGAAAGCCGGAATTAAACTGCGAAAGATATTCAGTCAGAAATAGCAACATGAGAACATGCTCTCCCCTGCAAATATGACAGTCAGCATTTTCATAAATCACCTGCCTGAATCTGTCGGACAAGATCTTCCATTCCCTGACTTCTTGATCCCTTCACCAACACTGTTACCGATTGGTCCAGAAGTGGCTGGATGGTATCCAGGAAAGATTCCCGATCACTCAGTGTTATAGCGTTCTCCCCGAAACTTTCGGCTGCCAAGCCACTCAGCTCACCCACTGCTATCAGGTGATCAACACCTTTATTTCTGGCATACAGACCCACTTCACTGTGTAGCTGTTTCGCTTCATCACCCAGCTCACCCATATCTCCCATCACAACAATGGTGGTACCCGCCGTTATCTCCAGCACATCTATCGCTGCATGAAAAGAAGAGGGGCTGGCGTTATAGGTGTCATCAATCACTACAGCGCCTTTGAGCCCCCCAAGCACACACATCCGCCCTTTTACGGGAACAAAACTTTCCAGCCCACTTTTGACTTCTGAAAGTCCGGCACCAGCAGAAATGGCCATGGCAGCTGCTGCGACAGCATTATTAATGTTGTGCCTGCCTGCTACCTTCAGGGACACCCGGACTTCGCCAATGGGCGATACCAATGTAAAGTTACTGCAGCGAAAATCCTCAAGGTTGGCATCACCCGCATAAAAATCGGCATTCTGCTTGCCGCTACCACTGACAGTGACAATGTGTTTCCTGACGGGATCATGGCTAATCTGGTCTATAAATTGATCCGCAAAGGAATCATCGATATTGATTACCGCCGTTCCATTCTCAACAATCCCCTGCCAGATTTCTGATTTGGCGCTGGCAACACCATCCAGGCTTCCAAACCCCTCAAGATGGGTACCCGCTATATTTGTTATGTGGGCAATGTCTGGTCTAGTCAGCCCTGCTGTATAGGCAATTTCCCCGGGACCATTGGCACCAAGCTCAATAACAGCGAATTCATGCTGCGCTTCAATACTGGCAAGGCTGAGTGGCACACCAAGATCATTGTTAAGATTTCCCTGGGTCATAAAAACGTCAGTGCAGTTTGCCAGAATGGCAGCAGTCATCCCTTTTACCGTTGTCTTGCCCTGGCTACCCGTCATTGCGATTATGCGGGCAGTGGACCGGCTCCGGTTGAGCGATCCGATAACGCCCAGGGTTTTTCTTGCATCTTTTACCTTCAATGCTGGCAAGCCCGAAGCCACATCCTCGGTCACAATAGCGGCAACCGCCTGTTTTTGTTCAGCCACTCCAACATAGTCATTCCCATTGAAGTTCGGACCAGTCAACGCGATAAAAAGGTCACCGGGCTCCAGCGTTCTTGTATCAATGGATACGGAGGTAAATACTGCGTCCATACCCGAGAGACTACCCCCGGATACCGCCCTGATCTCCTCTAAACTCATTGATCCGATCATGCTTTAGCCTCCATCCTTAAAGCGTTTGTTCAGGCTTAGCCTGGCCTGCTTCACGTCACTGAAAACTAATCGACTCCCCCCAACATCCTGGTATTCTTCATGTCCCTTACCGGCGATCAGCACAACATCACCTTCCCGGGCATTACTGATGGCATACTCAATTGCCATGGCACGATCACTTTCAATAGTGACTTCGGCTTCTCCAGACAGCCCGGCAGTTATTTGTCGGATTATTTCCTCAGAATCTTCATTGCGCGGGTTGTCATCGGTAATAATGAGACGCGCAGCCATTTTCTCCGCAATCCCGGCCATCTGTGGCCGCTTGCCTTTATCCCGACCACCACCGCATCCAAACACACACCAGATTTCACCCTTGTTATGCTGCCGGAGTGCGGCGAGCGCATTCTTGAGCCCATCCGGTGTATGGGCATAATCCACCACAACTGATACCGGATAATCTCCCAGTATTTCCATGCGACCTTTAACCGGTGATACGCAGGCAACCTGACCAAGAATTTCCTGGAAATCAAAATGTGGCTTGTCGGCCTCGGAAGCCATCACTGTTGCCAGCACCGCAAGAATATTGCTGACATTAAATGAACCAGCGAGGCTGGTTTTCATTGTTCCTTCACCCCAGGGTGTTACAACATCAAGAACAAATCCGGAACCGGTGAATTCTAGGGAACGGGGAAAGACATCAGCCTTGGGATTATGAAGACTGTAGGTATAGGACTTCACGTTACGGGCCAGGCTGTTTAAAATCTTGGCGCTGAACATGTCATCCATGTTCACCACAGCGATCTTCAGTTTGGGACTGAGAAATAGTTTCCGCTTGTCTTCACCATAAGCGGTCATGCCACCGTGATAATCCAGATGATCACGACTCAGGTTCGTAAACACGGCGACATCGAACTCACTGGTATTGACCCGGTTCTGGCTAAGACCGTGAGAGGAGACTTCCATCACCATAGCCTTTCCATGACGAATTCTTACCTCTTCAAAAATACGCTGTACCGTAATGGCATCCGGCGTCGTACCAGGTCCATACTCATTACTGGCATATGCTTCCCCATATAGCCCATAGCCAAGAGTGCCGCTGACACCACAGGTATAACCGAGCTTCGAAAGACACTGACCAATGAACTGACAGCAACTGGTTTTACCGTTGGTACCGGTGATACCGATCAGCCAGAATTCCGAAGCTGGGTAATCAAAAAATCTCGCCACCAGACGTGCGATCAGCGTCGACAACTTTTCAACCGGGATAACAGGAACACCAGCGCGAGTCGTTATTTCATTCCATTCATTATCCGCTTCAACAAGTACGGCATTCGCCCCGCCGGTTATCACATCATCAATATAATCTCTGCCATCCTTGACACTACCCTTGTAAGCCAGAAACAGATCACCCGGTTCAATTTTCCGAGAATCCATTTCAATTCCGGTCAGCTCAACATCAATACTTTCCGGAATATCGATCATTTGTTCCAAAAGCTCTGAAAGTCGCATCTGCCTGGCCATGATCTCTGCCGTATTCATTGCTCACTCCAGGCAAATGTCTGTGATGCCGACTGCTGCCGATCCCTGAGACTCATGCGATCATCAGCATCATCATTATCTGGTGCTACATTAAGGATACGCATGGCCCCGGCAGCGATTTTCGCAAATGCCGGCGCCGCCACAGTTCCTCCTCCGTACTCTTCCCCCCTCGGCTCATGGATCGTTACAACGGCCACAATGCGTGGATTATCGGCGGGGACAAAGCCGGCAAAATAGGCGTTGTAATTCTCATTGTCATAACCACCACCGACGTTGTAGTACCAGGCCGTGCCTGTCTTGCCTGCCACCTGATAGGAAGGAATGGCAGCCCTGACACCGGTTCCTCCTTCTTTGCTGCTGACTACGGTCTGCATCATGCGACTGACACTTCTTGCAACATTCCGCTCAATCACCTGCGGCCCTGTCACAGGGCCGTCCGTTCTCAACAGACTTACCGGTTTCATGACACCGTCATTGGCAAAAATCATATAGGCCTGGGCAATCTGTAATGGAGTTACCTGAAAACCATAGCCATAGGCCAGGGTCGCAATATCCGATTTACTCCAGCGGGAATGGGCCGGCAACACCCCTGTGGTTTCTCCCGGAAATCCGGTACCTGTGGTTGTTCCAAATCCTACACGGGACAGTACATCAAGCATGGGTGTTTCACCCATTGCCAGCCCCAGCTTGATAGCTCCCACCTGACTGGACTTGGTAATTATTCTTTCAAGATCCACTTTCTTGTAATCCACCGGATCTTTTTTCACCTGACCATCAACCATGATGTAGCCAGGACTGGTATCTATGACGCTTGAAGTATCAAAAAGACCGCTTTCCAGGGCCGCAGTAATTGTGAAAGGCTTAACGGTAGATCCGGGCTCCATCAGGTCCACGACGACGCGGTTGCGCATCGCGTCATCACTGAGGTTTGACCGGTTATTCGGGTTGTAGGAAGGCTGACTGACCATTGCCAGAACCTCACCAGTATCCGCATCTAGCACAACAGCGGTACCCGCTTTTGCATGACGACGGGTCACCTCCTCTTTCAGCGCCCTGTAAGCCAGGAACTGGATTCTGCTATCTATACTCAGGACAAGATCCTGACCAGGCTCGGCTATAGAGTTGATCTTGACCTCACTGATAATACCGCCACGGCGATCCTTGAGAACCTGCCTGGAACCCAGCTTGCCCTGCAACCACTCTTCAAAAGCCAGTTCCAAGCCTTCCTGCCCGACATCATCAGCATTAGTCAGTCCCACTACATGGGCAGCCACTTCACCCAACGGGTAATAGCGCTTGTATTCTTCCTGGGCATAAACGCCGGGTATATTCAGTTCCAGAACCGATTGCGCCTCTAGAGGTGACAGCCTGCGCTTGATATATAGAAACTCGCGATCGGCATTGGACTGCACGCGGTTCCAGAGCACATCTGTGTTGATATCAATTTCTTCCAGGGCAAGCTTCAGTTCCTGCCAGGCGTCAGTGTTGGGAATAATCTCCCTGGGGTTTAGCCAAAGCGACTGAACAGGTGTGCTGACTGCAAGGGCCTGGCCATTTCTGTCCATGATGTTGCCGCGATGGGCGACAATCACATCGTTGCGCACGGTTCGTCGGTTCCCCTGCTCCTGAAGGACCTCATTATTGACAACCTGCAGATCCAGCACTTTCCATGAAATGACAGCCAGTAGCGCAACAGCTGCCATGGAGATAAAAGTAAGCCTCCATAGCGGTTGTTTCTTAATGCTCACGGTTTCACTCACCAGCGACTACCACCACATTTTCCGTATCAGGAATTTTCATACCCAGCTCAGCTATCGCCAGGTTTTCAATTCGCCCCTGGGAAACGAGACTGCTTTGCTCCAGCAGTAACTGTCCCCATTCAACCTGGAGTGCATTTCTGCGCTGCTCCAGATTCTGCAATTCATTAAGCAAGTGCCGACTCTTATGTGTGCTGTAAACAACCCCTGTGGCCGAAACTGAGGTCAGGACAAGGAGGCAAAAAAGGCCGAGCCAGTTTTTTGGTCCGGCAACAACGGGCTGCGCCGCCCTTTTTGCTCCTTTCCCTTTTTTGCTCTTTCCAAACACAGGCCTCTCCCGCCAGGTTTTCAGCTCAGGCAATTTTTTCGGCAATTCGCAGCACGGCACTACGCGCACGAATATTGCCGCTCAATTCATCAATACCGGCCTTCCTTGCCTTGCCAATTCGTTTCAACGTCGGATTTAGCTGGGCCTGGGTCACAGGCATATCAGGAGGGAAGTCATCCCCTTTTTCATGCTTGCTGATAAAACGCTTGACCATACGATCCTCAAGCGAATGAAAACTGATCACAGACATACGCCCACCGGTTTTCAGCACTTCAACAGTACCGTCCAGGGCTTTTTCAAGATCCTGTAATTCATTGTTGATATATATTCGGATTGCCTGGAAAACCCGGGTAGCCGGGTGCTTGTTTTTCTCCCAGGCCGGATTTGCTGTCTTGACGATTTCAGCCAACTGCAATGTCCGTTCTATTGGCTTGATACTTCTTTCCCGAACTATTGCCCTGGCGATACGCCGGGAATAGCGCTCCTCACCAAACTGGTAAAAAACATCTGCCATCTCCTGATCCCCAGCCTCTTTCAGCCACTGGGCCGCTGAAACTCCGGAATCAGGATCCATGCGCATATCCAGGGGGCCATCTTTTGAAAAACTGAAACCTCGATCCGCATCATCAAGCTGGGGAGAAGACACACCCAGATCAAGAAGTACACCGGACACCTGCCCCCTGACACTGTGCGTATCAGCAAGGGACTCTATATCCGCAAAACTGCGATGTGCCACGATTACCCTCTCGTCCTGCTGCTGCAGGCTACAGGCTTCTCTAATTGCTTCCGGGTCCTTGTCTACTACCAGTAACCGGCCCTGGCTGGACAACTTCTCCAGTATTATTCGGCTATGACCACCTCTGCCAAAGGTGCCGTCAATGTAAAAACCATGCTCATCAGTGACCAGTTCATTAACCGCTTCCTGCAACAGTACTGACTGATGCGAAAATCCTGACACGGCTTACAGCGACAACCCTTTGATTTCTTCAGGGATCTCTTCTTCAGAAGCATCCTGGCTAAGCCATTCTTCACGCTTGGCATTCCAGGCGTCCTCATCCCACAACTCAAATTTTTTCCCCTGGCCGACAAGCACTACTTTTTTCTCGAGTCCTACATAGGATCTCAGTGTCGGCGGCACCAGGACGCGACCACTGCTATCAAGCTCGACATCGGTGGCATGACCAATAAATAGACCCTTAAGGCGCTTGGCGGTTGTGGAATAGCTGGGCAATGCTTCCACCTTACGCTGGATTTCTTCATACTCATTCAGGGGATAGATAACCAGACACTCACCATCAGTGGCTTCAATGGTGATAACCATGCTTCCCTGGCAATGGTCATCCACAATCCCGCGATAACGCGAAGGGATGGCCATACGCCCCTTGGCATCGAGATTGATTGAAGTCAGACCGCGGAATAACACCGGTTTCGCCCTTTTTGTCAGTATTGCTGTTAGCTTGGTTGCCCGTTTTGCCTGGTGAATGCGCAGAAGCTGAAGAATTGATCAGTTTTTGGGAAAGAGATCCTACTTTTCCCATTACTACCCACATTCTGCTACTTTCTGCCACTTTTGAGAACTATAGGCATGGAATTCCGACAAATCAAGCACTTAATTGCATGATTTTGAGTGGAAAATGAGGGGATATGCGTCTAAATTCGCCAAAATAGACAAAAAACAGCAGCTTTTCGAGCTAGAAAAGTCAATGTTTTACATGGGAATAGAAGGCAAACTTAAAGTAACTTCTTAAGTTTTTCGCTTGTATGAATTATTTTTGGATTTTTTTGCGAAAATTCGCTGTTGCAGACGAATTTCTGGGAAGAAGTGCTGAAGCGTGTTGTTGTTACTGATTCCTAACGGTATTGCGGGATTACCAATAATAATTTTATTAACCCACATATTATACATGCCTGCTGTGTCACTGTGAAGGCCAGGACACACCAAAATACGAATTAAATGAGTCAGCCGATAAGCCGGGTTCTGTCGTGGGCAATCATTCATCTGGGCGTCATGTCACCATGACGCTCATGCAGCCTACCCGAATCCAGTGCGAGCCGCACCATCGGATTCCTATTTGGCCTTGCTCCCAGCGGGGTTTACCATGCCATGGCGTGTTACCACCCATGCGGTGCGCTCTTACCGCACCATTTCACCCTTACCCGCCACTAACTTAATAGAAAACGGGCGGTATATTTTCTGCTGCACTTTCCGTAGGCTCGCGCCCCCCAGGGGTTACCTGGCACTGTGCTCTATGGAGCCCGGACTTTCCTCCACTTGTTCCCGCAAGCGGGAAAAAGCAGCGATTGCCTGGCTGACTCAGGGAAGCAAGTATACATGAGTCAGGGACTCTGATCCCTGTTTTTACGCGCAAGCCCAGCTTCGTATAAGACTTTCTTGTTCAGGCCAGTGAATCTGGCAACAATCGCGGCAGCTTTCTTCAGTGGCAGCTCATCAGTAAGCAGTTTCAGCAGAAGGAGCGCGTCTTCACCAAGCTCACTGGACTGGGTGGCTCCCCGGACCATGAGCACCACTTCTCCCCTCTGTTGATTAGTATCATCCTTGACGGTTTGAAGGACTTCCACCACCGGTCCGTCGAGGAAGGTTTCCCAGGTCTTGGTCAATTCCCTGGCAACTACGACACGCCTGTCTTCACCGAAGACGAAAAGACAGTCGGCCAGGGATTGGGCAAGTCGATGAGGCGCTTCAAAAAATACCAGTGTCCGGGATTCTTTTTCCAGGGACTGCAGGCGACTTTGACGCGCACTTTTTTTTGCCGGCAAAAACCCTTCAAAAGAAAAGCGGTCTGTAGGCAAACCACTGGATGACAGCGCTGCAAGAATACTGCTTGGGCCAGGAACCGGTATCACACGTATTCCCTCTGCCCTCGCCTGGTTAACCAGCACATAACCGGGATCAGAAATAAGGGGAGTCCCGGCATCACTCACCAGGGCTATCGATTTACCTTCCTTGAGCTGCCGGATGACAGACCCGGATTTTTCAGTTTCATTATGCTCATGGAGAGCAAAGAGGAAAGTATCAATACCTAGATGCTGCAGCAGTTTTCGGGTATGACGGGTATCTTCTGCCGCTATCACATCAACAGAACCTAGTACTTCCACAGCGCGATGGGTGATGTCTCCCAGGTTACCAATAGGTGTGGCAACGATATACAAACAGCCCTGATCATTCCGGGGCATTGCCCGACTTCCACTTGATGTTGCATCCGACGCTGGGCGTCTGCTCTGCCGAAACAGGCTGCCCAACCAGGACAGCATCCATAGCGGCACGCAGATCTTTTCCCGTCACAGGAATTTCACTGCCAGGCCTGCTGTCATCCATCTGTCCGCGGTATACCAGTTTGCGTTCACCATCGAACAGGAAAAAGTCCGGGGTACAGGCGGCATCATAAGCCTTTGCCACTTCCTGGGTTTCATCCAGCAGATAGGGGAACCCGTAGCCGGCCTGCTCGGACTCTTTTTTCATGTTAACGAAGTTGTCATCGGGATATGCATCAACATCGTTGGCGCTGATAGCAACAAAGGCAACTCCTTTGGCGATGTACTCATCTGCCATTGCAGTGAATCCGGACTGGATGTGCTTTACATAAGGACAGTGATTGCAGATGAAGGCAACCAGCAGCGCTGGTGACTCATTGAAATAATCCAACGACACTGTTTCTCCAGAAGTTGAAGGAAGTGAAAATCCAGGGGCTAGCGTTCCCAGGGGAAGCATATTGGAGGGTGTCAGTGCCATGAATCATACCTGCCAGCTAAATCAGTCGCTGGCCATGTTGCCATAAATATGACTGAACTTTAAGGTTATACTATCCTTATATACCATGATGATTCAGAGATCCTTCCCCATTGCCAGTCGTACAGCAACGCCAGTCGTTTTCGTGCTGATGCTGTCTATTGCCGGTTGCTCAACCACGTCAGTAGAGACAGAACAGGCAGATGAGTCATTGGGCGTCTCAAGTACGATAGCTGGAGACGAAGCAGTGCTTCAGAACCTTCTCGCCCAGGGAGCAGCAGCGCCAAGCCCACAAAGAGAAGAGATCCTGTACAGAGCAGGCTTATTGCTTAGAAATCTTGACCGTGAAAATGATGCCTTGCTGCTGATCGAGTCAATTGATACCCGCTCAATACCCCTGGACCTTGCTGCCAGCGTCCTTTTGCTCCAGGCCCAATTGCTGGATGCGGAAAACCGAAGCCAGGAGGCCATTGAGGTACTCACCCGATCTGAACTCGACAAGCTACCCCAACTTCCCGATCAGCCAAGAATATCGGTACACCTGCTTAGGGCAAAAATATATTTGGACCTTAATGTGGCTCTTGCTGGTGCCCGGGAACTGATCATGGCTGATCAACTCATTCCGCTGGCCGCGGTACCTCCAAACCACGAACAGATCTGGAATGCATTAACCTCACTTGAAGCAGACACCCTGCAGGCACTGTCGCAGCAGGAAAGGCGCTTTGAATACCAGGGGTGGTATGAACTGGCCGTTATTGGCAAGGCCCATCAATATAACCTGGATCGACAGGTGATAGAGCTCGGCAGATGGAGAGACTCCTGGGCAAGACACCCCGCAGCCGTCTTCATGCCCCAGGCCATGCAAATGGTTGAAACCATTGCAGAAGAACGTCCTGATAATATTGCCCTGCTTTTACCCCTGAATTCGACTCCCGGTTCTGTGATCCGGGATGGTTTTCTAAGCGCGTATTACGATGTTATGCAGTTTGGTGGCAAGGTGCCTCGCGTGCGTTTCTATAACACCTCAGATTCCCTGGATATACTTCCCATCTATAACAGAGCGGTAGCGGACGGCGCTGAACTGGTGATTGGACCACTCCAGAAAGACCATGTGGCTCAACTTCATAACGTGGCTTCCCTGCCTGTTCCTACTTTAGCCCTGAATAATCTGGAAAATTCAATTCCCCTCTCTTCCAGCTTGTACCAGTTCTCACTGTCTCCCGAAAACGAAGCTATCCAGTTGGCAGAGAGAGCATGGCGTGACGGGCATCGTTATGCAGCGATTCTCAGTCCCTCGGAAACCGAAGATGACTTTTACCAACGTAAGCGAGACAGCTTCACAGACCACTGGTTATCCCTTGGAGGCCATATCGTCGCCCAGCAATCCTTCAACGATGACTACACCAGCGTCCTGGAGGCCATGCTGGATATTGATGATAGTGAACAGCGAATGGAATCTCTGGGTGAACTGATTAATGATCAACTGGCTTTTACCCAGCGACGTCGACAGGATATCGACTTTATTTTCCTGATAGCCGAACCCGGGCCTGCCAGACAGATAAACCCTACTCTGGCCTATCTTTTTGCGGGTGATATCCCGGTCTATGCGACGCAGGATATCTATTCCGGTCTGCCCAGGCCGTTAGTAGACAACGATTTGAATGGCATACTTTTCGTTGACAGTCCCTGGCTACTGGAGTTCAATGACGCTTTGAAAACCAAAGCAAGCCAACAATTCCCCCAGAATAATGCGCTGGATCTCCGCCTGCAGGCATTCGGTGTGGACGCCTTCAGGCTTTATCCAAGATTGAAACAATTGCAATCTGTTCCTGGCAGCCAGCTTTATGGAGCAACCGGACTATTAAGTCTTGATGACCATAACAACATAACCAGGGAGCTGACCTGGGCCAGGGTGTCAGAAGGACTGGCAGTCACGGAGTAGCATTAGTTTAACCAGTATTCACACCATGGAGGGTATGTGAAAAAAATCCTGAAAGTTATGCGGTTTCGCAGTAATACGGTAAATACCGGCAGGTACTATGAACAAAAAGCAAAGGAATACCTGCTCAAGCAGGGACTATCAGATTTCAGGGAAAATTTTCACTCCCGTTTCGGAGAAATTGACCTTATTGCCAAAGATGATGACACCCTGGTGTTCATTGAGGTCAGATACCGACAATATGTTGATCACGGTTCAGCCCTGGCAACCGTAACAAGAAAAAAACAACAAAAAATTCACATGACGGCTCAACATTTCTTGCAAAAAAATGGTCTTACCAACAGAATGCCGTGCCGTTTTGATGTATTGGGAATGACGGGACAACACGACAAACTGTGCATACAATGGATCAGGAATGCTTTTTAAAATGAACATATTCTATAATCTGGAATCAACATGAATTATCAGGAACGCGTTAAACAGCATTTCACGGCCAGCATTGACACCAAAATGCAGGCAATGGAAGCACTGACTCCCTATATTACAGATGCCGCTGACTGCATGGTGCAGGCACTTCTGAGCGAGAAGAAAATCCTGAGTTGTGGTAACGGAGGCTCAGCTGGTGACGCCCAGCATTTTTCGGCAGAGCTGCTTAACCGCTTTGAAAGAGAGCGCCCTCCTCTTCCGGCCATTGCAATAACCACTGACACATCCACACTGACCTCTATCGCTAATGATTACTCTTTTGAAGAAGTATTTTCCAAGCAGGTTCGTGCCTTGGGCCGGCAAGGAGATGTTCTGCTAGCCATATCCACCAGTGGTAATTCGCCCAATGTTGTTCAGGCCATTTCTGCTGCCCTTGACCGGGAAATGAACGTTGTCCAGCTTACCGGAAAAGATGGCGGCAAGATGCGCGACATGCTCGCAGAAGGGGACATTGAAATTTGCGTCCCCTCAACAAGCACAGCCAGGATTCAGGAGGTTCATTTACTGGTCATTCACTGCCTGTGTGATCTTATTGATACCCAACTTTTTGGAGGTGATTAAATGCTGCTGCTTCGACTGAGCCTGATTTTCAGCACATTAGTATTCCTTAATAGTTGCGCCACCGTCATCAGTGCTACAACAGGTGATGATGGTATCCAGGAAAACAAGGGCCGTCGCTCCGTTGGTGCCGTGGTGGATGACAACAGTATAGAGACAGCCATCAAGGTCAATCTTAATGCCGCCGATGAACAGCTGAAAAACGCCCACATCAATGTAATCAGTTTCAATGGCACAGTATTGATGGTAGGACAGGTCCCCTCCCAGGACATGAAAAATCTGGCTACCCGGGTTGCACGAACATCAAGTTCAAGGGTAAAGGAAGTCTATAACGAACTCGAAGTGGCTGGAGCGACGACATTTCTCTCCCGCAGTAACGATGCCTGGCTCAGCGCCAAGATCAAGACCCTCATGCTGGCAGATAGCGAAGTCAGCGGGTTGAGAACCAAGGTCGTTACAGAAAATGGAGTGGTCTACCTGATGGGCCTGTTGACTCAGGAAGAAGCAGACAGGACGGTTAACCTGGTCTCCAATACACGAGGTGTTACAAAAGTTGTCAGGGCATTCGAGTATATCAACTAGGCACTCCCTGCATTCTGACTACCGCTATTACACTTTGTGAGACAATATAAAATCTTCCCTCTCGCCAGACTTTTTTACCCTACCCCCTGCTGATATCTCAGCCCGTTTCAGACCTGATTGGGCGTAATACCCATGTATGCCGGGCTATACCTATCCAATAAAGCTTAGATTCTGGCGGCCTTACGAGCGATACCCTGAAAAGGTAAAAGACTTTCTGGATGCCGGGCCCATTACAGCAATTACGGGTCCAGGCCCCTGAAAATCTTTTAATAGCGTGTGGGTTATCACAGTAGCTACTGCATATGATAGATATATGGGGAATCTGACCTAGGACTTAACGATTCTCAGGGACGGCTTTCCAGGCTTGGGTTTATTAGCCGTTTCAGAAGCAGACTTTGGATCAGGACCCGAACTCGGAGGCTCAGGAATCGGATCATCTGTTTCAAAGATCATCCCCTGCCCATTCTCCTTTGCATATATACCCAGCACCGCCCGTATCGGGACATAAACTCTTGTTGGGATACCACCAAAACGCCCATTGAATTCAATCCCGTCGTTGGATATCACAATACCCTGAACAGCAACTGGAGAGATATTAAGAATGATCTGGCCATCCTTGACGAAGCTCTGTGGGACTGACACCCCTTCAGCATAGGCATTAACTAGAATATATGGTGTGCAATTGTTCTCGAGAATCCACTCATTAAGTGCCCTGATCATATAGGGCCGGTGAGAAGTCATGGTCATGGAGATGGGGCCTTCAGGATAACTGGATCAAGCGATACAGGCCGGACAAAATGTTGCTCGGCCAGCCTGCATGGATATTGAATATCTGTGCGCCTGATAAACATTGACAGGCTAACTGTCATTTCAGGACTTCATTTCCCTTTCCTGCTCAGAAAGACTTTCCTGCACAGATTCACGTTCAAACAGCCTGTCCCTGTATTCGATCAGGGGTTTGGTAGCCTTGGTTTCGGGCAGCTTGATACCAACTTCAGGAAGACGCCAGAGGATTGGTAAAACACAGCAATCAACGATCGTGAATTCTTCACTCATGAAAAAAGGCTTTTCGGCAAAAATTGGCGATATGGAAATAATACTTTCCTGGAGCTCCTTCCTGGCCTTGTCCAATTGCGCGGCAGTACCGTCCTCAGCCTGTAGTTTTTCTACCAGTCCACACCAGTCTTTTTCAATCCTGTGCATCCAGAGCCGGCTCTGGGCTCTGGCTACAGGATAGACAGGAAACAATGGTGGATGCGGGAAACGCTCATCCAGGTATTCCATCATTATGTTTGGCTCATAGAGCACCAGATCCCTGTCCACCAGGGTAGGCAGGCTGTTATAGGGATTCAGGTCAGCCAGGTCTTCCGGCTTGTCATGAATATCCACATCCACAACATCAACTGTGACACCTTTTTCTGCCAGAACTATCCGCACGCGGTGGCTGAATTGACTCGTTCCGTCTGAGTAGAAAAGCATCGAAGAGCGTTTTGTAACAACTCCCATATATCTAAGCCTCAAAAATGATATTCAGAATGACAGGTTATTTCACGACCACAGCAAGCTAAAACGCTTAGTGACCATCAACATCCTTCCAGTATTCCCTGTTCAACAACCAGGTGAAGACCCACAGAAATGCCAGGAAGAGCAGGACGTATACTCCGATCCTCTGGCGATCCAGTTGGGCTGGCTCACCCAGATAGTAGAGAAAATTCACGAGATCATAGACCACTTCCTCGAATTCCTCTTCAGACAATGTTCCGGTACCGCTGACATGCTCCAGATGGTCACAATGTTCAGCATCTTCACAATGCTGAACTCCCTGCAAGCCTTCAAGCACATTTGGCATAGCAACATTTGGAAACACCAGGTTATTCACACCAAAGGGGCGCGTGTTATCTTCATAAAAACTGGTCAGGTATCCAAACAGCCAATCCGTACCACGAGCCCTGGCCACCAGAGTCAGGTCCGGAGGCGCAATCCCGAACGCGTTATTACCCAGATCCTCAGACATGGAGCTGACCATCAGATCACCAATCGCCGCATCCTCATTGAAGAGCATATATTCTTCCATCAGGGCATCAGGAATACCAAGATCCGCGGCAAC
Source organism: uncultured Enterobacteriaceae bacterium (assembly GCA_964503965.1). Classification (GTDB taxonomy): domain Bacteria; phylum Pseudomonadota; class Gammaproteobacteria; order Pseudomonadales; family Pseudohongiellaceae; genus Eutrophocola. Next base: position 44,442 of record CAZDCK010000010.1, on the reverse strand, counting down.
ACGGTTGTAACGGGAATACTGAGCGGAGTGACACCCCATGCAGTAGTTGATAAATGTTCTTGCTCCTGACTGCAGTGATTCCTGGTCCTCTAGATTTATTTCCACATGCTCAAGCTCAACGCCCGCCTCAGCGGCAACGGCCTTGAGTGGCAGTACGGTCAGACCGGCAATCAATACCAGGGCAAGAATCAACTGGGGAATAGTGATGAAACGCCCGGTGACACGCTCCGGTGGCAGTTTTGTAGCCTCTTTGCGGGTATACCAGGGCATCAGGATGAAGTAGGCAAAGTAAATCAGCGTACAAACCTGGGACAGCAGTTTACGCTCCGCTGTCGGGCTCCACACACCCAACACACCGAGAATGATAAAGCTGACAACAAACAGCAGCAGAGCGATTCGGCTGTACCATCCCTTGTAGCGCATAGATTTCACCGGACTTCTGTCCAGCCAGGGCACAACAAAGAGAATGGCAATTGACGCCGCCATAGTGACTAGTCCCCAGAACTTCCCATCCAGACCAAACAGCGGGAATGTCACCGCACGTAGCATCGAATAGAAGGGTGTGAAGTACCACACAGGGGCGATATGTTCTGGTGTTTTCAGGTTATCGGCTTCTGTGAAATTAGCATGCTCGAGGAAGTAGCCACCCATTTCAGGCATAAAGAAAAGGATAAAACAGAACACAAACAGGAAAACCACAATAGCGACCATGTCGTGAACGGTGTAGTAAGGGTGGAATGCGATTCCATCCAGAGGCACACCTTTTTCATCCTTGTTTTCCTTGATCTCAATACCATCGGGGTTATTGGAGCCGACTTCGTGAAGTGCCAGCAGATGAAGGAATACGAGGAAAACCAGAACCAGCGGCAATGCCACCACATGCAGGGCAAAGAAACGGTTCAGTGTAGCGCCGGAAATAAGGAAATCGCCCTGAATCCAGGTCATAAGATCTTCGCCGATAACCGGAATGGCTCCAAAGAGACTAACGATAACATTGGCGCCCCAGTAGGACATGTTGCCCCAGGGCAGCACATAGCCCATGAAACCTTCCGCCATTAGGACGAGGAATATCGCCATACCAAAGATCCAGATCAGTTCCCTGGGTTTGCGATAGGAGCCATACATCAGGGCCCTGAACATATGCAGGTAGACAACGGCAAAAAAGGCAGAAGCTCCTGTAGAGTGCATGTAACGCAGGATCCAGCCGAAGTCCACATCACGCATGATGTATTCAACAGAGGCAAATGCGCCATCCGGGCTGGGCACATAGTTCATGGTCAGCCAGATACCTGTCAAAAGCTGGTTGACCAGTACAACAGTCGCAATAACACCGAATACATACCAAATATTGAAATTCTTTGGCGCATAGTATTTGGTCATGTGCTTTTCGATTGTCTTGGTGACAGGCAACCGGGCATCAATCCAGGCCATCAGGCCGTTTTTGCTTCTGGATTCCATTGCAGTGGTGTTTTCGATATCAGACATCAGGAGTCTTCTCCATCCAGGCCAACGACGACTACAGTGTCGTTTTCATAGTAATGGGGGGGGACAACAAGATTGTCCGGTGCCGGCACGCCGCTGTAGACACGACCAGCCATATCAAACATGGAGCCATGGCATGGACAGAAGAAACCGCCAGTCCACTCAGGGTCATAATCCTGGGGCTGAACTTCCGGATTCATCAGCGGCGCACAGCCAAGGTGGGTACACAAACCAACCATGATCATGATTTCGGGGCGAATGGAGCGCAGCTCATTCTGACAGTATTCAGGTTGCTGGTCCGCAGATTCAGATTCAGGATCTGCAAGATGGTCTGTACGCGAACGCAGACTCTCCAGCGTCTCATCCTCACGGCGGAAAACGTATACCGGCTGTCCACGCCAGGCAGGCATGGGACCCAGTAACTCTCCTGGATTGAGTCGACTGATGTCAATGGTGACAGGAGCTCCGGCGGCCAGTGCTCGTGCACTGGGTTGCCAGGAACCCACAAAAGGGACGGCTGCGCCTGCGGCGCCGGCAGCGCCCACCAGGGTTGTGCTGCCAATGAGAAATCTTCTGCGCTTTTCGTTTACGACATGAGCTGTGCCATCACTCACGATGCGGGTCTCCTCTTTCTGTACTTTGAGTACTTGGTACTTTGACGTACATGTACGTACGCCTTTAAATTTTCCTTAAAACGCCTGTTTCAAGCCGGTTGACGGCTGCCGAGAAGGCCGGAAATAGGGGCGATAAACGGAGCGCGCATACTACTAGAACCACCCATTTTTTTCAAGATAAAACGGTCTGTTCCAGGGGCAATAATTGAAAATATACCCATAAAAAAAACGCCGGTACCAAGGGTACCGGCGTTCTTTGAATCGTTTGGGCGATAAATCCCGGAAAATTAACGCTTGGAAAATTGTGGACGCTTCCTCGCTTTACGCAGGCCAACCTTCTTTCGTTCCACTTCCCTGGCGTCTCGCGTAACGAAACCAGCCTTGCGAAGCGGTGAACGATTCTCTTCATCAAAATCGATCAGTGCACGGGTGATACCGTGACGAATGGCACCGGCCTGTCCGAAGCTGCCACCACCGGCAACGCGAACATTAACGTCAAACCTGTCTGATACTTCCAGCAGTTCCAGAGGCTGGCGAACGATCATTCGAGCCACTTCCCGACCAAAGAATTCATCAATGCTACGATCGTTGATAGTGATAGTGCCGTTACCGGATGTCAGGAATACCCTGGCAGTGGATGTCTTGCGGCGTCCGGTTCCGTAATATTGGGTAGCTGCCATAACGTTCAGTCTCTTTCTCTCTGTTTCTTTTATTGGAATATAAACTTGATGAGCTATTCAGATCAGGCGATGTTCAATTCGGCTGGATTCTGGGCACCGTGAGGGTGTTGTGCACCGGCATAAACTTTCAGTTTCTTTAACATGGCGCGTCCCAGGGGTGAGCGAGGCATCATACCTTTGACTGCCAGCTTGATAACGTCCTCAGGGGCATTTTCAACCATCTCGTTAAAGCTACGGGTTTTCAGACCGCCGGGAAAGCCGGTATGGCGGTAATATTTCTTGTCAGTGGCCTTGTTACCGGTGACATGCACCTTTTCAGCATTAACAACGACGATATAATCCCCTGTATCAACATGGGGAGTGAACTCGGCCTTGTGTTTGCCACGCAGACGATGGGCAATCTCAGCCGCCATGCGGCCAAGAGTTTTTCCTTCTGCATCAATGACATACCAGTCATTCTGAGCAGTTTCCTTGTTAGCTGAAATCGTCTTCATGGCTTAACCCGACTATCTTTTTACTGTTTGTTTAAACTGTTTTTTCCATGAGGCATTGTATTGTATGCCCATGAGTTGAACCCTGCATCCCGGGGATCTCCGGAATATGGGAGCGCGAATTCTACCGATGCAGACAAGCGGATTCAAGCACTGATTGCTTTTTTTTCACTGATTCTGTCAAGCCGGCCTGGACAGGATTGATTCCTGTGGATTATCCCCCCGGATGGTGCTCATGCCCCAGGTATTCATGGGACTGCATTTCCAACAGGCGCGAGCAGGTTCGCTCAAAGGGAAATGCCAGTTCCTCGCCCCTGTACAGCCCCTCGAGTGGGGCGGCAGCTGACAGGATAAGTTTGACATTCTGGTCATAAAACTCATCCACCATCGAGATAAAACGCCTGGCCTGATCATCAATGTCTGCATGAAAAACCGGCACACCTGAAACGAGTATCGAATGAAATAGCTGGGAAATCTCAATATAGTCAGCAGCGCTTCTGGGACCATCACATAACTCCCTGAAATCAAACCACCCCACTCCCTGGGCCAGGTAGCGGGCCTGGAGCTGTCTGCCCAGAATTTCAATCCTGGTTTCAGTGTCGCGTTGCATTTCCCCTACCAGGCTCTCAAAGCAACTCAGCATGGCTTTCTCCGCCGCCTCGTTCAGGGGAGTATGATAGATACCGGCGTTTTCCAGCGTCCTCAGCCTGTAGTCAGTTCCACCGTCCACATTCATCACATGGGTATACTCCTCAAGAAGAGCAATTGCGGGTAGAAACTTCTGTCGTTGAAGCCCTCGCTCATACAGCCTGGCCGGTTCTATATTGGACGTCGCTATCAATACCACGCCCTCCTCGAATAGCGTCTCCAGGAGATTCCCCAGTATCATCGCATCGCCGATTTCACTGACAAAAAACTCATCGAAACACAGCACATCGGCCCGCAAGGCTATATTCCTGGCTACATGACCAAGGGGGTTCTTTATTCCCCTGTTCGCATAAAGCTCCCGATGAACCATCTGCATGAATCGATGAAAATGCAAACGGCGTTTACGATTACCAGGGAGAGAATGAAAGAACATATCCATCAGGTATGTCTTGCCTCGCCCTACACCACCCCAAAGATAAAGACCCGTTATGGCTTTAAGCCGTTTCTTCTCATTACCCAGCAGCGACTCCAGCATGCCGGCCGGTTTTTCCCAGTAGGCCACGAGCTTTCGGAACACATCATCAAGGGCATTAATAGTGTCCTGTTGGGCAGGGTCAGGCTGGATCCTGCCTGCGGCTAGATCCCGGCGATAAAGTTCGGCAGGTGTGGAATGATTTGGCAAATGGATTTCTGTCTTGAACAGTGTTTAGGCAGAACAAGCATGCAATTATAGGTATAATCGGCGCAGGTTTTCCAAGTTTTCTCGCGATATACTCGATAAGCCTGATTTTATTACACCCTCTGGATGCCATGGCACCCGGGAACCTTTAAACCATCGACACAAATGTACAAGTGAGAGAGGAATGAGCTGGCTGATTACATTGATAGGGTTTGCTGCAGGTCTGATCGTTGGCATGGTGATTTACAGGCAGTTTCGTTCAGATGAAGCCAAAGTCAGAATGCTGGAGGAACAGCTCGACTCACTTCAGCGCGAACATGAGGCCTACAGGGATAGCGTCCATTCCCACTTCAACAACACGGCTCACCTGCTGAGTTCACTGACAGAAAGCTATCGTGATGTTTACAAACATATCGCTACAGGCGCCCAGGCATTGTGTCCGGAATATATTTCAGACCAGCTTTCCCATAATGCCCAGGATCCCGTCTCTCTCACCAGAGACTCGTTTACCGTGGCCGGCTCCGGAACTGAAGACACGTCCCAATCTGTTGAGCCTCCCAGGGACTACGCTGCCAAAACCAGTCCCGACCAGAAGGGCAGCCTTGCAGAAGATTACGGTCTCGACCGGGAAAGTGACGAGACCAGGGACGATCCTGAGAATCAGCCTCAAAACTGACAGTTATGCGACTATGCGGCATAATTAGCTCGCATTGATAGCTGTAGAGCTCCAAAATTACATGGATTGTCAAACACCATCCCACGGCGGACTGGCCTGCTTGGGTTTGCCCGGATGATACCGTATAATCTGCGCCCCGATTCACCCGGGTCAGTTCCACCATCCTGATTTTTCATTCGGTTCATAACACTTATGATGACAGAGCACCGGCTTACTCACCTCAAGCAGCTTGAAGCTGAAAGCATCCATATCATTCGCGAGGTTGCCGCCGAGTTCGACAACCCGGTAATGCTTTATTCCATCGGCAAGGATTCTGCCGTGATGCTGCATCTTGCCCTGAAAGCCTTTTATCCAGGCAAGCTCCCTTTCCGCCTGTTGCATGTGGATACCACCTGGAAGTTCAAGGAAATGATCGAGTTTCGCGATACCCTGGCAGAAAAGTTTGGTCTGGACCTGATTGTACATATCAATCAGGAAGGCGTTGATGCCGGGGTCGGCCCTTTTAGTCATGGTAGTTCCAAACATACCGACATCATGAAAACCCAGGCTCTGAAACAGGCCTTGAATAAATACAGGTTTGATGCAGCTTTCGGTGGCGCTCGTCGTGATGAGGAAAAATCCCGGGCCAAGGAAAGAGTCTATTCCTTCAGGGACAAAAACCACCGCTGGGATCCGAAAAACCAGCGTCCGGAACTGTGGAATATCTACAACGGCAAAATCAACAAGGGCGAGAGTATCCGGGTATTTCCCCTTTCCAACTGGACCGAACTTGATGTCTGGCAGTACATACACCTGAACAACATTGACATTCCATCCCTGTATTTTGCCGCGGAACGTCCAGTGGTTGAATACGAGGGCACGGAAATTTTCCTCAATGATGATCGCGTACCGGAAGAACTCGCCAGCAAGGCCGTCATAAAGAAAGTCCGATTTCGCACGCTTGGCTGCTACCCCCTGACTGGCGCCATTGAATCCGAAGCCACCACCCTTCCTGAAATTATCCAGGAGATGCTGCTGGCTACTACGTCTGAAAGGCAGGGGCGCACAATTGATAAGGATGAAGCCGGTTCCATGGAGAAGAAAAAGAAGGAGGGGTATTTCTGATGTCCCACCAATCTGATCTTATTGCAACAGACATTGATGCCTACCTTGCCCAGCATGAGCGCAAGGAACTTCTGCGACTGCTGACCTGCGGCAGCGTTGATGACGGGAAAAGCACCTTGATAGGCAGACTACTGTACGACACAAAAATGGTTTACCAGGACCAGCTTGATGCCATTGGAGCCGACAGTCTCAAGTCCGGCACTACAGACGAGAGCTTTGACCTGGCATTACTGACCGATGGTCTGCAGGCGGAACGCGAACAGGGCATCACCATTGATGTCGCCTACCGTTATTTTTCGACGGCCAAACGCAAATTCATTATTGCGGATACGCCGGGACATGAGCAGTACACTCGCAACATGGCCACTGGTGCTTCCAACTGTGAACTGGCCATCATCCTGATTGATGCCAGGCATGGTGTTCTCACACAGACCCGCCGCCACACCTTTATTGCCAGTCTGCTGGGTATCAAGCACCTCATCGTGGCCATCAACAAAATGGACCTCATGGACTTCAGTGAGGATGTCTTCAATAACATTCGAGAGGATTACCTGGAGTTCACCAAAGACCTGGATACCGGTGAACTGACCTTCATCCCCATGTCTGCCCTCAATGGCGACAATGTGGTCAAGCCCAGTGAGCATACTCCCTGGTATGACGGTGAAACACTCATGTGGATGCTGGAAAATGTGAAGATTTCAGCTGACAGGAATTTTGAGGACTTCCGCTTCCCCGTCCAGTATGTCAATCGTCCCAACCTGGATTTCAGGGGATATTGTGGCACGATGGCATCAGGCGTGGTGCGCAAGGGTGACCAGGTCACAGCCCTGCCTTCCGGCAAGACCAGCACGGTGAAATCCATCGTGACCTATGATGAGGAGCTCGAACACGCCTTCACACCGATGGCGATCACCCTCACACTGGAAGATGAAATTGATATCAGTCGTGGCGACATGATTGTCCATTCAGACAATATCCCCGCATCTGGAGACACTTTCACCGCCAATATCGTATGGATGAATGAAAAGGCCTTGCTGCCTGGGAAGCAGTACGACTTCAAGCTGAACACCAAGTCCACCAGTGGCCAGATAAGCAATATCAGGCACAAAGTTGATGTAAATACACTGGAAACGAGCCCGGCTCCGGCACTTGAACTCAACGAGATTGGCCTCTGCGAGGTGAACCTGAACGAGTCCGTCTATTTCGATGACTACCTGGCAAATCCGAGCACCGGGGCCTTCATTATTATTGACCGCCTGACCAATGTGACGGTCGGTGCAGGCATGATTTTCAGCACTCAGCATACAGGCAAACATATCAGTACCGTGTCTTCCCATGTCACCACGGACGAAAGGGCTGCCCGCTATGGCCAGAGACCCGTAACCGTGATGTTCATCGGCCTGTCTGGGTCCGGTAAATCCACCCTGGCCCATGCACTGGAAAGACGCCTGTTTGATATGGGCCGTGTCAGCACTGTCCTTGATGGCAAGCAGATGCGCCTGGGTATCAGCAAGGACCTTCCCCATGATGCTGCAGGTCGTGCAGAGAACCTTCGCCGTAGTGCCTATATCGCCAAGTACCTCAATGACTCCGGGCTGATCTGTTGTGCAGCATTCGTATCACCGGATATGGATTCCCGTGAGCACATGTGTAGCGTCATTGGCCAGGAAAACTGCCTGGTGGTTTACCTGAACCCCCCACTGGAGGTTTGCAAGCAGCGTGATCCCAGCGGTATCTATGCCGCCGAGGAAAATGTGCAGACAGGCAATGTTCCTGGCGTTTCATTCGAGTATCCGGAGCCGGAAAATCCCAGCCTCATTCTTCCGACTCACGAACTGGATGTAGAGGAATGTATCGATCGGGTAATCAATGTCATGAAAGAGCAGTCGATTATCTGACCACGGGGGACAAGTTCTCACCCATAAAAAAGGCAGGTTAAACCTGCCTTTTTTATGAGATCTTCCGGGACCGAAGTACACGGCATCAGAAACGAGTGCCCACTGTTACATAGATTCTGGCAGGCTCTCCCACGAAATAACGATCACCACCAAATGGGCTGTAATCAGCACGTTCAGCATAATCAGTATCGAACAGGTTCATGAGCCTTGCAGCAAAATACCAGCTGTCTGGGGAGTCATAGCGATAACGCAGATTGACCAGGTCATGGCCTTCATATTCATGCTCGTTGGCCTCATCCGTGTAATAGGAATCCATGTGCACCCACTCCAGGTTTAGCCTGCTCTGGTCACTCAACTGCCAGTTCAGCTGGACATTGCCAACCAGTTTTGGCGCCGTATCCATATCCTTGCCATCAAGCAGCACGGAGACCCCACGAGGGGCGATATTGGATTCATAGGTATGACGTGCGTAACTTGCTACCACATTCAGGGACAGGTTTTCTGTCAGGCCAACAAGCGTCTGCAGTTCCAGCCCCTTGTGTTCTGTTTCTCCACCACTGACATTATTACGCGCACTATCCTGGAAAATCACATTATCCTTTTCCATGTAATAGGCGCTTAGTGCATAGGAGAAATTTCCATGATTGGCGCGATAGCCTGCCTCAATACTGTGAACCTCTTCTGACTCCAGATCAGTGACAAGTTGATCCTGCTGCAAACGATAGAGCTCGGTAGCCTGGGGAGCACGGAATGCATAGGATGCATTACCGAACACCTGGGAACTGTCATCAAAATCATGGATCCAGCCAACCTGTGCAGTCAGGTTATCAAAATCATCACTGCGATCTGAGGGGCGACTGTACCGGCAAGTTCCCGCCGGGTTAAAGGCTGAGGGAGAACAGGAAGATCCATCTTCTGCTGTATTACCATCGATCATCAGGTTGTCGTAATCATATTCGAGAAATTCGTAGCGCACGGCCAGGCTTAGCTGATCATTATCAGTCGCCTGGTATTTCATCAGTGCATACGGTGACCACATACTGGCATCTACTTCAAAATCATACTGCTTGCCTGCAGGGAAAGAACCAAAACCTCCATCCTGGGTCTGCTTCAGGTAGCCCTCGGTATTCTCCATATCCAGCCCCACTGTCCAGTTAACCGACTCACTGGTATCGAAGGTATACATGCTCTGCACACCAAAGGAATAATGGCCGTTTTCCTCCAGCGGTGTGCCTGGCAGGAAATGCATCAGGAAGGTCATGTCAGTATTGCGGTAATAGGGAGTGATCATCCAGGTACCATTCTCAGTATCACCCTCGATGCGACTGTGCAGACGAAAACTCTGGGCATCACGGTAGGCTTCCGGATTGCCATTGGTCCGGCGCAGGGAGGAATCCTTGTAGGCTTCAAAGCCTTCCAGGTAACCCGCTGTCTCCTGGTTCAGATTGGTCATTGCCAGTACCGTTGAGACCCGGATGTCGCCTCCATCAAAGCGATGACCAACATTGATTTTCTGTTGATCAAAGCCCGAATCATCCTTGTAGCCACCGTCTGTAGCACCGTTGAAGTGCACACCGAAAGCATGGTCACCTGATGCACGGTTAGTCGTCAGGTTTAGCCTTGAATACTCATTTGGGCCGACATCCAGGGAAACATTGCCACCACTCTCGCCACCAAGCGTTGGACTGATTACGTTAATAGCACCATGCAGGGCATTTACACCAAACAACACACTGCCAGGCCCCCTCACAATTTCGATGGCACCTGCCTGCTCACTATTGGCCTCAAACAGCTGGTTCACATTACAGAACCCGGTACCACGCAGGGGGATCCCATCCTGGGAAGTCTGGAATGACCCACAGCTACCCGCACCGGTAAGCACGGGCGAGCGGATGCCCATCAGGGATTCCTGTCCATTGCCACGATTGAACACAACACCGGGAACCGTGTTCAGCACTTCACCAATGTGTACATGCTTGAAGGTTTCAAGCATGTCCTCACTCACAGCATGAACGCTGGATGGAATATCCTCGACAGCAACCTGCTGGCGGTCAGAAGTCACGAGAATGGTTTCAAGTATGTTGCTCTCCTGGGCAATAGCAGAGCTTGTCGCTGCAGTAGCCAGCATCGTGGCAATAGCGAGCGGTTTGATTTGGCAGATCGTATTCATTGGAAAACCTTCCTGTAAATTTAAATTCATGACCGGCGTTAGACTGGTTTTCTTATTGTTCTGGTATTTATTGCAACGGTACGGTCTGTTATGTCCTGCACTTCCTACCTTAAAAATCCCGGTGCAGGAAAAGTTGCCATATTCTGCATATTTACACACGTAATCCAATGGTTAAATCATTAAAAACGGTGATTTTTTGCCATTATTTGATTTAGCCCACTAAAAGCTTTTTATGGCTCCTATGACTATGGGACAATGCCTGCCCGTATATCAACAGCCACATCCTGATCCTGACAAGCACTATGACCCTTTTCCACACCCAGATAGAAGGCCTGCAGCTACAGTTACAGAGCGTTGCGGACCTGGAATCCGTTATTTCAAGTGAGAAATACTCCCATATAGACCATGAAATGATCGACATGATGCTTGATCAGAGCAGCCGTTTTGCCGGGGAAAAGCTGGTTCCCCTGGCAGAGTCAGGAGATATCGAAGGTTGTCGACTGGAAAATGGCAAGGTCATGCTGCCTTCCGGAACTCCGGAGGTTTACCAGGAATGGTGTGAACTGGGTTTTCCCACATTGGGCCTGCCCATGGAACACGACGGCATGGACTTTCCCAATATTATCCAGTGTGCAGTACAGGAGGTACTTGACGGGGCCAATATCGCTTTTGGCATGATGAGCATCAATATACGCTGTGCCGCCCAGGCACTGCTGGCCAATGCATCGGATGATCTGGTCGAACGCTGGCTGCCTGGACTGCTTACCGGTGAAATCTCCTCGACCATTGTAATCAGCGAACCGCAGGCCGGCTCCGATGTGGGGCGAATAAGGACTAATGCTGTTCCCGGTGATAATGACCTGTGGATCCTGAACGGTTCAAAGATCTGGATCTCTTTTGCCGACCATGATGCCACAGAACAAATAGTGCATCTTGTTCTTGCCCGTGTACCGTCAGAAGAAATAGGTACAAGGTCGCTGGGACTCTTTGCTGTTCCCAAGATACTGAATGATGGCAGCAAAAACGGCGTCTGTGTCTCTCGTCTGGAACACAAGATGGGCTTGCATGCCTCTCCGACGTGCGTATTTGAACTGGATGATGCCCAGGGCTACCTGATTGGTGAAGCGGGCAAAGGTCTGCAGGCGTTGTTTGTGATGATGAATGGTATGCGCCTGGCTGTTGGGATTCAGGGGGCCGCCGTCGCCAATGTCGCGACTCTTCGAGCCCTAGAGTATGCCAGGGAGCGTCCGCAAGGCGGACGTCCGGATCACCCCCCAAAAATGATCAGTGAACATGCCGATGTCCGACGGATGCTGCTTGAGATGACGGCCAGCAGTGAAATGATTCGTGCACTTGCCCTGTTCACCGCCTCTTGTCTGGACAAGTCGGTTGCTGAAACAGATGAGGCATTATCCCGACACCATCTTGCTCTCGGTGAATTGCTGCTTCCCATTTCCAAGACACTGGGCGCTGAAACAGCGTTTCTGGTTGCCAACCAGGGTATCCAGGTCCTTGGCGGATATGGCTATACCAATGATTATCCCCTTGAGCGTATGGCCCGCGATATTCGTGTAGCTTCTATTTACGAGGGCACTAGTGGTATTCAATCCCTGGACTTTCTGAAACGTAAGGTGTTGGGTGATGAGGGCGAGACCTACCGGTCCCTGCTCTCGAGAATTAGTGATGATATTACCCGTACCGGTAGCAGTAATCCGCTCAGAAAACCCCTTGAAGCTGTTATCGAATCAGTGGAAAAGACGCTGGATGAATTGCTGCAAAGAGCTGCTGGAGACCGGCATGCTGGCGAGCCTGGCGCCTATCATTTCCTCAACCTGAGCGGCTTGATGGTAACGCGCTGGCTCGGAATGAAACTGTATGATGCTGCAGATGGCTCCTCAGACTACCAACAACGGTTGAAGGCTGCCCTGGAGCAGGCTGCTATCGGGCTTAAGGGTGAAGCAGAGAGCCTGGCAGAACGCTCCCTTCAGGCAGGCAGCAACTTGGCACTGTGAATAGAATACACGCCCTGTCGAAAGCATTTGATATTGCCTGCCCAATTCGATAATTTACACGCCATTCGTCTCATTAGAAAACAGCTAAATACGAATCATTACCTATCTATCATAGCTACAACAACATTTACGGAGATATCCCATGAAAGAATATCAGTTGTTCATTGACGGCCAGTACCAGTCTTCGGCCTCAGGGGAATACAGCGATGACATGAACCCTGCGAACAATGAAGTCTATGCAAGGGTTCAGAATGCCCAGAAGGAAGACCTCGAAACTGTGCTGGCTTCCTCGCAGAAAGCTTTTGAATCCTGGAAAGAAATGCCTCCCTCAGCCAGGGAGAAACTCTTTCTGGATGTTGCTGACCTGATGGAAGAACGTGCTGATGAACTGAAGGAAGTCCTCATCGACGAAGCGGGATCCACCTTGCTCAAGGCAGGGTATGAAACCCATCACACTCCTGATTTCCTGCGCTCCATGGCCGGAGAGTGTCGCCGTATCAAGGGTGAAACCTTTGCATCAAACTATCCCGGTGTGAAATCTTTCTGTATCCGTCGTCCACTGGGTGTGACAGTGGCCATTGCACCATTTAACTTTCCATTGCTTTTGGGTGTACGCAAAATCGGCTTCTCTCTTGCCGCTGGCAATACCATGATACTGAAACCTTCAGAAATGACGCCGGTCATTGGCCTGAAACTTGGTGAATTGTTTACAGATGCGGGTTTCCCACCTGGTGTGCTCAATGTCATTCCTGCCCAGGGTGCTGACCTTGGCGATGGCCTGATTACAGACCCACGTGTGAAATTCGTTACGTTCACAGGTTCAAGCCGTGTAGGCTGGCAGGTCGGCTCCACAGCGGCCGCCTCCGGCAAGCGTTTCGCTCTTGAGATGGGCGGCAAAAACCCGATTATTGTTCTAAATGATGCCGATGTGGATTATGCCGTTGATACAGCTGCTTTCAGTAACTACATGCATCAGGGACAAATCTGCATGACCGGTTCACGTGTCATCGTCGAGGAAGGCGTCTATGACGAGTTCTGTGAAAAACTGGCCAAGAAAGTGGAAGGCATCCCTTACGGATCAGACCCGCGTACTCCCGGCCTGATCGTTGGCCCGCTGATTCGTACCACCCAGCCGGCCTTTATCAAGGAACATATGGATGCTGCTGTCGCCTCGGGCGCAAAACTGCTTTGCGGTGGCGAATACGAAGGCAATGTCTTCCAGCCAACAGCAGTAGCAGATGTAACCCCGGACATGAGCCTGTTCAAAACAGAAGTTTTTGGCCCGCTGGCGTCAATCATCAAGGCCAAGGATCACGAGCATGCGGTCGAACTGGCCAATGACGTCGACTACGGTCTGTCCTCTGCCGTACTGTCCAACGATATGCAGAAGATCTGGTACTGCATCGAGAACCTGGAAACTGGCATGATTCATGTGAACGGCCCCAGTGTACGTGATGAACCGGTTATTCCATTCGGCGGTGTGAAGGATTCCTCCTACGGACGTGAAGGAGGATCCTATTCAATCGACGAATGTACCGAGCTGAAATGGGTCACCATGCAGACTGGCAAGAACATGTATCCTTTCTAACAGGTAACGGGATGCATTCATGAAAAGGGCCTTTCGGGGCCCTTTTTTTATTCCTTAAGGAAAGTGAAAGCTTCTGATCGCGAACAATTGGCCCCTGAGCCCTGCTTAGGATACACGGCATTGCAGGGACAAATGGCCATGACATAAAAAATGTTATGTCAGTAGAAAACCCTCGAAATTCCCAGTTAAAACTGCTATCTCCTGAAACTGGAAAATCTCTCCTATAATCGAAAAACCTTTTCCGCCACACCCTGATAAAACATTTTCTTGTCCGCATTGGAAATCGACATGCTATCCATATCCACCACTTCCTGCTTGAGATACTGATACGGGTAATCCATTGCATACATGACGCGATCCACACCGATCTGCTCCTGGCAAAAACGCACAGCGGGCTCCCACGCCATTCCGCTACAGGTGATATAAACATTCTCCCGCAGGTAGTCACTAACTTTTTTCTTTAGTGGCTGCAGGCTTTCATAACGCCTTGAAGAGACCTGGGCGTTATGCATGAAATCCAGGCGGTACATCCAGTACGGCAATGCTTCCCCCATATGCCCGATAATAAATTGCAGTTTCGGGAATGCATCAAACACACCGGAGGTGATCACACGCAGCATATGCAACCCCGTTTCCACACCAAACCCGAAGATTGCTCCGTCGAGCCCTACTTCCAGCATGGGTTGGATCATCTCTTTCGGCGGGGTATTGGGGTGCAGGTAAACCGGCATATCCAGCGCTTCTGCGGCTTCCAGAATTGGCCAGAACTTTTTGTCACTCAGATACTCGCCATGGGTGTGGGAGTTAATGATTATGCCGCGGAATCCCAGGGGCTTGCAGCGCTCAAGTTCACGAACAGCCTCTTCAGGAGCCTGGGGCGCCACTGCACACAATGCAGCATATCGTTCGGGATGCCTGTCCACAGCGTCCCTGACCATGTCATTACTATCCCTGGCTACACTGACCGCCGTTGGAGTATCAAAAACCTGTACTCCTGGTGAAGTAAGCGCCAGGACCGCAAAGTCGATCCCTGCGGCATCCATATCGGCAAGTCGCTCTTCATCCAGGTCTGCCAGTTTTCGCCTGACTTCGACGGGACGTGGTGCCATTGACGAACCATAAAACCCCCAAAGACTTTCAAATCCAGGGTCATCAATCTTGCCGTTCTCATAGAGATCCCTGTACATCTCCATCATTTCTAAAGGAGCCCAGGCTTCTTCCGTGGCTATACGCTTGTAATTATCATTTTTAGGAATAGGCGAGTTATCGGACATTTAATTCTCCATGGTTTCGTGGAATGTAGAGATGGCGCAAGAGTATAACGAAATAATTTTACTCAGACTCCCTTTTGAGTGATCATTACGCCCCCTCAAAACGTAATAAATCCCATTTTATAAGGACCCAGGAGAATATCGTGGCACAGGCAGAACAGATCAACAGCAATCCACAAGCACTTTATCCGGAATTACAGCTTTTTATAGCTGGAGAATGGATTTCAAAAGGTGACAGGAAAAGTGAAGAAGTCCTTAATCCTGCCACTGGTGAAGTGCTTGGTGAACTGCCCCATGCTACCGAGGAGGATCTTGACCGCGCACTGACAGCTGCACAAACAGGTTTCAAGGTCTGGCGCGACAAATTACCGGAAGAACGCAGTGCTGTATTGAGAAAAGCAGCCGACCTGATGCGTGAACGCAGTGAGCAAATCACCGCTGTAGCTACTCTGGAATCAGGAAAGCCGATTGTTCAGTCACGAATCGAACTTGGCATGGCCACGCATGTACTCGAGTGGTATGCAGAGGAAGGGCGAAGGGCCTATGGTCGTGTCCTGACCCAACGCCAGCCAGGTTCGCGCATGTATGTGGTCAAGGAACCTATTGGACCTGTTGCTGCTTTTGCCCCCTGGAACTTTCCCCAGGGTAATCCGGCCCGCAAAATGGGCGCCGCCCTGGGTGCCGGTTGTTCCTGTGTATTTAAACCAGCTGAAGATACGCCTGCTACTGCCCTCCTCATGGCCCGCTGCATGCAGGATGCCGGACTCCCTGATGGTGTACTGTCCGTGGTTTTCGGCGTTCCCCATATCGTTTCAACCTATCTGTTGAGTTCCCCGATCATCCGGAAAATGTCTTTTACGGGTTCAGTACCGGTTGGTAAATCCCTGATGAAGCTGGCGGCTGATAACATGATCCGGACAACCATGGAACTGGGTGGACATGCACCGGTACTCGTATTTGAGGATACCGATGTTGAAGCTATCGTAAAAATGGCCGTTACTGCCAAATTCCGTAATGGTGGACAAGTCTGTGTTTCCCCAACCCGATTCATGGTGCATGAATCTGTTTTCGAGCGTTTCGTGGAAGGCTTTACTGAACTGACCAAAGACATTACCGTTGGCAACCCGCTGGATGAAAATAACCAGATGGGACCTCTCATCCATGAACGGCGCAGGGAGGCTGTCAGCTCCATTATCGATGATGCTGTGGAAAAAGGAGCTATTCTCAATACCGGTGGCGCAGCCATCGATGGCCCGGGAAATTTCTACCAGCCCACAGTGCTGTCCAACGTACCAATGAATGCCAGAATCATGAATGAAGAGCCCTTCGGCCCTGTTGCCATCATTAATCCATTCAGTGATTTTGACGAAGTCGTTAGCGAAGCAAACAGACTGCCCTTTGGCCTGGCCGCCTATGCCTTTACAGACTCTGCCAGGCGGGTAAAACTTCTGGGTGAACAACTTGAAGCAGGCATGATTGGTATAAACAGCTTTGCCATATCAGTACCGGAGTCACCATTTGGTGGCATCAAGGAAAGTGGCCATGGTTCTGAGGAAGGGATAGAGGGGCTGGAGGCCTGCCTTGTGACAAAATTTATTTCCGAGGTGTAGCTACATCTATGGCGCTTATGGCGCTGCCAGCGCGACGTTGTGATGATTGAAAAGGACAAGGGGACCTATTTATTTCTGCTCCATAATTCAAAAGCACGGGAAATTTCTGCAGGCAGGTTTGGCAAGGTTCTTTTTCTCTCCGGCTATTACCTTTATGCAGGGAGCGCTTTTGGCCCAGGTGGACTCAACGCCAGGATTGGTCGTCATTTTAGGCAGGATAAAAAAATCCGCTGGCATGTGGATAATCTCTCAATCACCATGAATCCGGTGGAATGCTGGTATCATGTGAGCCAGACAAAACGGGAATGCCAGTGGAATTCAAGACTGGAGGATATACATGATACTTATCCTCTGCGAGGGTTTGGCAGCAGTGACTGCAAATGTCTTTCACATCTGCATTACTTCTCACGAAAGCCATCGGCAACCGCACTCACAAGTTTGTTAAATGCACCCTTGAAAATAGCCAGAGGTTAATATGCAATTTGCCGTCACTGCCATGGACTACAGGGATCCGGAAGCCATTGAGCGCCGAATGTCTCATCGAGAGGCTCACCTCGAAGGCGTTAAACAGCTTATTGCAGAAGGAAAGTTTCTTAGTGGAGGCGCCGTACTGGACAAGGACGGCAAGATGATCGGATCAACGCTTCACCTGGAATTTCCTGATCTGGAAAGCCTGGAAGCTCACCTTAATAGTGATCCATATATTGCGGGCAGAGTATGGGAAAAAATAACTATACTGCCAGCCAAACTGGTACCCATGAAATAATTTTCCTGTTACTCAGGTTTTTTTTGCTGCCGCATGTTGGTGAATGATATCTGCAAGGAAAGCATGCAGTGGCATACCAGCTTCCAGTGCCATGGTCTCGAGAAAAGAGACATCTTCCTCTCTTAACCTGACATTGACACGATTGCTCCGTTTCAGGGGATTGATGTGGAACCCTGTTGGCAGATCAGAAACCAGTGACATCTTCACTGTTCCGACAAGTTCGGGATTAACGGCTACCTGACTGACATTAAGAGTGCCCATTTCAACATCCTCCTTGTGTACCGGGAGTTTGTCCGGGAAATGTCCCGGACTTCAGGTAAATCCTATCCCAGTTACACCCAGGTCGTGGGTGATTCAGTTCTCATTTTGCCATCTCTCACCTGGAGACTGTTCAGTAAAGGGGGCCCTATCCGGACTTGGGGAAATTCTGCTCGAAAAGCTTTTTCTGTTCTTCTGTGGCTTCCAGCTGATATTTATCCTTCCATTGCGCATAGGGCATGCCATAAACACGCTCCCTTGCCCCTTCATAATCAACCTCGACTCCTCTTTCACTGGCAGCCGCAACATACCATTTTGACAAGCAATTCCTGCAAAAACCTGCCAGGTTCATCAGGTCAATATTCTGCGCATCCTTCCTTGAATCAAGATGTTCCAGCAGGCGCCTGAATACCGCCGCTTCCACTTCAGTTTCTGTCTGTTTATCCATGAATTTTATCCTCGAATTACTACCTTTTAACCACCGGCAAGCTTCACTTTAAAGCCTGACGACTCAAGTTTCTGTTTAATTTTGTGACGCACATCACCCTGGATTTCTATCACGCCGTCCTTGACTGTGCCCCCTGTACCGCATTTTTGTTTAAGGGATTTTCCCAATGCTTTTAAATCTGACTCGGATCCCTGAAACCCGGTGACCAGCGTGACTCCTTTACCCTTTCGCCCTTTCGTTTCCCTGGAAATACGCAGTATGCCGTCCCCATCATTGAATTCTGCGTCTTTACCACAATGGCAATTGCCGACAGGCGCACCGCATTGGGTGCATAGCCTGCCTGTTTCTGTTGAATATACTGACCTGGATGATTTCACATCACACCTTTTCTAAATCTGACTCGCTTTCATGAAGAACGAAAAAACCCTAGACAGGATTATCAATATCCACGAACTCATGGGATATGCCGAACTCAGCGGCCAGGTGATTACCAACCGCCTGTACCCCGTAACGCTCAGTAGCATGATGACCTGCTGCAAAAAAATGCAGTCCCGTTTCACGGGCAAAATGCACTGTCTGCTCAGAGACTTCACCTGTGAGGTAAGCGTCGACACCTGCCTCCCAGGCCATTTCTATATAATTCTGTGCCGAGCCTGTACACCACCCGATTTTTTCGATTTTTTCAGCGTTACCTGGAATATGGAAAGGAGTTCTTTGCAAACGGGCAGTGATACGTGCTGCCAGATCCTCGCCACTGCAGGGTTCATCAAGAACCCCATGCACACCCACAACACTTTTATGTAATGGATCGAGATCAGCCTCGGTTCGAAAACCAAGCGTTATACCCAGTTGTGCATTATTGCCAAGCCCCGGATGAGCATCCAGTGGTAAATGATAGGCAAACAGGTTCAGGTCGTTATCCAGCAAGGCCTTGATACGATTTCTCCTGATTCCAGAGATGACAGAATCCTCACCACGCCAGAAATACCCATGATGAACAAGAATGGCATCTGCCCCCTTTTCAATAGCGGCATCTATCAGAGCCTGGTTTGCGGTTACTCCCGTCACCAGACATGAAATACTGTCCCTGCCCTGCACCTGAAGTCCATTGGGGCAATAATCCCTGTAATCTCCCGGCCTCAAGAGGGCATCGAGGGCTGACCGCATTTCAGCAAGACTGATTGTCATGAAAAAAAATCCTCCTGAAACCTGTGTTCAGGGCAAGCACCCGGACATGTCTGCCCCAGGGCATTATTTGAGTTATACTACTTGGTCAGCAATGATAACAAAGACAATAAAGGTGCTCTAGAAACCGGATTCTGCAGGCACCACTAAAATTGCAAAACAATTGCAAAACAATTGCAAAAAAGTTGCATAGAAATTTGCATCAACTGTTAAACGGCATTTTATGAGCAAGGTTGTTAACTTTATTATATGGCCAGCAATTGGAGGGCTAGTTTTTGGCCTGGCTCTGCTGCAACTGCCCCGCTTTGCTGACAAGATTCCTGGCCTTGAAGTCTACCTGCCGGACCAACCTGTACAGCAGGTCACCATCAATTCCTACTCCTATTCCGATGCCATCGCCAAGACGGCGCCTGCCGTTGTCAGTATCAACTCTACGGCTGAGGTGGGCCGATTAATTGGTGAAGAAGTCATCAATCCATTCCAGTCGCAACGTTATTATGCCGCTGATGAAAGCAGCAGTCTTGGCTCCGGAGTCATCATTTCACCTGACGGTTATATTATCACCAGTTACCATATCTTCGAGTTGCAAGACCCAGATTTGGTCAGAAATCCAAACGAACCACTACCGACTATAACCATCACGCTTTACGATGGCCGAAGTGTTGGAGCAAGCATTGTCGCCATTGAGGAAGCCAATGATCTGGCTTTGCTTAAAATCGATGACACAGAGCTTCCCTATGTTTCGGCAGCACAGGAAAGTACCCTGGATGTTGGTGATGTCGTCCTGGCTATTGGTAACCCCAGAAACATTGGACAATCGGTGACCTTCGGTATTATCAGCGCCCTGCTGGCAAGTGGAGACAGTTATGTCATTCAGACGGATGCAGCAATCAATCCCGGAAATTCCGGTGGAGCGCTCATCGATGTTGATGGGAAACTTGTAGGCATCAACTCCACTATCGTCAGTGAGTCCGGTGGTTCAGAAGGAATCAGTTTCGCTGTCCCTGCAGCCCGGGCATTTGATCTTATGCAGCGCTATATAGAAAGGGACCCCGGTGGATTTTTAGGCGTTGTCGGCAGATTCGCGAGGATCAGTTTCAGCCGCTTGCTCCTAGACGCCGATGCTGCGGGGCTATGGATAGAAGAAGTATCCCAGAACGGACCTGCGGACAAAGCAGGCATTAAGAAAGATGACATTATTACCCGACTGGCAGACATTGATATTGTCGATGGACCATCCGCCTACAATGCCGTTCAGAAAACCAATAGCATGAATCCGGGCGACACAGTAATTGCTACTGTCCACAGAAAAGCGGAAGTCCTGGAAATACCCATTGTTCTCGGCACCGGCAATGCCGTTTTATGGTTGACTGAAGAAACCCAGTTGCTGGATCCTAACCCTTTTGGCGAAAGCCTCTTGAGAAATTTAATGGATCCCAAGCTCTTTGAAGGAGACTCGGGTTTAAATTAGCTCAGTCCCGATCCCTGTATTCGGCAGACAGTGCATGGGCAATCAAACCCTCGGCATTAGCCAGTACTGAAGCCGTTCCGGCCAGTTCCCTGGCTGTTGATTCCGTACATTCAATAATTGAAGAACGCTTCTGAAAATCATACACACCAAGGGCTGAAGAGAAACGAGCCGTGCCGGAAGTAGGTAGCACATGACTTGGACCTGCACAGTAATCACCCAGAGATTCAGAGGTATAACGCCCCATGAAGATTGCGCCGGCATGGCGAATATCATCAAGCATTCCCCGGGGATCTTCCACGGACAGCTCCAGGTGCTCAGGAGCAACTAGGTTGCATACTTCAGCAGCTTCACCAAGATCAGCAACCTGAATTAACAGCCCTCTGGATTCAAGTGATTCCCTGATGATTTCCTGTCTTGGCATCTCACCCACCAACCTATCTATACTCTGTTCCACCCGAGTCATGAAATCCGTGTCAGTACACACCAGAATGGACTGGGCGTCTTCATCGTGTTCAGCCTGGGAAAAAAGGTCCATGGCAATCCAGTCCGGATCTGTTTTTCCATCACAAATCACAAGAATTTCCGAGGGACCGGCCACCATATCGATACCAACCTGCCCGAAAACCGCTTTCTTGGCAGTCGCCACGAAGATATTGCCCGGACCAACAATCTTGTCAACTCTGGGCACTGATTCAGTACCATAAGCCAGTGCCGCCACAGCTTGGGCCCCGCCGATGGTGAACACATGATCCACTTCGGCCAGCGCTAGCGCTGCCAGCACCAACGGATTTTTCACCCCCCCTGGGGTAGGTAAGGTAGCAACGATTTCACCAACACCGGCGACGCGGGCAGGAATGGCATCCATGAGGACTGTGGATGGATAGACAGCCTTTCCACCAGGTACATACATACCAACACGATCCAGCGGGGTTACTTTTTGACCGTACACGGAACCATCCGGGTCAGTGTATTCCCAGGATCCCTGCTTTTGCTTTTCGTGATAGCGACGGATACGATCTGCCGCCTTTTCAAGCGCCCCCACCTGCTCGGAAGGCAGGGTCTCGAGGCATTGGTGGAGGGTTTCCCGGGGTATGCTCAACTGTTCCATTGACGTCACATCCAGCCCGTCAAACTGATTGGTCAATTCGATGACAGCCTGATCTCCCCTGGCCTGGACATCAGCAAGGATACGACTGACGGTATCCTGAACACTCTGGTTGGAAATGGATTCCCAGGCGAGCGCCTTTTCCAGCTCTTTCTTGAAGGCCGGCATCGAATAATCAAGGCGTTTGATTGTGACACCCATGGATCAGACCCTGCCTCCAACGGCATCGCCCAGTCTTTTCAGTAATGACTGAACGCGGTTGTGTTTGATCTTCATTGAGGCTTTATTGACGATTACCCGGGTACTGATGTCCGCGATATGTTCTTTAGGCTCCAATCCGTTGGCCTTGAGTGTTTTGCCCGTATCCACGATATCCACAATGCAGTCAGCAAGCCCCATAATCGGAGCAAGTTCCAGTGCACCGTTGAGTTTGATGATATCTACCTGCCGCCCATGTTCCGAGAAATAATTCTTGGCAATATTCACAAACTTGCTGGCTACACGCAGCCGCTTCGGTGTCTCGGCCTGGTTGACGGGCGCTGCTGTCATCATTCTGCAAGTGGCCAGTTTCAGATCAAGTGGTTCATAAAAACCGTCAGACCCGTTTTCCATGAGAATGTCCTTACCTGTTATACCCACATCGGCGCTTCCCAACTCAACGTAGGTTGGCACATCAGAACCACGTATCACCATAATCTGCACATCAGGCAGATTACTCTCGAAAATAAGCTTCCGGCTGTTATTGATATCCTCTGCAGGTATGATCCCTGCTTTTTCCAGCAGTGGTAAAACTTCCTCTAGAATTCGCCCCTTGGTCAGGGCGATGACCAGTTTGTCTGCACTCATTGTTTGATTCTATCTATCAGGATGGCAGCCGCTTGATCCTGGCACCAAGCAACTGAAGTTTTTCTTCAATACATTCATAGCCGCGATCGATATGGTAAATTCGGTCCACGGTAGTCTGGCTTTCAGACATGAGCCCGGCAATGATCAGGCTGGCTGAAGCACGCAGATCGGTCGCCATAACTGGTGCTCCCTTGAGTATCTCCTTACCGTTAACCACCACGGTATTTCCCTCAATCTTGAGATCTGCGCCCATACGATTCATCTCATGGACATGCATGAAGCGATTTTCAAACACCGTTTCTGTTATAAGCCCGGCCCCCTCAGCGACAGCGTTAAGTGCCGTAAACTGGGCCTGCATATCCGTGGGAAATGCCGGGTAGGGAGCGGTAGTCAGGGAGACGGCTTTCGGTCTTTTCCCCTTCATGTCCAGTGAAATCCAGTCGTCTCCCACTTCTATATGGGCGCCGGCTTCCTCAAGTTTGCTCAACACCGCTTCCAGTATATCCGGACGCGTATCCTTGACCTTTATCTTCCCCCGGGTTGCCGCTGTGGCAATCAGGTAAGTGCCTGTTTCAATCCTGTCAGGCATGACATTGTATTCACAGCCATGCAGTTCCTCGACGCCATTGATTGTAATGGTGTCAGACCCCTCGCCGGAAATATCGGCTCCCATGGCTTTAAGGCAGAGGGCAAGATCGACCACTTCCGGCTCCCTCGCGGCATTCTCTATCACGGTTTTTCCATCTGCCAGACAGGCAGCCATCATGACATTCTCTGTTCCTGTTACCGTCACCAGATCCATGAAAATATGGGCGCCCTTAAGTCTGCCATCAACGCTGGCCTTGATATACCCCTCTTCAACACTAATATCTGCACCCATTTTCTTTAAGGCAGACAAATGGAGATTTACTGGCCTGCTCCCGATGGCACATCCTCCCGGGAGAGCCACTTCCGCCTGTCCAAAATGGGCCAGCAGCGGTCCCAGCACCAGTATGGAGGCACGCATGGTTTTTACCAGCTCATAGGGTGCACTGAAATGCCTGATTGGTGCACTGCAGATTTCCACACCCAATTTCTCACCCACAATGGACTCCACTCCCATGCAGCCAAGAAGCTCCAGCATGGTGGTAATGTCATACAGGTGTGGCAAATTACCGACTTTTACGGTCTCTTTTGTCAGCAGCGTAGACGCCATTATCGGCAAAGCCGAGTTTTTTGCCCCTGCAATGCGGATTTCTCCCTGCAGGGGAATGCCTCCGTGTATTTCAAGTTTATCCATTATTGTTCCTCTCGACGTGTTTCGCCGCAGGCATGCTTTCCTTGCTTTGCCATATTGTCTGGATGGCTGTCAGGCCCAAAAAAGTTGTGCGCCATTCTAGCAATTTTCCAGGCGTGCCGCTGAATAAATTTCAACCTTACCGGCACTTCCCACAGGCTATGCACAAATCAAAAAAAAGGCCCCGTGAGGGACCTTTCAGCAAGTTCGCCAGCCTCTCGCGCATTACGCCTGTTCATGCTCTCCCGGAGTCTTCAACTGCATATTGATCGCATGGATTACACCACTGGCAATGTGAGGATTGAGTACTCGGTAGACAGACTGCTGTCTTTTCACAGCATTCAGACCTTCAAAGGCGTCCGATACCATGCTTACCTGGTAACTGCCGTCACCACCGCTTACCTGGATATCTGCATTAGCAAATTCGTCGGCAAGCATTTTTTCTATTTCTTCAGTCGTCATTCTTTTGTGTTCTCCGGTTGCGTTTCTTCTCAGCATTGAAGCGTTGAAACGCTCATTCCACGATATGCCACAGGTCGATAACCCGGTCTATATCAAACTCGTTGCTGTTCATCAGGCTGTCAAATCTGGAATGGTACTGACGGCGCAGATTTACGCCCTCCACATAGAGGTTGCGCAATTTCCACTCACGCTGCTCATTCAGGAACATGGTGTATTGCACCTCAATTCGACTGTCATCTGCACTGATCATTGCCATGCGCACATTGGATGAACGCTCCGGATTGCTATCCTGCCGCCTGTTTTCCAGGAATTCGTACTCAACGCCACCATACTCTGCCAGCGCACTGCCATAAAAATCCACCAGTGATTCCCTGAACACACCAGCAAAACGGTCCAATTGTTCTTCTGTGGCGCCTCTTGATCCCTGGCTGTATTTCGCCATGACTCCCCTGGCCACTTCCCTGAAATCCACAAATTCAGACAGGGCCACTTCTACTTCACTGAAATAGGATGCCCTGTCTGATTCATACAGTGGTTTGATCTCGTCCATACGGGAGAGCAATCCACTAATGTAGATATCTACAGCCTCCTGGGCAGACAATTCCGACGCAGCCTGCGTCACCGGGGCCGTAGTGAGAAGCATTGATCCCGAGACCAGGCTCAACATGAGAAGGAATCGGTGCAAGATGTTCATGTGTAATCTCCGTAACGGATTGTAAGCATTCTATGGGTCGGAATCATTCTGACTCCTCTTATCCCTAAACGGAAAAACCCCGCAAAATTTCAGCTTTATTCAGTACAGTGCATTTTACAGGAAACAGAAACGTAACTAAATTGGGAATAAGGGTATTTTGAGAATTTCGCCTATTGATTATTAAGGGCATAATTGCCATATTGTCGCCAATTTTGATTTCGGGTAACCGGCGCACCTTGCGCGATTACCCAGGACTTACCCATGGGAATATTTATTTCCGCAGTCTATATCGTCTTTGGATTTGCGGGTCTTATCTGGAGCGCCGATCGATTCGTGCTTGGTGCCTCTACAACTGCCCGTAATCTGGGTGTATCTCCACTAATCATTGGCCTGACCATCGTGGCCTTCGGTACTTCTGCGCCGGAGATATTTACCTCGGCAACAGCTTCCCTGCATGGCTCCCCGACTATTGCCATTGGTAATGCGCTTGGTTCCAACATTGCCAACCTCGGCATTGTGCTTGCGATAACAGTCCTGATACGGCCAATTGATATTCCGATGTCACTGCTGAAAAAGGAGCTGCCCGCCCTGCTGCTGGTTTCTTTCCTTTGCTTTGTCATATTTGCGGATTTCACCCTGAACTATTTTGACGGCATGCTCCTGCTCTTCCTATTGGCTGTATTTGCCTGGCGCATGATCAAGAGTCTGAACAAACCCTCCGATGATACAGCGCCGGAACCCGATTTTATCAACCCGGATGAAGTCACGGATGAGTTCATCGCAGACGACATGTCTACCCCAAAAGCGCTTGCCTGGCTCCTGTTCGGTCTTGTGCTACTCGTAATCAGTGCCAATATCCTGGTGGAAGGTGCCCGCAGTGTTGCCCTGGCCCTGGGAGTAAGCGAGCTTATTATTGGCCTGACCGTCATGGCCGTTGGTACGAGCCTGCCGGAACTCGCCACCTCCATGACAAGTGCGCTCAAGGGGCATTACGACCTTGTGCTGGGCAATATTATTGGTTCGAACATCATGAATATCCTGCTGGTACTTCCGGTACCCGCGTTTATTTCCCCTTTTGTGTTACAACGGGAAATTCTCACTAGGGACTATGCCACCATGATGATCATCACCCTGGGTTGTGCCTATTTCCTCTACATGCGATCCCGCAAGGGACAACAGATCGGACGTTTGGCCGGTCTGGTTTTATTGGGTATCTATATCGCTTACACTGCTACCCTTATTATCAGTCAGCAAAGGTTACCTGACGACACATGGATAAGAACGGGCTGAAACAGACCGCCTTGCGTACCATTGGTCTTGAACGTGAGGCCATAGATAGCCTTTCCTCCCGAATAGATGAGAGCTTTCAACACGCCTGTGAACTGATCCTGGACAGCCAGGGTCGGGTTATTGTCATGGGGATGGGCAAATCCGGTCATATTGCCAACAAGATTGCCGCGACTCTGGCCAGCACGGGGACGCCTGCTCACTTCGTCCATCCTGCAGAAGCCAGTCATGGGGATATCGGTATGGTGACTGACCAGGATATCGTCATCGCTATCTCCAATTCCGGCACCACAGCAGAAGTCGTCAGTATTCTGCCCATCCTGAAACGCAAGGGCGTCAGCCTGATCGCACTGACCGGCAACAAGTCATCTCCCCTCGCGAAAGAGGCTAATGCTCATCTTGATATCAGTGTCAGCGAAGAAGCCTGCCCACTTGGGCTGGCTCCCACAACCAGCACCACGGCAACCCTCGTTATGGGAGACGCCCTGGCCATGGCCTTGCTGGAAGCCCGTGGCTTTACTGCGGAAGATTTTGCCTTTTCCCACCCCGGAGGCAATCTGGGCCGAAGACTGCTCCTTAAGGTCAGTGACATCATGCATAGCGGAGACGATATACCGCAGGTGGTTGAACACACTACTGTGAAAGACTCCCTGCTGGAAATGTCGGCTAAGAAACTGGGAATGACGACCGTAACCAATGAGTCCGGCAAGGTGTGTGGGGTATTTACCGATGGCGACCTTCGGCGTTTTCTGGACAGTAACCACGACCTTAACGAGACGCCAATCAGGGATGTGATGACCAGCTCTTTCAGGTCTGTTGGCAGTAATTCCCTGGCAACGGAGGCAGCCAGAATCATGGAGGACAACGAGATCTATACCCTGCTTGTCATCGGAGAGGACGATGACTTTCAGGGAATCATAACCATGCATGACCTGCTCAAGGCCAACGTAGTTTGAGGACTACCTCCATGGAATTACCCCCTATTCCTGACCATATCAATACGCTGGCAAAGAATATTCAGTTACTTGTGCTTGATGTTGACGGAATTCTCTCTGATGGCAGGCTGTATTTCTCCAATAGCGGAGAGGAAAGCAAGGCTTTTTATACCCAGGATGGCCTCGGACTCAAGCTGCTGCAGTCAAGCGGTGTCAGGGTTGCCATCATTACGGGTAGAGAATCAGCTATCGTTGAAAGGCGAGCCGCCAACCTGGGCATTGACCTTGTCTTCCAGGGGAGTGATGACAAGAAAAATATACTGGACGACATGCTTTCCTCACTGGGCATGGATTATTCTTCTGTCGCCTATGCTGGCGATGACTTGCCTGATCTGGCCTGCATCAAGGCCGCGCAGCTTGGCATAACTGTCCCGGATGGTCATTCCCTGGTCCAACAAAATGCCGATGCGATCACTACCCGGGACGGGGGATCCGGTGCTGTGCGGGAAATCTGTGACTGGATATTAATCGCGCAGAATAACTATGAGAGCGCCGTCGCTCCCTATCTGTGAGAGCCTCCGACATGACAGTGCGCTCACCTGACGACAGAATTACTCCCCCGGAAAGCACCAAAGCCCGCCTGCGCTATCACGCTCTGGCCATTCTGGCCCTGTCCGTTGTCATGTACTTTCTTCTGGATTTCGCAACAGATGAGGAGATACTGGATATCACCCTGCTGCTGGAAATGCAGGACGAAGGCTTTGATTATTTTATGTCTGATGTGGACAGCGCACGCTATACAGCAACAGGAAAAATGGATTACCGTTTTCTCGCCTCGCAGGTGACCCACTTTCCCAACCCCGAATACAGCATTGTTGAACAACCACAATTCATGATTTTCAGGCCCGATAACAGACTATGGGAAATCACCTCGGAAACCGGGCGGGTTGATACAGATCCGGTGCAGAACCGCCAGCGCGTCACCCTGAGCAATAATGTTATCATCACGGGAACAAATGCTGACGGCAGGCCAGTCAATATCTACACCGAATCACTGACGGTCTATCCCAATGAAAAAAGTATGAATACGCAAAGTGATGTTTTAGTTGAATCAGATGGTTTCTCTTCCACCAGCTCCGGCTTTTTTGCTGACATGAACACCAATATAATCAGGCAACTGGCCAATGGAAACTTTACCTATGACCAGTAAAAGCTATCTCTATGCCCACTTCCTTGCCGTCATTCTCCCAGGCATGCTGGCCCATACAGCGCTAGCTCTCCCCGAGGACGCCGAACAGCCCATTCATGGCTCCTATGACAACAGCGTGCTGATGATGGATGAAGGCAAGCAGGTGTTTTACGGCACTGCAGAGTCACCAGCGGAAATCACACAGGGATCACTGAAAATTACCGGTAATGAAATAACCATTGAACGAGTTGAAGGTGAAATCAAAAAACTCACCGTTTCCGGGAACCCGGCCCATTACCAGCAACAGCCGGCTATAGACCAGGCCATGGTTACCGCTGAGGGGGAAACCATCATCCTCGACTATGAGACCCAACACATGTCGGCAATAGGCCAAGTCAGGTTTACCCAGGGGGGAGATTTATGGAGCGGCTGCCAGGTCGATTACTTCATTGAAAACAGAAGTGTCACCACGCCGCTGTGTGATAATGGCGAGCGTGCCAGCGTTATTCTGTCACCCAGAAACAACCAGTAAACCGATCATGAAAACACTTCGGGCAGTCAACCTGGCCAAATCCTATAAAGGCCGCCAAGTGGTTTCTGATACATCACTGGCATTGAATAGTGGTGAAATTATCGGACTTCTTGGGCCTAATGGCGCCGGCAAGACTACTTCCTTCTACATGATAATTGGCCTTGTCCGAGCAGACCATGGGCGCGTTTATATTGATGACGAGGATATTTCTGCTTTCCCCATGCATGAGAGGGCCCGCAGGGGACTGGGCTATCTGCCCCAGGAAGCGTCCATTTTCAGGAAGCTGAGTGTCAGGGAAAACATTCTCGCCATCCTGGAGACCAGGTCCGGAATGAGCCGCCCGGAAAGGGAGGATAAGGCTGAGTCCCTGATGCACGAATTCCACATTGGTCATATTGCAGATACGGCGGGTATGAGCCTCTCAGGCGGGGAAAGAAGAAGGGCTGAAATTGCCCGTGCTCTTGCCACTGATCCGGCCTTTATACTCCTGGATGAGCCTTTTGCAGGAGTGGACCCCATTTCCGTCAATGACATCAAACAGATTATTTCGAACCTCAGTGACCGCGGCATAGGGGTACTGGTCACGGATCATAATGTTCGGGAGACACTGGATATATGTCAAAAAGCCTATATCGTTAATGAAGGAACTGTTCTGGCTTCAGGCAAACCAGAGGAAATTCTTCATAATCAGACAGTTAGAGATGTATATCTGGGCGAACAATTCCGTCTGTGAGCAATGCAATAATCATTCCTGAAAACAGGATTCCCTGTCACTAAACACTTAAATTTGCTATTCTTGCGCCCCGCCGGGGGCTCCTTTAGCCCTGTAATGCAGGCAATTGACGCAAGGTTATAAAAAGCAGAAAGTCGCGATCATACGCTTCTGATTTCTTAACGATACCTATGAAACTATCGCTCCAGCTGAAACTGGGTCAGCAACTGACCATGACCCCACAATTGCAGCAGGCTATTCGCCTCCTGCAACTGTCGACGCTGGATCTTCAACAGGAAATCCAGGAAGCCCTGGAATCCAATCCACTGCTGGAAATTGAAGAGTCAGCCGACAATGCTGATACCCCGGGCAGTGAAAATGAATCCGGCTCTGAAGACATGGATTTCACGGCTGCAGAGGACAGCAGTCAGAATAAATCCAGTGAAACAGAACAGAACAATGATTTTGAACAGGGTGACAGCTGGGATGAGGGTGATATCCCCTCGGAACTTTCGGTGGACAGTAACTGGGATGACATCTACACAAACAGTTCCACGCCGCCCACGCCATCCTCAGCCGAAAGTGCCGATTACGATTTTGAGTCACGCAATACCAAGGCCGAATCCCTCCAGGATCATCTTAACTGGCAGTTGAACCTGACCCCCATGTCAGACGGGGATAGACTCATTGCCATGGCTATCATTGATGCCATAGACCCAAACGGTCAGCTAACATCCACTATAGAGTCAATTCATGCAGGACTGATCCGCGAGCTGGATATCGACGAGGAAGAAGTCGTCGCAGTGCTTCACCGCATTCAGCAGTTTGACCCGGTTGGGGTCGGTTACCGTGACCTTAGTGAGTGCCTTTCCATTCAACTAAGACAACTCGGCAAGGATTACCCGGGCTATTCAGTCGCCCAAAGCATCATCAATGATTTTTTACCACAACTGGCCAGCCATGATTACGGTCATATCCTGAAAGCACTACGCATCAAGGAACCGGAACTCAAGGAAGCCATGAAGATTATCCTGGCCCTTAATCCACGCCCCGGTTCAGAGATCTCTCCTTCTGACACAACCTATGTAGTCCCCGATGTCTTCGTCAGCAGGAAAAATGATAAATGGCATGTTGAGCTCAACCCGGATACAGCACCGAAAATACGAGTTAATCCGGAATATGCCATGCTTGCGAACAGGAAAGGTTCAGAAGCAGACAATACATTCATCAAAGATAATCTGCAGGAAGCTCGCTGGTTTATTAAAAGTCTGTACAGCCGTAACGAAACCCTCATGAAAGTTGCTACGAAAATAGTGGAGCATCAGAAAGGGTTTCTGGATTACGGAGAGGAAGCAATGAAACCCCTCGTGCTTCACGATATTGCAGAGGCTGTTGGCATGCATGAATCCACCATCTCCCGGGTGACCACCCAGAAATACATGCATACACCACGAGGCATCTATGAACTCAAGTATTTCTTTTCCAGCCATGTAGGCACAGAAGGCGGTGGTGAGTGTTCATCTACCGCAATCCGGGCCCTGATTAAAAAACTGGTGGCGGCAGAAAATCCGAATAAACCCCTTAGTGACAGCAAGATTACCAAGCTGCTTGAAGAACAGGGCATCAAGATTGCCCGGCGCACTATCGCCAAGTACAGGGAATCACTGTCTATCGCTCCTTCAAATGAGAGGAAACAGCTTCTGTAATGGCTTCATCACTGAAATCAGGCAGAAAGTAAACGAGAACCATGAGTATGGACCTTAAAACAATCCTTTCCCCCAAGCTTACTTTTTGTAATCTGCAGGGAATCAGCAAAAAGCGACTGCTCGAAGTCAGCGCCGACCTGATCGCCGAGAATGTCGAAAACGTGGATGCCAACCAGATCTACAACGCCCTGATAGCTCGTGAGCAGTTGGGCAGTACCGGCCTGGGAAATGGTATAGCTATCCCCCATTGCCGTGTCCCCAAGTGTGAAAACACTATTGGATGCCTTGTAAAACTGGAACAGGGTATCGACTTTGATGCTATCGATGGCAAACCTGTTGATCTGCTTTTTTACCTGCTCGTCCCTGAAAACACCATTGAAGGGCATCTGGAAGTATTGCGCAATCTTGCCGACCGATTTAACAACCCTGAATACTGCGCAAACCTGAGAGGCTGTTCAAGTAACACCAGCCTGTTTGAAGCGGCTACGGCCAACCTTCCAGGAAAGGATGAGGAAGACTCCTAAAAACACATCGAACACGATATTACTATCCAGCCAGCACCGGTATTGAGCAAGAGCAGACGAAAAAATCATGAAACTGATAGTTATCAGCGGTCGTTCCGGCTCAGGTAAAAGTACCTGTCTGCATGTCCTTGAGGACATCGGTTTTTACTGTGTCGACAATCTGCCTGCAAGCATGCTCGGAACACTGACGGAGCGTGTCAGCAATGAGCTTCACAAGGAGTTCCAGCAGGTTGCAGTGAGTATTGATGCGAGGAATATTTCTGAAGACCTGGAAAAGTTTCCGGATATTTTTGAAAACCTTGATCCTGAAAAAATTGATCGCCAGATCATTTTTCTGGATGCAGATGACAACACATTACTGAAACGTTTCAGTGAGACAAGACGCAAACACCCACTTTCGAACACCAATATGGGATTGATGGAAGCGATCCGCAAGGAGAAGGAGTTGCTGTCTCCCATTATTTCTCTCTCCAATCTCACCATAGACACAAGCTCACTGTCACTTCACCAGCTTCGGGATATCATTAAGAACAGGATTGCCGAACACGATGCGACTGGCATGTCAGTGCAGTTCCAGTCTTTTGGTTTCAAACATGGTGTGCCGGTGGATGCAGACATCGTTTTTGATGTACGCTGCCTGCCTAATCCATACTGGATAGTACAGTTGCGCAGCCTGAACGGTCTCGATCAGGAAGTCATCGATTTCCTGGAAAGTCAGCCCGAAGTTCTGGATATGTTTGAGGATATCAAGAGGTACCTGGAACGGTGGCTTCCAAAATTTGAAGCGAACAACCGAAGCTATATTACAATAGCCATAGGCTGCACGGGTGGACAACACAGATCCGTCTTCCTTTGTGAAAAGCTGAACAGGTATTTCCGCCAGAAAAAAATAAATGTACAAATAAGGCACAAGGAAATCCGCTAAAAACGGTTCTAACCCTTTAAAATAAAAACCAATGACAGGAATGCAGCAAGCAGTTCATGATCGAATCAACCATAATTATAAAAAATAGAACCGGCCTGCATGCCAGGGCCGCTGCCAAGTTTGTTGAAACCACAGCGAACTACAGCAGCAGCATACAGGTCAGTAACGGGGAAAAAAGTGTTGATGGAAAAAGTATTCTTTCTGTCATGATGCTTGCTGCTTCACCGGGCAGTGAACTCACACTGGTCATCGAAGGAGATGATGAATCTGAAGCTCTTGATGCCATTGAAGCACTTGTGAAGAACAACTTCGGCGAAGAATAAATTCAGCAACCGCCATTTCATTACCAACAAGGCACCCGGTCTGGTTGATAAAACAAGAGTAATCTCCGGCTTCCTGCACCTGCCGGGAACGGGACATGACCTGCGAAAACAGGTAGGCTGTTGCCATGCTTGAAACCAATGAAAACAACATACAGACACACGAGCAACTTGAGGAGTTAAGCACTGCCCTTGAGAGTGGTGCATTCGTTCGTGTTCGCCGTATGCTCAATGCCCTACCCGCGCCAACCATTGCGCACCTGCTTGAATCCTCCCCTCACACTGCGCGTGAAGTGCTGTGGCAGCTGGTGGAAAAAAGCAACGAAGGGGAAGTCCTCAATTACCTGAATGAAAATATCCAGGCAGATATTCTTGACAAACTCAGTCCGCAAGAAGTCGCTACCCTGACGGAAGGCCTGGAAACGGATGATATTGCAGACATACTCCAGCAACTGCCTGAAAAAGTAATCTACCAGGTATTGTTATCCATGGATGACCAGGACAGGAATCGCCTTGAAGCGGTCCTCTCCTACCCGGAAGACTCAGCAGGCGGCCTGCTCAATACGGATACCATTACGGTAAGGCGTAGTCATACTCTGGATGTCGTTATGCGTTACCTGCGTCGACACAATGAAATCCCCCTGATGACAGACAATATCCTGGTCACGAACCGGGAAGATCATCTTGTGGGGATTTTGCCCCTGCGAACCCTGCTCGTCTCTGATCCCAATCTGACAGTAGACGATGTCATGGTTACCGACTTCAATGCCATTCCTGTAGATATGCCCGAGAAGGAAGTGGCCCAGTTGTTTGAGCGTATGGACCTGGTCTCTGCACCGGTCATTAATGAGGAAGGCAAACTCCTTGGCCGAATCACCATTGATGACGTAGTCGATGTCATCAGGGATGACGCTGAACATTCCCTGATGGGCATGGCCGGTCTCGACGAGGAAGATGATACTTTTGCACCTGTCATCAAAACCAGCCGCCGCAGGGCCATCTGGCTTGGCATTCACCTTATCACTGCCTTTATGGCCTCTATCGTGATAAGCCAGTTTTCAGAGACCATTGACCAGGTTGTTGCCCTGGCTGTTCTGATGGGTATTGTGGCAAGCATGGGAGGGGTTGCCGGCAACCAGACCCTGACTCTCGTCATCCGCGGCATGGCACAGGGCCAGATTGGGAAAACCAATGCCCGATGGCTGATCAAGCGCGAACTCTCTGTAACTGCCCTGAACGGCATTTTCTGGGCACTTATTGCTGGAACGATCTCGGGCTGGTGGTTCAATGATATGAAACTGGGCATCATTTTCGGCACTGCCATGATCACCAACCTGATTATTGCCGCCATGACAGGGGCCTTCCTGCCTCTATTCCTGAAAACCCTGAAAATCGATCCTGCGCTGGCTGGAGGTGTCGGACTGGTTGCCTTGACCGATGTGGTTGGTTTCCTGTCCTTTCTGGGACTGGCATCTATTTTCTATTAAAAGATTTCTCTGAATACCCGGAATACAAATGACCACATCACATGAAGACACATATGAAACCACCCCTGAAGATGAGGAGTTCAAAAGTAAGACCCAGGTAAAAAAGGAAATGACAGCCCTTCAGGATCTTGGGCAAAAGCTGACGACCCTGCCTTCTCGTATACTGTCCAAATGCGAACTACCCGATGACCTGCTCAATGCTATTGCCGAGTACAAACGCATTCCTGACAAACGGGGTGCCCGAAAACGGCAACTCCAGTTTATTGGCAGGCTGATGAGAGATATAGACCCCGCCCCCATCATCGCGACGCTTGATGAAGAGGGACAGCAGGCCGAACTGGCCAAACGACGTTTTCACCGCCTGGAGGACACCAGGGAACGGCTCATTAATGGTGACCAGGCATTGCTTGAAGCGTTGATCAGCAATCACCCTGGCATTGACATACAGTACCTCCGCCAACTAATTCGGCAGGCTGCCAGGGAAAAGGCCACCGGCAAGTCACCGGCCTCAGCAAGAAAACTGTTTGCTTTCCTCAAAGATATCCCCGATATCTGACTGGGTAGCCATAAAAGTTCAGTCGTCACTGATGGAGATAGTCGGACCCTGCTGTTTTTTTGTTGTCGCTAACTGCTTGGACACTTTATCGGCAATATTGAGATAAATTTCTGCAACCTTACCGTCGGGATCTGCCACAACAGTGGGCTTGCCTGCATCACACTGCTCCCTGATAGCCACATCAAGTGGCAATTCTCCCAACAGGGGCACCCCATAGTTTTCTGCAATACGACTGGCGCCCTGGTCACCAAAAATGTGCTCGCTGTGACCACATTGACTGCAGATATGGATGCTCATGTTTTCGACAACACCGAGAATCGGCACTTCCACTTTCCTGAACATCTCAATGCCGCGTTTGGCATCAAGCAATGCGACATCCTGGGGAGTAGTCACGATAACCGCACCGGTCACAGGCACCGACTGCGCCAGACTTAACTGAATATCTCCTGTACCAGGCGGCATATCCACCACCAGATAGTCCAGCTCACCCCAGCGGGTATCGTTCAGAATCTGGTTAAATGCCCCGACCACCATGGGACCTCGCCATACCATGGCCTGGTTTTCATCCACCAGCAGTCCCACAGAATTACATTTAATACCATGCACTTCCACGGGTACCATGAATTTGTCGTCAACCACCTCAGGACGCGTTCCCGGGGCTATACCCAGCATCAGGGGCTGGCTGGGACCATATATGTCCGCATCAAAAAGGCCGGTACTGTATCCCTGCCTCGCTAGAGCAAGGGCAAGATTGGCTGCTGTGGTGGATTTGCCCACGCCACCTTTGCCAGATGCTACTACAACAATGTTTTTCACATTGGCCAGATTGGAATCGGGGTTCGGGTGAATGCTTTGTCCTGTTGTCATGTTCTTGGTCCGAAGTATTTGTCAGTTATTCGCAACAACGTTGCAGAAAGATCAATAGTGCAACTCATGGATGAAAAAAAAGGGGGCCAGGCCCCCTTTTTCGAATTGGCTTGAGCGGTTATCAACCAATCAGAATGCCGCCATAGTTCACGAAGAACGGGGCAAACACCAGGCTGAGGATCGCAGAGAGCTTGATCAGGATGTTCAGTGAAGGACCTGAAGTATCCTTGAGCGGATCACCAACCGTGTCACCAACAACAGCAGCCTTATGCTCTTCCGAGCCTTTACCGCCCATATTACCGGCTTCGATATATTTTTTGGCGTTATCCCAGGCACCACCTGAGTTGGAGGAAGCGATTGCCAGAACACCACCGGTAACCAGTGAGCCTGCCAGGATTCCTGCAACTGCCTGCACACCAAACAGGAAACCAATCACAAGCGGAGTCCCAATGATAAGCACACCCGGAGCAATCATCTCACGCAGGGCCGCCTTGGTTGAGATCGCCACACACTGGCCATACTGCGGACGCCCCTGGCCTTCCATGATACCGGGAATCTCGCGGAACTGGCGACGTACTTCCTCGATCATGTCATAGGCAGCAGCACCAACAGATTTCATGGTCATGGCTGAGAAAAGGAATGGCAATACCGCGCCGACAAACAGGCTGGTAAAGACAACCGGATCAAGCAGGGTAATGTCATTGACCAGGTTATAGGCTGGGCCGTATTCCGGAAGTTCACGCAGAAGGTTCTGGGAGTGCGTCAGGAAGGCGCCGAACAGGGCAAGGGACGTCAGGATGGCAGCGCCGATTGCAAAGCCTTTACCGATCGCAGCAGTAGTGTTACCGGCTGAATCAAGGATATCCGTACGACGACGAACTTCCTTATCGAGGCCAACCATTTCGGCGACACCACCGGCATTGTCGGCAACAGGGCCATAGGCATCAATGGTCAGGGCAATCACGAGTGTGCCCAGCATACCCAGGGACGCAATGGCGATACCGTACATATCGGCCAACTGCCAAGAGACAAAGATACTGATCGCGATGGCCAGGTAAGGCAGAACAGTACTCTTGTAACCCAGGGCCAGACCGAAAATGATATTGGTCGCCGCACCGGTTTCACAGGACTTGGCAATATCTTTTACTGGCTGGTACTGGTCAGAAGTGTAGTACTCGGTGAGCAGGCCTACCGCAAGACCAGAGATCAGCCCTGACAGGAAACACCAGTAAACACCCATGGAAGTGTATTCATTGCCATTAATGATGAAGGTTTCGGGCACCATGGCGTCTGTGACGAAATACATGACGACTGCCATCAGCGCACTTGAAATCATCAGCAGTTTTTTCAGGGCCGGGGCCACCTGCTCTTCAGTGTGGACATTGACCAGCAGTTTGGTAACAAGACTAATGGGAATGCCTACAGCGGTAACCATGATCGGATAGAGCATGCCATTGATATCACCGGAAAATGCCAGGGCACTAATCACCAGGGCAGCACAGGTGCTCTCTGCACAGGAACCGAAAAGGTCAGCACCCATACCGGCAACATCACCAACATTGTCACCCACGTTGTCAGCGATTACCGCCGGGTTACGGGGGTCGTCCTCAGGAATACCTTTTTCAACCTTACCGACCAGGTCAGCACCGACGTCAGCTGCCTTGGTAAAGATACCTCCGCCGACACGGGCAAACAGGGCAATGGAAGAACCACCCAGACCAAAACCGGCAATGATTTCCATCAGGACGTTGTTTGGAATATCAGCAGGAAGGATAGCTTTCATGACCAGGTAAATAAGAATCAGTCCCAGTGTGGCCAGGCCTACCAGCGAGAACCCCATGACAGCACCCGAATTAAGGGCAACGCGGAATGCATCCCCGATGTTGTTACGGGCAGAAACAGTTGTACGGGCGTTACCGGCAGTGGCAACCTTCATGCCGATGTAGCCGGATACGATCGAAATCAGGGCACCAAACAGAAAAGATATCGCGGTATAAATACCTTCACTGATGTTTTCGGTGTGGTGATCATCAATGAGCAGCGCGATGACGACGGCAAAGGCTATCATGAAAATAGCCAGTACCTTGTATTCCTGTTTCAGGAATGCCATCGCCCCTTCGGCAATAGCTCCATGAATGGATTTGAGTCGGTCGCTCTCTTCTTTTTCCAGGCCCATATCTATGGGGATATCGGTTACTTTTTTCATGTAGAAAAAAGCCACACCAATACCAAACAACGACAGCAGTATTATCAAGCTAGTGGCACCAAGCATTCGGGTCTCTCCCTAAACGTTTCTGTGTTTCTTCTTGTGGTTATTTTGTGGTCGTAAAAAACCGCGAACTTTACCACAAGGCTGGACGCAAACAAAGCAAATTAGGGGTATTAAAGGGGCCCGGCAGGGGGAGTCCCCAAAGCGCCTGCCGGGGTTCCGATATCACGACTTATCAGGATTGCGCCCGGGATTTCTGAAAATTTTCTTTAGCCGCTGCGCTGCACGTGCAGGGGATTCCGTGGATTTCCTGGCGGCAGAAAAGCGCTTTCTCAGATCCTGGGTCTTTGCTTCCCTGGCCGCCTCCTGCCGATCGGCGATCCTGGCTGTCAGGCGGCTACTGTCAGATGAGAACTGCAGGACCTTTCCGGATTTCTTGTCTTTACCCATGACATCAGCCTTTCCGGTTCCTGCCTCAGGGCTGGGCCAGAATAGATTCAGCCTGGGAACTTAGCCTTTCTACTTCTTCTGCAAGAGCCTCAAGGCGCTCAGTATCCAGTTCATCGGGGAGCTCTCCGGTGGTTTCGTTGGCATTGTTGTATTTCTCTTCTTCCATAGAAAGCGCCTGGTTCAATTCCTCAGCCGCGGCCACTGCATCCCTCAAAGCAGCATTGGCCGACTCCAGATTTTCCGTTTCACTTTCGTTGGCTGCTATCCGAGCCCGCAATTCCTCGATCCTGGCTTCCTGGGCCGCCACTATTCTGGCCTGCTCCTGGGCCCTGCGTCGTGCTATTTCCCGTTCGCGCTCAGCTTCACGGCGGGCTGCCTCTTCAGCCTCGCGCTGCTCCCTTTCCCTGGCCAGTCGCTCCTCTTCTGCACGACGCTCGGCAGCTATCCGGCGTGCTTCGGCCTCTTCCTGCTCCCTTGCCTGTTCCTCAGCCAGTAAACGCTGTCTCTCCATCTCGCTATCGCTTTCTGGTGCGGACTGGGAAGCGCCATCATCCTCCCCGGGGATATACACAACCTGGGACCCTCCTGAACTCGCACAGGAACCCAGAAACAGGGAGACCAGAATAACCAGCACAAGCTCTCTGTTAACGCGCATATATTTCACCTCTCAAGAAACACTGAATAAACACTGTAAGCACACCAAGTACCCCCCAGATTACGACAGGCACAGCCGGCAAACCCTTGCCCCGACCAAATGCCAGTCATTTACCGGAAATTTCCGATGGCAAATCAGGGTCGCGTTGTTTTGACAGTATAAAATCTGGATTAGAATCAGTGATTCGGCCATGATAACGCATAATTTGAGTTTAAAGGAGCCTTCCACTGGCAAGCTGTGAAGCAACCCGGCAATCCTGATGAATATTTTCGACAACCTGCTTGGCAGCATTGTAACCTGTATAACCAGCCTGCCACTTATAATAGTCCTGCTCACCCTGGATGTGTTACCCGGCGTGCCCTCAAATGCTGTGCTGGATCAGGGCCAGGTCAACGAGGTACAGCAGCTTCTGATTGATCATGATCCACGCCGACTGCTGGCCAGCGAATTCCAGGAAGTCCGTCTCACAGAACCAGAACTGAACGCCCTGACAACCTACATCAAGAGTAATAATCCTGTTTTCGACGCTGTTAATACCCGCATTGGTCTGGATGAAGATGCCGTTTCTGTCGGCCTGAGTATTCCGCTGGACCTGATGGGGCTTCAGCGTTACTTCAATCTCACCCTGGGATTCACGCATATCAACGGCAAACTGGTCCTGAAGCAACTTGATGCCGGCGCACTTGGTCTGCCGGCTGTAATCCTTTCGCCCCTGGGTAAGGTAATAGCATCAAGGCTTGCCGAGGACCCAAACTACCAACTTGTCAGTACATTCATGAACTCACTGCATTTCCAGGACATCAATGCCCGTCGAATGGTGATTGTTCTGGACTGGCAGGGAGACAACAGGCAATTGCTCGAGGATCAGGCGCGTCGGGCATTTGTGAGTGCCCGTGAGGCGCAGCGGCTGGTTTTTTATCAGGAGAAGCTCGTCGATACGATCGCCGCTTTACCGGAATCCGCCGGCACCATAGGCCTTAATGATCTATTCAGACCAATCTTCCTGTTTGCCAATATAAATTCTGTTGCAGGCGCTGACCCTGTTGCAGAAAACCGGGCAGCATTTATTGTGCTCAGTACCTATCTGGCTGATTTTAACCTTGAACAACTGGTAGGGACCGATCTGGATATTCCAGTTTCCCGTCCCTTAAAAGTCGTCATAGAAAGACGGGAGGATCTCGCTCGCCACGTCAGTGGTTCTGCAGCCATATCCGCTTCCGCCGGTGCCTCCATGGCTGAGCTGCTGTCTGTCTACAAGGAAGTCCATGATTCCCGTTACCGAACAGGATTCAGCTTCACGGATATCGCCGCGAACCAGGCCGGCAGTCTGCTCGGTATGCTGGCCACCCGTTCGACTGAGGATGCCCTGCTTTTCCAGCAAATCATGATGGATTCCGAATCACCCGGTGATTACCTGCCTCAACTGGGCACCTACGATGGCATGACAGAAGCAGAATTCATTGAGCAATATGGCAGCAGAGAATCCGAAGCATACCGGATGCGGCTGAAAAATATTTCAGACAGTATTGCAGCCCGTCCCTTTTACCAATCCTTTTCCAGGTAAGCGGACAGTAACAACATGCTCACACCCAACCAGTCCCGGTCACTTAAAGCCAGACTCATTTCTCTCCAGACATCCCTTCTTGGTCAATACGAAGCCGGCAAATCTGCTGCCGATACGGTGGTACTGGACCAGACCAAGATAGGCCGTCTGTCACGGATGGATGCCATGCAACAACAGAACATGGCCCAATCCACGATACGCAGTATTGAACAACGGCTACGAGCCGTAAATATTGCACTGGCCAAGGTTGAATCCGGTGACTATGGTTATTGCGACGAGTGTGGTGAAGATATTGGCTTTGAAAGGCTAAAGGTCCAGCCGGAAGCCCCATGCTGCTTTGCTTGTCAAAGCCAGCAGGAGTATCATCCGCAATCCTGATTTACAGGGCAAATCAGCAACAGGATTCCCATGGGCAAGATCAAAAAAGGCTTTAACAGCACTACACTGCATTCTGACCGGGAAGGTAAACCAGAACATGGCGTGCTGCATAAGCCGGTACATCACTCCGTAGCATTTGGCTATGAAGATGCCAGGGAACTGGCCGAAGTATTCCAGAACAAGCGGAAGGGGTATGCCTACGGACGTCAAAACAATCCAACTATTGAGGCACTGGCCCAGAAGGTCACAAAACTGGAGCAGGGGCATGCATCGGTTGTCTTTGGCACAGGCATGGCCGCAATAGGGTCTTCCCTGCTGGCACTGCTGAAAAGTGGCGACCACATCGTATCCAGTGCGTTTCTCTTTGGTAACACGAACTCACTCTTCAACACCCTGCGTGATCTGGGTATAGACGTCACGTTTGTGGATGTCACAGATGTGGCTAATGTGGAATCAGCCATTCAGGGCAACACGCGTATGGTCTTCGTGGAAACCATTGCCAACCCGGTAACCCAGGTCGCAGACCTGGTTTCAATCGGGGACCTGTGCGAAGCCCGCAATCTGGTCTATTTTGTCGACAACACCATGACCTCACCCTGGCTTTTCCTGCCCAAAATCGTCAAGGCCAGCCTTGTGATCAACTCATTGACCAAGTATATCGGCGGTCATGGCAATGCCCTGGGTGGCTGTGTGACAGATACCGGACAATACGACTGGACTACCTATCCGAATATCTTCGAGAACTACAAACACGTTGACCCCGGTGAATGGGGCGTCACCCAGATACGCAAGAAAGGCCTGAGGGATTTTGGCGCCGCCCTGGCTCCAGAAGCGGCACATCATATTTCAGCCGGCTGCGATACCCTGAGCCTGCGTATGGACAAGGCCTGCAGTAATGCCCAGGCAATCGCGGAGTTCTGCGACAGTCACCCGAAAGTGCGAAAAGTCTTCTATCCGGGGCTGACCGGCCATCCGCAACATGAACGGGCAAAATCCCTCTTTCGTCACTTTGGCGCTATTCTCAGCATCGAACTGGACGAATCCATTGACTGCTTTGATTTTCTCAATGCACTGACACTGGTTGTTTCTTCCAGCAACCTCGGCGATAACCGGTCGCTTGGTATACCCGTAGCCCATACAATCTATTTTGAAATGGGCGCAGAGCGGCGTGCTTCCATGGGCATTGCTGACTCCATGGTTCGACTGTCAATTGGCATCGAGGATACGGAGGACCTGATCGCCGACTTCGAGCAGGCTCTTTCAGCCTGACCTGCCCCGGGATTCTGGGAAGTGGCTATTACACTCTGTCATCAAAACGACATCCCTGAAGGAGAGTCCAGGGGCTTTGAACTACCTCAGATAAATCTGATGGCTATTCGAAAAAGGGGCATAATCTATCTGTACCTGAACCGCTGCCCCCACCTGGGTATTCCTCTTGACTGGGAACCCCATCGATTTCTGGATAACGAAGGCCAGTACATCCGGTGCATGAATCATGGTGCACTCTTTACCATCGATGAAGGAGAATGCATTCTTGGTCCGTGTGCGGGCCAGAGCCTGATGTCTGTTGAATACCAGCTTGAGGACGGAAATATTATTATTCCTCAGGAAGCACTACCGGCAGTTCGCTGACCAGTCGAATTTCACTCGCATCAATTGTTGCCTTCCAGGCGATTAGTTCTACTCCCGCTGATGCTGCCTGCCTGAGGGTGCTACTGTACTCGGGATCAATTTCTGTAGCTGGTTCTACGCGCTCGATACCAGTATGTTGTACGCAGAAGAGCAATACCGCCCTATGGCCTGATTCAACGATTCCGATAAGTTCACGCAGGTGCCTGGTACCCCGCGTAGACACCGCATCCGGAAAAAGTCCGAGGCCTTCCCCCATTCCCAAGGTGACATTCTTCACTTCCACATAACAATCCTGTCCAGGCCGCAATGGATGACCGGAAAGCAGAAAATCAATCCGGCTGTTTTCAGCACCATATTTCACCTCCTGCCGCAGGGAGTCATATCCGTCAAGAACAGAAATAACCCCATTCTCAATCGCCTCCCGCACTAGTTGATTGGCCCTGTTGGTGTTAATACCGGCAAACACTCCACTAACTGTCTCAACAATCTCGAAAGTATGGGGATATTTCCGGGTTTTACTGTCTGAGGTGGAATACCAGACACGACTACCAGGTGTATTGCAATTACGCATTGAACCAGTATTGGGGCAATGAATTGTCATGACACTTCCATCGTCAAGCTCTACATCGGCAAGGAAGCGTTTATAGCGTTTGATAAGGGTTGCTGGCTGGAACGGGGGCGTAAATTTCACCTGATGAAAACACCTTTTAGAATGGGTTGAGACTATCCGTATATCTACCCAAATTTCATATAATTTTTATGGAACTGGCATGGATAATCTGGTAGCGTAGCGTGCCTCGTAAAACAGCGGGTCCTGAATACAGGATTTTTTCCATTTTTACGGTGTTTACCCGGCTTTACCAGACACCCCTAGATTAGTTTTTGAGATTAGGAATGGCAACCAGAAAAACAACTGCTAAAGCTAAGACAAAAGCAAAGGCAACCAAAGCAAAAGTATCCAAGGTCAAAGCTGCTCCAAAAAAGGCGGCAACCAAGGCCAAGGCTGCTCCTAAA
Source organism: uncultured Enterobacteriaceae bacterium (assembly GCA_964503965.1). Classification (GTDB taxonomy): domain Bacteria; phylum Pseudomonadota; class Gammaproteobacteria; order Pseudomonadales; family Pseudohongiellaceae; genus Eutrophocola. The sequence goes on along the minus strand of CAZDCK010000010.1, from coordinate 66 downwards.
AAAGCTGCCCCAAAAAAGGCTGCAACCAAGACCAAGGCCGCTCCTAAAAAAGCTGCCCCAAAAAAG
>CAZDCK010000009.1:72977-92524 GCA_964503965.1 uncultured Enterobacteriaceae bacterium | reverse complement strand
CAACGCTGCCAGCGTTGCGCTCTCCCAGCTGAGCTATGGCCCCGCTTTTCACTCAAAAATGCCGTCAAATAAGTCCAGCTTTTGAGGGCATCTGCTGTCACGGAACAGCAAAGACGCGCATTCTAGGGAGTACCCTGAGTCCTGTCAAGAACTTTAATGATTACGGGCGCTTGAGGGCATTTCTTCAGATTTGGGGATGCCCTTATGCCCTCATCCAGACCTCTTGCATCCTGTCTCCTGCATCCTGAATCGGGGTCTTATATATCAATTCCCCTAAATTCACTTTCCAGCTTCTTCTGGCCCTTTTTCGATACGCCACCGAGCACCTCTATGCCGTGGCGCAGTCTTGCCCTGGTCATGTCCTTGCCGATGACAGCAATGGAGTCGATCACCGAAGTGGAAACATTGGTGCCGGCAATGGCGATGAAAACAGGGAACAGGAAGTCCCGGATCTTGATATCCATCTGCTCGGCCAGGCTCATCAACAGACCTTCCACTCGGTCCCTGTGCCATTCCGGCAGGTTTTCCATGGCCCAGGCAATGAACTGGAGGATTTTCTTTGCTGTTTCCAGATCCACTTTCTTGTGCTCGAAGTCTGCTTCCGTGATTTTCGGCAGACCGCTGATGAAAAAGCCGGCCAGTGGCGCTACGTCACTGAAACGTTCCACTCGCTGCTTGATGAGGGGAACGATCTGGTGCATGACGGCGGGGTCGAAGGCCCACTCACCAAACCGCTGGATGAATTCCTCATCAGAGATTTTTTCACGCAGATAGCGGCCATTGAGCCAATCCAGCTTCTCGGTATCGAACACGGGGCCGCCGAGGTGCACGCGGTTGATATCGAAGTGTTCTACCATTTCCTGCACGCTGAAGATTTCCTCGGCCTGCTCCCCTTCCCCGTGAGGCATGGTCCAACCCATCATCCCCAGGAAGTTCACCACCGCTTCCGGCAGGTAACCCATCTTCTGGTAGTAGCCGATGGAGGTAGGATTCTTGCGCTTGGAAAGCTTGCTCTTGTCCGCGTTGCGCAGCAGCGGCATGTGGACAAAGACGGGCGCTTCCCAGCCAAAGTATTCATACAGTTTCAGGTGTTTCGGGGCGGAAGTGATCCACTCTTCCCCGCGGATAACATGGGTGATGCCCATCAGGTGATCATCCACTACGTTGGCCAGGTGGTAGGTGGGCATACCGTCGGATTTCATCAGTACCTGCATGTCGATCTGCTGCCAGTCGATTTCAATATCCCCACGCAGCATGTCTTTGACGGTGCACTTGCCTTCCCGCGGCAGGGTCATGCGAATCACATGTTCTTCCTTCGCCGCCAGTCGAGCGGCCACCTCTTCCTTTGACAGGTGCAGGCAGTGGCCGTCATAGCCCGGTTGCTGCTTGTTGGCCTGCTGCTCCTTCCTCAGGGCATCCAGGCGTTCACTGGTACAGAAGCAGGGAAAGGCATGGCCACTGTCGACAAGCCTATGCACATGTTCCTGGTAGATATGGCCACGTTCACTCTGGCGATAGGGTCCATGAGGACCACCCTTGTCGGGTCCTTCGTCCCAGTCCAGATGCAGCCAGCGCAGGGCATCGAAAATATCCTGCTCGGATTGGGTGGTGCTGCGCGCCTGGTCGGTATCCTCGATACGCAGGATGAACTTGCCTCCATTGGCACGGGCAAAACACAGATTGAACAGCGCAATATAGGCCGTCCCGACATGAGGATCGCCCGTGGGAGACGGTGCGATACGGGTTCTGACTTCAGTCATGGGAATGGTGATAACTCTCGGAATTAAAGTGCGCGGATTATAACGATTCGTGGGCTGGACCGCGAATCCCAATACAAGTGACAGGAGACAGGATGCATGAGGAACTTTTCAGGGACAGGCAAAGAGTTAGGCATTGTTTGCAGCATCGTATTCGGGAAAAAGAAATTGTTCCTGAAGACGACTTTTTGTCTCCTGAATCCTGCCTCTTTCATCCGGGAGGGGGATAGCCCGTTGTTACACCCGTGGTTTCTGCCTCAACTGCTTCTTCATGCCCTTCTGGGTCTTCCTGTCCAGGCGTTTCTGTACCGCCGTTTTACCCGGTTTGGTGGGAATGCGTTTGCGCGGCACATGCAGGGCCTGGCGGATCATCAGCTTGAGTCTGTGTATGGACTCTTCCTTGTTGCGATGCTGGCTGCGCTCGTCCTGGGCCTTGATGACAATCACACCGTCCTTGCTGATGCGGTGGTCATTCTGGCGCAACAAGCGCTGCTTGACGTCCCGTGGCAGGGATGAGGCATGGATATCAAAGCGCAGCTGGATCGCGGTGGCCGTCTTGTTCACATGCTGGCCACCCGGACCCTGGGACAGCGTGGCCTGGAAATCCACTTCGTGGTCGCCAAGGCGGATGTCGGGACTGATGAAGATCATGGTTTCAATAATACATGGCTCAAGGCTGAAAACTGAAAACACTGAGCCTTTATGTCGTTATGCCCTGTGTCATGACAAGTGCTCATGCATGAAGCGTTTCAGCTGCGGTCCCAGCAGGTCCCCTTCCAGTCCGAGGTAAAGAGCCACGGACAAATGGTTTTGGCCCAGCATATGGACAAACCAGGGCAGGTCTCCATGTTTTTCCTGCCAGGCATAGAGAAACTTCAGGGTCTGCGCATGAAAAGCCGGTGGATCAAATTCTGCCATGGTTACCAGCAGGGGAATATCCACTTCGAGCATGCCTTCCAGAGAAGAGCGCTGGTGATAGAGGGTTTCATCTGGGCCGACATAGGCCAGTTCCTTTTCCGTGGTTGGCATCGTCACGTAGTCATAAACGGCCGAAAGCAGCACGGCCCCTTTCAGGCCATGTGGTTTACCGTTACGGACATCGGGATGGGCCAGATAGCAGGCCGTATGGGCACCACCGGCAGACTGCCCCATGAGGATGATATTGTTGGCATCCAGACCGTGGGAATGACCGTTGGCATGAATCCATGCCACGGCCTGGTGAATATCCTCGCTACCCGCGGGCCAGGGATGGTCCGGTGCCAGGCGATAGGTCATGTTAACCCCGGCAAAGCCGTTTTTCACGGCCCATGCTGGAATATTGGAGTAAAAGGGACTGCCTTCGCTGTGCTTGTCCCCGGCGATGAACCCGCCACCATGAACAAAGAGCAGGACCGGTTTGAGGTGTGACTCCCCTGCTTTGGTGAAGACATCCAGGCGATGACGATCATGTTCGCCGTAGTGGATATCACGCACCACGTCGACTCCATCGAGCATGTCGGCAGGCAAAAGGGGCTCTATAACTGCGCGCGTGCCGCCAAGGGCTTCCAGGCTCAGTTCACGACCCAGTGCCTCGATCTGTTTTGCGTATTCTGAAAAATTCATGGTATTCCCTGTATTACGATTAATGAGTGTTTCGTGATGCTGTTCTGCGACGGCTAACTTTAATTATTTTTTTCCTTGTATCCTTTGATCACTTTTTCGTGTTTATCCCGTCATCCCCGCCAGCCTCTCAAGCTCTTCCCCATCGACCCGGTATATACGCCAGTCCGACATCTCCCTGGCACCCAGAGCTTTATAGAACTCAATACTGGGGGTATTCCATTCAAGCACGCTCCATTCAAAACGACCGCAATTGTTAGCCACGGCGATCCCGGCGATATGAATGAGCAGCGCCTTGCCGGCACCCCTGCCACGATATTCCGGCGACACGTAAAGGTCCTCCAGGTAAATGCCGTACTGCCCGCGCCAGGTAGAGTAGTTATAGAAGTAGATCGCAAAACCGACAGCTTCCCCGTCCATGTCACAAATCAGGCAGTGCGCTTTGGGCTGATCACAGAAAATGGTCTCGGCCACCATCTGCGCGGTGGTTTCCACTTCGTGGGCCAGCTTTTCATAAACGGCAAGTTCATGGATGAAATGAAGAATGGCGGGTATATCGTCAGGATTGGCTTCACGAATAACAGGCTGGGACATACAGCTTCTCGGTCAGTAAGTGTTACTCTGGTCAGAGCGGTTTCTCTTCCATCAGGCCAAGCAGGTTACCGTCAGGGTCCCGAATAAAGCCTATCCATAATTCATGGTCTTCCATCTTTGCAGCCATTCCTGGTGTTCTTTCAATATCCACCTGCAGACTGGCCAGCTCCTCAAAGATATCCTCTATGCCGGAAATCCTGTAATAAATGACTGATGTCCTGTGATCTTCCTCTGGACCCTGCAGCGTTGTCAGCATCAGTCGCACGCCGCCGCAATTGAAAAACGCCATGTTGGGCGGTACATCAAACAGTTTTTCCAGCTTCAGGATTTTCTCGTAGAAATATACGGATTTTTCCAGGTCGGCAATGGCTATGGCAATCTGGCCAATACCACTGATGTTCATTAAATCTGACATGGGATTTATCCTCCGCATCGGAAAGACCCTTGATGATTATAGGGAAGCAGAAAAAACCGTTAAAGGGGTAATAATCCATACAAGCATAAAGGGATAAAAGGTAACCCGGCAAAACGTGAACATCGCCTGTCTACTAAAAATGCCAGGAAGGTTATTCAGGATTTGAGAGTTTCCGTCGGCATACAGGCTTCGGCCTCTGCCGACCTACAATGCAGAATCGTCTTGTTTCCTGAACTGTCTGCCTTGTATCCCTGTACCCTCTTTTTTAGCTGAACGGCCTGCCTTTTATCCTTTTATCCTTATAAATCCTTTCCCGAATCCCAGCTCAACCTGTCATGAAGCTTCACCACGTCACCCACAATAATCAGTGTGGGTGCCTGCACCTCTTGCCCAGCGATAATATCCGGCAAAGTCGCCAGTGTTCCGGTTAAGACCCGCTGATTGGGAGTGGTACCCTGTTGGATAAGAGCAATCGGGGTATCGGCAGACATCCCGTGCGCCACCAGTTCCTCGCATATTATGGGCAGACTGATCAGTCCCATGTAGAAAACAAGGGTCTGTCCGTCTTTTACGAGGTTATCCCAGTCAAGATCACAGGTATCGTTTTTCAGGTGGCCGGTTACAAAGCGCACCGACTGGGAGTAGTCGCGGTGTGTCAGGGGAATGCCGGCATAGGCCGCACAACCGGAAGCCGCCGTAATGCCCGGCACGACCTGGAAAGGAATACCGGCATCAGCCAGTTCCGCGATCTCTTCGCCTCCACGACCAAAAATAAAAGGATCTCCCCCTTTCAGCCGCAACACCCGTTTGCCCTGACGGGCCAATTCCACCAGCAACCGGCTGATATCCTGCTGAGGCATAGTGTGGTTCTTTCGCTGTTTGCCCACATGAATCTTTTCGGCATCCTGCCGGGTCATGTTCATGATCTCGGGTGAAACCAGGCGATCATAAAGCACCACATCGGCCTGCTGCATCAAACGCAGGGCACGGAATGTCAGCAGGTCAGGATCCCCGGGGCCAGCGCCCACCAGATACACTTCTCCTGACGTTGACAGTGCATCCACATTCACCAGGGCCGTATCCAGCAGCTGTTTCGCCGCGTCGGCTTTGCCTGCCATCATCTGCTCGGCTACTGGCCCGCCCAGCATCTTTTCCCAGAAACGCATGCGTACAGACATGTCCGGTATCACTTGCTTGACCTTTTCCCGGTAACCGCCCAGGAAACCTGCCAGCCGGCCATAACCGGAAGGGATAAAGGTTTCCAGGCGCGAGCGCAGCAGGCGGGCCAACATGGGCGATTGACCGCTGGAAGACACCGCCACCACAAGGGGAGAACGGTCTACGATGGAAGGAAAAATAAAATCACAAAGATCCGGATTATCCACCACATTCACCGGCAGGTGCCGACTGTTAGCTTCCCGGTAGACATCCTGGTTCACTGCTTCATCGTTGGTGGCAGCCACCACGATTTTTACACCAAACAGGTCCTCGTGACCAAATGACCTCTGGATGACTTCATGATCTTCCCCGGACAGGGCTTTTTTCAGGGCAGGATCTATACGCTCCGCGACCAGGCGGATATGCGCTCCGGCGCGCATCAGCATGGTGACCTTGCGCAGGGCAATCTGCCCGCCTCCAACCACCAGGGCTTTTTGCCCGGTAATTCGTAGGAAAATGGGCAGATATTGCATCAGCTTACTTGTTCAGGATGGAGGTAATACCACCCATGTATGGCTGCAGGGCATCAGGTACCGACACACTTCCGTCCTCGTTCTGGTAGTTTTCCAGCACGGCAATAAGGGTGCGTCCCACGGCCAGGCCGGAGCCATTGATGGTGTGCAGCAGTTCGGGTTTACCCGTTTCAGGATTACGGAAACGGGCCTGCATACGACGAGCCTGGAAATCCCCGAAGTTGGAACAGGATGAAATTTCGCGATAGGTGTCCTGCCCGGGGAGCCAGACCTCAATGTCATAGGTGATTTCCGCAGAAAAGCCCAGATCACCGCCACATAGGATGACGACACGATAAGGCAGGCCAAGTTTTCGCAGGATTTTCTCCGCATGCCCTGTAAGGTCTTCATGGGCCTGTTTGGAGTCTTCCGGCCTCACCAGTTGAACCAGCTCCACTTTCTCGAACTGGTGCTGGCGAATCATTCCGCGGGTGTCCTTGCCATAGCTGCCGGCCTCGCTGCGAAAACACAGGGAATGACAGGCAAAACGCAGTGGCAGTTCTTCCGGGCTGAGTATGTCGTTACGCACAAAATTCGTCACCGGCACTTCAGCTGTGGGAATCAGGTAGAAACCACGCTCATCAGTGAGTTTGAACAGGTCCTCACCGAACTTCGGCAGCTGTCCTGTGCCGTAGGCGGAATCTGCATTCACGATGTTCGGGACATTGACTTCCAGGTAGCCGTGTTCGGTCGTATGGGTATCAAGCATCAGCTGGACAATGGCTCGGTGCAGCCGGGCTATCTCCCCTTTCATGATGACAAAACGGGACCCGGTAATCTTAGTGGCGGTTTCAAAATCCAGCCCGCCCATCTGTTCTCCCAGGGCCACATGATCCTTGGGTTCGAAATCGAATTGACGTGGCTCGCCCCACTGACGGATTTCCACGTTGTCCTCTTCATCAGCTCCCGCAGGGACACGTTCATCCGGTACGTTGGGTATACCGTGCAGAATTTCTTCCAGTTCAGAAGCCACGGTATCCAGTGCTTCTTTCTTTTCTTCCAGTTGCCCTTTCAGGCTCTCCACTTCCGCCAGCAGCGGCGCAATATCTTCACCGGCTGCCTTGGCCTTGCCGATATTTCTGGATTTTGTATTACGCTCGTTCTGCAGGTTTTCAGTATCTACCTGCAGTGTCTTGCGTTTAGCTTCCAGGGCCTTGAACGCATCCACGTCCAGGGTATAGCCCTTCTTTACCAGCAGTTCAGCAACGGTTTCGGGTTCCGTACGTACCCACTTCGGATCTAGCATTTTGTTTCCAGTTGTTTTTACAGCGATTAAAAAATGAGTTTTGCCAGGGACAGGCCAAGCCAGGCGGCAATTATACAGACCACAACGCTCGACAGCACATAGATTATTGCACTGGAAAACTGTCCCTGTTCGATCAGGCCAACCACGTCCATGGAAAACGTCGAAAAAGTCGTGAAGGCACCCAGGAAACCGACGGTGACAATCGCCCGCCAGTAAGGACCCATGTCCATGCGTTCGGTGATGAGTATGAAGGCAATACCGATCAGGAAAGAGCCGAGGATATTCACCGTCAGCGTAGCCCAGGGAAAGCGATTGTCCAGATGGGCATAATTGTTGTACACCCAGTAACGGGACATGGCGCCGAGAGCACCGCCAAAGGCAACTGCGAGATAGGTCATTGGGCGTAAGAATTCCCTGTGATTTTTTGAAGGGAAGGATGCAGGATGCAGGAGGCAGGATGCAAGAGGAATCTCTCAATTTCAGGTTTGGGTTCGATCATGGATCTTTTTTATCAAGGAGTAATACGCGTCGGCATATGGCCAGAGGCCTTTACCGACCTACGGCTTACGTTGTTTGTCATATGAAAGCTCTTCGTTCCTTTGCCAATGTAACAGGAAGCTGTAGTGTCTGCTTTCATCATAGCGAATTCCAGCTGGAATAAAAAAGGTTAGCTTAACGTTCAGTTTTCTTCCTGCCTCCTGCCTCCTGCCTCCTGCCTCCTGTGCCCTGCATCCGTTTTACCCGTAACGCTTATCCCCTGCCTGGGCATCCAGACTCCGCAGGTATTCCAGCTTCTCCTTCACCTTCTGCTCCATGCCCCGATCCGTGGGTTGGTAGAACTGCTCATCCTTTAATGCTTCCGGAAAATAGTTTTCCCCGGCGGCGTAGGCACCCGGTTCATCGTGGGCATAACGATATTCCCTGCCGTAATCCAGGTCTTTCATCAAATCGGTGGGGGCATTACGCACATGCATGGGAACATCATAATCCGGGGTCGCCTTGACCGTATCCATGGCCTGGTTAAAGGCGGTATATACCGCATTACTTTTGGGGGCACAGGCCAGGAAGACTAGGGCCTGGGCAATGGCCAACTCCCCTTCCGGGCTACCCAGGCGCTGCTGTACATCCCAGGCATTGAGGGCGAGCTGGAGGGCCCAGGGATCAGCGTTGCCTATATCTTCAGATGCCATACGGACGACCCGTCGGGCAATGTACAGCGGATCGCAGCCACCATCGAGCATACGGCAAAGCCAGTACAGGGCAGCATCCGGCGATGAGCCGCGTACAGCCTTGTGCAGCACGGAAATCTGTTCGTAAAAGGAATCACCACCCTTGTCAAAGCGCTTGGCATTGCCCTGTATTACCTGGGCCAGGGAGTCATGGGAAAGCACCAGTTGCTGCTCGCCCTCTTCATTTTCCTGTTCATCAAACAGGTCTAGCGCTACTTCCAGCAGATTCAGCACACGCCGGGCATCACCATCTGCTGCGGCGGTGATCAGGGACTTCTGTTTATCATCCAGGGCGAGAGGCATTTGCCCCAGTCCGCGTTCACGGTCAGACAGCGCCTGCTCCAGAATGGCGCGCAGGGCATCATCCGCCAGGCTTTTTAAGACATAGACCCGGGCCCGGGAGAGCAAGGCATTGTTTAGTTCAAAGGACGGATTTTCTGTGGTAGCTCCGATGAAAATCACCGTGCCATCCTCGATATGGGGCAGAAAGGCATCCTGCTGGGACTTGTTGAAGCGATGAACCTCATCCACAAAAAGGATGGTTTTGCGGCCACGCATATCCCGCTCTTCTTTCGCACGGGTAATGGCTTCACGGATCTCCTTCACGCCGGACAATACAGCAGATACCGTTTCCAGGTGGGCATCACAGACGCTGGCAATAATTCTTGCCAGGGTGGTTTTGCCGGTACCCGGTGGTCCCCACAGGATCATGGAATGCGGAATACCCGAGCTCACGGCCTCATAAAGAGGCTTGCCCTTGGCAATGATGTGATCCTGACCGGCAAACTCATCCAGAGTTCGCGGGCGCATGCGGGCTGCCAGGGGTTGATATCCGTCGGTGTTTTGTTGAAACAGGGAAAGTGTCACCGGCTGGCCTGCTCAGGGATCGGTATTATCCATGACCTCCACGCCGTCCGGGATGGAAAAAATGAACGCCGCCTCATCAATGGCCGCATTCATGGTCATGTCGGAAAAACTGAGACTGGTTTTCTGGCCAAGACTATCCTCAAACTGCATCTCTTCCAGTGTCGTGCCGGCGAAGGTCAGGCTCAGCCGTTCAAACAGGCTGTCCGGTGCCTTGGGATGGAGAATGAAGCGCTGTCGCATGCCATCGCCCATGTCTGATGCCGATATGGTGTAGGAATCTGCAATAGCCTGGGCATCACCATTCAACAGCAGCACAGGCGTACGACTTAGATCATTACTGAATGTCTCGATAGTGACCTGCTCAAGATCCGGTTCATAACGCCAGATATACTCTCCGTTGGTGGTCATCAGCTCCTCATAGGGGCTGAGAATCTGCCAGGAGAAATGATCCGGTTTGCTCAGCTTTAACCTGGCCTGGAAAACCTGGACCTCACGACCATTCTGGTCCAGGGTGAGCTGCTCTACCCCGGCCTCTAGCGTGTGCATATCCTGCAGGATGGCCGACAGGCGCTGTGCTACTTCAAGATCAGCGGTAAGCCCCGACGGTTGCTGGCCAAACAGAAGACCCGGCGCCAGCAGCAGGCAAGCCAATATCAGTTGAATTCGTATCATAGTGTCAGGTTAGACAGCAGAAATTAAAAATAATTTACTTTAGATAAATTATCCAACTCATTGAAATAATTGCTTAATCTTTTGGTGGGGGTGGCGCAATGACTTCCCGATTACCGTTAGCCCCCATTTCGGAAACCACACCGGCCATTTCCATGGATTCAATCATGCGTGCTGCCCTGTTGTAGCCGATTCTGAGCTTGCGTTGTACAGCCGAGATGGATGCCTTGCGTGATTCCGTGACAAAACGCACTGCTTCATCGTACAAGGCATCGGCTTCTTCGCCATCATCGCCACCTTCGGATGGTACAAGCCCGGGAACGCCGTCACCGGAGGAGTCCGAGGTGATACTTTCGATATAGTTTGGCTCACCCCGCTGTTTCCACTCCGCGACCACGCGATGTACTTCATCGTCAGACACAAAGGCACCATGGACACGCTGGGCCTGTCCACCACCGGGAGGCAGGAACAACATGTCACCATGCCCCAGCAACTGCTCGGCACCGCCCTCCCCGAGGATTGTCCGTGAGTCCACCTTGCTCTGTACCATGAAGGAAATTCGGGTAGGAATATTGGCCTTGATGAGACCAGTCAACACGTCCACCGAGGGACGTTGGGTGGCCAGGATCAAATGAATACCGGCTGCCCTGGCTTTCTGGGCGATACGGGCAATCAGTTCTTCCACCTTCTTGCCAACGACCATCATCATATCCGCCAGCTCATCCACGATGACGACGATCTGCGGCAACTCTTCAAGATCTTCAGGCACCTGGTCTTCTTCGGGTACATCAATCAGGGGGTCCGGCTTCCAGAGTGGATCTGGTATGGGATTACCCGCCTTGGCCGCATCGGAGACTTTCTTGTTGAAACCGGCCAGGTTCCTGACACCCATAGCGGACATGAGTTTGTAGCGACGTTCCATTTCAGCCACGCTCCAGCGCAATCCGTTGGCAGCATCCTTCATATCCGTGATTACCGGGGTCAGAAGATGCGGAATACCATCATAAACAGACAATTCCAGCATTTTCGGGTCAATCATGATCAGCCGCACATCCTTGGGAGACGACTTGAACAGGATCGACAGAATCATGGCATTGATCCCCACGGATTTACCCGAGCCGGTAGTACCCGCCACCAGCAGATGCGGCATCTTGGCCAGGTCGACTACCACCGGATTGCCACCAATATCATGACCAAGGGCCACGCTTATCGGAGACCTGGCATTATCAAACTCTGCCGAGGAGAGCACGTTGCCCAGGTGAATCATTTCCTTGGTTTCATTGGGAATCTCTATACCGATAACCGTTTTGCCGGAAATAACTTCCACAACACGCACACTGGATACCGCCAGGGAGCGGGCCAGGTCCTTCACCAGGTTAGTGATACGACTGACTTTGACGCCAGGTGCGGGCTGTACTTCGAAACGGGTAATCACCGGCCCCGGATTGATGGCTTCCACCTCAATCTCGATACCAAAATCACGCAGCTTGATTTCCAGCAGTTTGGACATGGCTTCCAGGGCTTCCTTGGAATACCCTACATCCGGATTGTTTTCCCATTCATCCAACAGGGAAATCGGGGGCAATTCCCCCACTGAGGCGGTTTCGAATAGCTTGCCCTGCTTCTCTTTCTGAACACGCTTGCTTGGCTCTTTCGGCGGCTTACGTACCGGGGCGATTTCGATAGGCTTCTTGCGTTTCTTCTCTTTCTCGACGAAATGGTCCAGGGATTCCTTGCGCTGGCGCACAATACGCTCGGTTTCGGCCTTTTCCCGACGGGACTCTTTCCAGTGACTCCAGCGCTCAACCAGATACAACCAGCTGTTGATACAGAGCCTGCCGGTGCCATCTACAACCGCAAGCCAGGAAATACCCGTGGCCAGGGTCAGGCCCAGTATCAACATGGTCAGGAATACCAAGGTGGTACCGGTCAGATCGAATGACGGCATGGCCATGCTGGTGATAGCGCTGCCCAGCAGTCCCCCGGCGGAATTCATGAGTGAGGTCTTGAAATGGATTGTGGCCAGCGTAGCCGCACCGATCATGGTCAGGATAACGCCTGCGGCCCTGAGGCCAAACAGCTCCCATGACCAGGGACTCACTTCCTTGCGATGGCGAAAGATCACCAGTGCCCGGTAGAACAATAAAACAGGCAGTAAGTAGGCCAGGTAGCCAAACAGAAGCAACAGAACATCGGAGAGCCAGGCACCGCTCTTGCCCACGGCATTGGCCACGCTACCACCATTACCGGTGCGCGACCAGCCAGGATCCTGCGGTGAATAGGTGCTGATGGCCAGGAACAGGTACAAGCCCAGGGCAAGCAGGAAAATCATTACCCCTTCCTTGAAGAAAAGGGCTTTGAGATTAACCGCATGCTCTTCAGCCGGATCTGCCTTTGCACCTTTGGCATTCCTAGCGCTTTTCTTGCCTGCTTTTGCTGCTGGTTTAGCCACTGTTCTCAGCCATGCTTCCCGTTTTCCGGAATAACGAATAATCACATTACCGGACTATTAAATGAATAACCTCGCATTTTACCCTATTACATGAAAAAGTGTGACACTCTTTGTATGGGGTACACTTTCAATATCTTGGGGCATTTCACGTCATTGTTACCCATATAGGCTGAATGAGGACTGATTTTCGCTTTTTCTCAACGGCTTTTTTCAATAACATAGGCGTCCTTGAAAAACCCGCCATTAACCCTACCCCGGAATGGCGCCCTGACAACCTTTTCAACCAGGAACATGACTCCATGAGCGACACCCAACATCACCGCCTGATCATCCTTGGATCCGGTCCTGCAGGCTACACTGCCGCAGTCTATGCTGCCCGGGCCAACCTGAGCCCTGTCGTTATTACCGGCATGCAGCAAGGTGGCCAGCTAACCACCACTACTGACGTGGATAACTGGCCCGGAGATGCCGAGGGTGTTCAGGGACCAGACCTTATGGAGAGGATGAAAAGTCATGCGGAACGCTTTGAAACTGAAGTGATTTTTGATCATATAGATAAGACTGATTTGACCCAGCGCCCCTTCAGACTGATTGGCAGCATCGGGGAGTACACCTGCGATGCCCTTATCATTGCCACCGGCGCATCAGCCCAGTACCTGGGGCTGGAATCCGAGGAAAAATACATGGGAAGCGGCGTGAGTGCCTGTGCTACCTGTGACGGCTTTTTCTACAAGGGTCAGAAAGTAGCAGTCATTGGCGGAGGAAACACCGCCGTGGAAGAAGCGCTGTATTTGTCCAACATTGCTAGTGAGGTGGTTCTGGTTCATCGCCGGGACAGCCTTAGAGCCGAGAAGATTCTGCAGGACAAGCTTTTCGAGAAGGCCGAAAACGGCAACATCACCCTGGAGTGGAACCATATCCTGGACGAAGTCCTGGGAACCGATGGTGAAGTCAGCGGGATGCGTATCCGCAGCACACAGGATGACAGTACCCGGAAAATCGATCTCAGTGCCGTGTTCATCGCCGTAGGACACAAGCCAAATACCGATATTTTTGATGGACAACTGGATATGGAAGGCGGTTATATTCAGATCCAGACCGGCACCACGGGCAATGCGACCCAGACCAGCATCCCCGGTGTTTTTGCCGCGGGGGATGTGGCTGACCACATCTATCGCCAGGCCGTCACTTCCGCCGGATTTGGCTGCATGGCTGCGCTGGATGCCGAACGATTCCTGGATTCGCTGGAGTAAACCCGCCGTTGTCTTCCCTGCCATGGCTGAATGACGAGGATTTCGAATTTCCGGCCCCCTACCTGGCCCTGACTGAGCCTAATGGGCTACTCGCCGCTGGTGGCAACCTGGCCCCGTCAACATTGATAGCCGCCTACAGCAAGGGTATTTTTCCCTGGTTCGAGGAAGGCCAACCCATACTCTGGTGGACTCCGGATCCCCGCATGGTACTTTTCCCGGAAGAACTGCATGTGGGACGAAGCCTTGGCAAAGCCATGCGTAAATCCCCTTTTTCCATTACCACAGACATGGCATTCAACGATGTCATAACAGCCTGTGCACAGAGGCGCCAGGATGCTGAAGGGACATGGATAACACCGGAGATGATTGATGCCTATGGCGACCTGCATGCCATGGGTGTGGCACATTCCGTGGAAGCGTGGGAAGACAGCGAACTCGTTGGCGGGCTTTACGGTGTGGCGATCGGTGGGATGTTTTTCGGGGAGTCCATGTTCAGTCATCGGGACAACGCGTCAAAGATTGCCTTTGCCACCATGGTAAATAAACTCCGGGAGTTGAACTATCGTCTTATTGATTGCCAGGTAGCCAGTGCATTCCTCGCCAGCCTCGGTGCCCGGGAAATACCACGCCGTGAATTCATGACTTACCTCCCAAAGCCGGAGGAATTTAGTCGCAATAGGGAACACTGGCCATTACAATAGGTCGAAGCTGTGATTTTATTTCCGGTTTCCGATAGTCAAACCTTACGACAATGACATCACTTAAAGACATCAAACTCTTTACCACCCAGAGCCATCCCTGCAGTTACCTGCCGGGAGAGGAAGCGCGAACGCTTTTTATTGACCCTGAATTTCCTGTTTCCACTGATTTTCACACCCATCTGTCAGAAATCGGATTTCGTCGCAGTGGCGCCCACATGTACCGCCCCCATTGTTCACACTGCCAGCACTGCGTGCCCTGCCGCATCGTGGTTGACCGTTTCCGGGCCAACAAGCGTTTTCGCCGCATACTTCGCCGCAATGATGACCTGGTGGTGGATATCATGGATGATATTGATAACGACGAGTGCTATGCCCTATACGAGACTTACATCAACACGCGCCACAAGGACGGCGATATGTACCCGGCTACCAGGGAACAGTACAAATCCTTCCTGGTTCAGCGCTGTGAGTCCACACGTTTTTACCGGGTCCGCGATGGTGAGGACAAACTGCAGGCAGTGATGATTACAGACATGCTGACCAATGGCCTTTCTTCGGTCTATACATTCTATGCCGTGGATGAGTCCAACCGCTCGCTGGGAAACTTTGGCATCCTCTGGCAGATCAATGAAGCCTGTCGCCTGAACCTGCCCTATGTGTACCTGGGATACTGGATTCGCGACTGCGACAAAATGAATTACAAACTGCAGTTCCGCCCTGTTGAGCTGCTTCTCAACCAGCGTTGGATCAAGCTTACCTGAGTATCCGTGACAAACCACACGCGCTGCACGCCTCAAGACCGGCATTTAATGTGATAAACATAGCCGCTCGGTCATACACCTCAAGTTGCGACTTGTGACTTGCGACTGTTTCGGGCAAAATGCCTCGCTTCAAATTCACACCACAGGTTATGTATGGCTAAAGAAGACCAGATAGAAATGGAGGGCGAAGTTATTGATACGTTGCCCAACACCATGTTCCGCGTCAAGCTGGAAAACGGTCACGTTGTGACTGCCCACATTTCAGGAAAGATGCGCAAAAACTACATCCGCATTCTGACAGGTGACACGGTTAAAGTGGAACTGACGCCTTACGACCTGAGCAAGGGCCGCATTACTTACCGCGCCCGCTAAAAAAACGGCAGGCGCATTTTACCGGGCCTGCCGTTAATAAATGAATCATCTCCTGATTCCTGTTTACACGCCACGCAACACCTGCTGCTGTTAATCAACCAGTAAACTGTGTTTGAACCAGCACCCGTCCTGCTCCCTGGACGTTAAACGTCGGCGTCAGCTTTGCCCGACTCAGCTTCCTTGTTTTTATTCTCCGGTGATTCGATATCCAACTCGATATCGTTGTCTTTCACCGTCACATTGACGTCGCCACCATTAACCAGTTTGCCAAACAGAATGTCCTCGGCAAGCGGTTTCTTGATCTTGGACTGCACCAGTCGCAGCATTGGCCTGGCCCCCATGGCCTTGTCGTAGCCATGTTCAACAAACCAGTCGATTGCCGCATCATCCACATGAAGGGCCACCTTCTTGTCATCAAGTTGCACCTGCAGTTCCACCAGGAATTTATCGACCACAGTACGAATGATATCGGCATCCAGGGCTGAAAACTGGATGATGGAATCCAGGCGATTCCGAAATTCCGGTGTAAACATGCGTTTGATGATCTCCATTCCATCGGTCGTGTGATCCTGGTTGGCAAATCCAATGGAAGCCCGACTCATTTCCTGGGCCCCAGCATTCGTTGTCATGATCAGGACTACGTTGCGGAAATCTGCCTTGCGCCCATTGTTGTCCGTCAGGGTGCCATGATCCATAACCTGCAGCAAAAGGTTGAAAACATCCGGGTGGGCCTTTTCTATTTCATCAAGCAGCAGCACACAGTGCGGATTTTTTACTACTTCCTCTGTGAGCAGTCCACCCTGGTCGAAACCGACATATCCGGGTGGCGCACCGATCAGGCGGGAAACCGTATGGCGTTCCATGTACTCAGACATGTCAAAGCGGACCAGTTCCACCCCGAGTATCTTGGCCAACTGCCGGCTGACTTCAGTTTTACCCACACCGGTAGGACCGGCAAACAGGTAGGAGCCTATGGGTTTTTCACCTTCCTTAAGACCGGCACGGGACAGTTTGATACTTGATGCCAGGGCATCGATAGCCTGATCCTGGCCAAAAACCACCATCTTGAGATTTTTTTCCAGATCCTGAAGAAGAGACTTGTCCGAGGCCGATACATTTTTGGGAGGTATACGTGCAATCTGGGAAATTACCCGTTCAATATCGCCAACCTGGATAATCTTTTTCCGCTTGCTGTCAGGCTGTAACCGTTGATAGGCACCCGCCTCATCAATCACATCAATGGCCTTATCCGGCATATAGCGGTCATTGATATAACGACTGGCCATTTCAGAGGCCGCCTTTAGGGCCTTGTCAGTATAGCGCAGGTCATGATGCTCTTCATAACGTGACTTGAGGCCCTTGAGAATCTGGTAAGTCGTATCTACATCCGGCTCTTCGATGTCGATCTTCTGGAAACGTCGTGAAAGCGCCCTGTCCTTTTCAAAAATACCCCGGTATTCATTGTAGGTTGTTGATCCGATACAGCGCAGCTTACCCGAGGTCAGGATTGGTTTGAGGAGATTGGAGGCATCCATGACACCACCGGAAGCTGCACCCGCACCAATGATTGTATGGATTTCATCGATAAATAAAATGGCATGGGGCTGCTTGGCCAGGTCCGCGAGTAAAGCCTTGAAACGTTTTTCAAAGTCACCACGATACTTGGTGCCGGCGAGCAATGCGCCCATATCCAGGGAGTAGATTTCTGCATCCCTGAGAATTTCCGGCACCTCTCCATCCACAATATGCTTGGCGAGTCCCTCGGCGATGGCCGTTTTACCAACACCGGCTTCTCCCACAAAAAGCGGGTTGTTTTTTCGACGACGGGACAGCACCTGGATTAGTCGTGTTATTTCCTTATCACGACCGATCAGGGGATCAATGTGTCCTTCCATGGCTTCTTCGTTAAGATTGGTGGCATAACTTTCAAGTGGCGACGGTGTTTTTTCAGCTTCCGTATTTTCTACAGTGCCTTCACTCGGGGCTTCATCCCCAAGACCTGGCGCCCTTGGAGCACCATGGGTGATGAAGTTCACCACATCGCCGCGGGAGACTCCCTGTTTGCGCAGGTAATAAACTGCCTGGCTCTCTTTTTCACCAAAGATGGCAACCAGGACATTCGCTCCAGTGACCTCCCTCTTACCCGAGGACTGGACATGGAATACCGCACGCTGGATAACACGCTGAAAACCGAGAGTCTGGTCCACTTCAGGACTGATTTCCGGTTCAGAAATAATAGGGATCTGCGAATCTATATAATCCATGAGATCCGTGCGCAGATCATCGAGGTCGGTGTTGCAGGCAAGCAGAATCTCCCTGGCCGAGGGATCATCAATCAGAGCCAGCAGCAGATGTTCCACTGTAATAAATTCGTGCAGCTTGCTGCGTGCCGTGTTGGCTGCGATGTTCAGTGTATTCTCAAATTCTCGGCTAAACATAATTCACAACTCTATAATATGTGTATGTGTAAATCTGGGTGATCTCGGTGAATAGCGGCCTGTAGTAACTGACCGGGCCCTGCTCACTTTATATTCCTGCTGGCTAATGTATTACGGGGCCTGAACAGTGCCTGAATTTCTTACGACACGATTCATTTCCCGGTTCATCTGGTCTGCCGATAAGGACAACAGCCCTCTTTAATGTTAGTCATCAATCTCAATATCGCACAGAAGCGGATGCTCTGCCTCACGGGCATAATCATTGACCTGGACCGCTTTGGTCTCGGCGATTTCACGGGGAAAAACTCCGCATACACCTTTCCCTTCTGTATGGACTTTGAGCATAACACGGGTTGCCGTTTCCACATCCATTCCGAAGAATTTTCTCAGGACACCGACCACAAATTCCATGGGGGTATAGTCATCGTTGAGAAGGACTACACGATAAAGAGGCGGCGGTTTCAGTTTCAGCTCTTCAGGCGCCAGGGCTTCTCGTGAATCACCACCGCGATGAAAATCATCGTCATTATCATCGCCGCCATGGCTGTAAATCGGAAATAAAACGTTATTGCTCATTGCTGTTATTTGTCTGTGAAAGTTGCCAGTGTATTCAATAAGGGTACATACGAAAAAAACAAGGAAACCGATGGAATCCGACGCCGGTAATATTCACCTGAACATGAAATTCTTTACCGGGAACATGAGTACCAGACAGGCTGACCGATACCTTGAACTACTTTTAATACAGTTCAACTATATCACGAATTATCCCACTGATAAGACCGCCCCCTGACATGTTTATTTCTTTTTCTCATCTCGGGGGATATTCACCCTGGCGAATTTCATGAGGGCTGCCTGTTCACCAATTTGACAACCCCCATAAAAGGGGTTATATGTCATAACTCTGCGCCGGAATTTGATCAAATTCTGAATGCCGATTTTATGTTGGGGTATCAAAAGGGGTTAGACGGATATGAGTACCGGTCAAGTCAAATGGTTCAATAACGCCAAGGGGTTTGGTTTTATTTTGCCGGACGATGGTGGCGACGATTTGTTCGCACATTACTCTTCTATCACCATGGAAGGCTACAAAACACTGAAAGCTGGTCAGAAGGTGACGTTTGATGTGGTAGAGGGACCGAAAGGTTTACATGCTGCCAATATCGTCCCGGCAGATGATGGCGGTAGTAGTGAAACACCCACATCTGCAAATGACAGTGAACCTGAACCAGACAGTAACGCAGACGACACTGCTTCCTGATTCAGGCTAATTGTTCCAGTGTTTAATCCTGCAATTGCCCCGGGGTATTTGCCGGGTCGTTTTTTATGTTGAATCCTTATCAGTACGCCACTGTCGTTCCTCGCCATATGGCATGTGCTGATACACTGGATAACGACATTTTGTAACCACATTTTGTAACGACGTTTTGTAACGACATTGCATTACCTCACTGTATGATGTCG
>CAZDCK010000009.1:17716-72877 GCA_964503965.1 uncultured Enterobacteriaceae bacterium | reverse complement strand
ACATTTTGTAACGACGTTTTGTAACGACATTGCATTACCTCACTGTATGATGTCGTTATTGGATTAATTCCACGCGACACTCCCAAGACTGAAAACTTACCTTATCGGCATTAACTCCTCGTGGCAGTCCTGATACTTTTCAACAAACCATTCAATGTACTAAGCCAGTTTACAGACGGGAATGGCCGCAAGACACTTGCAGATTTCCTCCCCGTAAAAAAGGTCTATCCCGCGGGCAGGCTTGATCGTGATTCCGAAGGTCTTCTTCTGCTAACCGACGATGGAGACTTGCAGCAGCGCATCAGTAACCCGAATAACAAAATGTCAAAAACCTACCTGGCCCAGGTCGAAGGTATCATTACGGATAATGCCCTAGAACAACTAGCCAGGGGATTGGAGTTGAAAGACGGGACAACACGTCCGGCAAAAGCCCGGCGCATAGCCGAGCCGACGCTTTGGAAACGCATTCCTCCGATAAGGGAAAGAAAACATATCCCCACCAGCTGGATTGAACTCACTATTCGGGAGGGGCGTAACAGACAGGTAAGACGCATGACAGCAGCAACCGGATTTCCTACCCTGAGACTAATAAGAACACAGGTAGGCCAATGGACACTGGACGAACTGGCCCCGGGTGACTACCGGAAGCTTGAGGTCATTCAGTAGAAATCCTCCAGGCCAGATCAAAAGCCAGAAAGAGACAACAGCCTAACTACAGGGTTTGTGGATGATTACTGCCAGCGCAGGCTTGCCTGTTCATCGGAATCCTTCGCCTCAACCCAGTTTTCCCCATTTTCATCCCGGCATTTCTTCCAGAACGGTGCCCGTGTTTTCAGATAGTCCATAATGAATTCACAGGCACTGAATGCTGCCTGTCTGTGAAGACTGGCAACCGCTACAAAGACAATCTGTTCCGCCGCTTTCAATTCGCCAACACGATGAATTACCGTAGTATCAATGACAGGCCATCGCTCACTGGCTTCCTGTACAATTTTCTCCAGGCTGGTTTCCGTCATGCCCGGGTAATGCTCAAGAACCAGTGACTGCACCTGCTTATCCCCTTCCAGGTCCCGAACCAGGCCACTGAAGGTAACAATGGCTCCTGCCTGCGGACAGGCCTGGCGCATCAAGTCGCTTTCATGACCAATATCGAAATCTTCCTGTTGGATTGAAATTTTCACAGCCAGGGTTAGCCTCCAGTCACCGGCGGTAAGAAAGCCACTTCATCACCGGCCTTGATTGATGCCGTCAGGTCAGTCATTTCATGATTTACAGCTACAAGGACATTTGGCTGGCCCAGCACATCTTTCCAGTTATCCCCATGGTGCTGACCAAGCATGTCAATCAGGTCACCTACAGTCTTAATGCCCTCAGGTAGCTCCAGCTGTTCCATATCGCAATCCAGGGCTTCGCGAATGCTGGCAAAATAATGTATGGCAATCATACCTGTCCTGTTTCTTCACGTTTGTAATGGCCGGATTTACCGCCGGCTTTTTCCAGCAACTGGACTGTGCGGATCACCATACCCCTGTCCACGGCCTTGCACATGTCATATACCGTCAGAGCAGCCACTGAAGCTGCTGTCAGCGCTTCCATTTCGACTCCTGTTTGACCAGCGAGTTTGCAGGTTGCCAGCACGCGGACCTGGTTGGCTGCTTCATCAGCTTCCAGGGTCACATTGACACCACTGAGCATCAACGGATGACACAACGGTATCAGGTCTGAACATTTCTTGGCCGCCTGGATACCAGCTATGCGTGCAACAGCAAACACATCCCCTTTCTTATGACCACCTTCTATAATCAGTTTCAGGGTTTCAGGCAGCAGATCTATCACGGCTTCAGCCGTGGCTGTGCGCTCGGTGATATCCTTGGCGCCAACATCCACCATGCGGGCCTGACCACTGGCATCAATATGAGTTAATTTGGACATACAACATGACTTCTTTCTGTAAAATGCCATTATCGCCGACAAACCCGGTGTTTTCCATTTATCTTCCGATTCAGGTAGGATGCGCCCTTTTTCAGACCCGGTAAATAAACCTGCCATGTCATGGACTCCACATACCACCGTTGCCACTGTTGTTGAAGATAATGGCCGCTTCCTGCTTGTTGAGGAAATCGACAGTGGCCAGGCTGTGTTCAACCAGCCGGCGGGGCATCTTGATGAAGGTGAAACCCTCTTCGAGGCGGCTGTACGGGAAACGCTAGAGGAAACTGCCTGGCATGTGACCCTGACTGACTATCTTGGTGCCTATGTCTATAAGGCCCCCAACGAAGTTACCTACGTGCGCCACAGTTTCGTTGCCAGCGCACGACATCATGATGACTCTCTGCCACTGGATAAAGGCATCATAGCTGCACACTGGCTTTTACCAGATGAAATATTCGCTGAGGGTTTTGCCGCTCGCAGTCCATTGGTAGCCCGATGCGTGAAAGACTATCTTTCCGGCAGGCGCCTGCCCCTTGATGCTGTATCCCACTACCTTTAACGCCATATGACTGCAACTGACAAGGACAATTCCAACACGCGCGTTATCGTCGGCATGTCCGGTGGTGTGGATTCTTCCGTGGCTGCCCTGCTTCTCCGGGACCAGGGCTATGAAGTCGAAGGTCTGTTCATGAAAAACTGGGATGAAGATGACGGGACGGAATACTGCACCGCCAGGGCCGACCTTGCCGACGCGACTGCAGTCTGCGAGAAATTGGGCATCAAACTGCACAGCGCCAACTTCGCTGCAGAATACTGGGACAATGTCTTTGAACACTTTCTGACGGAATACCGTGCCGGCAGAACCCCTAACCCCGATATCCTTTGCAATCGCGAAATCAAATTCAAGGCCTTTCTTAATTATGCCACCCTGCTGGGGGCTGACCTGATTGCCACCGGGCACTATGTCAGGCGAGCAGACAGGAATGGTGCATCGCTCTTGCTCAAGGGCCTGGATTGCAACAAGGACCAGAGTTATTTCCTGTGTGCGGTCAAGGAAGCCCAGATATCACGGACCCTGTTCCCTGTTGGAGAGCTCGACAAACAGGAAGTCAGGGCCATCGCGGAAAAGCACGGACTGGTAACCCATGACAAAAAAGACAGTACCGGTATCTGTTTTATTGGAGAGCGCCGTTTCAAGGACTTTCTGGAAACCTATATTCCTGCCCAGCCAGGCAACATTGAAACTGACGAGGGCGAAATCATAGGCCAGCATAGTGGTTTAATGTTCCATACGCTTGGTCAGCGTCAGGGGCTCGGGATTGGTGGCCAGAAAGATCGACCGGAAGCCCCCTGGTACGTGGCCCACAAGGATCTTGATAGAAATGTGCTCATCGTCGTCCAGGGGAATGAGCATCCTTTGCTGTTTTCGCGGGGACTGGTCTGTGGTGAGATTTCCTGGGTTAACGAACCGCCGCCATCTCTGCCCCTGGATTGTCATGCCAAGGTGCGTTACCGGCAACCTGACCAGGCCTGCAGACTGCAAGCGGAAAATGGGCGCTATGTGGTAACGTTTGCAGAACGTCAGCGCGCCGTCACGCCAGGACAGTCCATTGTTTTCTATCAGGGGGATATCTGCCTGGGCGGTGCAGTCATTGAAGAATACCTACAGGACGCTTCCATTAACTGATATGGATAGAAAACTCAGACAATGCCTTGCACTTTCCGGTGTCGCCCAGGCCGCCTATATGGTCAGGCAACTCGGTGAGAACGGTATGGTTGGCCAGGACAAGCTCAACACCCTGGTCAAAAGCCTGTTTATCACCAATCCACACACTACCGTTGAAATCTATGGCAGTGTGAGCCGGCTCAACCTGGGCATACAGGTACTTCAGGAAATTCTCAGGAACGAAGAAGGGACACTTAAAGATCCCCAGGTGTTGCGCTATTTCCTTGGCATACTGCATCTGGAAAGGAAGCTTTCGGCAAACCGCAAAATGCTCGATGAAGTGGGTGACCGTCTCGCCACCCTGTCCCCGGCCCACCTTGATGACCCGGATCTGGCCGGTCCAGGCCTTCTCAGGCAACTTGCCGAAATATACCAGGTTACGCTGAGTACATTGCCTTTCCGCATACAGGTCAGCGGTGACGTAAAATTTCTTAAAAATGAAGAGATTGCAGACAGAATCCGGGCTGTATTACTTGGAGGAATCCGGTCTGCGGTGCTCTGGAACCAGCTGGGAGGCAGACGCTGGCAACTGCTGTTGTTCCGCAAAAAAATGGACCGTCACCTGCTCTACCTGATGAATCACGTTCTCGACATACACTAGCACAGAGCCACGCTTTCAGTCAGACCTCAATCCTTCTGCCAGGTTTCCAGAACCAGATCACTTACCCCGGCATAGGACTTGCCATTGAGCGTAAGCAGCGTGGCCCCCAGGCTTACTGCATGAGCAGCTACCATCGCATCATTCATGTTTATCGCATGCCCCTCTTTCATGGCCGCCTGCTGGATCGCGGTATAACTGTCTACGGCCTCCCTGTTCCAGGGCACGACATCTTCCAGTCGCTCACAAAATGCCTCCACCAGGGACATATGCCGGGACTGGTTTTCAGTTAGCAGGACCCCGGCGACAAGTTCTGCATAGGTAATCGCTGAAATGACAATTTCGTCCCCGCCAGCGGACCATTGTTGAAGCCTTGCCAGCAATGCTATCGGCTGTTGCCGGATAATCAGGCGGCAGATATCCGGTGAAAGCATCACAATCATGATTTCACCAGTCTTGGACGGATTACCATGAAATCATCATCAGCCGGTGCCATCTCTGAAAATGACTCCCACGTCTTGCGCGCAGGAGTGAGAATGACCGAATTGCCCCGTTTTTCAACATTGACGGCGTCAATGCCTGAAAAGGCGATTTCCTTGGGGATTCGTACCGCCTGGCTACGACCATTGATAAACAGCTTCGCCTTGATCGGTTGATTATCTTTCTCACCGGATTCGCTCATATTCCTTCCTCAACGCCTATTCTGACCGTGAATTAATTATAGAAAGCACATAGCATATGTCAAGCATATACAATGCCTCTCTCTTCCAGCAAACTGACCATTTCCCGGCAATCCGAACCTGCTAATCAGGGATTTTTTAGCGTATAATGCGACGCTTTTCCGGCATCGACACAGATATACGAAACCGGCAACCACAAGAACATTCCTGTAGAGCTTTCAATGACCCTGACAACACTCAACGCTATCTCCTCCGTCGATGGTCGCTATCACAGCAAGACCACATCCCTGCAACCCTACTTCAGTGAATTTGGACTGATTCGTTACAGGGTAATTGTGGAAATCCGTTGGTTACAACGCCTGTCGGCTAATCCGGCAATAGGAGAAGTACCTCCGCTGTCATCCTCGGCCTCAGCCTTTCTTGACCAGTTAATTCATGACTTTGATGAGTCCCAGGCGGCCATCGTCAAGGAAAAGGAAGCCGTTACCAATCATGACGTCAAGGCTGTGGAGTATTACTTGAAAGGCAAGCTTGCCGAGAACCAGGAATTGGCAGGTATTATGGAATTTGTACATTTTGCCTGTACTTCCGAAGACATAAACAACCTGTCCTATGCTCTCATGCTCAAGGAAAGCATGGAGGCGATTGTTGCCCCCATGATGAATGAAGTGCTTCAAGCCATACGCGGCAAGGCACATGATTATGCCGATGCCCCACTGCTCTCCCGCACCCATGGGCAGACAGCCACACCAAGTACCATGGGCAAGGAGTTTGCCAACGTGGCGGCTCGTCTTCAACGCCAGATAAATCAGGTCAAGGCGGTAGAATTTCTGGGCAAGATCAATGGCGCAGTTGGTAACTACAACGCTCATATTTCTGCCTACCCGGAAGTGGACTGGGAAGACAATGCGAAAACGTTTGTCACGGAACTGGGGCTGACCTGGAATCCCTATACCACCCAGATCGAACCCCATGATTTTATAGCGGAATATTTTGATGCCATTTGTCGCTTCAATACCATCCTGATCGATTTTGACCGTGACGTCTGGGGTTATATCTCACAGGGTTACTTTCGCCAGAAGACCATCGCCGGTGAAGTAGGCTCCTCTACCATGCCTCACAAGGTCAATCCGATCGATTTTGAGAATTCTGAAGGTAATCTTGGCGTAGCCAATGCCCTCATGCTCCACCTGTCACAAAAACTGCCCGTCTCTCGTTGGCAAAGAGACCTTACGGACTCTACAGTATTGCGTACTATTGGTGTTGGCCTGGCTCATAGTCTCATTGCCTACCAGGCTTCACTCAAGGGAATCGGCAAACTGCTTATCAATAAAGAACAGCTGCTGGCCGACCTGGATAGCAGCTGGGAAGTCCTGGCCGAACCTATCCAGACAGTTATGCGCCGTTATGGCATCGAAGAGCCTTATGAAAAACTCAAGGCCCTGACTCGAGGACAAGCTATCACGTCAGAAACCCTGTCCACTTTCCTTGATACACTGGAACTGCCCGATGAGGCCCGCGAGGCCCTGAAGCAACTGCGCCCTGAAACCTATATCGGCAACGCCGCAGACCAGGCCCGAAAAATCTGATGCTATTTTCAGCGCAGGACAGTATTGATTCCGGCACATTTTTATCCGAATACTGGCAAAAAAAACCTCTCCTCCTGCGGGCAGCCCTGCCAGACTTTACTGACCCGATCACGCCAGAAGAACTCGCAGGCCTTGCCTGCGAAGATGATGTGGAGTCTCGCCTGGTGTTTAAAAGCGCAATGAGCTGGGAGATGAAACAGGGTCCGTTCACTGAAAGGGATTTCACTTTTCTAAATGAAAAAGACTGGACGCTGCTCGTCCAATCAGTAGACCTGTGGGTAGAGGAGGTCAAACCCCTGCTCAGGGAAGCCGCTTTTATACCGGCATGGCGACTGGACGATATTATGATCAGTTTTGCAGCGGACGGCGGCGGTGTTGGTCCCCACTTTGATTACTATGACGTTTTCCTCATTCAGGGTCAGGGCAAACGTCTCTGGCAGATTGGCGACTTCTGTAACAGCGATACATCACTGGATACCTCCTCCGGACTGAAAATTCTCACGGACTTTGAACCCACCCGGGAATTCGAACTGGAGACCGGGGATGTTCTTTATATTCCCGCCGGGTTATCCCATTGTGGAACAGCTACTGAAGCCGGCTTGAGTTACTCCATCGGGTTCCGGGCCCCTGATGTTGCCGAGTTACTATCGGCATTCAGCTACCTGGCAGCGGAAACACTCCCGGCAGATTTGCGCTACCGGGATCCGGCTTCCGAGAAGGAACATCGTCCCGGTGAAATCGACAGTAATGCCCTGCACCAGGTCAAAGCTCTCATGCAGCATGCCTTTAATGATGACTCGCTTGTGCTGGAAAGTTTTGGCAGACTGATGACTGAACCTAGAATCCCTGAACTTGTTGAACCCCCTGAACAACAAATGACGCCAGTGACTATGGCCCAGGCTCTTCAAAAAGGGTTTGTACTCAAAGCCAACCCTGTCACCCGCTTTGCCTGTCACCACAGCGAAGATTTACTTACGCTGTTTGTTAATGGCGAATGCTTGACACTCGGACATCCCGTGGAAAAACTTCTTGCCCTGAATACTGAATTGCAGCGGGCTATGGGCACAGAACTGTCTCTCGAGCCTTTCCAGCTCCATGAAAAATGCCTAGAACTGCTCACCTTTCTGTATAACCGGGGATACCTGACAGGAGCCAGCTGACATGACAGTAAAGATCGGCATTTTACATCCCGGAGAAATGGGCGCAGCCATAGCTGCCAGCGTAGTAGCGTCGGGTCAGGATGTTTACTGGTGCGCTGAAGGTCGTAGTCAGGCTACAGCTGAACGCGCCAAAGCCCTTGGGCTGACCTTATTGCCCAGCCTGCAGGAGTTATGTGATACCTGCGACCTACTTGTCTCCATCTGCCCTCCCCATGCAGCCATTGACCAGGCCCGCTCTGTTGTCGCCTGTAATTTTCAGGGCATCTATGCTGACTTCAATGCCATCGCACCGTCAACGGCCAGGGAAATCGGACATCTGCTGTCAACATCCGGTGCCGGGTTTGTAGACGGAGGCATTATTGGTCTGCCTCCGGTCACCAGTGGAACCACATGGCTATACCTGTCCGGTTCCAACGCTGCGAAGATCGGCTCTTTTTTTGAGAAAGGCCTTTTTGAAGTCACCATACTCGAAGATAAGATCGGCCAGGCTTCCGGACTGAAAATGTGTTTCGCTGCCAACAGCAAGGGTACCGCAGCTCTGCATACCGCTATTCTTGGTGCCGCAGAAGCCATGGGTGTAAGAGCCCAACTGGAAACACAGTGGGACATCTACAAGCCCGGCTTTACCACCAAGAGTCATGAACGCATCAGGCAGGTTGCCAGAAAAGCCTGGCGTTTCAGTGGCGAAATGAAAGAAATTGCAGACACCCTGGAAGATAATGATATGCCAAGGGAGTTTTTTGATGCGGCGGCAAAGGTGTATGAACGACAGGGTTCTTTCAAGGATATTGTTGAGGAACCTGGCATCGAGGAAATTCTTGAGGAAGTTCGGAAGAACTTGTGACAGGCCCCTGCCACGGTTTGAATTCATCCCTTTGTTGACACGAACTATCTGTGATTTTCTTTTGCCACAAAGTGCCAGTAACACCTCTTTACAAAAAAAAAGAGTTTCTTCACTAAAAATAAATATACAGTTGCTTAGATAAAACCGCTTTGTCTTATACAAACAAAGC
This sequence comes from uncultured Enterobacteriaceae bacterium, assembly GCA_964503965.1. Classification (GTDB taxonomy): domain Bacteria; phylum Pseudomonadota; class Gammaproteobacteria; order Pseudomonadales; family Pseudohongiellaceae; genus Eutrophocola. The sequence continues at coordinate 64,179 of CAZDCK010000009.1, read as the reverse complement.
GGCTTTCACTTTTTTCAGGAATAAAACTACTGACGGATTCCCTCAATCGCCAGTACAAGCATCAATGGCCCAGCATTAATTCCATAATCATTGGTGTTGAGCTCCATCTCACCTTCAAAACCAACACGGTAATCTCCGAAGGGTGTTTCACCTTCTCCCGTACGATGGGCTTCAAAACTGATGGACCTGGTGACACCATGAAGGGTGAAATCACCGGTAACCTTTACACGACCACTACCCAGATCCTCGATCGAGTTGCTTCGGAAACCGGCAACCGGATAAGTCTCTACATCTACATAGTCGCTACTGCTCAGATGGATATCCCTTGCCTCATGGTTCGTGTCGATACTGGCCGGATTGATATCAACTACGATGACAGAGTCTTCGATATTATCCGCATCGTATGTGAAATGCCCGGAGATATCATTGAAACGCCCCCACAGGGAACTGATTCCCACATGGCTGGCTTTAAAGTTAATGGATGAGTGCATACCTGCACCAGATCCATCAATAATATAGTCATCGGCCTGGGCGCAAACAGCCGTAAATAGAGTTAAAGCAGTTATTACTAGTTTGTTCATGGAATTCATCGGTTAAAAACTCCCGGTTTCGCCTGTCATTGGATGGCGTGCAAAATACACTATGTGACCCTTGTAAGTCCACAATACCCGCATTCATGAAGACACTGCAGTAATGGAGTGCTTTCTATATAATACGCCGCCAGGATTTATTCAGATGAACACCGATACCGACATACAGCGCCGTTTCAGTGTCGCTCCCATGATGGAGTGGACGGATCGCCATTGCCGCTATTTTCATCGCCTGCTATCACAACATGCCCTGCTCTACACTGAAATGGTGACCACCGGCGCCCTGCTCCATGGTGATGCCGAACGCTTTCTACGATTCAATTCACAGGAACACCCGGTTGCCCTGCAACTCGGTGGCAGTGATCCTGTTGAACTGGCCAAATCTGCCAGGCTTGGAGAACAAGCGGGTTTCGATGAAATCAACCTGAATGCCGGCTGCCCCAGCGACCGGGTACAGCGCGGCAAAATTGGTGCCTGCCTCATGGCTGAGCCGGCACTGGTACGGGAATGCATGGACGCCATGATTCAGGCTGTCGACATCCCGGTAACCATCAAATGCCGGATAGGCATAGATAATATGGATTCACTGGCATTTCTCAGTGAGTTTATCGGCACTGTAGCGGAATCTAGCTGCCATACTTTCATCATCCACGCCCGAATTGCGGTACTGGACGGATTAAGCCCAAAGGAAAACCGGGAAATTCCCCCTCTGAACTATGCCCGGGTATTCGCAATCAAGGAACAGTTTCCCGACCTGGAAATCATCATTAATGGTGGAATCAGGAGCCTGCCACAGGCGCAGGAATTACTGATGCATGTTGATGGCGTCATGATGGGGCGTGAGGCTTACCAGAACCCTGCTATTCTGGCTGATGTAGACCGGCAAATATTCGGTAGCCACGTACCGGGAAAATCCCGGTTGGATGTTATGGAAGAATTTACAGAATATGTTGCCCGGGAAATGGCCCAGGGAACCGCATTGAAACACATGACACGCCATATTTTGGGACTGTTCCAGGGACGCCCCGGAGCCAAACAGTTCAGGCGCTATCTCAGCGAAAATGCCCACAAGCCTGATGCCGGATTAGAGGTGCTGGATACGGCCTGGCAACACTTCAGGGAATATTCTCCCCAGTTAACGCAACAAAAGGAAATATCGGTATGCTGAACGCCATCACCAGTTTTTTCGACAACCATTTCACCAGCAAGCACACTGATGAAAAGCAACTGGACCATGACCAGCTCCATCTGGCCAGTGCAGCCCTGCTCATTGAGTTGTCCAAAGCGGATCGGGCTATCGACGAAGAAGAGACTGAATCTCTGGTAAATATCCTGAGACAGCGATTCGATCTGGCAGAAGATGACCTTGCCGAATTGATGACACTGGCACAACAGGAAGCCGATGAAGCCACTTCACTCTATCAGTTCACTAGCCTGATGAATGACAAATTCGGTTATCAGGAAAAAGTGGAAACCATACTTGGGATGTGGGAAGTGGCATATGCCGATGGCAGGATAGATCGTTATGAAGAGCACCTGATCAGGAAGGTCGCTGAGCTCCTGCACCTCTCACACAAGGATTTTATCAAGAGCAAGCATGTTGCCAGGGACAGGGCCGGTGCCTAGATCTGCAAGATGGCAAAAAGACAACCTGGTTCAACGATCAGCTTTCAGTGCAGAAACAAGATCCTGAAACTCGATGCGATTATCTTCGCTGAGGGCCATCAGCGTCTGATGCGCCTCTATCACCTTTTTACGAATTTCATCTTCATTCTCATCCACCCGGCTTAGCTCGTCAAAACTGGCTTCCCGGTTGTAGGGCTCATCGACAATATTGAAGATGAGGTCAAAACTCATGCCCTTGAGTATTCGGGTTATGTCGGGATTAGTGGAAACAATGGTGGGACTGACGTTGAATCGATTTCGCAGCTGGATAGCCATTTTGGCCAGCAGGCCAAGTGCCGTACTATCAATCCCTTCAGTTTCCGTCATGTCTATTATCATTCTGTCCAGGATTGCGCTGGTGTAAAGTGAGGAAAAATAATTTTCCAGCGCGCCACTCATGAGAACACGGACATCCCCGATAAACTTCAGGATGGGAACATTATTTACCTTGGCGACAAGTATCTTTCCGCTATTCATAAATTACTGGCACTGAGCACTGCAATATCATCAGGAACTTTTATATCCTGGCGTAAGTGTAAACCCGTTTTCACCTCTTGGAAATTGCCTTTACACTCACTTATTACCTGAAGCAGCCGCTCTTCTTTTTTCGTCATATTTTCACCGGGAAGATACTCCAGAATCCCATCTGAGAAAAGAAAGAGAGCAAAATCCTGCGGCAGCATAATGGTTTCATTAAAGTATGTTGCCTGTTCATTAAGTCCGATTGGAAAACTACTCTTGGACGGCTCTATAAACCTGGCTTTACCTTCGCTGTAAAGCACTGGCAAAGGATGATGCCCGGCAATACTGAAGTCGAGAGAAAAATCCCGTTTGTCCAGCACCCCCATACAAACCGTGATGTGCTTGTCCAACGCTGTATCCATCAGGTCATGGTTTAGCAGGTCAAGAATTGCTGCCGGTGTAAATTCGGAGCGAAAACGTCCCTGGATATGTTCACGCAACATCTGGGCAATACGAAAACGCAGTAGCACGGTAACAAAGGCAGAGGAAGAACCATGTCCGGAGACATCTCCGATGTAAAACAGGACTTTCGAGGAGGAGACTGGTTTGTAATCCACCGAGTCGCCGCTTAGGTAAAGGGAAGGAATCACTTTGTGGTCAAAATGAAAACCGTTTATATCCTGGGGCGGCTTGGGCAGCATGCTCATCTGGACATGACGTCCTGCCTGCTGATCCATCTGGAACACTTCCACACGGTCTTCCAGTTCCCGGTTAATTTCTTCCAGGTTCTTGCGATACACAATGTTCTGCTCTATCAGCCGGTAACCCTGGAGACTGTTCTCAATTGAGATCAGCAATAACTCCATGTCTTCTATTGGCTTGACCAGGTATTTGCTTACCCCGAGTCGCATGGCCTGGATCACCTCTTCAGTGTGCCCAGGCTCAGAAAGAATCAGTACAGGTTGGGTTGGTGAGAGCGCAAAGATATGCTCAAGGGTTTCAAGCGCTTTTCCGCCAGGAAGATTGATATCGAATATAACAATGGCAGGACAACTGGAGTGAAAAGAGGCTATCGCTTCGTCGCAGTCATCAGCCTGAACAACGCGGTATTCATTATCGGAAAGATAGGCAGCAATATCCTGCCGGACAACCTTATCGCTGTCGACAACAAGAACTACCCTATTTTCCCCATTTTTCATTTACTGTCTTGCTGGAAGAAACACTGCACTGCTATCAGCGACGAAGGTGTCAGATATAATCTTTGCTTAAAAATTAATGCGTTACCGTCTTTTCGAAATCCTCTTAACCTTACTCCCTAATTTTACTGCCTGCAACAGATGGACGTTAAAAGTGTCACAATTTGGATCGAATTTAGCCACAAACCAAAAAAATTGAGGTAGAGTACTGAAAGTAGTTTGCAGTAACGGGAATTTCCATGGTGTATGCATATGAAAAACGTGATTTCGAACGGGTCAAAGTAAAGACAGCAGTTACCTTGATTTATGGTGCCCATCAAAAGGAGGTTGAAGGCATTTGTGTCGACATCAGTGATAGCGGAATCGGACTTGTTCTCGACAGCGTGGTTTCCATCGGGACCGAGTGCAAGGTCAAAGTCCATGATGGCCATAAGAACAGAGGCCCTTTCCAGGCCCTTATAGAAATCAAGCGTATTAGACCAATCGACAAGGGGCGATGCCGTGTCGGAGGCGTTATTCTTGAAATGTATTAAACCTTATCGGCAGTCCGAATAAGCGTAAAGGCGCCTCTCAGAAATCATCCCATTCATCATAGACTTCTCCATCTGCAGCCAGATATTCACGACGCTGGAGAAAGGCATCCCTGACAAAAGTGTACTCGTCACCTGTCACCATTGACTCCGCAGCCAGGTAATAAACCCGCGAGTCAATGTTATCCAGAGCCCAGAGAAAAAAGCGTATCTCGTCATTATCCACCCGGAATATCGGGTTCATCAGGTAATCCGGAAACAGGCCGGTGGTATGTCGCAAGGTACTTGTCCCCAGAATTGGCAATACCAGATAGGGACCGGCAGGAACTCCCCAGTATCCCAGCGTCTGGCCAAAATCCTCATCATTCTTGTACAGTCCCCAGGTGGTAGCAACATCAAGCAGACCACCGATGCCAATGGTTGTATTGATCACTAGTCGCCCAGAGTCCTGCAAGGCATTTTGCATTTTCAGCTGCAGCAGGTCATTGAAAACCACATTCACATCATCAAGATTGTTGAAAAAATTACTGACCCCCTGCCTCGCAAAACCGGGAACCAGTTCCTGGTAAGTGAGGGCGACTGGTTTGAACAAGGCTTCATCGAAAGCTTCATTGAAGGCATAAATCTTTCTGTTGAATTTGATAAACGGATCAGGGTCCTTGCTTTCGGGCTGGGCCGAGACAGTTAAGGGTTGCAGGTAAAGCAGAGACACAAGAAGCCATATCGCCGCAAGCAGAATCCTTGCAGGTGTATCTGTAATCTCGTTTTTCTCCATTAAGTGCATGAGAGTATTTTAACTCGTGCTCCTTGATATATTTCAATATGATAATTCACACTATTAACACCGGGACGGAGGTTTCTTTGAATGTGCTGAATTCATGCAACATCCATACAGACCCGGCAATTCGCTATTCCATTTCATGCCAGGCTTTTTCCACCCGTTTTTCAGAGATCGGATAACGTGTTCCCAAAGCCTGGGCAAACAGGGAAACCCGTAACTCTTCAAGCATCCAGCGAAAAGCATCAATCTGTTCAGCACTCTTATGCTGTGCTTCAAGCAGCTGTTTTCTGCTCTGGTAGCGTTGCCACCACCATTCCAGCATCCTAGACCACTGGGCATCTTTTTCTGACTGTCTGGGATATTTTTCCAATCGCTGATTCAGTGCCTTGAAATACCGGGGGTACTCCATCAATACCTCAATCGGTGTATTTGACAAGAAGCCATCATGGACGAGCCCTTCCATTTGTCGGTTTACATCCTGTTGCAACGCCATGTCCTGCAATCCATTGAACTTCTTTAGCGAGGCTGTGATTGATGCTGTCTCATCAAGCAACTTATAGAGAAGGTTCTCCAGTCGAGTGGATGTATCAACCAGTTCTCCCCTGCCCATGTCATAAATTTCATCAAATCCATTCCTGTCTCGGGGAAGTTCTTCAGCCAGCCTGAATGCGGACTGGTAGGTGGCCATGACAATCTGATTAGCCAAACTATCGCGCCCACCGTAACGATTCATGGCAGGCAAATGCCTGGCATCCTGCAGTACATTTTTTTTCAGGTACTTCCATTGCTGACGATTCCTGAACATGTAAAGTCTGGCCACACCAGCCCTGGAGAGCAATCGGGCCTGGTAAGGTGAGTCTGCAAGCGTCATAGATACAGAATCGGTATCATCAACCAATGCTGGCCAGGCCTTGATCACAATTCCTCCCTGTTGAATTTCCACCTCTTCTTCCAGGGAGTCAAAATCCCACTCAGTCAATCCGGTTCGCTCAATCGTGGATTCAGAAAAGTTCGCTATTGCAGCTTTTGACTGCGCCGCGAACTTTTCCCTGAGAATGGCCAAGTCTCTGCCATTACCAATTTTCTTTCCTTCCATATCCAGGATGTTGATGTTCATTTTCAGGTGATCCGGGAGAGAAAAATCAGTCCAGCTGTCCTGGGGTATCGAGACAGCCGTTAAACGTTGCAGTTCATGGGCAAGCACGGCTTTCAGGTCACCCTGCCCCTTGCTAATGGCTGGCATGGCCCTGTTAACATGGTCCGGCACTGGTACAAAATTCTTACGAACGGGTTTTGGCAGTGCCTTGACCAGCGCAATACATTTTTCCCGCAACATTCCCGGCACGAGCCAGTCCAGATCCTCTTCATGCAATTGCGTCAGTGCCGAGACGGGCACATCGACGGATACACCATCTGCTGCAGCTCCTGGTTCAAAGCGATAGTCAAGGTCAAGAGTCAGATGCCCGGCCTGTAACTGATCAGGAAAAGCTTCCAGGGCAAGGGCATCATCCTGGGTATTAAGCAAACTTTCCCTCGTAAAAAACAACGCCTGGGTAGTTCCCTTTCCCTGTTTCTTATACCAACGCTCGAGACTTGCCTGGTCAATGACCTCTTCCGGCAAAATGTCATCATAAAGCTGATAGATATCTTCTTCCCTAACCAGAAGATCTTTTCGCCTGGTCTTGTCTTCAAGATTTTCTATTTCACTGATGAGTCGTGAGTTATGTCGATAAAAAGGCAGTTTGGTATTTACCTGGGAGCAGGCCAGGCCCTCACGAATGAAGAGCTCACGACTGGTTACCGGGTCAATGGAACCATAGACAACCTTGCGTCGATCAACCAGGACCAGGCCATAAAGAGACACTTTCTCAAAAGCAATCACTTTACCGCGACCTTTTTCCCAGTGGGGTTCAGAATAGTGCTTCTTGATCAGACTCCCTGCCATCATTTCTATCCAGGGGGCTTCAACCATGGCATTCATCCTGGCATACAGCTGTGATGTCTCAACCAGTTCTGCGGCGAGAATCCATGAATACTTCTTGCCGTGAAGAAATGAACCGGGAAAAATACGGAATTTTCTGTTGCGCGCGCCCAGATAACTGTTGTCATCCAGCCTGTTTGCCACGTTGCTTACCAGTCCGGCAAGCAGGGCCTGGTGAATCTGCTCATAACTGGCAGGTTCACTGTTTATGGTTAATGCCAGTTCCTGCGAGACCAGCCTGAGCTGACGATGCACATCACGCCATTCATTCATTCTCAGGTAAGACAGAAAATTCTGACGGCAAAGTTTGCCAAGTTTATTGCGGCCGACTTGTTGACGCTGTTCTTCAAAGAATTCCCATAGTGCCGTCCATGCCAGAAAATCCGATTCCGGATGTTTAAAGCGGCGATGGGCTTCATCAGCAGCTTGTTGTTTGTCCAGGGGTCTTTCACGCGGATCCTGGATGCTCAGGGCACTGACGATTACCAGGATTTCCTGCAAGCAGTGATAGCGATCCCCTGCCAGTAATATTCTCGCAAATCGCGGGTCAACGGGAAAACGTGACATTTGCCTGCCAAGCCGGGTAATACGCCTGTCATTAGTGACAGCTCCAAGCTCTTCAAGAATCCGAAATCCATCCCTGACAGCATTGCCTTCAGGAGGATCTACAAAGGGAAATTCCTCAATATCGCCAAACCGCAGTACCAGCATTTGCAGGATAACCGATGCGAGGTTTGTCCGAATGATTTCCGTATCTGTAAAGTCAGGGCGATTATGAAAATCCTCTTCACTGTAAAGCCGGATACACGTTCCCGGACAAAGACGGCCACAACGACCAGCCCGCTGATTAGCACTGGCCTTTGAGATGGGCTCTATCGGCAGGCGCTGGATCTTGCTGCGGATACTGTAGCGACTGATCCGGGCAACACCGCTGTCAATCACATAACCAATTCGGGGTACGGTCAATGATGTTTCTGCCACATTGGTAGCCAGGACAACCCGCTGCTTGCCGTGGGCCTGGAAAACCCTGTTCTGCTCGTTATTACTTAAACGCGCATAGAGAGGAAGAACCTCAAGATCCAGAGAACGGTCCTTTCGAATTGCTTCAGCTGCATCTCGAATTTCCTTTTCTCCACTGAGAAACACCAGGACATCCCGATATGGCAGGGGAGATTTTTTCGACAGCTTTTGTATTTGACGCAGGGCACGAAGAATCTGGTCATTAAGATCCCCGGATTCATTCTCATCAGGTGACTGGTAAAGAACATCAACCGGATAGGTTCTACCAGACACTTCAATAACAGGCGCCTTATCAAAATGATCAGAGAATTTTTCTACATCAATCGTAGCTGATGTCACTATAACTTTCAGGTCCGGACGCCTGGGCAGTAATCTTTTCAGGTATCCGAGCAGAAAATCGATATTGAGACTGCGCTCATGGGCTTCATCAATAATAATGGTGTCATATTTATTGAGAAAAGGATCTTCACGGGTTTCAGAGAGCAAGATGCCATCTGTCATAAGCTTGATGTAGGTAGACTCATCACTGAAGTCCTGGAAGCGGACCTGGTAGGCAACACCACTGCTATCCTGCAAACCCAGCTCTTCAGCGATACGTGAACTGACAGTTCTGGCGGCCAGTCTTCTGGGTTGTGTATGACCAATCATCCCCTTGATACCACGACCGATATCCAGGCATATCTTGGGTAACTGCGTCGTCTTTCCCGACCCGGTTTCACCAGCCACGATTACAACCTGATGATGCGCGATGGCAGTTTTAATCTCCTCGACCTTTCCTGTCATGGGCAGCTCTGGCGGATACGTCACGGAGGGCACACCTGCCTGTCTTTTTTCTACCAGGACACGGGAGGCGTCGATTTTTCTGGCAATAGCAGACAAATCCTCGGGTCTGCGTTTCCCGTGATTAGCTGCCCCCTTTTTTTCCTGATGCCGATGTCTTGACAGGGCCATGCGCAGACGATGGCGGTCTCGAGTGAGGCATCCATCGGTCTGTTGAATGAGTTGGGATATATCTGAAGACACGGCAAGACTGTGAAGAAAAAATACGATTATAACCGAGACATGACATTACCGTATTATGAAAAATATTCCATGGACAAACCTATCCGCAAAAAGAGTTCCGGCCACGGATAATTCAGTCCATCACTATCTGTTTCTGTAAGCTGCTTTCCCTGTCAAAGAGCTTTACTGTCCAATCCTGAAAATCACTGAGTATCAGATATAGCACCGGGACAAGTAACAACGTTACAGAACTGGCGAAGAGTACGCCGAATGCCAGTGACACAACTGTTGGAATTAGGAACTGGGCCTGCACACTGGTTTCTGCCATCAAGGGCAGCAACCCGATGAAGGTAGTAAACGATGTCAGAAAGATCGGACGGAAACGTTCCTCTGCGGCTTTCTCTACGGCCTTGACAGCCGTGTAACCCTCGTCCCGGAGTCTGTTTATAAAATCCATCAGGACCAGGTTGTCATTAATCACAACCCCCGCTGCAGCCACGATACCGAGAATGGAATACATGCTCAGGTCGAGTCCCATCAGCAAGTGCCCGATTACAGCGCCTATATAACCAAACGGAATGGCAGTCATGACAATCAGGGGTAAGCATCAGGTACAGGAGTTTGAGAAAAAATTCTGAGGGAAGCCCTGAAAATCTGTCAGTACAATCAACGCAAAACAGCCAAACTTCTCGACCTGACCTATGACCAGTTGCGTGGCTATATACGCAAGTACGACCTCAACCAGTAAGCGAAATCAGATTGAGGGCCCTTCAGGAACTGACTCGATCCTGCCTGCAGCCAGCTTCCTGCTTTTCACCCGGTAAATCACACTGAGTACAATGGTGACTATGATACCCAGCAGTATGGCCATAACTAACGGGATCAAGGCTCTTATGCTGGTGGTGACATCAATGGTAATGAGATCAAGCATGAAAATGATCAGTGCCGGGGCCAGTATCTCTTCCTCTGGCAGGACGTACCAGGGCGTAAAAATGATGGCCAGCAACAGGCTTTGTAACAGATAAGCCAGTTCCCGCCACAACACTTTCTTCATGAACTTCCAGCTGATAATACTGAAAACAATGCCCGCACAAAGATACACTGTCCAGGCAATAATGTAGTCCTGTGAATCCATAGTCGCGCTCAATCAGCCCAGTCAATCATATGTTCTTCAAAGCCGTCTTCATGGACAAACTCCTCTGAGACCACTTTGCCGGTGACAGTATTGTCGGTGGCAATCATCTGCTCCCTGCTGCCATTGATAAGCGGATGCCATACCGGCAGCGGTTTGCCTTCCTTGAGCAGCCTGTAGGCACAGGTTCCCGGCATCCAGTCAAGATCTTCAAGGTTATCAGGAGTCAGGACGACACAATTAGGGACAAGCTTCCTGCGTTTGGCATAGACCGTGCAGGCACACTTTTCCTGGTCAAGAAACCGGCAAACAACACGCGTATAAAAAACTTCGCCGGTCTCTTCATCTTCGAGTTTATGAAGGCAACACTTGGCACAGCCGTCACAAAGGGATTCCCATTCTTTCCTGCTCATCTCAAGCAGGGACTTACTCTCCCAGAATGGACGTTGATCCTTTGAAGCCTCAGTCACCATCGTGAAGTACTCCAATGCCTATATCGGGAGGTAACTGCAGGTAATAACCTTTCTCCCTGATCTGGGTTATGACTCGCGTTGTATCAGCACGCGCCAGCTTCCTGTCAGGTGTAAGCACCAGGTCCATGACCTTGCTAATCTGGCCCAGACGGTCTTTCAAGGCTTCAGGGATACCATCTTCTCCACTGTCCCGTGGAACGTAGACATAGAGCTCCTGTTCTTTATTTCCCTTGAAAATAGAACAGATGATGCTGCCTGCGTCTGTCATTGCCCTGATCCTTCGTTAATCATTTCATGGCCTCGGTCAGTCCGGGAAACAACAAGGCGTGTCTCCATCCGGAAAACTCGGTAGGAACAACAATACTCCCTGTGTTTTCTGCCCCACTGGATCGCTCCGTTTCAAGCATGGACTGCAGCAATTCTACCAGCCAGCGTTTTCGTGACAGCATTTCCATTGGCAGCCCCAATTCTGCTGCCTTTGCCTCCACAAAACCCTGCCCTCTTTTGAGGCGGTTTTTACTCCGCCCATCAAGTGGCCGGGGCAGTTCAAGCGGCAATGCATCTTCAGGGATTTCACGTGCTTCCTGCACCATGTCCAGGACCTGCTGGCCTTCATGTCGCAGAAAATTCCTGCTGATTTCCTCAATTCTGCCCAACTGATTAAGGTCTTCGGGAAATTGGCGGGCAATCTCCATCAGGCTTTTATCCCTGATAATCCAGTTTCGTGGCTTATCCCTGTCACGCGCCCTGTTTTCGCGCCATTCTGCCAGCTGTTTAAGCAAACCCAGCTGTCTGCTGCTGAGCTGCCAGGCCCCCCGCATATTTAGATAATAATCAGAGAAGTTGCCTGTCATCTCACGCTCGTAAATTTCTATTAACAGCCGGCACTCTTCTGCATGCCATGAGAGACGCCCCTGGGTAGCCAGTGCGTTTTCCTGCGCTTTGTAGATCAAAGGCAGGCAAGCTACATCAAGGGCGGCGTAATGCAGCTGTCGTTCATCAAGGGGACGCTGCAACCAGTCAGATCGTGTTTCCCCCTTTGGCAATTCAATATCCAGATGGACCTTGACCAGATTCTGGTAACTCATACCAAATCCTTCATCCAGCAATGCAGCGGCAATCTGCGTATCAAATACAGGATAAGGCACAAGGTTCATGGATGCCATAAACACCTGGAGGTCTTCCGAACAGGAATGAAATATCTTGATGATTCCTTCATCCCGCATCAATTCGCTGAACAGGGTCCAGTCACTGATCGTTAATGGGTCGATCAGGTAGTTTTCCAGGCTCCCGGCATTAACCTGGATCAGCCCCACCTGGGGATAGAATGTGCTGGTGCGAATAAACTCTGTATCCATGGCCAGGAAATCACGCTCCTGCCATTGCCGACACAAGGCATTCAGAGCCTCATCGCCCTCCACCATCTGGTAGCTGTCATTTATCTCGTGGCCTGTGGTATTAATGTTCCCTGTCTCCTGGTTCATTGCACAGTAGTTGGCTGATCAGTACTCCAGCACCTGCCTTCCGGCAATCGAATGCATGAGCGTCCCGCCATCGATATACTCAAGCTCACCGCCAACAGGAACACCATGGGCAATTCTTGAGATTTTTGGACCCTGGCTTTCAAGGTCTGCTGTCCTGAGTTGTTCAGCAATATAGAAAGCCGTGGCCTCACCTTCGACAGTAGGGTTAGTGGCCAGGATGATTTCGTTGATACTGCCTGTTTTCACCTGCTCCACAAGCAAGGGGATGCCAATTTCATCAGGACCAATACCATCAATAGGAGAAAGGTGTCCCATCAATACAAAATACAGCCCCTTGTAGGAAGCCGTCTGTTCAACGGCAAAAACATCTGCCGGGGTTTCAACGACGCAAATTGTCCCCTGGTCGCGAGACGGATTTTGGCAAATAAGACACAGGTTTTCCTCTGCCAGTGTTCTGCACTTCTCGCAGTGACCAACACCCTCCATCGCTGCAACCAGGGCCTCGGCAAGTAATTTACCCCCGTTACGGTCCTTTTCCAGAAAATGCAGGACCATGCGCTGTGCGGATTTAGGTCCGACACCGGGCAGACGCCTGAAGGCTTCAACGAGCTGGTCAATTAATGGACTGTAATTCATTTGGTCTGCCTAGAAGGGAAATTTGAATCCTTCGGGCATATTAAAACCCGAGGCCATACCCGAAAACTGGTCACGGTTATTCTCCGCAACCTTGCGTACGGCATCATTCACAGCTGCTGCGACAAGGTCTTCAACCAGCGCCTGGTCTTCCTTCATCAAAGAAGGGTCAAGATTCACTTTTTTTACCGTATGTTTGCCGTTCATAACCACGCTGACCAGGCCCGCGCCTGATTCTCCTGTTACCTCTTTCTCCTCCAGTTCCTTCTGCGTTTTTTCGAACTGTTCCTGCATATTCCTGACCTGGCTCATCAGGTCATTTAGATCTTTCATAGTTTCCTCATTCGTTTTTGTGAAATTCACTGACCTCAATAATGCTTGGGTGAAGTCGGAACAATACTGTCGCGCTGAACCGCACCGGAAAACCGTTTTACAATTTCCTGCACGGTGTAATCATTTTCAAAGGTACGTACTGCAGCCTCAAGTCGTTCCCTTTCCATTCGCTGTCGCCAGGCCGACGGAGTTTCTACATTAACTTCACCGGGTCTTATGTCCAACTGAATGGTCTGCTCAAAATAGGCATCAAAGGCCTTGCTTATCCTGCGTTCCTGCTCATCATTGAACACCGACATCTGGCTTTTATCGAGCACCAGAACGATGTGGTTACCTGACACGGATTCCAGCAGGCAATTTGCCGCTATACTTCGGGTTATGCCCTCCAGCGACAACTGGTAAAACAGGGATATCCACTTTTCCGGTTCAAGACTCTCAAGGCTGATTGGTGATTTGTCCAGAGTCTCCTCCTTGAGCTGGACTACTTGTTCTTCATTGCTATTTCCGGGGTGTTCTGGTTCCGGTCGGGAAATTTCATCTACCGGCAAGGTGTTCCCGGATGAACCAACTTCATTTTCAGGGACCGGGCCAGTAGTTTGACCACTGTCAGGCATAGCGTTGACCATGCCCTGCTCTGCTGTATCAACATGGGTGTTTTTAACAGAAACCGTGCCATGAATATCGGGTGAAGCAGGATTCTGCTGATTTAACAGTGGAGGAGATGACTGGGATTCAGTCCTGTGAATTACCGGCTTTTTTTTTTCGCTGTCCCTTCCGTCCAGCGTCGATTCAGGAACCGTTGGGACGCCGTGAGGTGTAAACGCAAGCATTCTGAGCAGAGCCATTTCAAGACCAGACCTGGCATCAATTGCATATGGCATATCAGCTCTGCCCTTCAGGGCAACCTGGTAATACAGTTGCAGGGTTTCTGCAGGGATGGCCGCCGCATGCTCAAGCACCTGTTTTCTGTCTCCCTGGGCATTATCGATTCCCTCGGGGACAGCCTGGGCAATAGCAACACGATGGAGATATGACTGCAGGTCTGCCAGAACAGCGGAAAAATCAGGCGCATGATCTGCAGCATTTTCTATGATTTCCATGACCCTGGCAGCATCTTCATGGACAAGTGCATTGACCAGTTCATGAATAACCCCCTGATCTATAGTGCCCAGGAAAGCCCTGACATCAGAATCGGTAATGTTGCCTTCACAATAACCAATGGCCTGGTCAAGCAGTGTCAGACAGTCCCTGACACTGCCCTGGGCGGCACGCCCGAGCTGCCAAAGTGCAGGCTCTTCAAACGGGATTTTTTCCTCACCAAGGATATGCTTGATGTGTTCAACCAGCCTTTCCGGACTGATGTTCTTGAGATTAAACTGCAGGCACCGGGAGAGCACGGTCACCGGCAGTTTTTGCGGATCAGTTGTTGCCAGCAGGAATTTCACATGAGGAGGAGGTTCTTCCAACGTCTTGAGCAGCGCATTGAAACTGTGCCCGGAAAGCATGTGTACTTCGTCAATCAGGTATACCTTAAAACGCCCTCTTGTAGGTGAATACTGCACGTTGTCCAGTAGCTCACGGGTATCTTCCACCTTGGTCCTTGACGCTGCATCCACTTCAATCAGGTCTATGAAACGCCCTTCATCGATTTCCTTACAGGCGCTGCACTGGCCGCAGGGTGCTGATGTTATTCCCTCTTCGCAGTTCAGGCAGCGCGCCAGAATACGGGCAATCGTCGTTTTTCCGACACCACGGGTACCAGTGAACAGGTAAGCATGATGCAGGCGATTATTGTCGAGGGAATTTATCAGGGTTTTCAGGACATGCCCCTGGCCCGCCATCTCCCGGAAGTTCCGGGGACGCCACTTTCTTGCCAGTACCTGATAAGTCATAGTGAAACGATGCTGCGTTGAAGAGACCAGTTTACCTGATGATAACGGTTGTTACCCGGGGCTGTACCAGCCTTTTGGGCAGTCAACTATTGTCGCCTTTTTTTCGCCTTTTTGTCGCTTTCATGTTTTGTTGGAGGTACCTCCTGCCAGCCACACCCCGGCACATGAATCAGCCGTTACCGCTGCTCCCTTCCGGGCCTGACGGGGTTCACAACCTATCATTGCGAGGGGACCGACAAGAGATACCACAAAACAAATACGGACAATGCCGGATGTACTGATGGTAAACGGTTTGCCGACCATTTCAAAGTACCAGCATCCAGTTGCCGGACAAACCAGCGGCGCATTATCAGGAAAACCGGGCCGGGAATCAACTCTGCCGGCACAGTGCTGTCAGGGTGAGGTCCTGACTGGATTTACTTGAAATCCCGACTGTTGAAGAAGCTCTACCACACTCCCCTCACCAAGGAGGTGAGCAGACCCAATAACAATGAAATAACGTCCTGGAGAGGCATCGGCATACCCGGCTATAGTCTCTGCCATATCGATATTCCGACGGGTGTAAAGGGAGTCCATCAATATCTCCATATCCTGTCTTTCCGATTCACTCATCTGATCATCTTCAAAAGAGTCAAACAGCAACTCCCTGAGTCGCGGTTTATCTGCGCACATCCAGTACTGGATCATATCCTCGATTTCTGAACTGGCGCTGTCAAAGTCACTGATTGAATAAGCCAGGAATGTTTCTGCATTGAGAGTCTGAAGGAAGCCTATCTGCTGTACTATGTTTTCCAGCTCGAGAATATCAGCATCGGCTGGCTTCTGGCTCAGGAAGTAGCTTTCCAGGCCGTATTCAGGGAGATAGCCCATGGAGTTCACCTGAATCATAGTCAGCATTAGCGTCAGGAGCCACGGTTGCATGGTCATGAAGTTGTCTGCCGGGATGCCGATATTATCCATCAGGCGCCGAAAATCAGTGAGCACCTCCTCGGATATCACGTCTTCAAGCGTCTGTCCTCTTGGCAACGTGCCCTCACGTTGAAGCATCATCATGATCTGTAGATCTGCCATTGTGGCGGGGTCCACTTCAAAGACCAGATGATCTGCCTCCCTGAAAATGGCCTCAATCTCACTATCCAGCGGATAAAAATCCGGTTTTCCCACATGAATAGAGCCAAACAGGTAGATTTCAGTCCCTTTTGCTGACAGTTCAGGACTTGCCACTTTCCACAACATGGATGAAGCCGGATCCTCGCATGTCAGCCCTGGTGTAATTGAGGGCGTAGCCGTTGACAGTGCAGAATCCTCCCCATGCAGGGCATCCTCTTTCAGCCGAAGGGCCAGTGAATCCCAAACAGGTTGCCAGCCTGCTTGCGCATTGATCGCGCCATTAAGCTGCAGTGCAGAGAAAGCCTCCTCAATCCCGGGCAGATAGGCACTCCACAATCCTTCTGATGTCCAGGCCGCCATCCTGATTACCTGGCTATCCGGTAACAAAGCCACTCGCTCCAGGAAGACCAATCCCAGATCCGGATGTCGATAACGGACTTCCAGGGCACTATCATCTGTGGCCAGGCGAGCCATGGTGATGCTCATACCCTGGCTTTCAACCCCCTGAATCATGACTTGTGCATAAGCTTCGAGATCGTCAAAGAATGTTTCGGAAATCAGACGAAGGAAAATTTGCTCACTGCTATGCAGGCCAATAAACAGTGGAGAATCATCCGGCCCCTTGTTAGCAGGAAAATTCGGTTTTAAAACGTCAGGGGCCTGCTCTCTTGAAGTGATGATGTTCCAGCTTGAGGAAAATGCGCCTCTGACACCTACTGAGTCATTCCGGTAAATGGATGATGTATTTATCTGGGCACTGACGGGCACAATCAGGACACAGGCCAGGAACATAAACAGCACAAGGACTGTTATGGACTGCATTAACCTGGATGAGGATAAAAGGGTTGCTCTCATTGCTAATTCGCTTACCGTTTCGTTATACCCATTGTAAGTAAAATCCAGGCTGAATACAGAGAACTGTATGAATTTACGGTGAATGAATATCGCAAATTTCACCGTCAGCCAGGATTTCAGCCTCAATGAGTATTGAACCGGTTAAGCAGTAATTTGACTATTCAGACAGGCCTGGCAGGATATGGAAGAGACAGATATGGAAGTGACAGATATGGAGAGAATAGTTCAACGTCAGAAGGTAAATAAACCCGTTCGTCCCTGAACAGGTCACTGTCAATTTATCACAAATCCATGCTAAGAAAAGCCACTTTCTGATAATAATTTCATATAAATCATATCGTTATGATATCACCGGTAATGGTTGCCCCACCTGCTCCATGAACTGTTCGTGACTAATCGATACGAGCCCTTCCTGAGAAAGGAAGAGAATTCTGTCCGCCTGAAGTACAGCCTGGGGCCTGTGTGCCGCAATAAGGCAGGGAATATCCAGATCCCTTAGCATGGTATTCACACCACGTTCCGTCTCCAGATCCAGATGACTCGTCGCTTCGTCCAGTATGAGAAATCCTGGTTGTTTATAGAGTGCACGTGCAAGCAAAATGCGCTGAACCTGCCCTCCAGAAAGTGCTGACCCCATATTCCCGACCATGGTATTGAACTGCATTGGCATGCGGGCTATGTCCACATCAATCATCGCTTTGGCAGCCACATCCCTGACACGGTCCAGATCTGGTGTTGGGTCAAAAAAGGTTATATTTTCAAGAATACTTCCAGACAGCAGTGTGTCATTCTGCATGACTCCGGAAATCCCGTTTCTGTATGCCGCGAGATTATAGCTGTTAATTCTGAAGCCATTACAAAGCAGATCTCCCTCGAGTGGCTTCACCAATCCTGCCATGATTTTGAGAAAAGAAGATTTTCCGCATCCAGTAGGACCAATGATAGCCACCGTTTCGCTTTTACACAGTTCGAGCGACACATTGCTAAACAGAGGCGACTTATCGGTTTCATAACCGTAGGCCAGGCCAGAAACACTAATGTCCATCGGGGAAAGCGTGCCTATTATATGGTTTACAGCTACAGGAGGTTGACCCAGGCCTTCAGTATCATTAAGCGCAATATCCGCCAGGCGGGAAAGATGCAGTCCCAGCAGGCGGAACTCGAACAGGTTATCCAGCAATGAGAATGTATTTCTGTAAAAATGGTCCTTGAAACTGACAAAGGCCAGGAGCATTCCAATAGTCAACTCTCCATTCATAACGGCAAAGGCTCCTGCCAGAAATATCAGCACATTCTCGGCTCCAACCAGCAGTCCATGAAAGCACTGAAGATCCAAATCCAGTTTCTGGACTGTAATGGCGGAATGGATCGCATTGGCGTAGGTGTTTTGCCAGGCAGCCAGCCGCGCATGTTCACGTCCATACATCTTGATGCCCTGAATGGCATTGATATTTTCCATGAAACAGGTGCTCTCAATGGCCCTGTCATGGATCATTTCTTCATTTCGGGTATACAGGAATCCGTAGGAGGCCAGTCTGAGCAGGCCATAGATCACAACAGCACTCAACGCCAACAATGTTAGTGGTTTGCTATAGAAGTACATCATGGTAAGTGTCCCCACCACCATAACGCCGTCTATGATGACCTCCACGATGCCTGAACAGATAAAATCCCGGACCTGGTTAAGAGAATTGAACCTGGACACCAGGTCACCGATATGGCGCCTGGAAAAGTAATCCAATGGCAGATGTAGCAGATGTCTGCATAGTCGGGTCGCGAACTGAAAACTCACCCTGTTCCCCAGGTACATGATGATCCTTCCCCTCAACCATTCCGTTGCCTGACGAAATATCACCAGCATAAGAAAACCGACGGCCAGCAATTTCAGCAATTCAATATCCCGACTAAGCAGTACATCATCGAGCAAAACCTGGGTATAAAAAGGCATCCCCAGTGCAATGAATTGCAGGAGTGCAGACAAAAGCAATATCTGTACAATTCCTTGCCCCAAACCATGCGCATGCCGCCACACCTCTCTCAAGGATAGATACTGTCGGACATCCGCTTTTTGAAAACCCTCTGCAGGCCAACATTCAAGCGCCACTCCCGTGAAATGCTTGTCAGCCTCTGTCCAGGTAACCTTTCGGGACCCCGTTGCAGGATCATGAATGGTCATATGACCCCGGCTGGTCTTTTTCAGTACAACGAAGTGATCCAGATCCCAGTGGAGAATCGCTGGCAAAGCCAACTGCCGGCAATCTGGCAATGATACGCGTAATGGTCTCACTGCCAGGTGTAATCCTGTTGCCATTCCCAGTAATGCTTTCAATGTAACTCCATGCTGTGATATCTGGCAGCGTTTTCGCAGGGTATTCTGGTCAATACGATAACCAAAAAAACCAAGAACCATGGCCAGGCAGGCCAGGGCGCACTCACTGCGCTCTGCCTGCAGAATTACCGGAAGGTTTCCACCAAGTCGCGGTCCCGGATGATTCATTGGGCAGTTGTGCCCCGAAATAACGGCATCAGCAACCATTCATACAGGGAGCGACGCTCCAGCCTGACATCCGCATCAAATCCCATACCATGCCTGAGTGCCAGGTCCTTGTCATAAGCTCGGATGAACTGCCTGTCCAGTTCCCCTCTTGCTCTGTAAAAAAGCTCATTCCCCCTGACTCCCTCATGAAGATCACCGGGCAAGACTGGTGTCCCGGAGACTTCGCCCAGACGCGCTTTCCTGACGCCAAATTTCTGGTAGGGAAAGGCATTCAGTCGAATATCAACAACCTGTCCAGCATCGAGAAATCCTACTGCCCGCGAGGGGACAAATAGTTCAGCCTCAAGACTGGCCCCTTCCTGTAATACAGATACCAGTGGCTGACCCGGTAGTACGGTCTGGCCAGGCTGTTTAAAAACAACGGCTATGGTGCCTGTAACCGGAGAAACCAGGCTCACAATATCCTGCGCACTGATTTCTATCGCCTGTTGTTGAAGCTGCGACAGGGACTGACTGAGCTCAGCTATATCTTCATTGAGTTTGACTTCAAGCAGCACGCGGTTTTCCTTAAGCTTTTGCAGGTCTCCAAGACTTTTACTGTATTCCCCTGCAGAGCGCTCCAGCACGGTTGCTTGCCGCAATACATCAATACGGGCATTATTCCTGCCGGTATTCGAGATCAAGCCTTTGCCATGAAGAGTCTCCAGGCTCTCCTTCTTTTCCAGCAACAGCTTATAAACCTGTTTTTCTGATTCCAGCCTGGATTCCAGCCGGGAAATATCTCCCCTTTTGCGCTCAAACTCGGCATCCAGCTGGCGATTACGTGATGCATTGGCTTCTTTTGTTTCCTGGATCATTTTGATCACAAGATCTGCCTGCATCCTGTTTTCAGACAACAAATTTCCCTGGAGCGCCTGCCCTTCCATTGTTATCCGGCCATACCTGAATCTACCGAGAATCTCACCCTCAACTACCCTTTGCCCTTCCATGACCCGGAGGGAGTCAATAATGCCCTTATCAGGCGCCCTGACCTGTGTGGCTCCCCGATCAGATACAAGGATGCCGCTAAGCCGAACCTTCCTGGTATAGTCACCAGCAACCAGAAACAGGCCAATGACCAATACAATCAAGAGAAATAATCCCGTGAGAACGCTAAACCCGGGCGGGTTTAAGCCTGAGCTCCTGCCCCACAGGCGCTCTTCCTGCTGATTTAATGCTTTTTCCCTGAATAACCCTGCTGGCATGTGGTCCTTTTCTATAGCCTGGCTGTGACTGCCTGATAACAAACATAGTCCGGCCATAGCGGTTTCGCCAACAAAACTGATCACCCTGAAATGAGTGAAATATAGACGTATCTGGTATATTATTTGCGCTGATTACAACTGTTTCGAGATCTCCCTATGAAGAAATTCATCGGACTGTTTGCTTTTATGGCCTTCGCTGTTTCCGCTGTACCCACCCTGGGACACCACTCGTTTGCAATATACGATTTTGAAACCAAGGTCCCCTTTGATGGCGTTGTAGACTCAGTGAAATTCAGAAATCCGCATATCGAGATGACCATCAAGATCATTAATGCCGAGGGTGATGAAGAGATCATCCACTTCATCGAAGGAGCTCCTGCAAATATGATGGTCAGGAATGGTATTCGGCCTGACATGGTCAAACCGGGAGCCAAGGTCCATACAGTTGGTTCTCCATTAATCGAAGATCCCTCCAAGTTTTTTCTCAGAAGCATTCGTACCGAAGACGGCACTGAATATTCCAATTAACACATAGGTTCTACCTAACCTTTTCATTAAAAATAAAGCCAGGAAACATTTATGAGCAATCCCAATGAGCCATGGGGCAACACCGTTGACGTTGAATTTGAGGACGGCATAGCTTTTGTCTTTTTTAACCGGCCCGATAAAAAGAATTGCATGAGCCCTACCCTGAACAGGGAAATGTATGCAACCCTGCATGCCCTTGAGCTGGATGATCGCTGCAGCATTGTTGTCCTGACAGGCCGCGGTGAAGCATGGTCAGCCGGCATGGACCTGAAAGAATATTTCAGGGAAACAGACAACGAAAGCGACATCTTCAAGATGCGTATCAGGGAAGAGTCTGCCGCATGGCAACAGGTAAAACTGCGTTATTATGCAAAACCGACAATTGCCATGGTTAATGGCTGGGTGTTTGGTGGTGGCTTCACTCCACTTGTCTGCTGCGACCTTGCCATTGCCTCCGATGACGCCACTTTCGGCCTGTCCGAAATAAACTGGGGAATCCTGCCAGGTGGCAATGTTACCAAGGCCGTTGCAGACACCATGGGACAGCGCAACGCCCTGTATTACATCATGACCGGTGAGACCTTCAAGGGACAAAAGGCCGCTGAGATGGGCCTGGTGAATGAGTCAGTCCCCCATGAAAAACTGAAAGAGCGCGTAGTTGAACTGGCCCGGGAGCTGATGAAGAAAGACCCGGTTATTCTTCGAGCGGCCAAGGAAGTCTTCAAGCGTGTCCGGTACATGGATTTTGAAACGTCCAATGACTATATCTATGCCAAATCTGATGGTTCATTACACCGTTCCGGTGGTGAATTCAGAAGTGGCGCCATGAAAGCATTCCTTGATGACAAGAAACTTAAACCTGGACTCGACACGTACGAAAAGGATGACTGATACCATTCAATGCAGGCATCGCATGTAACGCTTCAAAAAGCCGGCCTGTGCCGGCTTTTTTATTGGTGGGTATAAGGGGATAGATTAAACCGATAGTATCCCCCCGCTTAATGCAATAGTGAGACCGATCACCAGCGCTGAAAACACCAGAAGACGCCATCCTGTGTGTCTTGACCGTTTCCTGAGTTCATATTCTTCATGAATGATCAGATGTTTGGGAATTTTGGGTTCTTTGAATACCATTACACTCTCCTGATGATGGCAGCTATTCAAACAGCCCAATCTGATTTTTCCAGGACCAAAATATGGCAATAAAATGGCATTTTCCGAAAAGTGCTATGTTATGTGCCTGTTAACTAACTGACTGAGTTTTCACGAGGCCGATACCATGCTCAATATGGACTTCACCAAAGTGGTTGCAATTGATACCAAAACCATGGAATGGGTAGCTAGCCCTGCTCCTGGTGTATGGCGCAAACCCCTGGCCAGGGAAGAAGCTGAACGTGGTCATGCCACCAGTATTGTCCGGTATGAACCCGGAGCCAGCTTCAAAAGCCACAACCACCCCCTTGGAGAAGAAATTCTTGTACTGGAAGGGACTTTCTCGGACGAAACAGGTGATTTTCATGCGGGTACCTATTTCCGTAACCCCAAAGGCTTTGTTCATTCTCCTTTCAGTAAGGAAGGCTGTATCATTCTGGTCAAGCTGCACCAGATGGCTCCTGACGATACCACCCGTGTTGCCATTGAAATGGATAAGGCAGCCTGGACCCAAGAGAATAATGGTGTCAAGAAACTCGCATTACACTCATTTAGCCATGAACAGGTAAGCCTGATAAAAGTGCCCGCTGGCATCAGAATACCCGTCGGCCATCAACACCAGGGAGAGGAAATATATGTCATCAGCGGAAATTACAGGGACGAGTTTGGCTCATTTGATGCAGGCACCTGGTGCCGGCTTCCTCCCGGCACAATTCACAACCACGTTTGCAGCGAAGATTCTCTGTTGTGGGTGAAAACCGGACACCTCTAAAGCGTCTTACACACCTGCCGAATCACTGACAACTTAACCTGGTCAGGATTCATCACTGGCTGCTGATTGCTTACTGTCATTATAGACATGCAGCATTTTTCCAACCCATATCAATATGAGGAGTGCTGGCAAAACCATGATGGTTGTCAGCACAAAAAACACTGCCCAGTCTCCTCCAAGACCATCGACTATCGCACCACTGCTTGCAGCAAGGGTGGTCCGGCCAAAGTTGGAAATTGATGTCATCAGCGCAAATTGTGTGCCGGTAAACACCCGGCTGGCAAAGTAGGAAATGAAAGAGATAGCACAAACTGTTGCAAATGCCTGGGTAAAATTGTCAATCAGCAGGGTTACCATAAAGAGCCAGGGCTCCGGTCCAACCTTCGCCATCAGGGCATAAAGCAGGTTCGATGAGGCCATGGCAATGCCGCCCACCAGCATGCCCCGAATGATCCCGAAACGGGTATTGATGAATGCTCCGACCAATGAAAAGACAATGGTCATAAAGCCGCCAAAAAAGCTCTGGTAAAGGGCTATCTGCTCAGTGGTAAAGCCGAGTTCCACATAAAATACCATAGCCATCCTTCCCAGCATTGCTTCGCCGAGTCGGAAACTGAATAAAAATATCAGTATGCCGAGACCAAGTTTCAGCCCGCACCTGGAAAAAAATTCCGCAAAGGGGTTAATGACTGTTTCATAAAACCAGTTATCATTTAGCGGTAAACCAACGACAGGCCCTGGAGATTCTGTAGAGGCATCATCGTCCATTGAAGCCATCATAGGATTTGGTGAGAAAACAACGACAACCATAAGCAGCAACATGAACAGAATCATGATTCGATAGACTTCAGTCCATGCCAGCCCGATGCTTTCACTCCCCAAAGTAAGTGCCAGAGTGCCGCCAATAAACGTAAATCCGGAATACCAGCCAGCTGTGGCAATAGCGGATGCATAAGGAATTTTTTCATCCATTTCATCCTTGTGAAATAGCATGACTCGATACGCATCAATCGCCACATCCTGCGTGGCCGAGGTCACGGCAATACCAAGGGCACAGGCACCAACAAGAAAAAGATTAGCGGAAGGATCGCCGGTACTGATTCCCAGCATGAATAAAATAATCAACCCCTGGCAAAAAAGGATCCAGGAACGTCGCTGCCCAAACAGGCGATGAAGTATGGGCAGGCGTAGTTCGTCGATGACAGGTGCCCATAGCCAGTTAAGGGCATAACTGGCCGAAATCACACCGATATACCCAATAGCTGATCGGCTGAGTCCTTCTTGCTGCAGCCACAAGGTCAGAATCGAACCATGCAGTACCCAGGGAAAGCCGCTGGAAATTCCCACAAGGTAAGCTGTCAGTAATCGTTTATCGAGCAGGGTTCGGAACGAGTGAATTCTGGGCTGCATCTGTATGCCTGAACTTCAAAAGCACATAAGGTAGCAGAAAGCCAGGGTACAGGCATCCAATACCTGCTGTATATCCAATACCGGATGCACGAAGAAGTGACGCCCCTATTCCGACTCAGTAATTTCTATACTGATACTTCCTACGTTTTCAACATAGGCATCCAGTCTGTCACCGGGTACCACAGCACCAACTCCTGCGGGCGTACCGGTAAAGATAAGATCACCGGGTTTTAACAGATAAAGTTTTGAGAGTTCTGCAATGATCTCACTGCACTTCCAGATAAGCTGATTAATATCCGCATCCTGTCTGATTTCGCCATTTACTTCCAGACAAATCCTGCCATGGTCCAGCAGCCCTGTTTGCTCTGCTGTGCTTATAGCGGAGATCGGTGCAGAATGATCGAACCCTTTCCCCGTATCCCAGGGGTGGCCAAGTCCTCCGGAACGCATCTGCAGGTCCCGGCGTGTCATATCAAACCCGACGGCATAACCAAAAATATGCTCCTCTGCTGTTTCAACGGGTATCTGACGGCCACCCTTGCCAATGGCGAGCACCAATTCCGTTTCATAGTGATAGTTACTGGTACCTGGCGGATAAGGTATTTTTCCTGATGTTGTAACAGCATCTGCTGGCTTGAGGAAAAAACAGGGGGGGTCACGTTGTGGATCTGAACCCATTTCTGCCACATGGGCTGCATAGTTTTTTCCTACACAATATATCCGGTGCACAGGGAACTGCTTGTCGATGCCGTTTACAGGCACTGTTGGGGTGGCTTCGGCTTCAAAAACAAGACTCACAGTGTGATCCTCCGGGCTTTGGTACTAAAAACAGGATTAATCGAAATTTTATAGCAGTCATCACCGGCATGCTAATCATTATCCCTGGATATAATTGACTTAAAGTTAGAACCCCATTCAAGGTTCATGATATAAAAGTATCCAGAACATCATCTTCTTATTCCGTTAGTATCTCACTTTTTTCACAGATTAATTGACCACTGAAAAGAAGGATAGCGATAAGCCTGAAGAGTTATTTCAGGTTTCTCTCTCTTTCGCTCGACTCTTGAAGCGGTAATTTTCTATTGGAGCAAACAAGAATGATCGATCTATATATGTGGCCCACAGGCAATGGAAAAAAAATTTCGATCATGCTCGAAGAATGTGAACTCCCCTATGAAGCTTTCCCGGTAAACATCACGAAGGGAGACCAGAATTCTCCTGAATTTCATCGGATCAGTCCAAACAGCAAGATACCCGCCATCATTGATTATGATGGCAATGACTCACCTATTTGCCTATTCGAATCTGGCGCTATTCTTCAATACCTGGCCGAAAAAACCGGCCGTTTCCTTCCACAGTATATTCGTGGTAAATACCAGGTACTCCAATGGTTAAACTGGCAAATAGGGGGACTGGGCCCTATGGGAGGACAGGCCCATCATTTTCTTCGCTTTGCCACGGAAAAAATTGAGTATGCAATGATGAGATACAAAAATGAGGTCAGTCGACTTTATGGGGTACTGGATCAGCAACTGACTGATTCAGAATTTGTAGCAGGTGAATACTCCATTGCCGACATAGCCATTTGGCCCTGGATTGCCCGTTATGAATGGCAGCAGCAAAAACTGGAAGACTTTCCCCAGGTAAAGCGCTGGTACAGCTGCATTGGTAAACGTCCCGCGGTCCAGCGCGCCATGGAAGTCGGAAAAACGTGGATGGATGATGCAGTGCAAATGGATGAAAAGATCCGTCAGCGTATTGCAAGCATAACGATGCAGGATTTGAGATAATACCCGGCAGACACTTACCCTACACCAGTACCCCCTATGAAAGCAGTTTCCATAAAAAACCTAGTCAAGAAACTTTCCAACCTGGGCCTCGAGTCCCTGGAAAACCTCTACAGCAAGAATGAAGCACCCAACACCGAGCAAATAGCCAATCTTTGCCACGCTCTGCTTGAGCTGAAAGGGGAAGCTTCTTCTATCGCACTCGCCGAGGAAATTCTTAATGCCTATCAGGGTTTTTCTAACGAGGAAAAACTGGAGTTCTTTGGACAGCTCGAAAATGATTTTTCTGCAGATCAGGAAAAAATCAATGAAGCGATTAATCGTTACCAGATTGAACCCGAGCAGGCTACCATGCAGGCGCTTCACAAAGCCAGTGAGTCACGCCGTATGGAACTGTTCCGGGCACTGAACATGGCCTCACAGGGAACACAGTGCCTGATAGCCATGCGTGAAGATATCCTGGGTTTTCTCCGAGACAATCCCGGCCTGAAAGCAGTGGATAATGACCTGCTGCACCTGTTTGTGTCATGGTTCAATCGAGGATTTCTGGAAATCAGACGCATTGATTGGGAAACCCCCGCTGTGGTCCTGGAAAAATTGATAGAGTACGAATCAGTACATGCCATTATGGGATGGGAAGATCTGCGCAGACGTCTAGAGGAAGATCGTCGTTGCTTTGGATTCTTTCACCCGGTAATGCCTTATGAACCACTGATTTTCGTTGAGGTTGCACTGACCAATGAAATCAGTACCAATGTGGCAGAGTTACTCAAGGAGGACGTCAACAACGATAAGAATGCCTCTTATAACACGGCTATATTTTATTCAATTAACAACTGCCTGAATGGCCTGCGTGGTGTCTCATTTGGCAACCTGCTGATCAAACAGGTAGTTGAAAAACTTGAACGGGAAATTGGAACAATCAAAACCTATTCAACCCTTTCTCCCATTCCACGCTTTACACACTGGCTCTCCAGCTCCCTGGATTCACTCGACTTTCTGGATGAAGATGCACGGCTATTGGTCAGACAGCTACTGGATGAACCAACACCAGAGCTTTTATGGACTTCTGAACTGGAAAGTCAAATGCTTCAGGTCTGTGCTCATTACCTGGTCAATGAAAAAAGCCGGGGAAATCCCCTCTGTCCTGTCGCTCGTTTCCATCTGGGCAATGGCGCCACACTTGGAAAAATTAACTGGCGTGCCGATGTATCCGAAAATGGACTGCAACAGAGTCTTGGCATAATGGTTAACTATATTTATGACATATCCACACTGGCGAAGAATCATGAAGTCTTTGAAAGTGAGAAAAAAGTGGTCTATTCGAATGATGTTAAAAAACTGCTTCCCGACTGATCTTGAAACACGAATCTCATCCAAAAAAAACCGAAGCTCTTGCTTCGGTTTTTTTTGGAAACATCTGTAAAACAGAGTGACTAGGGCACTATCGGGCTACTTCTGTCAACATCATCAGACTCTTGTCCAACCATTAACTCAGCAGCATAATTAGCTTGCTGACAGATATACTCGAACAGTTCCTGCCCTTCCTGCCAACGCAGATTGAAACCACCGGTATAGGGAGCGGTATAAGCACCCGGATCATCGACGGTCAATTTATAATCTATCCTGTCAGAGTTATAACGGGTAAAGCGCTCAATCGTATGGAGCTGATCGGTATGCGGCAAGCCCCTTCTTCCAAACCAGAAATCCTCATTATAGCCAATGGTATCGATAACAAGGGTATCACCTTCCCACCAACCAACTGAA
This sequence comes from uncultured Enterobacteriaceae bacterium, assembly GCA_964503965.1. Lineage (GTDB taxonomy): Bacteria > Pseudomonadota > Gammaproteobacteria > Pseudomonadales > Pseudohongiellaceae > Eutrophocola. Next base: position 35,883 of record CAZDCK010000009.1, on the reverse strand, counting down.
TGGCCATAGTTGCTCGGTTCAGGATCTGCAGGATGGGAACGACCGTCCATGTAGACAACCCGGAAAGTGTGAGGGCCGCCGATATCAAAAATATAGAGCCTCTGCAGTTCGGGCACTTCAACAAACTCAACTCCGTAGGGAGTCAGAAACTGCCTGGAAGCTCCTGATGCCTTGCAACGGGCATGAGGTTCAAGTTCATGCAGCTGCCGTTCATCATATAGCTTTTTGGCCCAGGGTTGGAAAGGCACAATCTCTACCGGAGCAACAGGGTCAAAAATACCGAAAACCGGTGTCCACACCCCTTTCTGATCAGGTGTTGATCCGCCCAAGACCACTCTTCCCTGTTCATTTCTTGGAGCCGGACCAAATTCCTGTTCCCCATCAGACACTGGTTGTGCCTGAGTCAGCGCACTGCACCCGAAAGTAAACAACAACGCTGCCGGTAAATATTTCAGTTTCTTGAAAAGCACTATCAGCCTCCCTAATTCAATCGTTACCCTGATGGGTAATTACTGCTGTCCACTACCGATACTGGAGTCTGCATCCAGTGTCTGGCCGGGAGAACTACCCGTTGCTGTCAGCGTGATACTGCGAGCATTAACGCGGGGAGAACCATTCCTGGCGAGAAAGCCATCCACGGTGATCGGTGTTCCAATAGCCAGTGTATTCCTTCTCCAGCCACGACGCTGCAGGCCATGGGGAGGACCCAGCTCTGCACCCCAGTTAACCACTTCGCCGGTTTCCTCATTCTTGACATTGAGGTAAATCCAGACATGAGGATTGGTCCACTCAACCTTGGTGACAATGCCCTGAAGCTGAATCGGTTTATTGGAATCGAACTCAGCCACGAATGAGTGGTGAGCAAAAGTATTGGCAGCAAAAAGAAATGCCCCTGCCAGCATGAATTTGATCAGATGTTTCATTAGAGTTTCCTCGCTATTGCCTGTTGTTCTGACATAAAGAGTATGGGAGCTCTGCCCCGCCTGCCCAGTTTAATTCCCAGCTGGCAGACCAGGGCCTGGTATAGGCTCCCGGGTCATCGATAGTGACTTCATACTTCAAGGTATCGAAGTCGGTTCTTGTAAATCTTTCTTCCATGGACAACATGTTGGTATGGGGTAAACCGCCATTGGTAAACCAGAAACCTTCGTTAAAACCCTGGGTTTGCACCACAAGGGTATCGCCTTCCCATTGTCCTGATGATCGACCATAAAAAAGCGGATTATCATCATCGCCACCAACAAGTCCGACAGGGTCCCTGCCATCCATATGAATGATACGGTAATTCCTGTTTCCGCTCCCCATAAGAACGAAAATACGTTCATTGCGTTTGTCTTCTATCAGTTGGAAACCCAGATCCGACTGGTACTGTCTCGGCCCACCTGGGGGTTTACAGTCAAGAAACATCGGGTCATCCCTGAGACTGCGTTCCTGCCTGTGCACATATCGGGCCAGGGCCCAGTCCTGCATAGGAGCGACTTTGGCCGCATCATCGATATTATCGAGAAGACCATATTTATTCATACTGACATCTACACCATCTTCAACCAGAGCAGTCATCGTCGGATAACTCCATAAGCCTCCTGTACCACCAGGCATCGCACCCAGCATGGGACGGTTATCATCAGGCCAGCGAGGCACGGGACGTCTTGAGAGTGGCTTGGCCGGGGCTGTGTCCGAGATGCTATAGACCAGCCTTCCTGTGTCAGTCATCTCAACTTCGTCACCCCATATCTGCCGACTACCGTTGCGTGCTCTCATGCCATCAACTGTGATCAGGTCACCGGGCTGCAATAAGTCAGATGACCAACCGTTATCAACAAGGATATATGGGTTCTCCATCTCAATGGCCCAGTTAACGACTTCATTGCCGTCAGTCACGTTCACAAAAATGTGTACATGTGGGCTGCGCCAGTCAACTTTGGTGACGACACCACTCAATTCCATTGTGTCCTCAGGATCAAATTTCCCCTGGATTGGATGATGGGCCTGGATGCTTCCAGCACCCAGCACAGCTAATGCAACCAACATGGACTTCAGGGAAAACGCTTTTCTGGAATCTTTCATCTTGTAATCCAAATAATTCGTGTATCCGTGTGCAACTGTCTAATTACTGCCTAACGATTTCGAAATCGCCGCGACCACCTGGTCCTCGCCAGTCACCTACCAGGGAACGTGATGGCAGCTCCAGGCTTTCGATAGAAGCATTGATTCGATACCCGCCGGCTTCAATCTCCACAGACCAGTCTTCCGGATCCAGGTCGACACGCTCAATTTCCAGGTTATCTGTACCCGGATTAATCATGCCGCTGACTTTTTCTCCATCCCAGTCCATGACAACCAGCACAAATTCACCCAGCTCGGAATTACCGGACCACTCTCCGATCCAGGAACCCTTGAGGGGATGACCCTCCTGAGCTGACACTGTCCCTGACAGCATGGCGATACTGCATACCACTGCCGCACCTTTCAACAAACCTTTAACGAACGACTGATACATGTAATGTGACTCCAACTCTTGTTTTACAGTGAACTTGTTTTATTAAGTGAATCAGTACATTGAGTGCTGGCCGAGCCAGGGACAAGTCCTGGAGCGGGTTCTCCCGAAAACAGGTCGGGGGAAAAGCGCTCAGTGCGTATGTAATTATTATCATGGCCAGCCGCTTCAGCTGACCCGTCTATACCGGAAACTTTACCATACTTTCCGGACACGAATAGTCTTTTCAACAGCCTGCTAATGTAGCAGAGACACTACCAATCTCCTACACAGCCGCATGATTTACATCGACTTTCCACAATTCAGCGAGCCCAAAGAAAAAGGCCCGGATCCACCGGGATCAGGGCCTTTACTCAAGTCTATCAGTCAGCAGAAAATCAGACCGGCTGTTACCTGTGGTACTGGGTGTTGTTGGGAGTGTGATCCCCTGCCAGCCAGCGCTTAAGTTCACTGTGCGCCTTGGGTGCCACTTCCGCATTTATTTTCTCAACATCAGGGTGATCGGTACAAAATTCAACAATCAGTCCGTCAGGGTCAATAATGTACAGTGAGTGGCAGTAGCCATGCTCCAGGAAATAGTACTTGTCCTCTGGATAATCTGAATCCTTAACTTTCTGGACAATTTCATCCTGCAGACCCTGGTCCACATTCAGGGCAATATGGCGAAAGCCTGACAACGGCAACTCAGGGCCGAATTCTTCAGCATCATCCTCGTTTGCAAACTGGAAAAAGGCCAGTGCACCACCATCACCAATGCTGAAGAAACAATGGCAGTAAACCCTTTCCTTGCCAAACAGGTCGGTTTTTTCACACCAGGTCGCCGTCATTGGCAGGCCCAGCAAATCTTCATAGAACTTACGGGTTGTTTCCAGATCTTTAACAACCCACGCATTATGGTGCAGACGGGAAGGTAATTTGCTTTGAGCATTCATGTTCAATTCCTCGTTTAATACTTGGTTCGAAACTCAGTGGGCGAATAATATGTTATTTAAAATCGTTTCACAAAATCCAGACCATATCTTGCCGGCAGGGCCTTGAATACAAAGCCGCCGGTAGAATATTCGGTATTGTATTCTTCATCCAGCGCATTTTTGCCCCAAAGTGTAATTGACCAGTCATCAGGTAGTTCCACACCAGCCCTGAAATCCACCAGATGCACAGGATCCCTGTCATTCGTGTCGTCCTGGTTGTTATCAAAGAAGGTAGTATCCCCTATGACCTGATAGTTCACACGAAAGAAAGTTTCCATTCCGTCGCCAAATGATGCTACGGGCATATGGAAATCAAGGCCTGCATTGACTGTGTACTTGGAGACATTGGGTGCACGGTCACCGATATCCTTGGCTGTTTCAGATTCCTTGATTTCGCTATTAGTATGTCCATAGCCGAAATTCACATTAACGTATTCATTCAGGCTGGCAGCCAGGTCAAGCTCAAATCCTGAATAATCAACCTTGCCAAAATTACCCAGATTTTGTGTTGAGTTGGCAGCAAGGAAGATGAAAAAGTATGTGCCTTCAGCCTTGGAGGTATAGACACTGAAATTACCACGAATGCGTCCATCAGCACTCTGCCCCTTGATACCTGCTTCCCAGGTATCCACCACCTCTGCATCAAAAGTATCCCCCACGCCAAGAAAACCATTGGCAAAAGATACAGCACCAACTCCAGTCTGATTAAATCCACCGCTGCGAAAGCCTCGGCTCACAGAAGCATAATAACTGAGGGTGTCAGAGGGTTTGTAGCGCCAGGTAAGTTTCGGCTGCCATTCATCCCAAGTATTGCTGCGAACCTCGCCCGTAAAACCTTCCGGAAAACCCGCCACATTGGGCAAGAAAGCCGTTGGGGTGAGCGTCGTATTTTCACGTTCATCTTCGTCATATCGTAATGAAAACGCTACTTCAGTCCTGTCGGAAAAATCATAGGCCATCTCACCGAATAGCGCCCAGGCAAAATTGTCCTGGGAATCGGCGAGGAATGTCACCTGGGGATTGACCGGATCCGTAGCAAAATCAAAGGGGAAGTTTCCGCGCGGCTGGCGGAAAACGGGAAATACGCCATTGCCTGTATCTACCATATTGCCTGTTGAGATGAACCGGTCTGTCTGCACCATGTAGGCACCGGCAATCCAGCGAAAACGGTTTTCCGATGGTGATGTAAAGCGAAATTCCTGACTGATAGCCTCTACATCAAGATACTGGCTCTGGTTCTGATCCGGGAAACCAAAGGCAACAGGAATTATGGCCTCATCGGTTGGCAAAAAATCCCAGGCATCACCAGTCAGCACTTCCTCCAAAGTATCGTAGGATGTGATGGCGGTGAATGTACCTTCTGCAAACTCCCAATCCATTTTCAGGGAAATATTTGAAAGATCCCTTTCATTGATACCTGGATTGTTAACCCTGATGGGCAGGCTTGTATCATTGACCGAGTCAGGATGGCCATCACCACGTCCGAAAGCAGCAGGCGCTCCGGGGAAAGGGGCTGGTGCGGATTCACGAATATTGTAGTACAGAGCCTGTGTCTCCAGTGTAGAGGTGTATAGTCTCAGGTCTGCCCTGAAAGTATCACTCGGGTCCCAAATGAATCGTAAGCGGGCTGATGTATCTTCATAGGGGTCCGCCTTTTCACCCAGGTAAGGATTGTCGAGGTAGCCTTCCACGTCTTTTCGGGAAATGGAAGCACGGTATTTGAGTTCACCGGAATCACCAATCGGGCCACTGATATAACCCTGGGCACGATAACCATCTCCGGAGTCGTAGCCTACCCTGACAGCACCTTCAGTAAAATCTGAAGGTTCACGTGTGGTAACTGTAATTGCGCCACCAATTGCATTCCTGCCGTAAAGTGCGCCCTGCGGTCCCTTCAGGACTTCAATCTGCTGGATATCAAAGAGTTCCTGGTTGAACTGTGCAGGATTAACCATGAGAACCCCGTCCATCAGCACAGCAACTGACATTTCTGTATTACGGTTCTGGGAAATACCCCTTGCCGTCACAAAAGAGTTTCCGGCGTTCTGTACCTGAACAAGAGTCACATTCGGGGTAAGTGCAATAAAGTCCGCGGGAGTTTCAATACCGGCCGCCTCTATTTCAGTCTCGGTAAAGACTGTGACCGTTACAGGGACATCTGTGTAGGATTCATCCCTTTTACGGGAAGTGACTACAATTTCCTCAATAACCTGACTATTGCCAGTCTGAGCATTTACTGTAGTGACCGGTGAAACAATGGCAGCAGCCACCGCTGCACAAAGCAGAGATCTTTTATTATTCATATTTCCCCCTTGGAAAATTTTTATTGTTTTATTGCAGTTGAAGCAACCTGCACAGCACTGTTTTTATAGCTTCCTGAAAAACCTGTGCGGGGTGCCATAATACTTGGCCAGGGCTTGTTAATCACAATTTGTCCCGCTGATGCAGGGTATTTCAGCAGGTCAGGAATAACACTCTTCTGGAAAAAAAATTAATGGCCCACAAGCCATTCTTTAATAAGGGTATATACGACCGAAGGCTGATCAAGGATCACCATATGCCCTGCCTCAGGCACTACCGCGATGGTGGCATCAGGTAACAGTGCCTTGATACCCTCATGCTGGGAAACAGGACTCCAGGTATCTTTCTGTCCAACAATCAGCAGGACAGGAATACTGATGTGGGGTAGATATCGGGTCTGGTCACGTCTGCCAAGGCCGGCAGTAATATGGGCGATAAAGTCATCCAGGGACTGGCGCTTGGCCATATCTTCAATGCATTGCCGAATTTCAGGCGCCTCTTCATCTCTATAACCGAGCATGAGATCTGCCCAACTGACGGCGTACCTATCCATGCCTATACTTGCCGCCTCTTCCACCAGGCTGCTGCGCTGCTCACATTCCTCATCAGTGACTGGGTGTGCACCCACACTCAAGAGGATCAAGTGAGCCACCCTTTCCGGAGCCTTGTTGATAATCTCCAAAGCAACCCTGCCCCCCATGGAATGTCCTGCAACAGAAAAAGTTTCAGGAGCATCGGCCAGGACGAGTTCGGCCATTTTGTCCAGTGAATCAATTCCCCGGAAGTCAGGTATTCTCACATCAGCATACCAAGCGAGATATTCACGTTGGAACTGCCAGGCATCTGCATCACAGAGCAAGCCAGGCAAAAGATATATCACAGGTTTCTTTCCCATGCAGATCAGGGGCCTACTGCAATTTACGTTAAATTTAAGGCCAGTGGGGGCCAGTAGCAAGGCGCGGCATTATAGCCGGTATAAAATATTACACAACGATTCCGAAAAACCGGACGTATAAAGGCATGAAATAGACGAACAAAGCCTTTATGATGCAGCCATCGTTTCAAGAAGGAGATATCAATGAGCAAGGTTCTTGTATTGTATTACAGCATGTATGGCCATATTGAAGTCATGGCCAACACAATCGCCGAAGGCGCACGCCGTGTGGATGGTACTGAGGTGACTATCAAGCGTGTACCGGAACTGATGCCAGAAGACGCTGCCAAAAATGCGGGGGTGAAAATGGACCAGGATGCCCCCCTGGCCTCCCCGGATGAACTGGCCGAGTATGATGCCATCATCTTTGGTACCCCGACCCGTTTTGGCAACATGGCAGCCCAGATGCGAAACTTTCTGGATCAGACCGGCGGCCTCTGGTTCGAGGGCAAACTGGTGGGAAAGGTCGGCAGTGTATTTACATCCACAGCTTCCCAGCATGGCGGACAGGAAACCACTATCACGTCCTTCCATACCACCCTGCTCCATCACGGGATGGTCGTAGTCGGCGTGCCGTATGCTGTACCGGAACTGACCAGTATGGATGAAATTACCGGTGGTTCACCCTATGGAGCCACCACCATAACCGGAGGAGATGGCAGTCGCATGCCATCGGAGGCGGAGCTCAATATTGCTCGCTACCAAGGTGAACATGTCGCCAGAATCGCAGCCAAACTGGCCTGATTTCATTTTTACCCGGCCCCCGTGTTTACTGCATGCGGGCCGGGATTTACAATGTACCCAGCCTGCAACGTTCTGAATTTGTTGCTGAATTCTTGCTCAATTTACACATATAGTCACAACCATGATGAAAAGACCACTCCAATACCACCTTTCCCGACTCGCCGCAGCCGTCTGTGTAACAACCTCAGTCGGTGTCTGCGCACAGAACAGCACTGACTATGAGGCTATGGCCCATGCCGATGACCAGTGGGACTTTCTGAACGACTATTGTACCGAATGCCATAACTTTGAGGATTATTCCGGTGGCGTCGATTTCACGACCATGTTTGTGGACGAGGTGCCCGCAAATGCAGATATCTGGGAAAAAGCTATCCAGAAACTGCGCGGACGCATGATGCCTCCAGCGGGCCAGGAAAAACCTCCCGAGGAAACCCTGGTAAGTTTTGTGAACTGGATGGAGTCATACCTGGATGAAGCCTCAGAGGTTAATCCTGTTCACCACACCGTGCCCATCCATCGCCTGAACAGAAAAGAATACACCAATGCAATTCGTGACCTGACTGGCATCGAGATTGAACCGGCCGCTATCCTCCCGGAAGACAATTCCCTGGATGGTTTTGACAATATTGCCGAGGCCCTGAATGTCACCCCCGCCTTCATCAATCAGTATGTACTCGCCGCCCGTTCCATCATGGAGCAGGCCGTTGGCGACAAGACACCCTCTGCCGGCAGTACCACCTATTTCCCTGATGAAGAACTCCCCATCCGTATGCAGGGTGGTGGTTCCCAGCAGCAGCATATTGAAGGCCTGCCTCTTGGCACCCGTGGCGGCATGCTGATTGATCACTGGTTCCCCGCCGACGGGGAATACGCAATCAATGTAGGGGACTTCAATCTCTTTGCCTGGATGTTCAACATTGAATTTGAGAATACCATGATCGTCACCATTGATGGTGAAAAGGTATACCAGACTGTACTCGGTGGCGAAAAGGACAGGATCGCTCTGGATCTGGACCAGGCCGCCCCCATGGATGATATTAACGGACGCACAAAGGATATACGCTTTACCACGACAGCTGGCCCCCACGATGTGGGTGTCACTTTTATCCGACGCACCTTTGCTGAATCTGATGACCGACTTGAGCCCCCTATTCCTGGCACTATTCAGGACAGGATTCTTTCAATTCCTTCCGTTGAAATTCGCGGTCCTTACAATCCCACGGGACTGAGCCAGACACCAAGTCGGGAAAAGATCTTTTCCTGTTATCCGGAAAATACTGGGCAGGAAGAGGCCTGTGCACTACAGATTATCAATGAGTTCGGTTCACTGGCCTATCGCAGGCCACTTGAAGACCAGGACATGGTGCCTCTGCTCGACTTTTATGAACAGGGGTATGCCATTGGCGGCTTCGAGGAAGGCATCAGACGGGCCCTGACCCGGCTTCTCGCCAGCCCCAATTTCCTTTATCGAATAATGGAAGCCCCTGACGATGTAGAACCGGGGGAAGTCTATGCGCTCGACGACCTTGAAATAGCGACACGTCTGTCATTTTTCCTGTGGAGCAGTATCCCTGACAGGGAGCTACTGGACCTTGCCATTGCTGGCAAACTGACTGATCCGGAAGTACTGGACGCCCAGATAGACAGGATGATCGCCGATCCAGGTTCCAGCACCCTTGCATCAAACTTTGCTTACCAGTGGCTGGGCCTGGAGAAACTGGATGAAATCAATCCTGATGGCGGCATCTACCCCTATGCATTCGGTGCCGGTGACTTACGTCCCGATTTCAAGAAAGAGCTGGAATTGTTTATTGATAGTGTGATCAGGGAAGACGGCAGTGTCATCGATCTGCTCAATGCAGATTATTCCTACCTGAACGAAAGACTTGCTCTGCATTACGGCATACTTAGCGTCAAAGGAAACCGTTTCCGTCGCGTGGAACTTGCAGACTCCAAACGCTGGGGACTGATGGGCAAAGGAGGTATCCTGATGTCTTCGGCCTACCCCAATCGCACTTCCCCCGTAATCAGGGGCGCCTGGATTCTTGAAAATATCATGGGCACCCCACCGCCGGTTCCGCCACCGGATGTAGAAGATCTGGCAGAAAACGAAGCAGGCCAACCAGCAACTACCGTTCGTGAAAGACTGGAACGTCACAGACAAAATCCCGCGTGTTTCGCCTGTCATGGGGTAATGGACCCATTGGGTTTTGCTCTTGAAAACTTCGATGCTGTTGGACACTGGCGTAATATCGACAGGTATTCTCGCGATCCTATCGACCCCACAGGAATCCTGCCAAGTGGTGAGGAAGTCCGGGGGCCTGATGACCTGCGCAAGGCACTGACGTCTGACCCAAGCATGTTTGCACGGACTGTCACAACCAAACTGATGACCTATGCGCTGGGAAGGCCAGTCGAGGCTTCAGATATGCCATTGGTGAGGGCACTGGTGCGTGACGCAGCAGACGATGATTATCGCTTTTCAAGCCTTGTCAAAGGTATTGTCAGCAGTGATGCATTCATGCTGAGCGTGGCACCGGGCGAAGGAGATTCTGAGCATATGGTGGCCGGAAACTGATTCTTTACCGTTACACCACAAAAAAGCCGGCAAATGCCGGCTTTTTTATACGTTGCAGAAAACTGATCAGAGAACACTGTCCACAATGCTCTTGAATTCATCTTCAGTAATGATGGTTTTCTTCTGGATTCCCAGCGCTTTTACCTGAGTCAGGATTTCTGCCACTGCTTCATCACTGTAGTCGGTAATTCCCATCTGCTCCAGAGTATAGGTTACAGAGCGCTTGCCGCTCTTCTTGCCCAGAACTATATCCCCGTTGCGGCCGGTCAGTGCCGGGTGAGTCCCAAACATGGCCAATGGCTCTTCCAGAACCAGATCAACACCAATACCGGATTCGCGGGTGAAGTTCCGTGACCCGCCAACCGGCTTGTTCGCAGCGATAGGTATATTGCTGAGCCTTGAGACCAGGTCAAACAATTCCGGGAATTTCTTCAGATCATAGTCCATCTTGATGCCGTAGAGGACTTCAAGGGCAAGTACCAGTTCTTCCATGGCGGCATTACCAGTACGCTCACCCAGACCATTGACACAGGAGTGAATAACGGTTGCACCGGCTTCAACACCTGCCAACTCAGTGGCGACGCCCATACCAAAGTCATTGTGGGTATGCACTTCTACTGGCAGATTGGTCAGGCCCTTGACCTTGCGTACGAGGTACTTGATGGCTTCGGGCAAGGCACAGCCCATGGTATCAACAACACCAACAGAATCAGGTGCACAGTTATCCATCACGGCCTTTAACAAGTTTTCCAGGTCTTCTTCACGCGCACGGGTTGTATCATAGGGGAAAAAGACCGTATGCAGTCCGTTATCCTTGGCATATTTGATGATCGGTGCACTTTTCTTGTATACATCTTCCCAGGTCCATCCAAACTGATATTTCAGTTTTGGGTAACCAATTGGCACTTCGATGATGACGCCATCTGCACCACATTCAATGGCTGAATCAATATCTGCCTCCATGGCACGGGCAAAAGTGTAAATCTTGGATTTGAGTCCCAACGAGCAAATTTCCTTGATCGCTTTCTTGTCGTCTGGAGAAACAGCCGGCATACCGGCTTCAATACGATCGACGCCCACTTCAGACATTTTTTCCGCAATGGCAATCTTGTCTTCAGGGCTGAAAACAACACCAGGTGTCTGTTCGCCATCACGAAGGGTTGCATCATGGATTTCCACTTTTTCAGGTAGGTCGAATGTGGAAGTGACTTCATCAATCACATTGTAGGGGCTTACCCACCATTCACCTTCCTTAAAATATTCAGTTGTCATTATTACACCTATAGTTTCGTCTGGGTTAGTGACCGTTAGATCGGGGTTACTGCAAAAGGCGCCCAGAATAATTGCCGGCCTGCCTTTCGTCAATGTACAAATGAGCGGGCATTATATTACAGAATGCCGTTTCTGGCCTTTACAGAGACAATCAGTATAATCCGGACCTTTAAATCCATAACAAGAAGCAGAAAATCATGAGTAAAATCCGTACCGCCCTCGTTGGCAGCTATGCACAGCCTGAATGGCTGATTGATCGTGACGCCCTTCGTAATCGCCTCCCCGCCCGTATTCTTACTGGCGACATGTGGCGAGTGGCCCCTGAACTCCTGAAGGAGGCCCAGGATGATGCTGTGCTGAGTATTCTTGAAGACCAGCACCAGGCTGGCATTGATATCGTCACTGATGGTGAAGTACGTCGTGAAAGCTACTCTGCCCCCCTGGCCAATGCACCTGAAGGTATCGACCGTGAGCGGGTGGAAACTCTTATTGGCCGTGCGGGCAAACCGAACAAGGTACCCCTGATTACGGGCCCCCTGAAACGCATTGCCCCTGTTCACGTAGAGGATGTCAAGTTTCTGAGGGCACACACTGACCGTACCGTGAAAATCACCATACCTGGTCCTTTCACGCTTTCCCAGTTGGCCGTTAGCGAGTATTACAAAACACCGGAAGAAGTGGCCATGGCCTATGCCGAGGTTGTCAACGAGGAAATGAAAGCGCTTTATGAAGCCGGTGCGGACATTGTCCAGTTTGACGAACCCTATCTGCAGGCACGGTACGATGACGCCAAGGATTACGGTGTCAAAGCGATCAACAGGGCCCTTGAGGGAATTGAAGGGACTACAGCCCTGCATGTCTGCTTCGGCTATGCAGCGATGGTCTCGGATAAATCCGGCGACGGTTACTCCTGCCTTCCGCTGGTCAGTGATATTAATGTTGACCAGGTTTCTATTGAGGCAGCCCAGCCTGACCTGGACCTTGGTGCAGCATTGAACGCGCTGCCCGGGAAAACGATTATGGTGGGTGTCCTGGATCTGGGTGATGAAACCCCGGAAACACCTGAAATCGTTGCCGACAGGTTACGTGCAGCCCTGGAGTTCCTGCCTCCTGAAAGGATTATTGCGGCACCCGATTGTGGCCTTAAGTATTTGCCGCGAGACTCAGCACGAGCCAAACTCAAGGCGCTTGGCGAAGGTACTGCTATCGTCAATTCTGAACTCTAAAACACTGCAAAAGTGCTTACCCAGGTGCCCTCAGCCAGTTCTAGTGTGCTGGTCGAGGGCTTACTGGCTTTACCATCAGGACATGATCGAATGTGCCAGCATCGGGGAACGCCGCAACTGAAATTCAATTTCCGTTGCTGCCTCTGACAGCTGGGGAACAATTTCCTCAATCATTTCCGCCTCCGAAGTACGGGCCGATGCCGTCGAACAGCTAATCGAAGCAATCACCCGGTTCTCCTCATTAAAAATCGGCACCGCCAAAGAAACTACGCCAAAATCCAGTTGACCATCTGTCGAGGCATAACGGTTTTTTCGAATCGTGCTGAAAATGGACTTCAGCTCCTTGACCGAGGTAACCGTTTTTTCCGTTAATGGCTCCAGCTGGACCTGCCTGAAATACTCATCCACCACACTTTTATCCTCAAATGCCAGAATCGCCCGGCCAGCAGCGGTGGCATAAGCAGGAAAACGGGTCCCTACGCCAGCAATAATGCGCGTTAGCTGCTTTGTTGAAACATAGGCGAGAAACAGGGTCTCCATATCCGACAGGACAGACAGGGCAACACTGTTACCCGTATTATCCCGAACGCGTTGTAATGACGGTCTGACCAGTTCCTCAAGGTTCATCGATTCAATGTAGGCTGCCCCCAGCAGGAACACATCCGGTCGGAGCAGGAATAGCTTATCTTTCTTGCCAACGTAACCCAGGTGCAGAAGCGTATTGAGACAGCGTCGGGCAACAGCCGGATTCAACCCGGTCTGGGCCGCAATCTCGCTGAGCGTCATTTGTGGCTTTTCCCGCGTAAACGCTCTCAAGACCGAAAGACCCCGTGCCAGAGAATTAAGGTACTCACCGTCTTTCCTTGGATTCTTTTCTACCATGGCGTCATCCTAGTGATTCAGGCGGGAACCACTGCTCAAGCCGGTTTTTCAGCAGAGACAATAGAGTAATACCCATAGGAATGGCGACTGTCGATGTTCGTAAAGCCAGCCGAAGACAGAATCTCTTTCAGCTGCGGCAGGGTGAATTGCTGCCCCATTGTCCCAATGCTCATGAGCAGGGAAAAGGCAATTGCCGGATAAGGGCCCTTCCCACCATCGTTGAGCAGCATTTCATGCAACATGATTCTCCCCCCAGGCTGCAGTGCATCGAAACTGCTTTTTGCCAACTGTCGGCAGGTATCGAAACTCCAGTCATGAAAGATGTTTGAGAAGAAATGGGTGTCATACCCAGTGGGCCAGGCTGACCGAAACATGTCTACACTGGTTGTATCAACCTGTTCGGAAACACCTGCATCGGCAGCATATTCCTCAGCCAATTCACAGATTGTCGGAAGCTCCAGTACAGTACACTGTACATTTTTGCGCAATTTAGCCAGAGCGATGGAGAAACACCCTGAGCCACCTCCCACATCCAGAAACCGCTTCACCTTACTGAAATCAATAGAACTCGTCATCCCCACAGCCGCCGCCATCGAATGGCTATGCATGAATGCTGTTATCTCCCTGGCCATTTCCTTTTTCACGTCCCCGCTTTCCCAGCTTTCACCAGGCCTGTCGCGCCCTTCATGTTCTTCCTTGTTGCCCGTAATGGCTTCAATTAACAGTTTATGGCGTGTCTGCATACGCCCTTCTCGCTTGAGAACACCACTCCAGCAAAAGGGACTATCCTTGAGCATAAAGTGTCTGGCCGAGGCTGTTAGCCGATAACCACCATCATTATCACTGAGAAAACCCAGATGCATGAGAACCGGCAGCAAAGCCTTCAAGGCCCTGGATTCGTATCCCATTCTATCTGCAAGCTCCTCTGCGGAGGCCGGTTTATCATTAAGCGACTCAAAAATATCCAATTCTATAGCAGCAGACATAGCTGGCACGTTAAGCATGGACATCCAGGCATTCCAGACACAGGTATCGTCAACAACAGGTAATTCAAGATTCATCGTTACTTCCTTCTCACTTTTCTTCACTTTTCAAATGCTGCAAGCTTGTAGTTTGATTTTATCGGTAATCAAACTTTCTCTTAAGTTGCTCATGTTATCATCAGAACATCAAAAATAACTTGTTCAATATTGACCAATACAGGAAGCAAAAATCATGATTGAACCCGGATATGAATTTGTTTTTTCTGCTGAAGGCGTACTCGCAGACCCGCTTCAGTTTGGCGAGACATTCGAGGGACCGAGGAGGATGATTGCTATTATCGAAGGCACATTTGAAGGGCCTGATATACGTGGCATCATCGTGCCAACAGCCGCTGCCGACTGGCAGTACACGCGGGCTGACGGGGTTACCCAGGCAGAAGCAACCTACGCCATAAAGACCGATGATGGCGTCATAATCCAGGTGGAAAATTACGGCCTTCGTTTTGGTCCTGATGAAGTTATGAAACGCCTGGCGGCTGGCGAGGATGTGAACCCCTCAGAATACTATTTCCGGACCAATCCACGATTCAAGGCTCCTACCGGAAAATACGACTGGTTAAACAAGGGGATATTCATTGGTACTGGAGCCCGTTCTGCCAACGGTATTCGTTTGTGGTTTTTCAAAGTCACTTGAACGCCTGTAAAACACCAGCAAATCAGGATAAGGATCATTCCCCCCATAAACAATTCAAAGGAGTAACCATGCCACTCAATCTCATGGAGCATTATCTGGTACTGACCGACGATATCGACATGACACGGAATTTTTATATTGATGTCCTGGGTCTGGAAGATGGCTTCAGGCCTCCTCTGGAATTTCCGGGATACTGGTTATACCTGAAGGAAACACCGGTACTTCATATTGCCGAATGGGAAACCTACACGGCACATTCCAACAATATCGGCATCCCTGTCACCACCCGGGCTGAGGGAACCGGGGCTTTTGATCATGTGGCTTTTAATGGAGTTGAGCCGGAAGTCATGGTCGCTCGTCTGGAAGAGAAAGGCATCCCCTATAACAGGAATGATGTACCCCATGCCGGGCTTGTACAGTTGTTTCTCAACGATCCGAATGGAGTCAAACTGGAACTGAATTTCAGCGTTTAAAGCGCTATATGGATAACCGGATAATCCTGACCATTACCACAGTCAGCTTTCACGTCTTTATGTAAGTGGAAGAGACACTTTCACGCTCATACATGGCTGTGTACCAGCGATGGGCGTTTTTAAGCTCCCTCGGCAGGAATTTTTGGCTACGCCCGGCGCTGTCAACTGCAACCACAGCGGTAATATCGGCCATCGAGAATTGCCCCCCTCCAACATATTCAGATTCTCCCAATCTGGCATCAAGTAGACGAAAAAAAATATCCAGGCGACGCCTGCCTCTTTCGACCAGTTCAGGAATAGCCACAAACTCTTCGCGTATTCCCGGAATAGCATAATTGGCAAAATGCTTTGCCGTATTCCTGAAGGCATCCATACCAGGCAGGTAACCATCAAATTCCATCCGCCGTTCCCACGAATCAATGAGGGCTTTTTCCCGTGGGCTTGTACCAAATAACGCTGGAGCCGGGAAAAGGGTTTCTATGTACCTGCATATGGCCAGGGATTCATCAATACAGGTGCCGTCATCCATTTCCAGCAATGGAACAAGCCCCCTGCTATTGCGTACGAGATATTCCGGTTCCAGATTTTCCTTTTTTGCCAGATTTATTTCTATTCTTGGAATTACCACCCCTTTTTCAGCAAGGAAAATATTCACTTTTCGCGCATGTGGGGCCCTGGGAAAATGATAGAGCTTCATTGCAACTCCTGTGTATCAGACAAAAAAAAGAAACAATAGTGTCCCCAGAAAGAATCGATAGATTACGAAAGGCAAAAACCCAAGCCTGCTGATAGTATTCAGGAAAAGAGTCACACAGGCATAGGCAACCAGGCCAGCAAGGACCATTCCATAAAATAGTTCCCCCCAATTGACCTGAGCCTGCTTTATCAGATCAAGCACCAGGAAAAGTGATGCGCCTGCGATTACTGGAATCGAAAGGAGGAAAGAAAAGCGGGAACTGCTTTCCCTGTCGAGATTGCAGAAAAGGGCTGCTGTCATCGTAATTCCGGAACGTGATGTCCCTGGGACCAATGCCAGCATTTGTGCAAATCCGATAATCAATGCCTGTCGCCAGGTCATGGTATCGAGTGTGTTTTTACCGCTGGAATGACGGTCAGACCAAAGCAACAAGACACCATAGACAATCGTGGTCGTAGCGATAACGGCGGTAGCGCGCAGGCTGGTGTCGATAAACTCTTTACCAAGATAACCGGCAATAATCACAGGGAAAGTAGCTAAAAGCAGTTTCCAACCCAACATCGCTTCATCGGAGCCTTCCTTGAATAGCAAATGTCTTGAGCAACCATGAATCAGCTTCCAGACATCATGGCGGAAGTAGATAAGAACTGCTGAAAGGGTTCCCAGGTGGACTGCCACATCGAAACTGAGCCCCTGATCATCCCATCCGAGTAAGGCTGAAGGCAAAATCAGGTGCGCAGAACTTGAAATTGGCAGAAATTCTGTCAGACCCTGAATGAATGCAAGAAAAGTAGCTCTAACAATATCAAATTCCAAAATTCCGGCTCCTGATCAGGAATGGGTAACCTTATCACGAAGATAAACGGGATTAACTGCTTCTGCTACCTGGACGTGACCTTTGACCAATAAAGGTTTGGCCAATTGCGCTATGGCACTTGCCCTGGGACAGATAGAATCATCGCGAAAAAGGTGTGGATGTCTGTAAATATCCGGCATCCGTTCAAGGTATACCAACCCGCTACCCACACAGATAACCTCTTCTGCAGTACCGGGGAATGTACCCGGCAAGAGTTCCGGTTTACACAGTCCCTCTTCACCTATCAATGAAATACCACCGTCATCCAGGCGGTAAAATCCCCAGTAAACCTCATCGATCCTTGCGTCCAGGGAACTGAATGCAAGATCAGCTTCTGTATGTAGGAGTTGGAAAGCCTGACAAGCCAGCGTTGAAACAGGAATAACAGGCAAATCAGCGCCATATGCTATCCCTTGAACGACACCTGCAGCAATACGTAATCCGGTAAAAGATCCAGGGCCATTGCCATAGGCGATGGCATCCAGATCCTTAAAATGCAAGTTATGCTCTCTCATGAGGTCATCCACCATACCCAGGAGCATGCCCGCATGCTGGCGAGGTATCACCTCAAATGATTCGTAAACGTCCTCATTGATGGCAAGGGCACAGGAACAGGCCTGTGTGGAAGTATCTATGGAAAGGATTCTCGACATCTATCTCTAAACAACCATAAAAAAATCCTTTCCAGCAGTCCGGAAAGGATTTATCAGATAAATCAGTCTTGCTCGCCCGGAATAATTCCTGGAAAAAAGCAAAAAAGCCCGGGGAAAACCCCGGGCTTACTCTGGACTATTTCTTTTTAGTGGCCTTCTTAGCGACTTTCTTCTTCGCTACTTTCTTCTTGACCGCTTTTTTAGCGACTTTCTTCTTCGCCACTTTCTTCTTGACTGCTTTTTTAGGGGCTTTCTTCTTCGCCACCTTCTTCTTAGCGGCCTTTTTGGCGACTTTCTTTTTTGCTACCTTCTTCTTGGCGGCTTTTTTAGCGACTTTCTTCTTCGCTACCTTTTTCTTGGCGGCCTTCTTGGCGGCTTTTTTAGCGACTTTCTTCTTCGCTACCTT